>NZ_JAGOGJ010000137.1 GCF_017996735.1 Niveispirillum sp.
CCTGCGCGCCGACCCGCTGGCCCTGCGCCAGATCCTGTTCGCCCTGCTGGACAATGCCGTCACCCACACGCCCGAACACAGCCATGTGCGTATCGATGGCGAAGCCACCCCGGCCGGGGTGGTGGTCAATATCAGCGACGATGGCCCGGGACTGCCGGCGGAGGTGCTGTCGGGCATGGGGCGGCCCTTCCTGCGCGGCGGCGATCCGCTGACGGCCGGCGTCGGCGGCCTGGGTCTGGGCCTGTATCTGGCGACGCTGCTGACCATGCGGCATGGCGGCAGCTTGTCCGCCGCCCCTGCCCACGGGGGAAAGGGAACCCGCATCCGGCTGGCCTTTCCGGCCATCGCCTGACCTCGTCGGATGCGGGCACCGTTTTGTGGCGGACCGGTACGGACCCGGCCGCCTGAATTCCATCCGGGGCTCCGATGCGTAATACCATCGGAACCCCGGACGCGCGTCACCCCCGCGACGCGCCGGCCGTGGCGGCGGCCGGTCCTGTTGCGCCGTTGATCAGGTGGCGGGCCTGGGACACGGCATCGGCCGTTCCCACCTTGCCCTCGGCCACCTTGTCGGCGAGTTCCATCAGTTGTTTGCCGGTGCTGGAACCGTTCTCCGCTTCCTGCACCAGATGGATGCCGCCATGACGGGCGGCGACATCGTCCCATTCCTTGCGCACGGCGGCCCAGAAGGTGCCGGTCCTGGCCATATAGGCGTCGGCCGCCGCAAAATCGAAGTCGGTGGACGGGACATAGCTGTTCAACACCACCTCATGCACGATGGTGGTCGGCTTGCCGTCGCGGATGCCGACCTTGGCATTGTCCTGCTCATGCACCCAGCCCTGGTATGTCAGGGCATGGCGGTTGGTGCCGTAATAACGGTCATAGATGGGCTTGCGGATGGCGTCGCGCCGCGCCAGCGGCCGGCCCGTCTCTGCGCTGATCCAGCGATGTTCACCGCGATCATGCTTCCACTGCCCCACCCCGCCATAGCGCGGGCTGTCATCGGTCTGCCAGACCGTCTGTGCCCAGGCATCGGCGCGCTGGGCGGCGGGAACAGGCGACAGTTTCCACTGGTCCGGGCCTTCATAGGTCAGCACCGTTTCCGGCTCGTAGATCCAGTCCTGACGCCAATGCTTGATGATGACGGGCTTTTCATTCTCATCCTTCACGACCAGCAGATGCTGAAGCCGGATGGTGCGGCCCGTATCCTCGATGACGCGCACCGCCTCGTACCCGCCACTGCGCTTGGGCTCGATCGGTTCATATCCCGGCGCGATGGCCACCGTTTCCTTGAAGTCGAACTTCACCCGGTAGGTGCCGGCCATGGCCAGGATGGACGCGCGGTCGGCATTGAAGGCGGTGCAGTCCGGCTTACCACAGCCGCCGGAATCCTGGGCGAAGGACGGTGCCGCCGCCAGCAGCATCAGCGCCATCAGGCCATATTTCAGGGATTTGGTCATCGGGGGTTTCCTTAGAAGCTGACCGTCAGCGAGGCGCTGACATTGCGGCCGGGCTGGGTATAGCTGTCACGGACGGCAGAGGTGGCGGACAGGCCGCGCACATCGCTCCACCACCAGTATTTCCGGTCGGTGATGTTGAACAGGCCGGCGCGCAGGGTGGCGAAATCGGTCACCCGCCAGCGGGCCGTGGCGTCCAGCACCACAAAGTCACCGGGCGTGAAGCAGCCGCCGGTGCAGGCGGCGGCAATGCGGCCCGTGGACTTCTTCGCCGAATAGATGGCCGACAGGCTGGCGCCGAAGCGGCCGTCCTCCGGCTCCTCCCAACTGATGCCCAGCGTCACCTTCACCGGATCGATGCTGTCCAGCGGCGCCTTCACACCCCCCGTCTCCTGTGTACCCTTGGCATAGGCGGCACCGCCAACCAGCCCGAAACCCTGGCCGACATCCAAGTTCGCCTTGGCCTCCAGCCCATGGATGGTGACCTTGGAGAGGTTGACATATTGATAGGTCGCGGGGTTTGCGGCCGTGAAACTGCCGGATACCAGGATCTGATCGATGAAATCGTCGTACCAGCCCTTGAACCCCGTGACCGAGCCCTGCCAGTCGGCCCCGCGCAGGCGCAGGCCCAGTTCCACGGTCCGGCTGGTTTCCGGCTTCAGGTCGGGGTTGGAGATGGAGCGGTAATTCTGGATCGGGTTGGAAAAACCGTTATTCACCTGGCTGGGGGCCGGGGCCTTGAACCCTTCCGCATAATTGGCGAATAGGCCGGCATTGTCGGAAAGCCAGTAAAGGGCGGCGAATTTCGGTGAGAAATGATCATCGCTCTGCCCCGTGGGCGTGCCCACGAACAGCGGATCATTCTTGGGGTCGATCTTGTAATAATCGTAGCGGATGGCGGGATAGAGCGAGAGCGCGCCGTTCAGCAGCGTCACCTCATCCTGGATGAACAGGCCGGCCAGCGTGTGGTCGGTGGTGGGGAAGGCACGGGTGGGATAGGTCTCCCCCGCCGGCGGGACCGTGCCGCTACGGGTTCCCACCTGTTCGGTCAGGGAGTAATCGCCGCCATAGACCAGCAGATGGCTGATACCGTCGCCCGCAAGGCGGGTGCTGGCATCGATATTCAGGCCCGTGACCTTGTTGTCGAAAGTGTTGATGCGCAGCCGGTCGGCGGCGGTGTTGCGGTCTTCGGCCGAATATTGCCGCGTGTCGCTGTCCTGGCGGTACAAGGTCCAGTGCAGGCTGTCCAGGGCGCCGGTGTCGGCCGGGTCATAGCGGTGATCCAGGCTGATGCGGTTGCGGCGCACCGTGTCATGCGCCTGCAGGCCCAGCACGCTGGTGGCGGCCAGCGGCGGCACCGCGATAGCCGTCAGCACATCGGCGTCCATGTCATGGTCGAACAGTTCATAGGTCAGGCGCAGCGTATGCTCTGCCGTCGGCTGCCAGACCAGCTTTGCCATCCCGGAATTGTCGGCAATATCCTGCGGGTTGGGCGCGGTGCGGGTGCTGTTGGCCGTCCTGATGCTGCCCTTGTTCTCCAATTCCTTGGTATCGCGGCGGTTATAGGCGAGCATCGCAGACCAGGCGCCAACCTTGCCGGCCAGGACCATGCCCTTGCCCCAGCCCCGGTCGGCCTCCGTATAGCCGGCCTTCACCTCCCCGCCATAGGATTTGCCGGCCGTGATGAAATCCTCCGGGTCCTTGGTCACGAAGCTGACGGCACCGGCCAGCCCGTCGGAGCCGTAAAGCGCGGATGCCGGGCCGCGCAGGATTTCCACCGATTTCAGCAGGTCCAGGTCGACATAGTCGCCGCGACCCACCGATTGCCCGCCAAAGCTGAAGGCGTCGGGGGCGCGGATGCCATCGGTCTGGATCAGAACGCGGTTGCCTTCCAGCCCGCGGATGTTGAAGCCGCTATTGCCGTCGCGGCCCGTATTGGCGCCAGCCGCCGTGAAGCGCGACGGGGCGGAGCGGACGGAAACACCCGGTTCGTGACGGACCAGATCCTTGATGTCGGTGATCATCCGGTCCTTGACCTTTTCGGCACCGATGACGCTGACGGTTGCCGGAGCCTCCACCGTTTCCTTGGGCGTCCGGGTGGCGATCACCGTGATCTCGCTCACCTGCACATCGGCGGCATCGGCCACCTGCATCTCCTGCGCTGCGGACGGGGCCGCCAGGGCCAGCAAAACCAGGGGCAACGCCGTCATGTTCCGGCAACTCACGATCCCAACTCCCACACTCAATTGCGAACCACTCGCAATATCAATATTCAGAATGCGGGTGAGAATCAATATCAATTTATTTGCGGGAACGAACTTGTCCCGATCAGGGCGGGCGGAGATGAATTGTGGCGGATCGGTGCCGGATCTGACGCGGAAATGTCGCGCAAATTCCGGCACTTCGCCCGATCGTGGTCTTTCGGCCGCCATTTCCGGACGGCTTCATGGAGGTGTCGGGGGAACGACGAAGCCAGAAGGCGACGCCCCCCACAAGACAGAACCCGGAGGATCAAATGCGTAGCACCGTGATGCTGATGACCGGCCTGACCGTCGCCCTGCTGACCGGCGCCGCCCAGGCGCAACTGGTTGGTGGCAATGGTGCCGCCGGACTGGGCGGCACCGTGCAGGGTGTGGCGGGGACCAGCCTGGGCGCCAATGGCGGCGCCGGTCTGCGAACGGGCCTGGACGCCGGTTCCACCCTGGACCAAACCCGTGGCCCCGCCACCCGCCTGAAGCATGAGGTGTCGACCAGGGCGGAAAAGACCGGTGACAAGGCCAAGGAAAAGGCGGCCGCCACCGCCACGGCCACCACTGACGCCGCCAAGGGCACCGTGACGGGCGCCATCGACAAGACGGCACAGGGCGCCAAGGCAACCACGCAGACCGCCGCCAATGCCACGGCCGCCGCACCGGCCGCCACCGGCGCAGTGACGGCATCGACGGGCGCCACGGCGGAAAAGCCGGCAACCCCGACGGCCGCGACCCCGGCGCAGGACGTGAATGCCAGTGCCGCCGCCAGCGCCACGGTGGAAACCAAGCCGAAATAACCGGCCCCTTCCCCGCCCCTTCAATGAAAACGGCCCCGGTGGGGAACCACCGGGGCCGTTCCATTTTACGCGGATCTGGGGACCAGACCGATCAGACGTCCTTGGGCAGGCGGTCGATCAGGTTCTGCCAGCGGCCCAGCGACACAAAATGCGCATAGACCAGACCGATCCAGTTGCGCTTGCGCCATTCCAGGAAGGTCTCATCCGGCAGGGCGTTGAACTTGGCTTCGTCGATGACGCGGAAACCGGACAGCGAGAGCTGCTTACCGGCCGGGGTCACGACTTCGGCGCGCTGATCGACCAGCAGGCCCAGCTTCTCCACCTCTTCGCAGAAGAGCTGCGTCTGGCGGGCGGACTGGTTGAAGGCCACGCAGTAATTCAGGATGTCTTCACCTTCCTTGGTGCCCTTGCCATCCTTGAAAAGCTGCATGTCACCTTCGGAACCCTCACCACGGACCAGGATTTCCTCATCCTCTTCCATGACCAGGACCAGACGCTTATCTTCCGGCATTTCGACCAGGATGAACGGATAGCGACCGATATAGGCGGGGATCTGGGAATTGAAGGCCCAGGTGCCATCTTCGCGGATGAACAGGTTCTCGCCCGCGCGCAGGCCCAGAAGGGCCATCACGCCGGCCGACGGGCCGGGGCCGAACACCAGCGGGTAATGATTCTGCAGCAGCGGCATCTCTTCCGCCAGCACGGGCACGGCGTGAATGGTCGACGCATACCGGAAAGTCCGATTGCGCTTCACCTTCACATCGGCGTGCTGCGTGGCGCTGACCGCGACGGGGTTCTTGTACAGCAGCGGCATCTGGGGAGCGTCGGCGTTGGCGACGTCGGTCATCTTGGTCGATCCCGGCAATTTTAGGCATAGGGCGGCCGTCCGCCCGGCACTGGGGTGCCCATCAACTGCCGTAATCCACCCCTCGCTGTCAATGCCGATGGCAAGGGAAAACAGGCGGGAAACGGCAGGAAAGAAGGCTGAACAGCGTCGCGAAAGGCCAGTTGGCGGGCCCGGACGTGCAATTCCGGCGGATCATGGCTTGGCTCCTTGAAAAAACGTCGGGTTGTGAACGCCATCATCACGGAAACCTGGCTTGACGTCTAATATCAATCAAATACAGTGGCTGTAATTTAAAGTTACAGCCAAGCCCCGTCACCGGGGGCATGGCGCTGGAGGTCCGATGCGCCGCCTGCCACCCTTGACCCAGTTGCGCGCCTTCGAAGCAGCGGCCCGTCATGAAAGCCTGAGCCGGGCGGCAGAGGAATTGAACGTGGCACATCCCGCCCTGTCGCGACAGATCCGCGACCTGGAGGCCTGGCTGGGCTGTGCCCTGTTCACCCGGCATAATCGCGGCCTGTCGCTGACCGATGCGGGGCGTGCCTATCGCGATGCCGCCGTGACGGCGTTCGACCTGATCGAAGGGGCGACGGGCCTGCTGCGCACGACCCCGCCCGTGGCCGGCCGGTCGCGCCTGATCCTGTCGGTCGAACCATCCTTTGCCCAACGCTGGCTGATCCCGCGCCTGGGCGATTTCCGGGCCCGGCATCCCGAGGTGGAGGTGGTGGTGGATGCCACCCGGGTGGCCGCCGATTTCCGCAAGGGGGGCGCCGACCTGGGCATCCGGTATGGCAGCGGCCCCTGGCCGGGACTGCAGGCGCAGCTTCTGTCCGCGATCGTCAATTTCCCCGTTTGCGCCCCGCATCTGGCCGGCCGGCTGCCGGCCGATCCCGCCCGCCTGCTGGACGGGGATCTGCTGCTGGAAGAGGTGGACATGCCCTGGCATGCCTGGTTCCGGGCGGCCGGCGTGGCGGTGACGGCACCGTTGCGCGGCACCCGCTTCTTCGATGCCGGCAATGCCATCGATTCGGCCATGGCGGGCCAGGGGCTGGCCCTGGGTGACACGATCCTGGCCGCCGACGACGTGGCCGCAGGCCGGCTTGTGCGGCCTTATCCACAGACAGCCACCTATGACGCCTATCATCTTGTCGCCCCCGCCCCGCACTTCCGTCGCCCGCCGGTGAAGGCCTTTGTGGAGTGGGTAACGGCGGCTATGCGCCGGTTCCAGGAACAAAGGGGGGATCAGATCGCGGGGTAAACGAACCGCCCCCTCTCGATTCAGCGCTTGCCAAACAGAACAAAACAAGAACAATAAACCCATGACCGACACGATCCCCACCATCGCCGCCCTGCGGGAGCGGCTGTCCATCATGGACCGGGTGCGCCCGCCCAAGGGGCGGAACGCCCTGTCGCTGGGTCTGGCCTGTCTGGATGCGGCCTTGCCGGGCGGTGGGCTGGTGCGGGGCGGCTGCCATGAATTCCTGCCGGCGCCGGCCGATGCCGGGGCCCATGGACTTGTCGCCTGCATGCTGTCGTCCCTGCCGCCCGGTCCCATCCTCTGGTGCCGGCACCGGGACAAGGGGGATGCGCTGGGCCAGGCCGACATGCCTTACGGGCCGGGTCTGGCGGCGCTGGGCCTGGATGCGGGCCGGCTGATCCTGGTGCGTCCGGACAGTGGCGATGACGCGCTCTGGGTGCTGGAGGAGGCATTGCGCTGTTCCGCGCTGGCCGCCGTGGTCGGGGATGGCGTGCTGCCCGGCCCCGTGGCCGGCCGGCGCCTGCAACTGGCGGCGGAGGATGGGGGGGCACTGGGCATCCTGATCCTGCCCCCCCTGGGCCGCCCGCCCCCGTCAACGGCGCTGACCCGCTGGCATGTCGCGTCCCTGCGCGACCCGCCGGCGCATGAGGAAGGGGGAAGACCGCGCTGGCACGTGTCGTTGCTGCGGGCGCGGGGCGGTGGTTCGGGACGATGGGAGGTTGCCTGGGATGACACGGCGTTTCGTCTCCGTCTGGTTCACCCGCTGGCCGACGGACCAGTGGCGGCGGCGGAATAAGGTCGCGACCCTGTCCGGTCCGCTGGCCCTGACCCTGACGGGCCGGGGGGGCGTTCGCCTGCATGCCGTGGACGCCCTGGCCACCGCCGACGGGTTGCGGCCCGGCCTGCTGCTGGCCGATGCGCGCGCCCTGTGTCCCGGCCTGAAGGCCGTGCCGGCCGATATGGCGGCGGACGGCGCCGCATTGGTGCGGCTGGCCGTCTGGGCCCAGCGCTACACGCCACAGGCCGCCACCGACGGGGCCGACGGCCTGATCCTGGACATCACCGGCTGCGCCCATCTGCATGGCGGGGAGGAAGGATTGCTGGCCGACATGGGAGAAAGGCTGGGCCGGGCCGGCCTGACCCATCGCCTGGGCCTGGGGGATACGGGGGCGGCGGCCTGGGGATGGGCCCGCTACCGGCCGGCCGCCGCCGGCCCCATCCTGCCCACGGGCACGCGGGCCTGGGCCTCGCTGCTGTCCTTGCCGCTGGCGGCCCTGCGTCTGGAGGAGGGGGTGCGTGACGATCTGGCGCGTGTCGGCCTGCGCAGCGTGGGTGACCTGCAACGCCAGCCCCGCGCGCCGCTGGTGGCCCGGTACGGGACGGGGCCGCTGCGGCGGCTGGACCGGCTGCTGGGCCTGACATCCGATCCGGTGGCACCCCAATCACCGGACCCGGCCTGGCAGGTGCGCCAGCCCTTTGTGGAACCCATCGCCACGCGGGAAGCCATCGAAGCGGCCTTGCTGTCGCTGCTGCGCGACCTGTCGGTGCGTCTGGAGGCGGCGGGACGCGGCGCGCGGCGCCTGAAACTGACCTGTTTCCGCACGGATGCCACCACCCAGGACATTACCGTCGGCACGGCCCGCCCTGTCCGCGATCCCCCGGCCTTGCTGAAACTGTATCGGGAACGGCTGGATCAGGTGGAACCCGGCTTCGGCATCGAGATGATGGAACTGGTTGCCACGGGAACGGATATCTTCACGGCCGAACAGGCGGGGCTGGCCGTGGGTGGCGGCGATGCCTTCGCGCTTTCCGGCCTGCTGGACCGGCTGGTCAACCGGCTGGGCGAGGATCGGGTGGGCCGCCCCGTGCCGTGCGACACCCATCGCCCGGAACTGGTGATGGAACTGGCCGGCGGGGATGGGGTGGGGAACCTTTGCTCCCTCACCCTCCCACCCGCTGACGCGGGCGGGCCCCTCCCTCTCCCGCAGGCGGGCGAGGGGCGAAATCACGGGCAAGGCGAAGTACCGCCCCTCGCCCACGTCAGTGGGAGAGGGAGGGGCCCAAGCCGCAAGGCTTGGGAAGGTGAGGGTGAGAACAGGGGCCCAAGCCGCAAGGCTTGGGAAGGTGAGGATGAGAACAGGGCCCCAAGCCGCAAGGCCGGAGAGGGAGCGGAAAACCCTTCCGACACAAGCACTGTCCCCAAACCCTGGCCCAAACCGCAACCCCACCGCCCCGCCCCGTCGCGCCCCCGCACCTGGCGGATGGAGGGAATGCGCCCCCTGCTGCTGCTGCACCCGCCGGAACCGGTACAGGTGGGGGATGCGCTCGGCTGGCGCGGGCGGCAACTGGCCATCGACTGGCTGGAAGGGCCGGAGCGTATCCGGCCCGACTGGTGGCGGGCGCGCTGCGGCCCGACGCGGGATTATTACCGGGCGCAATTGGCCGATGGCCGCCGGCTCTGGCTGTTCCGCACCGTCGATGACCGGGGGGCCTGGTATCTGCACGGGCTGTGCGCATGACCGCTCCGGATTTCATCGACCTGCAGGTGACCAGCAATTTCAGCTTCCTGCACAGCGGCTCGCATCCGCACGAACTGGCGCTGGCGGCGGCGGCGCTGGGCCGCCGGGCCGTCGCCATCACCGACCATGACAGTCTGGCCGGTGCCGTGCGTATGCATGTGGCCTGCAAGCAGCATCGGATGCGGCTGGTGGTGGGGTGCCGCCTGACCTTGGCCGATGCCCCGCCTGTGCTGTGCTATCCCACCGACCGCGCCGCCTATGGAAGGCTGACCCGGCTGTTGACCCTGGGCAAACGGCGTGGCGCCAAGGGGGAATGCCATCTGACGCTGGCCGATCTGGCCGGCGCCGCCGACGGGCAGGTGCTGGCCGTGCTGGCGCCAGAGGGACGGGCCACGCCGAAACGGCTGGCCGACCTGTCGGCGATGCTGGAACGGTTCCGGGCGCTGCCGGCCGCCGGGCTGTATCTGGCGCTATCCCCGCTTTACCAGGGCTATGACCGGTCGCGCCTGCTGCTGCTGGGGGCGTTGGCGGACCGTCTGGGCATCGGCCTGCTGGCCACGCATGATGTGCGGTACCACCATCCCGACCGGCAGCGGCTGCACGATATCCTGACCTGCATCCGCCATGGCCGCACCCTGGCCGATGCGGGCCGCACCCTGTCGCCCCATGCCGAACATTATCCCAAGCCGGCGGAGGCGATGGCGGCCCTGTTCGCCGACCGGCCCGACGCGCTGGCCAATACGCTGCTGATCGCCGACCGCTGCCGCTTCACCATGGATGAACTGCGCTACGACTATCCCATCGACCCCATCCCCGATGGCCGCACCCCGCAGGAGGAGCTGGAGCGCCTGACCTGGGAGGGGGCGAGGAAATATTACCGGCAGGATGTGCCGGAGAAGGTCGCCAAATTGCTGGAATATGAGTTTGCCCTGATCGGCAAACTGCAATACGCGCCCTATTTCCTGACTGTGCATGACATTGTCCGTTTCGCCCGGTCGCGCGGGATTCTGTGCCAGGGCCGGGGATCGGCCGCCAATTCGGCCGTCTGCTTCTGCCTGGGCATCACCGCCGTCGATCCCGCGCATCACGACCTGCTGATCGAACGTTTCATCTCCGAAGACCGGGACGAGCCACCCGACATCGATGTCGATTTCGAGCATGAGCGGCGGGAGGAGGTGATGCAGTATATCTACACCAAATATGGCCGCGATCATGCCGGCCTGGTGGCCACGGTCATCTGCTACCGCTCGCGCATGGCGATCCGGGAGGTGGGAAAGGTGCTGGGCCTGTCGGATGATGTCATCGGCGCCCTGGTCCGGCTGGGCTGGAACCGCCAGAGCAGCAGCCACGAGGCCACGGCGCGGGAGGCGGGGCTGGACCCGACCGACCCCACCTTGTCGCTCTGCATGGAACTGGCCTACGACCTGCGCGGCTTCCCCCGCCACCTGTCACAGCATGTGGGCGGCTTCGTCATTTCCCGGTCCCGCCTGGATGAACTGGTGCCCATCGAGAATGCGGCCATGGAGGATCGCACCGTCGTGGAATGGGACAAGGATGATGTGGAGGCGCTGGGCCTGCTGAAGATCGACGTGCTGGCGCTGGGCATGCTGTCCTGCATGCGGCGCGGGCTGGAGATGCTGGGCCAGCGCCTGGGCCGGCCCCTGACGCTGACCGACATTCCCGACGGGGACAAGGATACCTATGACATGATCTGCAAGGCCGACACGATCGGCGTCTTCCAGATCGAAAGCCGGGCGCAGATGTCGATGCTGCCGCGCCTGCGGCCCAAGGTTTTCTATGATCTGGTGATCGAGGTGGCCATCGTGCGCCCCGGCCCCATCCAGGGCGACATGGTGCATCCCTATCTGCGCCGCCGCCGGGGGGACGAACCTGTCAGCTTCCCCAAGCCCGAACTGGAAGAGGTGCTGAAACGCACCCTGGGCGTGCCCTTGTTCCAGGAACAGGCCATGCGCATGGCCATCGTCGCCGCCGGGTTCACGCCCGGCCGCGCCGACCAGTTGCGCCGGGCCATGGCCACCTTCAAGAAGACGGGCGGGGTCGGGGCCTTCGAACAGGAATTCATCGATGGCATGATCAGGAGGGGATACGACCCCGATTACGCCGCGCGCTGTTTCAAGCAGATCCAGGGCTTCGGCAGCTATGGCTTCCCGGAAAGCCATGCGGTCAGCTTCGCGCTGCTGGCCTATAAATCCTCCTGGCTGAAATGCCACCACCCGGCGATCTTCGCCTGCGCCCTGCTGAACAGCCAGCCCATGGGTTTCTACCAGCCGGCCCAGATCATCCGCGACGCGGTGGAGCATCGGGTGGAGGTGCGCCCCGTGGATATCAACCGGTCGGAATGGGATTGCACGCTGGAGGAAGGGCGCAGCGGCCCGGCCCTGCGCCTGGGGTTCCGGCAGGTGAAAGGCATGCGGGAGGACGCGGCCATTGTGATCGCCCGTGAACGGGCCGGCGGCTATGACACGATCCGCGACCTGTGGCGGCGGACCGGCCTGCCCGTGGCGATCCTGGACCGGCTGGCCGATGCCGATATCTTCGCGCCCCTGGGCCTGGACCGGCGCCAGGCGCTGTGGGAGGTGAAGCGGCTGGGCGGCAAGCCGCTGCCTTTGTTCCAGGCCGCCGATCAGGGCCGGCGCCTTGGCGACAACCGCCCGCCCGTGGATATGGGTGATGAACCGGAAGCGACCTTGCCGGCCATGAGCCTGGGTGAACAGGTCTGGGCCGATTACCGGACACAGGGGCTGACCCTGCGCGCCCATCCGCTGTCCCTGCTGCGGACCACCATGACCGGGCTGGGCATGGGGCCGGCGGCGGCGCTGCGTGACGGCAAGCCAGGGACCCTGGTCAGCGTGGCGGGTCTGGTGCTGGTGCGGCAACGGCCAGGCACGGCATCGGGCGTGATCTTCGTGACGCTGGAGGATGAGACGGGCATCGCCAATCTCGTGATCTGGAACTCCGTCCTGGAACGGTTCCGCCGCACCTTGATGACGGCCACCCTGATGGGTGTGCGCGGGCGCTTGCAGCGGGACGGCGACGTCATCCATGTCGTGGCCGAACGGCTGATCGACCTTTCACCCCATCTGCACGCGCTGAAGGACGGGCCGGCCGCCATCGCCAACGACATGGCGCTGCCCGACGCCCTGCCGGCGCAGATATTCGGGGAAGGGCGGAATTTCCATTAAAGCGGTTTTCCGGTCACCGGAAACCGCCACGGGGGCTTACAGCCAGCCGCGCTTGCGGAAATACCAGAGCGGCAGGACCGCCGACAGCACCATCAGCAGCAGGGCCAGCGGGTACCCGAAGCTCCAGTCCAGTTCCGGCATATGTTCGAAATTCATGCCATAGATGCTGGCCACCAGGGTCGGCGGCAGGAAGGCGACGGAGGCCACCGAGAATATCTTGATGATGTTGGTCTGCTGGATATTGATCACGCCCAGCGTGGCATCCAGCAGGAAATTGGTCTGCATCGCCTGAAAGGCGGCATGTTCGACCAGGGAATGCACATCGCGGCCGATGGTCTTCAGCCGGGACTTCTGATCCTTGTTCATGCGCGGGCCGGTCACGGTGGTGGCAAAGGCCACCAGCCGTTCCAGCCCGGCCAGGCTGTCCCGCACCTTCTGTGTCAGGTCGCCGGCGCGGCCCACGGCGGTGATGACGGCGCGCATCGAAACTGTGGTGGGCGGGCGGCGGCGGACATGGCTACGGTCCACCACCTGATGCCGGGGCGCCTTGGCCCCGTCGCGCGTGACCAGGGTTTCCACGGTCCGGTCCTCATGATCGGCGAAGACGCGGTGCGACAGGCGGTCCAGGTCGGCCGTGACCCTTTCCAGAACGTCGGCGGCGCGATCCACCACCGCCTCCAGCAGGCCCAGGAAGGCCTCCAGCGGGCAGGTCACCAGTTCGGCCTGTTTCAAGGCGCGCGCCGCGAAGATGGCGAACCATAGAGGTTCCGTATGGCGGATGGTGACCAGCAGGTCAGGCCCCAGCGCAAAGGTCAGCAACCCCCGTTCCAGCAGGCCGGTGGAGGAGCGGACGATGACCGGTGTGGTCATGAAAGCCACCTCCCCCTCTGTATAGAGGCGGGAGGAGGTTTCGATCTCGTTGATATCCTCCAGCGTCGGCAGATCGGCCGACAGGCGGTTGGAAACGGTCAGCCGTTCCATCTCGTCCGGGAACAGCAGGTCGAGCCAGACTGCGCCGGGGGGAATGGCATCCCCCGGTCCCAAGGCCTGGGCTGTCAGGCCGGCCGCATCCCGGACATAGGCCGTGATCACAGGCCGATCCCGGCGGGCACGGCCACACCGGCGCTGCGGCAGGCGGCAGTGACGGTATTGGCCAGCAGACACGCGATGGTCATCGGCCCCACCCCGCCCGGCACCGGCGTGATGGCGCCCGCCACCGACGCCGCCTCGGCATAGCAGACGTCACCCACGATGCGGGTCTTGCCGGCGGCGGCAGCAGCCGGATCACGGGCCGGCACACGGTTGATGCCGACATCAATGACAACGGCCCCTTCCTTGATCCAGTCGCCCTTGACCATTTCCGGCCGTCCCACGGCGGCGACCAGGATATCGGCCTCCCGGCACATGGCGGCCAGGTCGCGGGTGCGGGAATGGGCCACCGTGACGGTGCAGTCGGCCTGAAGCAGCAGTTGCGCCATGGGCTTGCCCACGATGTTGGACCGGCCGACCACGACCGCATGCAGCCCGCGCAGATCCTTCACCGTATCCTTCAGCAGCAGCATGCAGCCCAGCGGCGTGCAGGGCACCAAAGCCGGCAGCCCGACCGACAGGCGCCCGGCATTGACCACATGGAACCCGTCCACATCCTTGGCCGGATCAATGGCCGACAGAACCGCCTGTGTGTCGATATGGCCGGGCAGCGGCAACTGCACCAGGATGCCGTGGATGGAGGGGTCGTTGTTCAACTGGTTGACCAGACGCAGCAGCTCTTCCTGGCTGGTCGACGCGTCCAGCCGGTGGGTGACGGAATGCATGCCGGCTTCGCGGGTCTGTTCGCCCTTGTTGCGGACATAGATGGCGCTGGCCGGGTCCTCGCCCACCAGCACCACGGCCAGACCGGGGACCAGGGCATGGGTGGTGCGCAACTGTTCCACGGCGGCCCCGATGCGTGCCCGCAAGCCGGCGGCGAAGCCCTTGCCATCGATGATGCGTGCCTCGGCCATGTCCGGTCTCCCCGTTCTTTCAATAATAGGTCGCTACAGCCCGCCCAGCCAGTCGCTCAGCCGGGGCATCAGGGCCTCTGTCTCGCCGGCAACGAATAATATCTTTGACCGGTCCGTGCCACCCGCGACGACGCCGATGCTGCTTTTCGGAATTCGCCACGCTTTGGCCAGCAATTGGATGATGGCGGCGTTGGCCTTGCCATCCTCGGGCACGGCGGTGACCGCAATCTTCACTTGGCTCCGCCCGTCCGCCCCTTCCGCCACCCCCTGTACCGCATTGCGGCTGGCACGCGGGGTGGCGCGGACAAACAGGCGCACGCCACCCTGGGCTGGCTCCAGCGGCGGCTTCACGAGTTTTTCCCCCGTGGCGCCACCACTGTCAGATGATCCCGTAATTCAGGATCAGGCGCTGGATGAACATGACGATCAGGATCAACACGACAGGCGACAGATCGACCCCGCCCAGATTGGGCAGCACATTGCGGATGGGGCGCAGCGCCGGTTCCGTCAACCGGTACAGCACGTCGGAGATCACGTAGACGGCGCGGTTGCGGGTATTGACCACGTTGAACGCGATCAGCCAGGACAGGATGGCCGAAATGATCAGCACCCAGACATAAAGGTCCAGCGCCACATAAACGATTTCGGCGATGGTGCGCAGCAGCGGGTCCATGTTCATCCCATGTCCGGTGGGCGGGCGGCGGATACCGGCCCGCATCTGCTCAGGAACGTAATGTCGTCCCCCCGCCCTGTCCACCCCCGCGCGGGTCCGCTGTCACACCGGCACAGGGGGCCATGCGCGGAAAGTGGGGCCGGGTCGCGACGGCATGCTTGACAGGACGGGGTCGGATCAGCATTATCCGCGCCACTTCGGGGGCCTGCCGATCTGGCGGGCTCGATGGTGCGGGGCCGTAGCTCAGCTGGGAGAGCGACGCGTTCGCAATGCGTAGGTCGGGAGTTCGATCCTCCTCGGCTCCACCATTCCTCCGGAAGTTTCTGTTTCCTGGATCATACATGGTATGATTGCATGATGCGTCCGGACGTTTCATGCGCGGGTCCTGTGATGCTTGGCGCTGCGCCAAGCCTTCAGTCGGTCGTGCCCGGACATAAGGCGATATAAAATCTCTTATGCCTAGCCACAATCGATTGAGTCCAGTATCACTAATTTACTCTTTAATTATTTTTGATTTTTGGAAATATACCCAAACCAAGAATTGAAAATATACCTGAAATCGCACATCCCATCGCATTCGTATCCACACCATTATAGGAAAATTCCTCTGTTTTCCTTTCAATATATTCTTGGAAAACCTGGCGATTGAAGAAACTCCAAATTGAATGATCCATTTCAACATTCTCCAGAATAAATCGCATTATCGCCTGATAGGATGCAATGGCTGCTTCGGTACCGAACCGCGTCTGTGGTGTTAGCATCGCACCATCCGTCAATGCTTGATAATTGCTGTAAGACAAATCCGGAACCGATTGATGAACCCACAATGGTCCGGTCAATGAAGACAAGGGTGGTGAGTTGGAAGAGATAACCGACATCTCGTTCCACCTATCCATCAAGGAGCGGTCAATTATAGACTTGTCCCATTTTTTGTCAGCCATCGGATAGTATGCAAGATCAACATCATTACTCACGCAGAGATCATGAATGACCTTGTTCTTTGTGTGCTGAGAACCCGGTAGTCGCCGGCGCGCCTCGACGATGAGCCAATTAGCCAGGATATCTGGCATTATCTTTGTTTTGTTGCCGAGCCATGAGGACATGCCAAAATGTGTTCGACACCGGGACCTGAGATAAAATTCGGCTTGAATATGATCGATCTGGTCGGTCTCCTCTTCAATGTCAAGGAAAGAAATTATAAGTTTTTTTCTAACAGATTCCACAGCGTCATTGGTTAACAACTGGAGGGCCCGAGCCATTCTCCGTCTTTCCATCCATATATCAACGGCCAACGCAGCACTATATTTACCCGCACGCCGGATTGCTTCACTGACATAGTCAGAAACGGTGAGCCCTCCTCCAATTTCTCCAAATGCCCCCGAAAAATGGATGACATTTGATAAGGCGCGTCCCGGGACAGGAGCAGAGGC
>NZ_JAGOGJ010000138.1 GCF_017996735.1 Niveispirillum sp.
TCCGCCAGACCAACAATACCGTGGCCGGCCTGGCCGAAGCCGCCGGCAAAATTGGTGCCGTC
Source organism: Niveispirillum sp. (assembly GCF_017996735.1). Taxonomy (GTDB): domain Bacteria; phylum Pseudomonadota; class Alphaproteobacteria; order Azospirillales; family Azospirillaceae; genus Niveispirillum. The sequence continues at coordinate 63 of NZ_JAGOGJ010000138.1, forward strand.
GTCCAGTTGATCCAGGATATTGCCGGGCAGACCAACCTGCTGGCGCTGAATGCCACGATCGAGGCGGCCCGCGCCGGAGAGGCCGGCAAGGGCTTCGCCGTGGTTGCATCGGAGGTCAAGGCGCTGGCCAACCAGACCGCCAAGGCCACGGAGGAGATCGCCGCCCAGGTCTCCTCGGTTCAGCAGGCGACCGACAGTTCCGTCACCGCCATCCGTTCCATCGGCACCACCATCCAGTCCGTCTCCGAAATCGGCGCCTCCATCGCCGCCGCCATGGAACAGCAGGGAGCCTCCACTTCCGAGATCAGCCGGAACGTCACACAGGCCGCCACCGGCACGCAGGAGGTCTCCGCGAACGTCTCCCAGGTGACCGAAGCCGCCGCCCAGACCGGTGCATCCGCCACCCAGGTCCTGGGCGCCGCGAAGGAACTGGCCCAGCAATCCGAACATCTGCGCGCACGCGTCGAAAAATTCCTCGACGATATCCGCGCCGCGTAAAGGGCGACCGGAGGCGTTGTCTCCCCGGTGTCCGCACCGTCAATGGCCGCCTGACGCGCCACCATTTGTGTCGGACAGAAGCCAATCGCGCAACGGGGCCCAGACCTTGGCCTTGGCCCCGCCGCTGACCACCATGCCGATATGGCCCAAGGAAGGTTGCCAGACAGTGGCGCCGGGCAGAACGGACCCCAGGGCGGCGGCCGAGGCGGGCGGCACGATCCGGTCGCGGGCCGGCACGATGACCAGCGAACGGCAACGCAGATCAGCCGGGCGCACCAAGACGTCGGCCACGCGCCATTCACCCCGGCCAGTCGTATTGTCCCCGTACCAGCCGGTCAAACATTCCCGCGCGATGGGGGCCGGCAGGCTGACCCCGTCATTCAGCCAATCCTCCAGCGCCACGAAATCATCCGCATCGTCACTGGCCATATCCATGGTGGCGAAACGGCTGAATTTTTTATAGGCCAGCAGCGGGTCGAGCGTGGCGAACAGGGTCTGCACCCCATCCACCGGCAATTCGCCCAGCATGCGCATTACCGGATCGAACGGGTTGATCAGAGCCGCCGTGCGCTGGGCGCCCGCCGCATCATCGGCATGGAAATCCCAGGGCGTGGCCATAGCCACATAGCCCGACACAAGATCGGGCCGGCGCAGCGCAGCACCCAGTGCCAGCAGCCCGCCCATGCAATAGCCGACCAGGGTCACGGGGCCGCCGACACGGGCGCAGGTGGCCTCCAGCGCACGGACCAGACGCCCGGCCACCACGTCGGACAGGCTGTATCCCCGTTCGGTCACCCCCGGATATCCCCACTCCAGCAGGAAGGGCCGGATGCCGCCACCGCCCGCCGAATCGCCCCCCTGCCCCGCCAGCCAGCGCAGCAGGCTTTTGCGCCAGGAAAGGTCCAGGATATAGCCGCGATTGACCAGCGAGGGCACGAACAGCACGGGCTTGCCGCCGCCCCCCATCTCCAGCAGACGTGTGGCCCCCTCCCGCCAGACGGGGGGCGCATCCTCGATATCCCGTTGATAGGGATGGTGGCGGTACCGTTCCAACCCCGTCAGGAACCGGTCGAGTCGCCGCCGCATCTCCCGATCCACGGCCAAAGTGAAGGGGGCAAAGGCCTCCGTTGCCAGGGGGGCGTCAGGCGGACTTTCGGGCGGGCCGGCGCTTGCGCCCAGCCGCTGGCGCAGGTCCCGGCGCAGGTTTTCCGCCGTCATCCGCACCGTCGGGTGCCAATGCGGCCAGTTCGCGTTCAAGAGCGGCAATGCGGCCGGCGAGCTCAGCAATATCGCCATCCCCATCCCCAGATGCAGGCCGAAGGGGCGCGGCCCCTGGCGCAGCGGTTTGGGGCCCGGCGGTTCCGGCTTTGTCCTGGCGTTCGTCATGGGTTTCCGCCCCCTTCGCCATTGCCGCCATGGGCCACAGCGATTTCATCATGTCCGCCCAGGGGTTCACGGCCGCGGCCGATCCCAGGGTCTGTTCCAACATGCCATTGATTGTCAGCGCCGTCTGTCCGAAGGCGGTCATGGTCCGAGCCAGACTGTCGGCCACCGTCGGGTCGGCACAGACGGCTGCCCACTGGTCCTGCCACAGGTCCAGGTAACGCCTGGCCAGATCCTCCATCGCGGGCGGTTCGTCGCGCTCACTCACCATCGCCATCCCGTCAAACAGGCGGGTCCCGGACTGGTCCCACCTCACATGCAGCATAGATCATAGCAGTGCGGCCGCAGAACAATAGTTACGCTTTCAACGTTCGGCATTGCGGAAGGCTTGCGCTGCGACCGCGTAATGACGTACTCCTTGATATAACGATCCGCAGCATCGTCCGGGGGAAGCGACGCCAAATGGCTGAAAAAGAAGACACCAAGCCCGCACCGGTCACTATCAAGAAGTACGCCAACCGTCGGCTGTACAACACGGCGACCAGCAGCTATGTGACCCTGGACCACCTTTGCCAGATGGTGAAGGACGGGACGGATTTTGTGGTTTATGACGCCAAGACCGGTGATGACATCACCCGCTCGGTGTTGACCCAGATCATCGTGGAAGAGGAATCGAAGGGGCAGAACCTGCTGCCCATCCCGTTCCTGCGCCAGTTGATCAGCTTTTACGGCGACAATATGCAGTGGCTGGTCCCGCGCTACCTGGAACACTCGATGAAGTCGTTCACGGGCAACCAGGACAAGATGAAGGATTATTTCCAGACCACGTTCGGGGGCATCTTCCCCTTCGGCGGGTTCGAGGAAATGAGCAAGCAGAACATCGCCCTGTTCGAACGCGCCATGCGCATGTTCAGCCCCTTCAATCCCGAAGGCGTTGCCGGCGCGACAGACGTGGCACCGGCAGCAACGCCGGAGGTGAAGCCGAAGGCCGACGACAAGTTCTCCGAGCTGCAGAAGCGGCTGGATGAATTGCAGAGCCAGATGGAAAGCCTGACCAAGCGCAAGGACTGATACCAGGGTCAGGACATCTTGACCCCAATCAGCGCCGATTGACACTGACGTAAGGTCTGGATTTACCGAACGGAATGAAAGGGGTGTCCCATCGGGGCACCCCTTTTTCGTTGACGGGATGGGATCTCCCCGCCCCTCCCGTTCGCGCCAGCAGGCGGCGGGAGGAGTGGAGGAAAATCTCAGGCCCTTCCGCTGGCCCCCGCCTCCGTGTCCCGCCCCGCGAACCGCCGGATGACGACGTAGAAGACCGGTGTGAACAGCAACCCGAAGAAGGTGACGCCCAGCATGCCGAAGAACACGGCCGTGCCCAGGCTCTGGCGCATCTCCGCCCCCGCCCCCGTCGCGATCATCAGGGGCACCACGCCCAGGATGAAGGCGAACGAGGTCATTAGGATGGGACGCAGGCGCAGGCGGCAGGCCTCGATCACCGCGTCATAGCGGTTGCGGCCCTCCGCCTCCAGTTGGCGGGCGAACTCCACGATCAGGATGGCGTTCTTCGATGCCAGACCGACCAGCACGACAAAACCGATCTGGGCCAGGATATTGTTGTCCATGCCCCGCATCATCAGACCGGCCACGGCCGACAGCAGGCACATGGGCACGATCAGCAGGATGGCAAACGGCAAGGACCAGCTTTCATACTGGGCCGCCAGCACCAGGAAGACAAAGAACACACAGAGCGGGAAGATATAGAGGGCGGAATTGCCCGTGTTCTTTTCCTGATATGACAGGTCGGTCCATTCCGCCTTGAACCCTGGCGGCAAAGCGGTCGCCGATGCCTGTTCCATGGCCGTGATGGCCGTGCCGGAACTGACGCCCGGCAGGTTGTTGCCCTGCAATTCCGCCGCCGGGAACAGGTTGTAACGCAGCACGCGGTCGGGTCCCGTCACGAACCGGAAATCCACGAAGGAACCCAGCGGCACCATCTGGCCCTTGTCGTTGCGGGTTTCCAGCCGACCGATATTTTCCGGGTCCAGCCGGAAGGGACCATCGGCCTGCGCCGTCACCTGGAAGGTGCGGCCGAACAGGTTGGTATCGTTGACATAGGCAGAGCCGAGATAGATGGCCAGGGTCTGGAACACGGATGTCATGGGCACGCCCAGCATCTGTGCCTTCACCCGGTCGACATCCAGATAGACCTGGGGCGCGCGCGCGCTGAACGGCGTGAAGACATTGATCAGGCCGGGCACCTGATTGCCGGCCTGCGCCAGGGCCCAGGTCGCCTGCTCCAGGGCCGCCGGCCCGGCGCTTGCCACATCCTGGACGCGCAGGGTGAAGCCACCCGACGTGCCAAGGCCACGGATGGGCGGCGGCGGCACCACAAAGATCAGCGCCTCCGGAATGGCCATGGCCACGCGCTTTTGCAAATTCTGCAGCACGGCGGTGGCGGTCAGCCCCTTGGGCAACCGTTCCTCGAACGGTTCCATGGGCGTGAAGATGGCGCCGGCATTGGGCGCGATGGTACGGGTGGCGCCGGAAAAGCCCGCGAACTGTACCGAATGGGCGATACCCGGCGTTTCCCGCGCGATCTGCGCCGCTTTCTGGATCACCTTGGTGGTATTGGCCAGCGATGTACCTTCCGGCGTCTGGATGGCCATGATCAGATAGCCCTGGTCCAGCGCCGGAATGAACCCGCCGGGAATACGCGTGAACAGGAAACCCGTGGCCGCGATGAGCAGCACATAAATCCCGATCACGACCGGCGTCAGATGCGTCAGGCGGGTCACCAGCCCCGCATAAAAATCGGCCATCCGGTCGAACAGCCGGTTGAAGCCCGCAAAGAACCGGTCCGTCAGCGCGCTGACAACCGCCAGACGGGCCGTCGCCTCCCGATGTTCGGGCGTATGCGCCCGCAGCAACCGGGCGCACAGTGCCGGCGACAAGGTCAGGGAATTGAAGGCGGAAATGATGGTGGCCGTGGCGATGGTCACCGCGAACTGCCGGTAGAAAGCCCCCTGAATGCCCTCGATAAAAGCGGTGGGGATAAAGACCGAAGACAGGACCAACGCGATGGAAACCAGGGCACCCCCCACCTCATCCATGGTGATGCGGGCACTTTCGATGGGGGAATGGCCCAGCGACAGGTTGCGCTCCACATTCTCCACCACCACGATGGCGTCATCGACCACGATGCCCACGGCCAGCACTAGCCCGAACAGGGTCAGATTGTTAACCGAATAACCCAGCGCCGACATCACCGCGAAGGTGCCGATCAGCGATACGGGAATGGCCAGCACCGGGATGATGGCCGCCCGCCAGCGCTGCAGGAACAGCATCACCACCAGAACCACCAGGACCATGGCCTCACCGATGGTCTTGATCAGTTCATGGATGCTCTCGGCAATGAACCCGGTCGTGTCATAGACGATGCGGTATTCCAGGCCGGGCGGAAAATCCTTGGACAGGGTTTCCACCGCCGCCCGCACGCGCGCCGCCGTCTCCAGCGCGTTGGAGCCGGGAAGCTGTGAAATGGCCAGCACGACGGCCGGCTTTCCATCCAGGAAGGAATTGGTGACATAGTCGCGCGCACCCAGTTCCGACCGCGCCACATCCTTCAGCCGCACGATGCGGCCATCATCGCCATGCTTGACGATGATATTGTCGAATTCCTGCGGTTCGGTCAGACGGCCCTGAAGGGTGATGTTCAACTGATAATCGCGCGGATTGTCCAGCGGCGGCTGTCCCAGTCCGCCACCGGCGACCTGCACATTCTGCTGCTGGATGGCGGCCACCACCTCACCCGCGGTCATGCCGAGCGAGGCGATCTTCTGCGGGTCCAGCCAGACACGCATGGAATAATCGCGCGCACCGAACAGGTTGATATTGCCGATCCCTTCCAGCCGGTTCAGCACATCGCGCACGCGCAGCAGCGCATAGTTGGAAATATAGAGCTGGTCATAGGTGTTATCGGGCGACAGCAGATGCACGACCATCATCAGGTCGGGACTGTCCTTGCGCGTCACCACGCCGTTGCGGCGCACCTCCTCGGGCAGGCGCGGCTCTGCCACGGCCACACGATTCTGGACCAGCACCTGTGCCTTGTCCAGATCGGTACCCAGCTTGAAGGTGATGGTCAGGTTCATCTGCCCATCGCTGGTGGAGTTGGACGACATGTAGAGCATGCCCTCCACCCCGTTCACCTCCTGCTCGATCGGGGCGGCGACGGTGTTGGCCACCGTCTGGGCGTTGGCGCCAGGGTAGCGGGCATTCACCGTAACCGTGGGCGGCACCACCTCCGGATATTGCGAGACGGGCAGCGTGAAATAGGCGATGGACCCCACCGCCACCAACAGGATCGACAGGACGACGGCAAAGACCGGCCGGTCGATGAAAAAACGGCCGATCTTCATGGCGTGGCCCCCGATGCGGCCTGGATCGGCTGTTCAACGGGGGTGACCGGCGCACCGGGTTTCACCCGCTGCAAGCCCGCCACAACCACCTTGTCGGTTTCCATCAGCCCGTCGCGGATCACCCGTAGCCCGTCGATCAGGGGACCGGTGGTCACGCCGCGATATGTCGCCTTGTTGTCCTTATCCAGGACATAGACGAAACGGCGATTCTGATCCGTCCCGATGGCGGCATCCGGCAGCAGCAGCCCATCATAATTGGGCCGTCCGACCAGCCGCAGACGCGCGAACATGCCGGGCGTCAGCACCATGTCGGCATTGTCGAACAGGGCGCGGACGCGGATGGTGCCGGTGCCGTCATCGATCTGGTTGTCGACAAAGTCGATATGGCCCTTGTGCACAAAGCCCTGTTCATCGGGCAGGGCCAGGATGACGGGGTTGGGATTGTCGCGGCTGCTCACCCGTTCCCCATTCCGGGACTGGCGCACATAACGCAGGTAGGAGGCCTGGTCGGCGTCGAAATAGAACTGGATCGGGTCAAGCGAGACGATGGTGGTCAGCAAGGTGGACTGCGCCGACCCGCCGCTGACCAGATTGCCGATCGACACCCGGTGGTTGGAGACGCGTCCTGTGACCGGCGCCTTGACGGCGGTGAATTCCAGGTCCAGTTCGGCGGCCCGTACCTGCGCCTGGGCGCCCAGAAGCTGGGCCTGGGCGTTCTGCAATTGCTGCGCGCGGCTGTCCAGCACCGACTGTGACACGGCCTGTGTCTGCCGCAGGTCGCGGGCACGGTCCAGTTCACGCTGTGCCAGTTGCACCGATGCTTGCGCCTGAGCCACCCCGGCCCGCGCGATATCGACGGCCGCCTGATAGGGTCGCGGATCGATGGTGAACAGGGGATCGCCCTTGAAAACGATCTGACCATCCTTAAAATTCACGGCCGTCAGATAGCCGCTGACCCGCGCCCTTATCTCGACCTCCTCCAGCGCGGCGAAGCGGCCGGTATATTCATCCCATTCCTGGACATTCTTTTTCAGCGGCTGCGAAACGACGACCTGCGGTGCCGCAGGCGGCCCACCGGCCCCCTGCCCGTCCTTTCCGCACCCGGACAGGATCAGCATCCCAGACAGCCCGGCGGCCAACAGGGCCAATCGGCCAGCATGGCGCGCATCCATGGAAACCTCCAACACAAACATCCCTTGTCATTTTGCAGCATGACAAGGGATGCGGTGGCTGAATTCCATATTCTTGCTGCGGAATTGCTGCGGGCGCGAATTGTGGCGCATAGGTGATATCCCAATCACCCCGGCCACACGGAAACGGGCCGTGTCAGCGGGGGCGCGTCACATGCCCCATCTTGCGGCCGGGTCGTGCCTCTCCCTTGCCATAGAGATGCAGGCGCGCACGGGGTTCGGACAGGATCGACGCCCAGCTATCGACATCGTCACCGATCAGGTTGGTCATCACGCACGGGGCAATCACGCCGACAGCCCCCAGAGGCAGACCACAGACGGCGCGGACCAGTTGTTCGAACTGGCTGGTCTCCGCAAAATCCAGGGTCCAATGGCCGGAATTATGCGGGCGCGGCGCCATTTCGTTGACCAGCACGCGTCCGTCGCGGGTCACGAACATTTCCACCGCCAGCAGGCCGACGACATGCAGTTCTTCCGCCATCCGTTCGGCCACGCGCACAGCCTCTGCCGCGACGGCGGCGGGAATGGCGGCCGGCACGGTGGTCGTGTCCAGAATGCCCGACTTGTGGCAATTTTCCACGGGCGGGTAGGACAGGATGGTGCCGTCGGCCCGGCGGGCCGTCACCACGGAAATCTCCCGTTCGAAATCGACGAAGCCCTCCAGAATGGCTTCATCGCTGCCGATGGCGTCAAAGGCGCCCGTCAGATCGTCACCCGGATTGAGACGAAGCTGGCCCTTGCCATCATAGCCCATGCGGGTGGATTTCAGGATCGCCGGCAGGCCGATCTCCGCCACCGCCTGCTTCAGCGCGTCCAGGGTGCGGACGGCCCGGAAGGGGGCGGTGCCGATACCCAGCTTGTTGGCGAAGTTCTTTTCCGCCACCCGGTCCTGTGCCACCGACAGCACATTGGACCCCGGATGCACACCGACATGGCGGGCCAGGAAATCCACGGCGTAAGTGGGCACATTCTCCCATTCCAGCGTGATGACATCGACATCGTCGGCAAAGCGGGCCAGCGCGCGCAGGTCGTGCCAGCCGGCCTGCGTATGGTGGGCCACCACCTGGCCGCAGGAACTGTCCATGCTTTCCGGTGCAAAGACATGCACCTTGTAGCCCAGGCGCGCGGCGGCCAGCGCCGTCATGCGACCCAACTGGCCGGCACCCAGGATGCCGATGATGGAGCCGGGGGGGATCACAGTCATGGTCGCACTTCCTTCACGCTTTTCCGCAACGGATCAGGCCGGGTCATCCACGGGAACCAGGGCCACGGCATCCGTCTGCCGCGTGCGCCAAGCTGTCAGGGCGGCATCAAGCCGTTCATCCGACAAAGCCAGAATGCCGGCCGCCATCAGGCCGGCATTGATGGCACCGGCCTTGCCGATGGCCAGCGTGCCGACGGGCACGCCCCCCGGCATCTGCACGATGGAGAGCAGGCTGTCCTGACCCTTCAGCGCATGGCTTTCCACAGGTACGCCCAGCACGGGCAGCGTGGTCATCGACGCGGCCATGCCCGGCAGATGGGCGGCACCGCCAGCACCGGCGATGATCACCTTGATGCCGCGCCCCTTGGCAGAGGTAGCGTAATCATAAAGACGCTGCGGCGTGCGATGGGCGGAAACGATCCGGGCCTCGAACGGCACACCAAGGTCCGTCAAGACAGTTGCCGCATGCTTCATGGTGGCCCAGTCGGACTGGCTGCCCATGATGATGCCGACGGGCACGGGCGCGCCCTGGCTGTCACGGGTGATATCGAAACTCACGGCGGCGGGCTCCCCTGTCGTGTCATGGCGACGATCCCGGAAAGCGCGGGATTATAGGCCCGCATCCCCACGGCACAACAGCCGGGCACGCAGGGCGGCCCGGCGGAAATTCATGCGGTGAGGGTTTCCAACCGGATAACCGGGGCCGCCCGCGCGGCGATGCACAGTCGCGCAGTCTCGCTTCGGGCAAACAGCAGACAGACAGGATGAACCGGCGGTTCCCCTTGACCAAGGGACCGGCAGCCAATACCCCTTCCGTCAGGGATAATACAAGGGGTCAAAAGTTTTGACCTCTGGTATCCGCGCCGACGGGCGCGGCGGCGACACATGCCGCCGAAGCCGATAAGTTCCGATGGGTCGGAATTTATCGGCACTGGTATAATAGGGGGTTTCATCATGGCGGGGCGACAGGCGATCAGAGGTAATCCGGCAGCCGACGGCATGCCCGCCGTACCGGACCATGATTGTGGGCTCTGCCCCCGTCTGGCGGAATTCCGCCGGCAGAATCGCGTCACTTTCCCGACTTATCACAACGGCCCCGTCCCGGCCTTCGGCACGCTGGCGGGACGGTTGCTGATCGTCGGTCTGGCGCCCGGTCTGCACGGGGCCAACCAGACGGGCAGGCCCTTCACCGGCGATTATGCCGGCGATCTTCTCTACGATACGCTGATCCGCTTCGGGTTCGCCCGCGGCACCTATGACAAGCGCCCCGATGACGGGATGGAACTGCTGGACACGCGGCTGACCAATGCCGCGCGCTGTGTTCCGCCGGAAAACAAGCCGACGCCGGCCGAGGTCGCGACCTGCCGTAATTTCCTGACCCAGGAAATCAATGCCATGCCGAACCTTCGGGCCATCGTGGCGCTGGGCACCGTGTCGCATGCCAGCACCTTGACGGCCCTGGGGCGGCGCCCGGCGCATTTCGCCTTTGGTCATGGCGCGCGCCATGACGTGCGGGACAATGTAAGGCTTTTCGATAGTTATCACTGCTCCCGCTACAACACCAATACCGGGCGTCTGACCACGGAGATGTTCCAGGCGGTCTTTGCCGCCGTGCGGGAGCATATCGACCGGAACGGATGACCTGCCCCCTGCGGGGCAGCGGTCCAGGGCACGCAGATCAACAGACAGTGCGTCAGGCGCCCAGGGCGGCGCCAACGACGAACCATGCGTACATGGTGCCGAAGAAACCGGTGATGGCCAGGAAATCACGAACGTAAGCAGCGCGGTTCATGTGAGCCTCCTTCGTTTTCGTGAGGTCACCTTGTCAGAACGAAATAAGAACATCAAGGCAAATGTTCCGCCTTTGTTCGCATTCCTCCCGGGTCGTTCCATACCGTCAGCGCATGGCGGCAAAAGAAAAGGCCGGACAGCGTGTGCTGTCCGGCCCAGTTTCACCTGATCGGGAGCGTGTGTCCGATCAGGCGGCGCGTGCCTCGACAAGGAACCGATCGACCTGGGACGACAGGTTGCCGGCCCCCTTGCTGAGTTCTCCGGCGGAACCGCGCACCTGAACGGCGGCAGCCCCCGTCTCTCCCGTGGCCTGATTGACGCCACAGATATGTTCGGTCACATCCCGCGTACCGATCGCCGCCTGGGCGATATTGCTGGCGATCTCCCGCGTGGCGGCCTGTTGCTGTTCCACGGCGGCGGAGATGGCGGCAGCGGTCGTGTGCAGTTCACGGATCATGTCCGTCATGCCACGCAGTGCCGATCCGGCCCGGCTGGACGAGCTCTGGATCTCTTCCACCTTGTAACGGATCCGTTCCGTGGCCTGCGCCGTCTGGGTGGCCAGACCCTTGACCTCACCCGCCACGACCGCGAAGCCCTTGCCCGCCTCCCCGGCGCGCGCCGCCTCGATCGTGGCATTCAGGGCCAGCAGGTTGGTCTGGCTGGCGATCGCATTGATCAGTTCCACCACCTCGCCCACTTCCTGCGCGCTCTCGGCAAGCTGGCGCATCAACTGGTCGGCCTGGGTGGCTTCCGCCACCGCCCGGCTGGTGCGGGTGTTGGAGGCTTCCGCCTGACGGCCGATCTCCTGGATGGACGCCGCCAGTTCTTCCGTGGCGCTGGCCACGGCGGCGACATTGGCGCTGGCCTCCTCGGCGGCGGCGGCCACGGCGGTCGACTGGCCGCTGGCGCTGTTGGCCGTGACGGACAGGGCGTCGGCAGCCCGGGCCATCTCTTCAGCCGCCTGGGTGACCAGATCGACAACACCCTTCACATTCTTCTCAAAATCATTGGTCAGGTTGACCTGACGGGTGACCAGCGACCAGGTCAGCATGGGCGCAACATAGCGGCCCTCGCTGTCACGGATGGCGGTGACCCGCAGGTCCATCACCTCGCCCCCCAGCTTGATTTTGGTGCGATGGGGCAGATTGGCGGGGTTGGACAGCAAACGGCGCTGATGCTCCGGATGCTTGTGCAGAATATCGATGGACTGCCCCACCAGCTCATCCACCTTGCACGGCAGAAGATGTTCGACGGTCTTCAGCACTTCCATGCTGCGCTTATTCATATAGTTGATGCGGAATTCGTCATTCGGATCGCAGGTCATCACCCCCAGGGGAGCATCAGCGATCATCTGGGCCTGGGCGAAGGCCTGGGCCACGGTATCGCGCAGCTTGTCGAACGCGGCAGCCAGACGGCCGATCTCATCCCGGCGGGTCCAGGACAGGGGGCGCGTCGCCTTGCCATCGGCCAGTTCCGCCACGGCGCCGGAAACACGGTGCAACGGCACCAATATGGTACGGGCCAGGCCAAAGGCGCAGAGAACGGCGACCAGTGCCGCACCACCGATAAGCGACCACAACATGGTCAGCATGCCTTTCAGCCCGGTATCCGCGACAAGGGTCCGCTGTTCCAGTTGCGCACGTTCATTGGCCTCGGCTGCATCAAGGCCCTGGCGCAGCTTGTCAATGATCGGGGCGCTGACATGCTGTGCCACCAGATCACGGGCGGCCTGCAGCCCACCCGGTTGTCCAACCAGCGCGATCTCGCGTTCCGCCACACTCTTCTGCCATTCGGCCGCCGCGTCGCCCACGGCGCGCAGGCGCATTTGGGTATCGGGATCGTCGGCGGACAAAGCCATGGCCTCGCTCATCGCCTGATCGAAGCCGGCACGGGCCGGCGCCATCGGGGCAAGGAACGAACGGTCGCCCGTCACCAGGAAGGCCCGCAGGCTGCTCTCTTGCTGCTGCACCGCGATCTGCAGGGCTGAAACCTTGTCCAGAACTTCATAGCTCTGCGTATTCAGGTCAACCGCCTGATGTGTGCGGTTGAGGAAGCCCGTGACCCCGACACCGGAGGCGGCCACGACACCGATGACGATACCGAAGGCCAGACTGAGTTTGCCCATCACGGGAAGATCGGAAAGACGAAAGGACATGACACGCTCCCTTTTTATCCCGGCGTTTTTTTCGCCTGGACACAGCGTGCGCCCGAAATATTACCTGAATTTTAACGACAAGGGTTGACAGAGTTGAAATAAAGGAAACTATCCATTTGGACTGCAATCGTTTGCAAATGATTTGCTGACAATATTATGCAACCAATAGAAAAACCCCGACACCAAGAGGTGCCGGGGTTTCTATTATAATCTTTTGGTCAGGGTCTCAGGCAACGCCCAGCTTGCGATCATCATCGCGCTTGCGGGCCGGCTGATAGGCGATGGCGGCATGTTCGGCACAATAGGGCAGGCCGTTCAACGACGGCTTGCCGCAGAAATGGAAGTCGGGCGACTTCGGGTCACCGACCGGCCATTTGCACATCCGTTCCGTCAAGGACAGGATCGTGGCGCCTTTGGTCGGCTTCTTCTTGATGGGCGACGGCCGGCCCGATAAGCCCAGGCGATGGGCCTTGCCGATCACGGCATTGCGGGTCACGTTACCCAACAGCTCGGCGATCTCGCTGGCACTCATTCCCTGACCCCAAAGCTGGCGCAGCTTTTCAACGCGCTCTTCGCTCCAGGTGCTTTCCGTCGCTTCCACGTAAAGATCCCCTTAATGGTATGGCAGTTACCGACGCCGGATCAAACAGTTCACCATGTTCAGGGCCGTCCCCAACCCTGTGGATCGCTGTCTTTCCATTATCTGGCCACTAAATATGGTGGCCTGTTGGATTCCAACCTACCAAATTTGACTCGGCTTGTGTAGGGGGCGCCACACGGATTCCTGTGGGTAACTCCGTTACCTGTCCGAAGGGAGAGGGGGGCCCTATGCCCCCTCCCCCATCCGGCGGACCACGCCGACAGACGGCCTACTGCCCGGCAGCGGCAGAGAAGCCGTTGGCGCCGTCAAAGCTGTACAGGCTGGCCGTCTGCACCACATCCAGGCCGGCATCGGCGAAACGGCCCAGCAGGGCAACGATGGCCGCCGGACCGACTACCGACTTGCCGTCGCCCAGCAGGCGCAGGCGCCAATGGTCGGTGCAGAAGGTTTCCGGGGCGCCCTCGGGCCAGACCTTCTGACCACGGTTGGAGATCATGGACAGCTTCAGGTCGTCACCGATCAGGCCGGCCACGCGGGCGGCCATATCGTCGCCATTGCCTCCCTTGTGGTCGAGGAACACATCGACGCCGATCAGCTTCTTTTCCTGACGCGCATAGTCCTTCAGGGCGATGCCGGCGAAGCTGGACTTCTCGCCCACCTGATAGGAGGCGGGGATCAGTTGTGTCGGACGCTCACCCAGACGGTCGATCAGGTTCTGGGCGAAGTCGCGCGTGCCGACGCGGGCCTTGGACACGCCGCGCTTGAAGATGTCGACGGTGTGGATGCCGTCCTCGATCATGCGCAGCCAGGCATTATGGATCTTCTCCGCCGCTTCGGCCTGGCCGATATGGACCAGCATCATGACCGAGGCCAGGATCAGGCCCGACGGGTTGGCGATGTTCTTGCCGGCGATTGTGGGGGCCGAACCGTGAATGGCTTCGAACATGGCGCACTGGTCGCCGATGTTGGATGAGCCGGCCAGACCGACCGACCCCGTGATCTGGGCCGCGATGTCGGAGATGATGTCGCCATAAAGGTTCAGGGTGACGATGACGTCGAACTGTTCGGGCGTATCGGCCAGACGCGCGGCACCGATATCGACGATCATGCTTTCATGTTCGATATCGGGATATTCGGCGGCGATTTCGTCAAAGACGCGATGGAACAAGCCATCGCTGATCTTCATGATATTGTCCTTCACGAAGGCCGTCACCTTGCGGCGATGGTTCGCGCGGGCATATTCGAACGCGTAGCGGATGATCTTTTCCGAACCCGGACGGGTAATCAGCTTCACCGCCTGCGTCACTTCCTGTGTCTGGCGGTATTCGATACCGGCATACAGGTCTTCCTCATTCTCGCGCACGATGACCACATCCATGGTCGGGTGCTTGGTGGAGACATAAGGATGATAGGACACGCAGGGGCGGATATTGGCATAGAGGCCCAGCGCGCCACGGATGGTGACGTTCAGCGACTTGTACCCGCCCCCCTGCGGCGTGGTGATCGGGGCCTTCAGGAAGACCTTGGTGCGGCGCAGGCTGTCCCAGGCGCTGGGCTCCATGCCGTTCATGATGCCGCGCTTATAGACGCTTTCGCCGATCTGGATTTCTTCGAAGGCCAGGTTGGCGCCCGACGCCTGGAGCACTTCCAGGGTGGCGTCCATGATTTCCGGGCCGATACCGTCGCCGCGCGCGATGGTAATGGGGGTAGGTTCGGTCATGTGATGGTTCCTTTTCGTCAATGCCCGTCCCCTTCAGCGGGGTTTGCCGGGCTTGGCGATCGGAAATTACGCTTGCCGCCCGACCTGCGCAATCGCACCGAAGGTCGGGGCCGCCCTGACCGGGCGGCGCAAGTCGCGGGTGACAAAGCACTTTTGTGTCCGTCAGGCGGACGCGCGGGCATGATCTGAACCGGCAGGTGGGGCGGACCTGTCCGTCAGTCCAGCTTGTGCCCGTCCAGGTGCTTCCTGGCGGTCGCCTCCTGCGCTTCGCGCTTCTTCCTTTCCTCTTTGGTCAGGCCGAAACGGATGCGGTTCTCCGCTGCCTGCGTCTCCCGCTCCGCCTTGGCCTTCGCCTTGCGCGCGCGGTTCAGATTCACGATTTCGCCCATTTCATTCCCTATGCTGTCGCGCACCGGTTCTATAGGTTAAGACCCCATATCGCATTGAAGGCAAGAGGGATGGGCAAGGCGTGAAGCGGATCGCGGTGACCCTGGGGCTGACGCTGGCCCTGCTGATCCTGGTGGTCCTGGCGGGACCGGCATTGGTGCCCTGGAACGAATTCCGGTCCCGCGTGGCCGACGGTCTGGCCGGCCTGACAGGACGGCAGGTGGTCATCGATGGCGATCTGAGCCTTACCCTGCTACCCGTGCCGACCCTGACCGCCGACAATGTCCGGCTTCTGGACGCGGGGGAACCGCTGGCCAGCATCGGCCGCGTGGCCATGAAGGTCCGCCCCTGGCCCTTGTTGCAGGGGCAGGTGACGATCGAACAGCTTACGCTGGACGAGGCGGAGATGCGGGCCATCCTGCCGCTGGATGGCGCGGCGCGCTGGCCGCTGGCGCCATCGGCGCTGGGCGGGGCGGTACAGGTGGAGGGGGTGACGCTGCGTGCCGGCTCACTGGCGCTGGAACGTGCCGGTGGCGATGTGGTCCGGCTGGCGGGCCTGTCCGGTGAACTCGCGGCGGGCGGCCCCAACGGGCCGTTTGAACTGGTGGCCAGTGGCGCCTTGGATGGCAGGCCCGCGCGGCTGACCCTGAACGCAGCGCGCCGGTCGGCGAATGGTGCGGTCCCGGTCCGGGCCATTCTGTCGCTGACCGATGCGAAGGCGGACCTACGCTTCACCGGCACCGTGCCCCCGGCCGGCAGCGATGCCCGGCTGGAGGGCGATATCGCCCTGCAAAGCCCGGATGCCGCCCCTGTCCTGCATCTGGCACAGCATCTGGCCGGCATCGAACTTCCTGGGGATGCCCGCAGCGGCACGGCCCCCGCCCTGTCATTGCGCGGCCGCCTGTCCCTGACGAAACAGAGTGTC
>NZ_JAGOGJ010000139.1 GCF_017996735.1 Niveispirillum sp.
TGCGCTTCAGGTTGCGCCGAAGGACCGGCTGTTCCTGGGCATCGACACCATGCAGCGTGAACACATGCTTGGAAATGTCGATCGCAATCCGTTTATACTCCATCTGGGCGGCTCCCGATGTTGGTGTCTGACAACCCAACTATGGCACAGCGATGCCGGGGGGCCGTCCACCCTAACAACGGCATCTGTTCCTTCAGCGGATCAATATCGATGTGATAGAGGCGGGCGCTGTCCGCGGGACGGTTCTTGGTCGGGATCCAGGGAACGTCGCTGTCCATGACCAGCACGACATCGGCATCTGCCAGCGCGGGATGCTGCGTGGGGTCGTTCCACTGGCTGCCCAGATACATCGGGTGATCATGGGGCAGGTTCACATAACTGGGCACGGATTCCAGGACGCCGCTGCCCAGACGCGTGCACAGACTTTCCAGCAGCCGCACCGCCGCCGGATTGCGACCCAGATAAGAGGTCACGATCAACGGACGCCGGGCCTCGGCCAGCGCCCCGGCCAGGAAGCGGGCATTGGCCCCGCTCAGCGGGGCCGGGGCCACGGGTGCCCAGCGCTCCATATCGACGGTGCAAGGCTTGCACTCAGCCTCCAGCACCTCCCGCCCGGCCATCAGGTAAACCGGCCCCTTGGGGTCGCTTCGTGCAAACTGCATGGCGCGATGGACCAGTTGTTTGACGTTGGCGCCCGTGCGGATTTCGTTGTCATAGCGCATATAGCCGCGAACCAGGCCACGCTGGTCATGCACATCCTGAATCCACTGGATGAATTCCATTCCGGCTTCCCACCATCTCCCCCTGCTGGGTGAAGGGGGAGGAGCCGGCAAAGATCAGCACGGGAACACGCGCCTTGGTGGCATTATGGACAGCCCCGGCCAGGGCCTGGCTTCACGCGGCACGGGCCGCGCGGCGGCAGTCGCCGCCGTACCACCGGTCATGATTGATGACCGGTGGTATGAGAGGCATTACCAGCCGCTGCCCCACAGATAGGGCATATCCAGGCGTATCACGTTGATTTCCTGGATATTTCCATCAGAAATCTTGAAGACTTCCTGGATCAGCGTGTCATGTGGACGCAGGAACAGCGGAATGGCCTGCGGCGGCGGATGCTGACCCGGCAATGCCGTGACGGTGCTGGGCGGCAGGGGCTTCGGCTTGGCTACCTCGATCACCATGGCCCCGACCACGATGCCGCGTTCGACATCGACGACGGGGAACCGGCGCTCCTTGATCTTGTCCATATAGACGTAATCGTCCATCTGGTTGCAGGGCCATGTATTGCCCAGCGGATTGATGGAGGTCTGGTTGCCATTCTCAAACCGCCGGCAACCGGGGGCCGACTGGACGGCGGAACCGTCATGGCGTTGCAGCCCCTCGAAATAGCCATCGGCGATGGCGATCAGTTGCTCACGCGTCGACCGGCTTTTTTCCGGCAGGATTTGATCGAAATAGGGGTTGGGTGCCGCAAGGCCCGGCACGCCGCCGGCGCTTCTTTCGCCGATGATCTGTTCGATCTCCACGATCTGCCGCTTCTCGATTTTCAGGCGCAGCCAGTAGGGGCCCCGCGCGCAGGCCTCCGTGGCGACGCCCAGCAAAGCGACCTCACCCGTGGATGGATCGGCGGAAATCTGGCGATAGGGCACGCCGTCGATCAGTTTCCAGAAATAGTCCGACTGCGCCTCGGAAACACGGCCATTGACCGTTTCGCGCACGGTCTTGGCAATCGGCAGGGTACTGCGGTCATGCTTGGGGATCGCGTCGACATAATGGGTCATGATGTCCAGCAGACATTGCCGGTCACATGACGGCGCGGCGGCGGCGTTCACAACCGTGGGCGCGCCGGCCCCAAGGGCCAGCGCAAGACCCAGCGTGGCCTGACCATCGCCCGTCGCATCCGCTCCGGCATCTGTCATGTCAACGGCCCCACCGTCCATGACGAGGCCCAGATGCCCTTCGGCGGCACCGGCGCATCTGGCTATGGCCGCTTCGGTGGACGTCAGGGCATCGAGAGCTTTACCGAAACCCGCTGGATCACCCTGGAGACCCAGCCCGGCCATTTCCCGATTTGACGCAGGGCGGAAGGCATTCGGCGACGCTGGCCAAAACCACGAGCTACGGTCCCGCGTCGCCGATCCACACCTTGACCAAGGAGGACGGGGTGGCGCCCGGTGCTATGACAGCCGGCAAGATGTTGGTGGGCGCGCTGGAAACTGAACTGCGGCGGGATTGTCGGCGGCTCCAACTCCTAAGAGGATGGGACGGCGATAATCAAGACAACGGACAAGTTTTCATCTGAGGTCCGGGAGCGGGCTGTTCGGGTGGTTCTGGACCACGAGAAGGATCATCCGTCGCGGCACGCGCCGTTGATCCGGCCCGGGCTGCTTGATGATCGACAGCAAACAGCCCCAGTTCCCGGTGGCCAGGGTGTCTGGACGGCTGCGGATGGCCTGACCCGGCAGTGAGGCTTTTGCCGCGCCTCAGCCAGGGGCCGTAGCCCTCCTGCGGGTCCGCCGCCACCAAAGCAGCATTCCATAGACCAGCACATAGGTCAGGCCCAACCCCGTGACCAAGGCCAGGACCCGACCGACCGTACCCCCGGCCTCGCCCGTGTGCAGGGGGTAGAAGGAGGCAACGAAGGACTTGGCAATCGGCGCCTGTGTCACCGGCCAGGCGCCCCGGATGCTGGCATCGTTGGCGTTGACGATCACCAGGCTGCCGCCATAGCCGCCGCGATAAAGCTCGCCCGGCGCCCGGACCCAAAGGTAATAGCTGGCATCGGCCCCGGACGGCATGGTGGTGCCCACGAAGCGACTGCCGGTAATGGCGGCCACGCCGGCTTGCACCGCAGCCTCCAACCCCACCCCCGGTCCCTGTGGCGGGTTGGCGGGCAGTTGCACATCCTCCGCCCCCACCAGATCGCCGATCTCATGCTCAAACAGGATCAGGCTGCCGGTGCCGGCCAGCAGCAATGCCGGGATCACCATCCACAGCCCCACGGCCCTGTGCAGGGAATAGGAGCGCGCAACCGGGTGCCTGGTCTTCAAGGGCGTCAGCGCCCGGCGCCAGCCCCCGCCGCGCGGCCAGGCCACGACCAGCCCGAAGATCAGGTTGGTGACCAGCATCAACCCTGTCACCGCCATGATCCAATGCCCGACCCGTCCGGCCAGCAGGTCGATATGGATGCCGCGCATCAGTTCGAAGAAGGTGTATTCCTCTGCTGGCCGGTCGCGCAGCACCTCGCCACCACCATCAATCCTGGCCTTGCGCGCCACGCCGTCGGCGTCCGTGTAGTTGACGACATAGCGGTCGGGCAGGCCCGCCGTCGTCCATATCCACACCACCCCCGGCCCCAGCGCATCCAGCCGCCGTTCCACCGCCGCCATGTCGGTGGGCCGGCTGTCGGTGCTGATCAAGGCGTCGTCCAGTTCGAAATGGAAGCTGAGCAGAGTGCCTGTCACAGCCTGGACCAGCCAGAACAGGGCCGCCCCCAGGCCCAGCCAGCGATGCAGCCGCACGAACCAGCCGCGCGGCGTCACCTTCTGCCGGTCTGTATATGGATTGGACATTGTCGTAACCCCGCTTATCCCCGCCTTGATCAGATGTGCCCATTCAAGTCTGGCCAGCGAAACCTCCAGTTCCCGGCAACCATACGGGTCCAGATGGTCAGACTGTCGCCCTGCCCAGAATGGCGATGGCGGTCTGCGCCTCCGCTTCGTTCAGGGATGCGAAGCCGACGCGCAGGCCGCGGGGCGCGTCCGGCCGGGCCATGAAGGACCGTGACCCGGCAAAGCGCAGCCCGGCTGCCCTGGCCCGCTCCTCAATCCCGTCCAAGTCCCCGGCAAAACGCAGCCAGAAGGCCAGGCCGCCATCGGGAATGCGGAAATCCACCCTGTCGCCCAGCACCCGGCGCAGTTCGGCGGCAAAGCTTTCGCGGCGTCCGGCATAGACCTGCCGCGCCTTGCGGGCGTGGCGGCGCAGTTCCCCATTCTCGATCAGGATGGCGGCGGTGGTCTCCGTCACGCCATTGCCCATCCCGTCGCTCAACGACACCATATGGGCCAGCGCATCCACCACGGGCGCGGGGGCCGCCACATAGCCGATGCGCAGGGTCGGCAGCAGCAGCTTGGACAGCGATCCGACATGGATCACCTGCGCGGGCGCGTAGGCCGCGATGGGCAGCAGGGGCTGTGACTGGAAATGGAATTCATGGTCGTAATCATCCTCGATCAGCGCGAACCCATGCTGGCGCGCCAGTTCCACCAGCCGCAGCCGCCGGTCGGGCCGTAATGCCACCGTCGTGGGGAATTGATGGTGCGGGGTGACGAAGACGGCCTTCACCTTGTGCTGGCGGCAGGCGGCTTCCACCGCGTCCAGATCCATCCCATCCTCGTCCAGGCCCACAGGAATGATACGGGCCCCCAGCGCCTGGAACGCGGCCAGGGCCGGCTCATAGGTCAGTTCCTCCATGATCACCGCGTCGCCGGGGCGCAGCAGGGTCATGGCGGCCAGGAAGATGCCGTTCTGGCTGCCGCGCGTGATGCAGATATTTTCCATCCCCACCGGCATGCCGCGCTGGGTCTTCAGCATGCCGGCAATGGCGTCCCGCAGTTCCGGCACGCCGCGCGGATCGCGATATTGCAGCCCATTGGCGCGCGATGCGCGATGCGTGGCGGCGCGATAGGCCCGCGCCAGTAGTTCCGGCGGGAACAGCCGCCCGTCGGGTGCGCCCTCATCCAGCTTCAACCCGGTCCCGCCGGGCAGGGCCAGCGGGCGGTCCGGTGGGGCGGTGAAACCATAGCCGGGTGTCGCAATGCCATGGGGACGGGCGGCGACCTTGCGCCTGGCCCCGCCGCTTTCAGGTAATGTCACCGACACCAGCGTCCCGCGTGTGGCTGTGCTGTCCAGCCAGCCCTGGGCGATCAGGTCCTCATAGGCCAGCACCACCGTCTTGCGGTTGACGCCCAGCATTTCCGCCAGCGCGCGGCTGGACGGCAGATAGGTACCCGACGCCAGCCGCCCGTTCTCGATATCGTGAATCACGGCCTGGATGATCTGCATGTAAAGGGGGGCCGGGCGGGTGGCGTCGATCCGCTCGCTCAGGCTGACCTGCCAGGTGCGCGCCATTGGACCCCTCGATTTTGTCATCTTGGTGGTTTCCTATGGTCCAATCCCGCCCGATCATCAAGCCCTTGCAACGGGTAATCCGTAGATCGCAGACGGGTAAACAGGGCATGTCCACCATTTTCGAGACTTACAGTGCGGCTGATATCCGCCATCTCATCGACCAGCATCCGCTGGCCTGGGTCATGACCCCGGACGGGGAGGAAGCGAGCCTGCTGCCCCTGGTGGGCATCTATGACGAGGAGGGCGGTTTGACCGAACTGATCGGCCATTTCGCGCGGTCCAATCCGCTGAACGCCGCCCTGGCGCGCGATCCGCGCGCGGTGATCCTGTTCCAGGGTCCGCAATCCTATGTCTCCCCCTCGCATGCCGGACGGCGCGACTGGGGCCCGACCTGGAACTATGCGCAGCTTCGCGTCTGGGCCGAGGTGACGGTGGAGGAGGGACTGACCGGCCCGTCCCTGGACCTGCTGGCTGGTCAGGTTGAGCGCGACATGCCGCTGCCCTGGACCCCGTCGGAACTGGGCCCGCGTTACGACCAGTTGATCCGGCATATTGTCGGCTTCCGCGCCCGCGTCACACGGACCAGGGGCAAGTTCAAGCTGGGTCAGGATGAACGGCCGGACACGCTGCGCACTATCCTGGCCAGCATTCCCGATACCGATCTTGCCGACTGGATGCGCCGCTTCAATCCCGGAAGGTGGGAGGAGGGGAGTGATGTCTGACCTTGTGCTGATGATCGGTTGCGGCCGCATGGGCGGGGCCATCGCCAAGGCTTTGGTGGCCAGCCATCGGGTTCTGGCCTTCGATCCGCATGCCGCCGAATTGCCGGTGGGTGTGGAGCGGCTGTCCTCCCTGGCCGACGCGGTCGGCTGCGGCACCATCATCCTGGCCGTGAAGCCGCAGACCTTCGCCACCATTGCACCGGAACTGGCGGCACTGGGCGGGCCGGAAACCCTTTTCCTGTCGATCATGGCCGGCATCCCGCTGACCCGGCTGGCTGACGCCGCCGGGGCGAATGCCGCCATCGTGCGCGCCATGCCCAACACGCCGGCCGCCATCGGCCACGGCATCAGTGCGGCGGTGCCCTCCCCCGCCGTCACCCCTGCCCAACGCGCCGCCGTGGACCGCATCCTGCGCCCAACGGGGGCGTTGCTCTGGCTGGAAAGCGAGGGCGACCTGGACGCCGTCACCGCCCTGTCCGGCAGCGGCCCCGCTTATTTCTTCCGCTTCACCGAAGCGCTGATCCGGGCCGGCATGCAAGAAGGGCTGGATGGCGCGACGGCGACGCGGCTGGCCCGTCAGACCTTTATCGGGGCCGCCCGTCTGGCGGAGGCGGAAAGCGCTGGACTGGACGAATTGCGCCGTCAGGTGACCAGCCCCGGCGGCACCACCGCCGCCGGCCTGGGCGCCATGGAGGGGACCATCGATGCCCTGGCGGGGCAGGTGGTGCGGGCGGCGGCGGCCCGGTCGCGTGCGTTGGCGGGTTAGGCGTAAGCCAAGCCGCCGGGTGGCGGCGCCCGGTGCCTGAGGGACAAAAGGGAAAGATGCGATGTTCGATCTGTTGAAAGGTGTGCGCGTCGTCGATCTGTCCACCGTGGTGCTGGGCCCCTATGCCACGCAACTGGTGGCCGACATGGGGGCGGACGTCATCAAGGTGGAGACAATGGCCGGCGACGTGTTCCGCGCTGCCCGGCCCGGCCGGCCAGGGGGTGACGGGGCGGGTTTCCTGAACCTGAACCGCAACAAGCGCTCCATCGCCCTGGACCTGACCCAAGCCGGAGACAAGCGCATTCTGGACCGGCTGGTCGCATCCGCCGACGTCTTCGTTCACAACATGCGCGAGAATGCCGCCCGCAAGCTGGGCCTGGATTATGGGGCCATCAAGGTCACCAAACCCGACATCGTCTATTGCGCGGCGCGCGGGTTCGGGCGCGGGCTGTATGGGGATGAACCGGCCTATGATGACTGCATCCAGGCCGCGTCCGGCCTGGCCTGGCTGAATGAAGACGCCAATGGCGAACCGCGCTTCGTGCGCACCGTGATGTGCGACAAGGTGGCGGGGCTGCATCTGGCCTTCGCCATCGCCGCCGGTCTGGCGTCGCGCGGTCGTACGGGCGAGGGTTGCCATGTCGAAACCCCGATGTATGAGGCGATGGCGTCGTTCCTGCTGATCGAGCAACTGTCGGGCCAGAGCTTCGTGCCACCGCTGCCCGACAGGGGTTATGGGCGGTTGAATTCGCCAAGCCGCCGCCCCTACCGCACGCGCGATGGCTACGTCACCATCATGCCCTACACGGCGGCGCAGTGGCAGCGCTTCCTGCGCCTCGTGGGGCAGGAGGAACTGGCCTCATCGCCTGACGTCACCGACGACCAGCAAAGGTCGCGCAATATCGACCGGCTTTACGGGCTGGTGGCGGACGCCGCGCCGGACCGCACCTCCGCCGAATGGCTGGAGACGCTGCGCGCCGCCGACATTCCGTGCGCGCCCGTCAACCGGCTGGAGGATCTTCCGGTCGAACCGCATCTGGCCGGCAGCGGCTATTTCCGCACCATGACCCATCCGGTGGAAGGCGGCCTGATGTATACGGCCCCGCCGTTTGCCAGCGACACCGCCCGGCAAACACCCGACCGCCCCGCCCCCGCCCTTGACGCCGACCGCGCGGCGATCCTGGCGGAGCTGGGTTTGTCGTAACTCAGGTCGAGGGGCGAAGCCCCGAACCCTGACATTCATCCGCACTGCCCTCCGTCAGGGCTCGCCTTCGGCTGGGCCTGACCTGCGGCGCACACCCCCCTTTTGAAGGAAGCCCTCAGATGGACAAGCCGTCCCGTTCCTTCCTGATGTGCAAACCCATGGAACTGGCGCGCAAGGATGCCGACAGCAGGGGCATGACCCGCACGCTGGGGCCATGGCAACTGATCTTCATCGGCATCGGCTGCATCGTCGGGGCCGGCGTCTATGTGATGACCGGGGCGGCGGCGGCCCATTATGCGGGGCCGGCGGTCATCCTGTCCTTCCTGATCGCCGCATTGGCCTGTGGCTTCATCTGCCTGTGCTATGCGGAGCTGGCGTCGGTGCTGCCCTTGTCGGGCGCCTCCTACGCCTATGCCTATACGGTGCTGGGGGAAGTGTTCGCCTGGGGATTGGGCTGGATGCTGATGCTGGAATTCGGGCTGGCGGGTGCGGCCCTGGCCGTCGGGTTCTCAGGCTATCTCACCAGTCTGCTGGGTGATTTCGGGATCGTGGTGCCGGCCGCTCTCTCCACCTCCTGGCTGCGGGCCCAGGGTGGGACCGGCGGGGTGACGCTGGTGGCCGATGGCGGCATCAATCTGGTCGCGGTGGCGGCGCTGGGCGTGGTGGCCTGGGTGCTGGTGCGCGGCATCCGGCAGTCGGCCGCCGTCAACACGGTGCTGGTGGTGATCAAGGTGGGCGTGCTGATCGGTTTCGTCCTGGTCGGCGCCGGCAAGGTGGACAGCGCCAACTGGCTGCCCTTCATTCCGGAGAATGAGGGTGGGTTCCGCTACGGCGTGCCCGGCATCTTCCGCGCCGCCTCCATCCTGTTCTTCGCCTATCTGGGGTTCGAGGCGGTGGCGACCGCCGCCGCGGAGGCCCGCAAACCCCAGCGCGACGTGCCGCTGGGCATCCTGGGCGCATTGGTGGCCAGTTCGGTGCTCTATGGCGCTGTGGCGCTGGTGATGACCGGGCTGGTGCCGTTTTCAGCGTTGGACGCGCCCGACCCGATCGCCGTGGCGGTGGGGGCCGTGGGCATGCCGGTGTTGGCCGTCATCATCAAGACCGGTGCCTTGACCGGCCTGGCGTCGGTCCTGCTGATCAACACCTATGCCCAGTCGCGCGTCTGCCACGCCATGTCCAGCGACGGGCTGCTGCCGCCGCGTTTCTCCGGCCTGCATCCGCGCTTCCGCACGCCGGGCTTCGCCACCATCGTCGTGGCAGCAATCTCCGCCGTGGCGGCGGCACTGCTGCCCATCACCTTGCTGGCCGACATGGTCAGCCTGGGCACGATCTGCGTCTTCTCCACCGTCGCCATCGCCGTCATGAAGCTGCGCACCACCCATCCGGACCTGCCGCGCCCGTTCAAGGTGCCGCTGGGCGGGGTGCGGGTGAAGGGCGTGTGGATCGGCACCGTGCCGGTGCTGGCGCTTGCGTCCTGTGTGATGATGGCGGGGCCGGTGCTGGATGACGTGATGACCCGCGCTGCCCATGGCGAATGGACACAGGCTCTGATCCTGCTGGTCTATATCGCCTGCGGCGTGGCGCTCTACCTTGGCTATGGCCATCGCAAGGCGCGCATTCGGGCGGGGGGTTAGGAACCGATCCTGCGGGCCACAAACGCCGCCCCGTCGGCAATGGCCCGCCGGGCCAGGGCGGAGATGGACATGGCCTCCAGGAAGCTGTGCAAGGCACCTGGATAAACGATGCATTCCACCTCCACCCCCGCCTGC
The DNA here is from genome assembly GCF_017996735.1 of Niveispirillum sp. Classification (GTDB taxonomy): domain Bacteria; phylum Pseudomonadota; class Alphaproteobacteria; order Azospirillales; family Azospirillaceae; genus Niveispirillum. The sequence goes on from NZ_JAGOGJ010000139.1 coordinate 9,592, forward strand.
TTCAGCCGGTCATGCATCGCCAGACTGTGTTCGGCCACCAGATCCAGTTCCGGCACAGCCAGGAAGCAAGGCGGGAAGCCTGTGATGTCAGCCAGCAGGGGGCAGGCCTGGGGGTCATCCTCATCCTCGGGCCCGCGCAGGTAATTGGCCCAGTATCCAAGCGCCTCCTCCCGGTGCAGGATCGATCCGGGTCCGCCGAACCGCGCCTCCGCCGCGTCCGATATGGTGGCGGAAAAGCCGCCATAGTTGGACAGGAGGGCCTTTACCAGCCCCGGTTCCCCCCGTTCGCGCAGGCGCAGGCAGGTGGCGAAGGACAGGTTGCCGCCGGCGCTGTCTCCGCCCATGGCCAGCCGGTCAGGATCAATGCCCCAGCGCCCGGCATTGTCCCGCAGCCACAGCATCAGCCCTTCGATCCGGTTGAGCGCGGTCGGATATTTCGCTTCCGGCGACAAGGGGTAATCAACGCCGACGACCACGAAACCCCCGCGCGCGGCATATTCACGCATCAGCCGGTCATGCGTGTCGATGCTGAACAGGGTGAAGCCGCCGCCATGGATATAGATCAGGGCCGGCAGCGGTGAGTGGTCATTGAGGGGGCGGTATACCCGGACCCGCAATTCACCGGCACCAGGATCGAAGCTGCGTTCCAGGGTCCGGGCCATGACCGGCCCGCCCAATGTCCAGCGCGCCCGCACCTTCTCCGCCGCCACCCGCTGTTCGGGAAAGGACATGGTCTCGAACGGTGGGAACTGCTTCCAGTCCTGGCGCATCTGTTCCACGAAGCGGGCGATATCCGGGTCGATCCTGTCCATGTCATGCCCCTTTCCGGTGTCGCGTTTCGCCAGGCGGAGGGTGGGTGGCAACAGGGGGCCGCGCAATCTGGTGGAAGGGTAAGCGGGGTGGTAATCGGGTAAGGTCGACAGGGTGTAAGGTCTTGTTTCAGCAGATACCCAGCACCTATCCTGCGGGCTTACCCGTCTTTACCCGGCATTACCCCGTTTATGACATTTCTCCCGAATGGCATTGCGCCAAGCTGATTTCCGGCAAGAGGCGAGCTGGCGCGGTCTATCCGTGATCGAACGTCCGTGCGATCCAAAAATCAATGTTGCTGGGCAAGTACAGCAGGGATGGTAAAGGGGATTATGATGGAAATGATGCTTAACGGACCCAAGTCTGCATTGTCGGCAAAGGCGCTGCGACTGGCGCTGCTGTCGACCCTGGCGCTACCTGGCGTGGCGATGGGGCAGCAGGAAGGCAGTGGCGACGCGTTGGATGAGATCGTCGTGATCGGCGAACGGGCCCTGGTCGGTACCAAGACCAATGCCGCCCTGATCGAGACGCCGCAGGCGATCAGCGTCATCACCGACCAGGAATTCCGCGACCGTACGGCCGTGGATTTGCAGGACATCTACCGCTACAGCGCCGGCGTGTCGGGGGCCACCAGCGTCGACAGCCGCGGCGACTTCGTCACGGCCCGCGGCTTCGATGCCGCCCAGTATCTGGACGGGCTGAAGCGCATGCCCGACTTCATCTACGGCGCCCGCCTGGAGACCTTCACGCTGGAACGTGCCGAAGTGATGCGCGGCCCGTCCTCGGTTCTGTACGGTGCCGGCGGCCCCGGCGGCATCCTGAACGGCGCCAGCAAGACCCCGAAATTCGAGACGGGGGGCGAGGTCGGAATCGTTTTCGGTACCGACAAGCGCAAGCAGATCCAGGGCGACGTAACCGGCGCCGTGTCGGAGACGGTGGCCGCCCGCCTGGTGGCGGTGGGGCGCGACGGGGAGTCCCAATGGGGCACGCCGGACGACCGCATCCTGATCAATCCGTCGCTGACCTGGGAGATCACGCCTGACACCAGCCTGACACTGATCGGCCTCTACCAGGATGACAGCCAGGGCTCCCTGGGCTATGTGCCGATATCCAAGTCGATACTGGCGCCCAACAAGACCAAGCGGGTGGCCTTCAACTTTTACCAGGGCGAGCCGGATTTCGGCGGCATGGACACCCAGTACACATCCGGGTCTGCCCTGTTCAGCCACAAGTTTACGTCGGATATCGTCTTCAACAGCCGTACCCGATATTCCTACATGGATACGGATTACAAGGAGGTCTATGCCGACCTTTCCGACGGCGGCTATTTCGCCTATGCGAACCCGTTCGCCGACGCGGCTGAAACCCTGCTGAAGCGTGAATATTACGTAAACCGGGAGAAGAGCAAGGTCCTGAATACCGACAACAACCTGTCGGTGACCTTCATGACCGGTGACATCAAGCACAATGTCCTGTTCGGTATCGACTACACTTGGTTCAAGCAGAGCAAGGATGAAGGCTTCTCCTGCGACGATTACCAGGGCCTGTATGGCTGCTTCAACGGCCCCAGCCCGCCGCCGATCAACATCTATAATCCGCAATATGGCGCCAGCTTCGGTTATAGCTACACCAACTTCCTGGATTATAAGAGCACGCAGCTCGGCCTCTATGTGCAGGATCAGATCAGTTGGGGCGACCGCGTCCATGTCCTGCTGGGCGCGCGGCGCGACCGGTCGACGTCGGAGCGTAACGGCGTGCGTGAGCTGAAGCAGAATGCCTGGTCCTATCGCGGGGGTATCATCGGCGAACTGGGTGCCGGGATCTCGCCCTATGTCAGCTATTCGGAAAGCTTCCTGCCCGTGCCGGGCGGCGATTATTTCGGCAATGCCTTCAGCCCCCGCACGGCCCGCCAGTATGAGGGTGGCGCCAAGTGGGAGCCGATGCGCGGTGCGCTGATCACCGCCGCCTATTTCGATATCGAGGAAAGCAACTACGTCTCCCAGGATCCGGCTAACATCCAGAACTTCATCCAGGGTGGTTCGGTTGGGTCCAAGGGTGTGGAGTTCGAGGCGACGATCCGCCTGCCCGGCGATTACGACATCGCCGCCTCCTACAGCTACGCCAATCCCAAGGTGCTGACCTCCAGCTCGACCTTGACGGCGGGCAACCGCCTTATCGACATTCCCAAGGAAATGGCCTCCTTCTGGGGTAACAAGACCTTCGAGGTCGGGGCCGATTGGGAGTTCCGGGCCGGTGCCGGCGTCCGCTATATCGGCAACAAGATCGACACCACCCAGACCTTCCTGACCCCGTCCGTGACCCTGGTGGATGCCATGGTCTCCGCCAACTATGGCGACTGGTCGGCGTCGGTCAATGCCAGCAATCTGTTCAACAAGAAGTATTATGCCACCTGCGGCCTGTCTTCCCCGCCGGAAGGCTACTGCGTGGCGGCCAAGGATCGGACGCTGCTGGCCTCGGTGACGCGCAAGTTCTGATGACAATGGAGGGAAGGGCGGCTTCGGCCGCCCTTTCGATTCTGGAGAAGAGGTGATTGATGTCGATGCTGTCAGGCCGCACCCGGCGTCGTTGCGTGGAAGGGCTGTTGCTGCTGCTGGGCACCACCGCCCTTGTGTCCTGCGGGGACAAGCCGGAAAAGGTTCCGGCTGCCGACCTGCTGTTCACCAATGCCCGCGTCTATACCGTGGAACCGGGCCAGCCCTGGGCAGAGGCCGTGGCCGTGGACGATGGCAAGATCGTCGCCGTGGGCACGTCTGCCGATCTGGCCCGTTATAAGGGTGACGGGACGCGGGTGGTCGATCTGAGCGGGCGGCTGCTGATGCCGTCCTTCGGCGATGCGCATGTGCATCCGGTGTTCGGTGGCCTGGCCTATTCGCGCTGTTCTCTGCATGAAGGCAAGACGCTGGAGGATTACCAGCGCATCATCGCCCGCTGTATCCAGGCGGCACCCGGAAGCGGCACCATCTATGGCGTGGGCTGGCAGGATGCGCTGTTCCCGCCCAATGGCATCCCCCGCAAGGAGGTGCTGGACGCCGTGTCCACCGACCGTCCGCTGATCTTCGAATCCGTGGGTGGCCACAGCTACTGGGTCAATTCCAAGGCCCTGTCGATGGCGGGTATCACCAAGGCCACGCCAAACCCGCTGAACGGCCAGATCGACAAGGACCCGAAGACAGGGGAGCCGGTGGGTGGCCTGCAAGAAGCCGCCACGGCGTTGGTCCAATCCCTCGTTCCCCCGCCGACCGCCGACGAGTTGCAGCACTCGATCATCTATACGGCCGCCATCCTTAACAGCCTGGGCATCACCAACTGGCACGATGCCGGGATCGGGGTGGGCGCGCAGGGTGCCAGCGCCGTGCTGGACGCCTACAAGGCCGTGAAGGACAAGGGCGAACTGACCAGCCATGTCGCCGTCGCCATGAAATGGGAGAACGACCAGGGCCTGGAGCAGATACCCAACCTTCTGGCGGCGGCGAAACGGGCCGAAAGCTACGGCTTCAAGGCCCGCGCCGTGAAATTTTATGCCGATGGCGTGATCCCGCAGAAGACGGCGGCGATGATCGAGCCCTATGTGGGTGATCCGCACAATCACGGTACCCTGCAGATCACCCCCGAGACGTTCGAAAAGGCCGTGACACAGCTTGGTGCCGCCGGCATACAGCCCTATGTCCACGCCATCGGTGATGCCGCCACACGGGCGGCACTGGATGTGTTTGAACGCGCCAAGGCTGCGAATGGCAGCCTCTATCGCCCGATGATCACCCATATGAATGTCGTGGACCCGGCCGACCAGCCGCGGTTCGGCCAGTTGGGCGTGATCGCGCAATTCCAGGCCACCTGGGCCAGCAACTATCCCTATATGGACCTGACCAAGCAGGTGATCGGCCCCGTCCGGTCACAATGGATCTACCCGGTCAAAAGCATCCTGAAGGGCGGCGGCATCATCGCCTATGGCGCTGACTGGCCCGTGGCCACCGCCAATCCGCTGGCGGGCCTGCAGGTGGCCATCACCCGCGTGAATTACGAGGAACCGGCGACCCCGCCACTGCTGCCGGGCGAGGTTCTGACCTTGGAGGAGGCGGTGAAGGCCCATACGATCGACGTCGCCTATGCCAACAGCATGGAAGACCTGACCGGCTCCATCAAGCCGGGCAAGAGCGCCGATCTGGTCGTCCTGGACCAGGACATCTTCAAGGTGGAACCGATGCGGATCGCGGCGACCAATGTGCTGCTGACCCTGTTCGAAGGGCGGCCCGTGCATGGCGCGCTGGACCAGTTCGGGGCCAAGCCCTGAAACCCAGCAGGTTTGCTGTGGACTTGACACCCCTGGTGAAAACCGGGGGTGTTCCTTTTGGGGGCGTCAGGCTTCGACCTGATTTTCCCTCACCCTCCCACCGCTTCGCGGCGGGCCCCCCCCTCTCCCGCCAAGCGGGCGAGGGGCGAAATGAGGCTCAACACCAAGTTCCGCCCCTCTCCCACAACGTGGGAGAGGGAGGGGCCCGTTGGCATCAGCCAACGGGAGGGTGAGGGAAAGACCGCCCCGCCCCCCCGAAAAGCCTCACGGCCACTGCATCACCGCGCGCAGCACCATGGTCACCGACCGGGCTGGTACGGTGACATGGGTTTCGCCATCCAGCACCTTGTAACTGCTGCGCAGCCCATAGGCCGACAGCGGCTCCAGCCGCTTGGCCAGGGCCGCACTGTCGGTGACGGTCACCTCCGTCTCCTCCCGCTCGCCGGCCAGCATCAGCAGGCGTGTGCCGCGGCCCAGGGCCGGTTCCTTCTCCAGCTTCGCCCTGAAGGCCGGTTCCTCGGCAAGGATGGCCTGGTTATCCCACCAGATCGACGGGCTGGCCGCGATGATGGTGTGAAAGGCGCCGGGACGGGAATAAAGCACATGCAGCGCGAACAGCCCGCCCAGCGAATGACCATAGAGCGACTGGCGCAAGGGATGGGTGGCGTAGCGCTTAGCGATCTCCGGCCGTAGCTGGTCGATCAGGAAGGCCGCGAACTGGTCACGCCCGCCGGCCGGGAAATCCTTGTACAGCGCCTTCAGGGCCGGGGTGGCGATGGGGGCGGTGAAATCGCCCATGCGGCGCGGGTCATAGGGCGTGTCGCCGGGATAGCCGATGCCCACCACGATCATCTTGTCCTGACCGTCCTTATAGACGCTCTGGATGCGCCGCGCCTCCGCGAAGCCGGCGAACATGGCATTGCCGTCCAGCACATACAGCACCGGATAGCCATCCTTGGGCGCTTCGCCCTGGGGCCGGGAGACAAAGATACGGTAGGTCTGGCCGTGGGCTGCCTGGATGTCCCAGGTCTCCGTATCGGGCATGGCGACCGGCACCACCGGCACCGGGTCCGCCGCCAGGGCGGGCAGGGGGGACAAGGCCAGCAGGCACGCCCCCAGCAGCAGCGGCTTCAGGATCGAACGCGTTGCCATGTATCTTCCCCTCCTCACGGATATCTCATTCCACCAACCATCCCGACGTTGTCGCCTTCCCGGCGAAGGCCCATAAGCGCTAACGTAGGTAATTGAGCAGGCCAATTTCGCTCTCACTACCGTCACCCCGGCGAAGGCCGGGGCCCAAGTCGTAGAGCGAAGCGCCTGTCATCTGGGCTCCGGCCTTCGCCGGGGTGACGGTAGAAGAGGCTTCTACGTCAATGCAAATGACCTAAGTTATACTAACGGTCAAAATTCTTGACCGTTAGTATCGGAGGCGACTGCCGCCGCGCCGCACGTGCGGCGTTAGCCAAGGCTGCGGATGCAGCCGCCCGGCGCTTGAGGGGCAGGAAAGATTGACCGAAGGTCAAGATTTCATGCCGATGGTATTAGAG
>NZ_JAGOGJ010000140.1 GCF_017996735.1 Niveispirillum sp.
GTGTTCCAGAATTACGGACTTTATCCGCACATGACGGTTGCGGAGAATATCGCCTATCCGCTGAAACTGGCCGGCGTCCCCAGGGCGGAACGCAGCCGCCGTGTGACGGAAGCCGCCGCGCGGGTGGAACTGACCCCCTATCTGGATCGCCGCCCCGCCGCCATGTCGGGCGGCCAGCGGCAGCGTGTGGCGCTGGCCCGCGCCATCGTGCGTCAGGCCCGGCTGTTCTTGATGGACGAACCCCTGTCCAACCTGGACGCCAAGCTGCGCGGCACCATGCGCTCCACCCTGCGCGCGCTGCAGCGTGATTTGGGCATCACCACCATCTATGTCACCCATGATCAGGTAGAGGCCATGACCATGGCCGACCGGGTGGTCGTGATGGAGAAGGGCCGCATCCAGCAGATCGGCACCCCGGCCGATGTCTATCACCGGCCTGCCAACCTGTTCGTCGCGGGTTTTCTGGGCGCACCGCCCATGAACTTCATTGAGGGCGAGGTACGCGATGGCCGCTTCCAGGCACCCGGCATCGCCATGCCGACCGGCACCGGCGCGGCCGTTCCGGCCATCCTGGGCGTGCGGCCGGAGAATATCCGGCTGGCGGACCCCGCCGGGTCGATGGCGACGGGGCGGGTGCGGGCGGTGGAATTCCTGGGCGATGCCTCCCTGCTGCTGATCGACCGTCCAGATGGCGGCGGCCTGACCGCGCGTGTCGCCGTGGCGGAAGTGCCGCCTGTCGGGGCCGTTGTGGGCCTGGACTTCGCCGTGACCCGCCTGTTCGCGCCGGCGACGGATGGCGGGCAGGCGCTGGACGACTGACCATCATGACCATGTCCGACCCGCATTGGCTGGATATCGGCGGCATCCGGGCAGCCTATCGGCAGGGCACGCTGACGCCCCTGGAACTGGTGCGGGCGCTGCTGGACCGGATCGACCGGATCGATCCGTTGCTGAACAGCATCGTGCATCTGGATCGGTCCCAGGTCCTGTCAGAGGCGGAAAGCGCGACCGACGCGTTGCGGGCGAACCGGCCGGTGGGGCCGCTGCACGGCATCCCCATCGGCATCAAGGACATCATCGATGTCGCGGGCCAGCCCACGACCTGCCATTCCCGTTTCCTGCTGGACAACATAGCCACGCACGATGCGGCGCTGGTGTCACGGCTGCGGGCGGCCGGCGCCATCATCATGGGCAAGCTGGCCACGCATGAATTCGCCATTGGCGGCCCCAGTTTCGACCTGCCCTTCCCGCCCGCCCGCAACCCCTGGAACCGGAACCATCATCCCGGCGGGTCCAGCAGCGGGTCGGGCGTGGCCGTGGCGGCCGGCCTGATGCCTGCCGCCATCGGCACCGACACGGCGGGATCGATCCGCAACCCGGCCAGCGGCTGCGGCATCGTCGGGTTGAAGCCCGCCTTCGGGGCGGTGCCGCTGGACGGGGTCTTCCCCCTGGCTCCAAGCCTGGATCATGCCGGGCCGCTGACCCGCAGCGTGGCCGATGCGGTCCTGCTTCTGTCGGTCCTGTCCGGCGAACCCGTGCCCGCCCCAGCCCCGGTTCACGGTCTGCGCATCGGCTTCATCCGCCATTTCCACGAACGCGATGTGCCCGCCACGGCGGAGATGATGGCAGCACTTGAACAGGTGGCAAGCCGCCTGACGGCCGCCGGCTGCAAGGTTGCCAGCGTCGAGGTGCCGCCGCTGCAACGGTTCGCGGCGGCCAACCTGACCATCATGCAAGCGGAGGCGGCGGCCATCCATGCCACCCGGCTGCGGACCTGGCCGGATCGGTTCGCGGCACGCACGCGCGACGCCCTGTTACCCGGCCTGGAAATCGATCCGGCCACGCTGGCGGCAGCACACACTGAAAGGGCGCACCTGACCGATGCGCTGTTATCGGCAACGACCCCCTTCGACGTGCTGATGACGGCCAGCAGCATGGATGTCCCCGCGCGCATCCTTGATGACAAGGCCATCACCCGTGGTTATGGCCTGCAAGCCCGCACCGTGTTCAATCTGACCGGCTGGCCGGCCATCGTGTTGCGGGCCGGCATGTCGACCGCTACCGGCCTTCCCCTTCCGGTGCAGTTCGCCGCACCCAAGCGCCGGCAAGACAGGCTGTTTGCGGTGGCGGCATGCTGGGAACGGGTGGGCGGCGGGGACAATCGAACCGTTCCCATCGCCTGAAAGGCTGTGCCGTCAGGACAGCGTGCGCAGCCAGGCGGCATGGGCCTGCAGCATCTTCACCGGCTGGTCGCGGAACGGGTCGTGCCCGCAATCGCACAGATCCAGGCGTGTAACGGGGCCGCCGACCCGCCTTTCGATCCGGTCCAGCTGGTCCAGCGTCCCGTACTCGTCCTCCACCCCCTGAATCAGCAGGGTGGGACAGCGGATGCCGGACAGGTGATCCTCGATATTCCAGGACCGGAAGGACGGCCGCAGCCAGGTATCGGCCCAGGCCAGGAAGATGCCGCGCGGGTCATCATGGTGGCGGGCCAGCCGTTCCACCATATTGGTCTGCATGAAAATGTCCCGCGCCGCGCGCACGCCCGCGACGGTGACATCCTCCACCAGCACATGCGGCGCTACCGCCGACAGGCCGCGCACGGGCCAGCGCCCGTCACCGGCATGGATCAGGGCGATGGAGGCGCCGTCACTGTGCCCGATCAGCACCGGATCAGTGATCCCCTCCGCCGCCAGCACTTCCGGCAGCACCACCAGCGCCTCGTGATGCAGATAATCATCGCCGCGCGGAGTGGTCAGGGGGCTGGAATGGCCATGGCCGCGTCGGGAATAGATGATGGCGCCGCAGCCGCTGACAGCGGCCAGACGGCGGGGAAAATCCCGCCACAACCCCATGCTGCCCAGCCCCTGGTGCAGGAAGACCAGTACCGGAAGCCCGGCCCGCGCCGGCGCGATGCGGTCGATTTCAAGAACGCCGCCGGCGATGTGAAGCGTTGACATGGATAATCCCGGAACTGAAGGGCCGGGCGGCAAACCGCCCGGCCCCTTGCGTCAGACAGCATTCATGGTCAGCAGGTCGTAGGTTGCCACCAGTTCATTGTCCTGGTTGGTGACCGCGACATTCCAGCGGACCTCGCCCATTTCCGGTGTCTTGGCGGTCTTTTCCCGCGCGGTCAAGGCCACCTGGATACTGTCGCCCGGCTTCACCGGCTTGATGAAGCGCAGGCTTTCCAGCCCGTAATTGGCCAGAACGGGACCCGGCGGCGGGTCGACGAACAGGCCGGCGGCAAAGGACAGGATCAGATAGCCATGGGCCACGCGCCCACCAAAGATCGGGCTGGCCTTGGCCGCCTCCTCGTCCATGTGGGCATAGAAGGTGTCGCCCGTGAAATGGGCGAAATGCTCGATATCCTCCAGCGTGATGGTGCGCGCCGCCGTCTTCTTCGTATAGCCGATGGGCAGTTCACCAAAGCGCAGGCGGAACGGATGCACCTCCCCTTCCCGCCGGGACGCCCCGGTCAGCCAGGTGCCCGTGACCGCCGACAGCATGTCGGGCGATCCCTGCAGGGCCGTGCGCTGCATGTAATGCTTCACGCCGCGAATGCCGCCCATCTCCTCCCCACCGCCGGCGCGGCCGGGACCGCCATGCACCAGCACCGGCAGGGGCGAGCCATGGCCCGTACTTTCCCTGGCACAGTCGCGGTTCAGGATATGGATGCGGCCATGGAAGGACCCCAGGCCCAGCAGCAGTTCCGTCGCCGCTTCCGAACTGTTCGTGACGATGGACAGGGCCAGCGAGCCCTTGCCCCGGTTGGCGATGGCCGCCGCATGGGCGACGTCGCGATAGGGCATCAGCGTCGCCACCGGCCCGAACGCCTCCACCTCGTGCAGCAGTTCCGCCCTGTCCGGATCGTCGGCGCGCAGCAGGACGGGCGCGATGAAGGCGCCGCGTTCATCCGTGCCGGCCACCGGAGCGGCATCGCCATGGACGATCCGCGCCTCCCGCGACAGCAGCGCCACCTTGGACCGGACGTCGGCCAGTTGCGAAAGGCCGACCAGGGCACCCATGGTCACCCCTTCGCGGGCCGGGTCGCCCACCACCACTTTAGACAGCGCGGCCGTCAGCGCGGCCTGCACGTCGTCGATCAATACGGCGGGCACCAGGGCGCGGCGGATGGCTGTGCATTTCTGCCCGGCCTTCACCGTCATCTCCCGCGCCACCTCCTTCACGAACAGCGCGAATTCCGGGCTGTCGGGCGTGGCATCGGGGCCCAGGATGGCGGCGTTCAGGCTGTCACGCTCCGCCACGAAACGCACGCCTTCGCGGGCGATGGCGGGATGGTTCTGCAGCTTCGCCGCCGTGTGCGCCGACCCGGTGAAGGACACCACGTCCTGGCCCGTCAGATGGTCGAACAGATCGCCCGTGCCGCCCACGATCAGTTGCAGCACGCCCGGCGGCAGCTGGCCCGTTTCGATCATGACGCGGAAGGCCGCCTCCGTGACATAGGCCGTGGCCGTGCCCGGCTTCACGATGGCCGGCACGCCCGCCAGCAGCGTCGGCGCCAGCTTTTCCAGCATGCCCCAGACGGGGAAATTGAAGGCGTTGATATGCACCGCTGCGCCCTGCAGCGACGTATAGACATGCTGGCCGATGAAGCCGCCGCGCTTGGACAGCACCTCCGTATCGCCATCGATCAGGATGCGGGCATTGGGCAACTCGCGCCGCCCCTTGGACGCATAGGCGTAGAGCGTGCCGGCCCCGCCCTCGATATCGATCCAGTTGTCGGTGCGCGTGGCGCCCGTGTGGACGGCCAGGGCGTAAAGCTCCTCCTTGCGGGCCATGATCGCCTCTGCCAGACCCTTCAGCAGCCGGGCGCGCTCATGAAAGGTCATGGCGCGCAGGGCCGGACCGCCGACCGTGCGGGCATGGTCCAGCATGGCGGCAAAATCCAGCCCATCGCTGCCGGTGGTCGCGACGATCGACCCGTCCAGGGCCGACGAGATCTCGACCCGGCTCGTTTCCGCCTGAACCCACTGGTCGCGGACGTAATTGCTCAGATGCAGCATCAAATGATCCTCCCGGAATCCTTATCGACCCGTAAAACGGGGCTGGCGCTTCTCCAGAAAGGCGGCCACGCCTTCCCGGTAATCTTCGGTGCGGCCCAGGGCGCGCTGGTGGTCGCGTTCGACATCCAACTGCTGGTCCAGCGGCACGGACCAGCCGGCGCGGATGGCCTGCTTGATGCGGGCCAGACCCTGCGTCGGCGCCTGCGCCAGCCGGGCGGCCAGGGCGGCGACGGTGCCCGCCAACTCGGCATCATCGACCACATCCCAGATCAGGCCCCATTCCTTGGCCTGATCCGCTGGCAGCGGCATGCCCGTCAGCGCAAGGCCCAGGGCGCGGGCCTGCCCGATATGGCGCGGCAGGGTCCAGGTGCCGCCACTGTCGGGCACAAGGCCGATATTGGCGAAAGGCTGGATGAATTTGGCGCCGCGTGCGGCGATCACGATATCACAGGCCAGCGCAATATTGGCCCCTGCCCCCGCCGCCACGCCATTGACGGCACAGATCACCGGCAGCGGCAGTTCCGTCAGGCGCCGGATCAGCGGGTTATAGCGGTTTTCCAGCGATTCCCCCAGATCCACCCCATCGCCCCCCGGCGACACGGCCCGGTCGGACAGGTCCTGCCCGGCACAGAAGCCCCGGCCCGCGCCTGTCAGCACCAGGGCACGCGCGGCCCCCGGTTCCGCCACACGCGCCAGGGCATCGGCCACCTCCGCATGCATCTGCACCGTGAAACTGTTCAGCCGGTCCGGCCGGTTCAATGTCAGGCGCGCGACGCCGTCGGCGATCTCAAACAGGATGGTCTCGAACATCAGAACAGCCCAGCCATATGGATGCGGCGAGCCGTCCCGCCGCTGGATAATTAATAGAATGACCGGTCAATCAATTATTGACAAGCCATAATTTCGGCGCTTACCTGTCCATCATGCGAACCATTCCGAAAAAAGAGGCGCCCGTGGGCGTCGTCGGTGCGGGCGCCATGGGCGCCGGCATCGCTGAAGTCGCGGCGGCCGCCGGCCACCGCGTGGTGCTGCTTGATGTCGGCGCCGCGGCGCTGGACCGGGGGCGCGGCATCATCGATGCCTCCCTGGCCGGCCGGGTGAAACGGGGCATCCTGACGGGGGAACAGGCGGACGATATCCGTTCGCGCCTCACCTTCACGCAGGATATCGGCGATCTGGCCGCCTGCGTCCTGGTGGTGGAAGCCATCATCGAACAAACGGCCGCAAAGGCTTCGCTGTTCGCCCGGCTGGAAAGCGTGCTGGCCCCGGACGCGGTCATCGCTTCCAACACCTCCTCGCTGCCCATTTCCGGGCTGGCCACCAGCCTGCAACGGCCGGAACGGTTCGTCGGCCTGCATTTCTTCAACCCCGCCCCGGTAATGAAACTGGTGGAGGTGGTGACCATCCGCGACAATCCCGCGACCCTGGGACCGATGCTGGCCGACCTGATGCGGCGCTGGGGCAAGGTGCCGGTACTGGCGGCCGACGTGCCGGGCTTCATCGTCAACCGCGTGGCACGGCCCTTCTATGCTGAGGGGTTCCTGGCACTGGGCGAAGGGCTGGACCCGGCTGCCATCGACCATGCGCTGAAGGTGGCGGGCGGCTTCCGCATGGGGCCGCTGGAACTGGCCGACCTGATTGGCCATGACATCAATTACGCGGTTGCCGGCTCCATCCATGGCGCCTATGCGGGCAAGACACGGTTCCGCCTGCAACCCGCACAGCAGGCGCTGGTGGAAGCGGGGCGGCTGGGCCGCAAGACGGGGCGCGGCGTGTTCGTGGCGGGGGAAAAGCCCGTGCCGCCGCTGGAACCGCCCGCCCCCGCCCCCGGCCGCCTGCATTTCGGTGCCGGGCTGGACGCGCTTCGTGACGCCGCCACCGCCGCCGGCCTGTCCGTGGTCACCGACCCCCGCCTGCCGGCCGGCAGCCTGGAGATCGACGGCATCCGCGTCAGCCTTGGCGATGGCCGATCAGCCGCCGGCATGGGGCGAGCAGACGACAGAACGCGGGTCATGCTGGACATGGCACGGGATTTCGCCACCGCCGGGACCCTGGTTGCCAGCCTGACCAATCCGGACGATACCGCCGCCCGCACCGCTTTCGCCGGTTTCGCCCAGGCGCTGGGCAAGGGCGCGCTTTTGCTGCCGGACCGGCCGGGCGGTCTGGTCCTGCGCACGCTGGTGCAACTGGCCAATGCCGCCGCCGATGCCTTGGCCGACCGGGTGGCCGATGCCAACGGCATCGATGCCGCCATGGTCCATGGCGCCAACCATCCGCAAGGTCCTCTGGCCTGGGTGGCGCAGGTTGGTACGGCCCGCGTCATCCAGGCACTGACCCATCTGGCCGCCGAAACCGGCGACGACCTCTATCTGCCCGGCGCTGGCCTGGGCATCTGAACATCGGAGAGCAGTATCATGGCCGACGCCTTTATCTGTGACGGTCTGCGCACGCCCATCGGGCGCTATGCGGGCGCCCTGGCGCCCGTGCGCGCCGACGATCTGGCCGCCATTCCCATCCGGGCGCTGCTGGAACGGCAGCCGTCCCTGGCCGGCGCCCGGTTCGACGATGTGATCCTGGGCTGCGCCAATCAGGCCGGCGAGGATAACCGCAATGTCGCCCGCATGGCGGCACTGCTGGCCGGTCTGGGCGAGGCTGCGCCGGGCACCACGGTCAACCGGCTGTGCGGGTCCGGCCTGGACGCCGTGGGCATTGCCGCCCGCGCCATCAAGGCAGGGGAAGCCGACCTGATCCTGGCCGGCGGCGTGGAAAGCATGAGCCGGGCACCCTTCGTCCAGGGCAAGGCCGACAGCGCCTTTTCGCGCGAGGCACGGATCTTTGACACGACCATCGGCTGGCGCTTCGTCAATCCGCTGATGCACAAGGCTTTCGGCACCGACAGCATGCCGGAGACGGCGGAAAACGTGGCCGATGATTTCGCCATCGCCCGCGCCGACCAGGACGCGATGGCCCTACGCAGCCAGGCCCGCGCGGCGGCGGCACAGGCCAACGGCCGGCTGGCAGCGGAGATCACGCCTGTCACCATTCCTCAGCGCAAGGGCGCGCCGATCATCGTGGACCGCGACGAACATCCCCGCGCCACGACGCTGGAGGCGCTGTCGGCCCTGAAACCCATCGCCCGTCCGGACGGCAGCGTCACGGCGGGCAATGCGTCAGGCGTCAATGACGGCGCGGCCGCCCTGATCGTGGCGTCGGCAGCCGCTGTGGAACGTTATGGTCTGATCCCGCGCGCCCGCGTGCTGGGCATGGCCACGGTCGGCGTGCCGCCGCGCATCATGGGCATCGGCCCCGCCCCCGCCAGCAAGACCCTGCTGGACCGGCTGGGCCTCTCCATCGCCGATATCGACGTGATCGAGTTGAACGAGGCCTTTGCCGCGCAGGGTCTGGCCGTGCTGCGCCAGTTGGGCCTGCCCGACGACGCGGAGCATGTGAACCCCAATGGCGGCGCCATCGCGCTGGGCCATCCGCTGGGCATGTCGGGCGCCCGGCTGGTCATCACAGCCACCGAGGAATTGCAGCGTCGGGGCGCCCGCCGCGCGCTCTGCACCATGTGCATCGGGGTGGGCCAGGGCATCGCTATGGTTCTGGAAAGGGTGTGAGGCTAGCGGGGCCGTTTCGCAGCGGCCCCCGACATCCAACCAAAAACCCCCGGAAACTTTCACATAATTAATTGACCGTCTGGTCGGTCTATTATAATCTCCCCTCAGAGATCAGCGAGAGGCAGGGCCATGTATACGACGGAGTTGCAGAAGCAGGCCGGCGTCACCACCGCCGAACCGGCGGAATTGCTGGCCGCGTTCGAGGCGCGGGTGGCGGCGGATGAATTCATCGAGCCGAAGGACTGGATGCCCGACGCATACCGCCGCACGCTGGTGCGGCAGATGTCGCAGCATGCGCATTCCGAAGTGGTCGGCATGCTGCCGGAGGGGAACTGGATCACCCGCGCGCCCTCGCTGCGGCGCAAGGCCGTGCTGCTGGCCAAGGTGCAGGACGAAGGCGGGCACGCGCTCTACCTCTATTCCGCCACCGAAACGCTGGGCACCTCGCGTGAGGAGATGATCGACGCGCTGCATAGCGGCCGGGCCAAATATTCGACTATCTTCAACTATCCGACCCTGACCTGGGCCGATATTGGCGCCATCGGCTGGTTGGTGGATGGGGCCGCGATCATGAATCAGGTGCCGTTGCAGCGCACCTCCTACGGCCCCTATGCCCGTGCCATGGTGCGCATCTGCAAGGAAGAGAGCTTCCACCAGCGCCAGGGTTACGAGATCATGATGGCGCTGGCCGTCGGCACGCCCGAACAGAAGCGCATGGCGCAGGATGCGTTGAACCGTTGGTGGTGGCCGTCGCTGATGATGTTCGGTCCGCCCGACGACAATTCCCCTAATTCCGCGCAATCCATGCGCTGGCGCATCAAGCGCGACACCAACGACCAGCTGCGCCAGAAATTCGTCGATGTCACGGTGCCGCAGGCAGAAGCCATCGGCCTGTCGGTGCCCGATCCCGATTTGAAATGGCACGAGGATACGGGCCATTACACGTTCGGCGCCATCGACTGGGAAGAATTCTACGCCGTGGTGCGGGGCGAAGGCCCGGTGGCGCGGGAGCGGATGCAGGCAAGGCGCAAGGCCTGGGATGACGGCGCCTGGGTGCGCGATGCGGCCACGGCCCATGCGGAAAAGCGCAGCCGCCGGCAAGCCGCCTGACCGACGGTCATTTGCGGTGACCGTCGGTCAGGCGGCGACCGCTGGCCCGCCGAGCGTGCGGCGTAAGCCAAGGGCGCGGATGCGCCCGCCCGGCGGTTGAGGGAAAACTTTAGACAAGGGAAAAATCATGTCCCAGCAATGGCCTCTGTGGGAAGTGTTCATCCGCACCAAGGGCGGTCTTTCCCACCGGCATGTCGGGTCGGTACATGCCGCCGACCCGGACATGGCCATCCGCCATGCCCGCGACACCTATACCCGCCGCATGGAAGGCGTCAGCCTGTGGGTGGTGCCATCGGCCGCCATCACTGCGTCGGACCCGGCGCAGGCCGGGCCGCTGTTCGAACCGGCCGCCGACAAGGTCTACCGGCATCCGACCTTCTATACCGTGCCGGACCATATCAAGCATATCTGAAGGCGGGCCGTTCCCATGTCCGATCAAGCCTATTTCGACTATCTGCTGCGTCTGGGCGATGACAGCCTGGTCCTGGGCCAGCGCCTGGGCGAATGGTGCGGACACGCGCCGACGCTGGAAATCGACCTGTCGCTGGCCAATGTGGCGCTGGACCTGATCGGTCAGGCGACCTACCTGCTGGGCCATGCCGGCACGGTGGAAGGGGCGGGCCGCGATGCAGACCGCCTGGCCTTCCACCGCGACGCGCTGGATTTCCGCAACTGCCTGCTGGTCGAACAGCCCAACGGCGATTTCGCCCAGACCATGGCGCGGCAGTTCCTGTTCTCCACCTATCAGCGTCTGCTGTTCCAGGAACTGGCCGGCTCGACCGACGCCGATCTGGCCGCCATCGCCGCCAAGGCGGTGAAGGAAGTGGCCTATCACGCCGATCTGGCCGCCGGCTGGGTGGTGCGCCTGGGCGACGGGACACCGGAAAGCCATCGCCGCATGGCCGGCGGGATGGAATGGATGGCCCGTTTCGTGGACGAGCTGTTCGTGATGGACGCGCTGGAAACCGGGCTGCATGCGCGCGGGCTGGCCGTGGATCGCGCGGGCCTTCGCCCCGCCTTCGACGCCACCGTGGCCGCCACGTTGGCCGAGGCGACCCTGCCCCCCCTGCCCGCCCACCGCCCGGTGACCGGCGGACGCAAGGGCCATCACACCGAACATCTGGGCCATCTGCTGGCCCCGATGCAGCACCTGCAGCGCACCTACCCCAACGCCGTGTGGTGAGGCCATGACCGGGACCATCGATGCCCAGGCGGTGATGGATGTGCTGGCGACGGTGCCGGACCCGGAAATCCCGGCCGTGTCCATCGTCGATCTGGGCATCGTGCGCGGGGTGGATGCGGCGCGCGGTGCGGTGCGGATCACGCCCACCTACACGGGCTGCCCCGCCACGCTGGCCATCGAACAGGCCATCCGCCATACGCTCGCCGCCCATGGCATGGGCCACCTGTCGGTGGAAACCGTGCTGTCGCCGCCTTGGACCACCGACTGGATCAGCGCGGAAGGCCACGAAAAGCTGCGCGCCTATGGTATCGCCCCGCCATCGGGGCCGGCCTCGCTGCCCGCCGGCTGCCCCCGCTGCGGATCGATGCGCACGGTGGAGGTCAGCCGCTTCGGCTCCACCCCGTGCAAGGCGCTGTGGCGTTGCCAGGACTGCCTGGAACCGTTCGACCGTTTCAAATGCCATTGAAGGACAAGCAACCATGTCCACCGGCTTTCATGCCCTGACCATTTCCCAGGTGCGGCGCGAGACGGCGGACGCCGTATCACTGTGCTTCACCGTGCCGGACGCGCTGAAACCGCTGTTCGCCTTCAAGCCGGGCCAGCACCTGACCCTGCGCGCCGATCTGGACGGCCAGGACGTGCGCCGCAACTATTCCATTTGCGCTGCCCCGCAGGAAGGCGAGTTGCGCGTGGCCATCAAGCGCGTGACCGGCGGCCTGTTCTCCGGCTTCGCCAATGCCGGCCTGATCGCGGGCGCCGTGATGGAGGTGATGCCGCCGCATGGTGCCTTCACCTGGACCTTTGATCCGGCGCATGCAGGCCATTATGTCGGCTTTGCCGGCGGATCGGGCATCACGCCCGTGCTGTCGCTGCTGAAAACGGCCCTGCTGACGGAACCGAACAGCCGCTTCACCCTGCTGTACGGCAACCGCGACACATCCTCCATCATCTTCCTGGAAGAACTGGCCGCCCTGAAGGACCGGTTCATGGGCCGCCTCTCCATCCTGCATTTCCTGGAAGATGAGGAGGAAGAGGTCGAACTGTTCAACGGACGGCTGGACGCGGCCAAATGCGCCGACCTGCTGGACCGCGTGATCCCCGTGGCCGATGTCACGGCCTTTTTCATCTGCGGCCCCGGCCCCATGATGGATGCGGTGGAGAAAAGCCTGCTGGATCGCGGTGTCGCGCGGGAGAAGGTGCTGCTGGAACGGTTCACCATCGACCGTCCCGACGCCGCACAGGTCGCCGCCACGGCCGCCCGCGCGGCGGAAGCCGCCGGGGCCAAGGTCACGCTGGTGCTGGATGGCCGCCGCCGGTCCATCACCTTCGACCCCGCCCTGGGCAATATCCTGGAAAATGCCCGCGCCGCCGGCCTGCCGGCCCCCTATGCCTGCAAGGCCGGGGTCTGCGCCACCTGCCGGGGCAAGCTGGTCAGCGGCAAGGTGGAGATGGGTGCGAATTACGGACTGACCCAGGCGGAGGTCGATGCCGGCTATATCCTGACCTGCCAGTCGGTGCCGGTCGGATCGGACGTTGTGGTCGATTATGACGGATAAGCCCGATCTGCT
Source organism: Niveispirillum sp. (assembly GCF_017996735.1). Classification (GTDB taxonomy): domain Bacteria; phylum Pseudomonadota; class Alphaproteobacteria; order Azospirillales; family Azospirillaceae; genus Niveispirillum. The sequence continues at coordinate 12,506 of NZ_JAGOGJ010000140.1, forward strand.
GATAGAGCGGCCGGAACCGGGCCTGCTGCTGCTGCGCCTGAACCGGCCGGAACGGCGCAACGCCCTGGCCACGCCCCTGCTATCGGCCCTGGCCGATGCGCTGGCGGCGGCCGTCGATGATCCCGACGTGCGGGCCGTGATCATCACGGGCGACACCAAGGTCTTTGCCGCCGGCGCCGACATCCGCGAACTGGCCGCGTCGGGTCCCGATGATCCGCCGCACGGGCCGCGTCAGGTGGCCTGGGACACGATCCGGCACTTCCCCAAGCCGCTGATCGCGGCGGTGGAGGGCTGGTGCCTGGGGGCGGGGTGCGAGCTGCTGATGTGCTGCGACCTGTCGGTCGCGGGTACCGGCGCGCAGTTCGGCCAGCCGGAAAGCAGCCTGGGCATCATCCCCGGTGCCGGCGGCACGGCTACCCTGACAAGGCTGGTCGGCCGCACGCTCGCCATGCGCATGGTACTGACGGGCGAAAGCATCACGGCCGAGCGCGCCCTGGCCGCCGGTCTGGTGGGAGAACTCGTGCCGGCCGGTCAGGCGCTGGACCGCGCCCTGGATCTGGCCCGCCTGATCGCCGGACGCGCGCCGCTGGCGCTGGCCGCCGCCAAGGCCAGCGTCCGGGCGACGTTCGACCTTCACCATGGCGAGCATCTGCGCGACGAACGCCGCTATTTCCTGGCACTGCTGGGCACCGAGGACAAGCGGGAGGGCGTGACCGCCTTCCTGGAGAAACGCAAGCCCCAGTGGCAGGGGCGATAGAGGAGAGATCCATGAAGAAGCTGATCGCGCTTTACCGCAAGCCCGCCGATGTCGAAGCCTTCCTGACGCATTACAACGAGGTGCATCTGCCGCTGGTGGCGAAGACCCCCGGCCTGCTGCGCACCGTGGTGAACCGCGTCACCGCGTCGCCCATGGGCGGGGAACCGGCCTTCTTCATGATCGTGGAGATGCATTATGCCGACGAGGCCAGCTTCGACACGGCCATGAAATCGCCGGAGAACCGGGCCGCAGGCAAGGACCTGATGTCCTTTGCCCGCGACATCGTCACGCTGCTGGTGGCGGAAGAGGGCTGATCCTAGTCCCCCCGCGCCTTGTCCAGGGTCACATGGCCGCCCCCCAGCCGGGGGCGGTCTTTTTCCATTTCGGTCAGGGGCTGCACTTCGGCCAGGGTTTCACGGCAACGGCGGACAAGCCCGTGATACTCGGACGTGCCGTGCGACTTCCATTCGATCTCCTGCGCCGACAGCTCGCGGACGACACGGGCCGGCGTACCGGCGACCAGCATGCGCGGCGGCACCTGCATGCCGGCCTTCACGAAGGACATGGCGGCCACCAGTGCCTCCTCCCCGATCACGACATTGTCCATGACCACGGCGTTCATGCCGACCAGGGCGTTGCGCCCGATGCGGCAGCCATGCAGCACGGCGCCATGGCCGATATGCCCGTCCTCCTCCACCACGCACTCGGCGTCGGGGAAGGAATGCATGACGCAATTATCCTGCACATTGGCCCCGCGCTCCACGATCAGCCGGCCGAAATCGCCGCGCAGGGACGCGCCCGGACCGATATAGCAGCCGGGACCGATGATGACATCGCCGATCAGGCAGGCCGTGGGATGGACAAAGGCCGTGGGATCGACCACGGGCACCAGTCCGTCGAAGCTGTAACAGGGCATAAGGTTTCCTTCCTTGTTTTTGGTTGCCGGGCGGCGGCTTATGCGCCATCACCGGCTTTGTGATCGGGTTTCGGAGACGTTAAAGGCATGGCACGCAAACAGGCAGCGGATTACGAACAGCGGCGGGAAGCGATCATCGACCACGCCGCCGATCTTTTCGCGATCAAGGGCTTCCTCGGCAGCTCCGTTGCCGATCTGGCCGACGCCTGTAACACCTCGAAGTCGCTGATATACCATTATTATCCGTCGAAGGAGGATATCCTTCACGCCGTCATGTCGTCGCATGTGGAACAATTGTCGGCGGCAGCGTCGGAGGTGGCCGCCTCGGCCCTGGACCCCGCTTCGCGGCTGTCGCAGCTTTCGCGCCGCTTCATGCGGCTTTATGTCGGGGCCGCCGCACGGCAGAAGGTGCTGCTGAACGATATGGTCCACCTGCCGCCCGACCGCCGGGCGGAAATCGTGACCGGACAGCGCGCGCTGGTCGGGCTGGTGGAAACCATCCTGGCCGACCTGCACCCGCCGCTGGCGGACGACGCGGCCCGGCGCAAGGCGGCCGCCATGCTGTTCTTCGGCATGATCAACTGGACCCACACCTGGATGCGGCCCGACGGCCCGCTGGACGCCGACGCGGTGGCCGACATGGCCACATCCATGGTGCTGAAAGGGATCGGGGGGGTGTGATCAGCCATCCCCCCGGGGCCAACTTTCCAGCACCTGCACAAAGCGGGACAGCCAGGCATTGGTCTGGTGCCCATCGACCACACGATGGTCGATGGTCAATGTGACATAGGCCATGGGCCGGATCTGGATCGTGTCCTGACCCTCCACGTCCCGCACCACCACGCGTTTTTCCAGCTTGCCGACGCCCAGGATGGCCGATTGCGGCTGGTTGATGATGATGGGAGTGGCCAGCAGGGAACCGGAAACCCCATGGTTGGAGATGGTGAAGGTGCCGCCACGCATGTCGGCCGGCACCAGCCGGCCCTGGCGCGCGCGTTCGGTCAGGTCCTGAAGACGGGCGGCGATACCCTGCAACGACAGTTCCTGACATCCCCGCACCACCGGCACCACCAGCCCTTTGTCGCCCAGAGCCGTGCCGATGCCGATATTCACCTCGTCGAAGATTTCCAGCCGGTCATCATGCCAGCGGCTGTTGAGGACGGGCGTCCCCTTCATCGCGGCCACACAGGCGGCAATGAAATAGGCGGTGAAGGTCAGGTTGACGCCCGCCTTCTCGAACGCCGCCTTGTGGGCGCGGCGATGGGCCATGATGGCGCTGAAATCGGCCTCGAACACCGCCGTGACATGCGGGGCTCCGGACAGGGATTGCGCCATATGGTCGGCAATGTGCCGCCGCATATGGTCATGTGCGATGCTGTGGGAACGCACGCCGGGCGGCGAAGGCGCCGAAGCGGGTGCAGGTGCAGGTGCAGGTGCAGGAGATGGGGCCACCATCACGGGCGGGGCCGTCACCGGCTCCGGCTGGATCGTGACCGGGACCGGTGCCGCGTCACGGGCGGCGGCGGCACGTTCGATGTCGGCGCGGGTGACGCGGCCGGCGATGCCGGTGCCGGTCATGCCGGTCGGATCGATCCCCAGTTCCCGTGACGCCCGCTTGGCCGATGGCGACAGCCGGGTTTCCGTCGCGGGCGGCGGTGCCTGATCATCGGCAGTTGGGGCGGCAGCTTCCGCCTCCCCAACCGGACGCAGCCGGCCCAGCAGGGCGCCGGGTGCCGCCTCACCATCGCTGTCCAGCAGGATTTCGGCCAGGATGCCGGCGGCGGGCGATGGCACCTCCTGCGTCACCTTGTCGGTTTCCAGTTCCACCAGCGGCTCGTCCACCGCCACCCTGTCGCCCACCCGCTTCAGCCAGGCGCGCACGATGGCCTTTGTCCCCTCCTGTTCCAGGGGGGCCAGAATATCGATCACTTGTCGTTTCCCCGTTTCAGAAGGCGATCAGGTCGTCGATGCGGGCGCGGATGCGCTCCACCGACGGTACGGCCCAGTCCAGCAGGACGGGATTATGCGGGCTGGGAATGTTGGGCATGGTCAGGCGGGCCACCGGCGCATCC
>NZ_JAGOGJ010000023.1 GCF_017996735.1 Niveispirillum sp.
ATGTATGACGGGGCCGCGATGGCGGCGCGGGGGGTGATGGTCGTTTCAATCAACTACCGGCTGGGTGTGCTAGGTTATATGGCGCATCCGGGATTGAGCGCGGAGAACCCGGACGGCATCTCCGGCAATTACGGCTTGCTGGACCAGATCGCCTCCCTACGCTGGGTCCGCGACAATATCGCGTCCTTTGGCGGCGATCCCGACAATGTCACCATTTCGGGGGAATCCGCCGGGGCGCTGTCGGTCATGTATCTGATGGCCTCTCCCCTGGCCAAGGGCCTGTTCGCCAAGGCCATCGTGCAGAGTGGCTACATGATCTCGGGCCCCGAACTGAAGAAACCCAACCATGGGGAGTTCGCGGCGGAGGCCATAGGCGCCTATATGATGGCCCAGGCCGGGGCCAATGATGTGGCGGCGATGCGTGCGGCGGATGCCCAGGCCCTGGTGGATGTGGGCGCCCGGCTGAATTATTTCCCGCTGGGTACCGTGGATGGCAAGGTGCTGACCGGGCAACTGGTCGATATATTCGACCGGGGCGAACAGGCGCCCGTCCCCGTGCTAGCCGGGTTCAATGGCGGCGAAATCCGCACCCTGCGCCACCTGTTGCCGCCCAAGCCGGCCGATGCCAAGGCCTATGAGAAAGCCATCGCCGAGAAATATGGCGACCTGGCCGACCTGTTCCTGCGGCTTTACCCCTCCGATAATCTGGAGGAAAGCATGCTGGCCGTGTCCCGCGATGCGCTGTACGCCTGGACGGCGGAACGGCTGGTGCGTAGCCAGACGGCGTTGGGGCAGGGTGGCTATTCTTACCTGTTCGACCATGCCTATCCGGCCACGGCGGAGAAGGGGTTGAACGCCTTCCATGCCGCGGAAATCCCCTATGTCTTCGGCACCATGGACCGCACGCCCGCCTATTGGCCCAAGGCGCCGGACAATCAGGTCGAACGGACCCTGTCCGCCGCCATGACCGATTATTGGGCCAGCTTCGCCAGCACCGGCAGGCCGGTGGCGACGGGGCAGCCGGACTGGCCGGTCTTTGGCAAGGATGAGGGCTACATGGCCTTCATCGATGCGCCACAGCCGGGGCGGCGCCTGATGCCGGGCATGTTCACCCTGCACGAAACCGCCATGTGCCGGCGCCGGGCTGCGGGAACGATGCAGTGGAACTGGAACGCCGGCCTGATTTCCCCGGTCCTGCCGCCCAAGGGGAAGGATTGCTGATCACGTCGCCGTTATTTCACCCTGGCGTGAAGGGGCGGCAGTCGAATTTCAGGAACAATCTGCGCCCCCGAAGCCCGCATCATGCTGCACCTACAGCCGGCCGACGCCGGGCACGGCGGCCCAGCGCCACGATGGAGAAGAAGGACACTGCACACATGGCGCAGAGATAGAGGGAGATGGACAGGGTCGACTGGTAATGCGCATAGAGCGCCGTGGCGATGATCGGTGCGAAGCCGCCGCCCACCACCGACCCGACCTGATAACCCAGCGAGGCGCCGGAATAGCGCACATCGACGGGGAACAGTTCCGCGAACAGGGCCGCCTGCGGCCCGTACATCATGCTGATGAACAGCATCTCCACCGCGATGGCCAGGACGATCAGGGGGGTGGAGGCGGTCTCCACCAGCGGGAACATGGCAAACGCCCATAGCCCGCTCAACACCGCGCCGATCATGAAGATGCCGCGCCGCCCGTAGCGGTCCGACAGGCCACCGAAGATGACCAGCACCGGCAGCATCATGGCGCTGGACGACATCACCGCCAGCAGCATGGTTTCCTGCGCGATGCCCAGCGTCGCGGTGCCATAGGCGACGATATAGGTGATGGCGATGTAGAAGCAGGTATTATTGGCGACAAACGCCCCGCCGGCCAGCAGCACGTCGGGCAGATGGTCGCGCAGCACCTTGGTCAGGGGCAGTTCCCGGGGCTTGTCCGGGGTGGTGGGCACCGCCTTGTCGAATTCCTCCGGCTCCTCCAGATGGCGCTGCACATAGGTGCCGATGGCGACCAGGACGACCGACAGAAGGAAGGGCACGCGCCATCCCCAGGATTGGAACGCGTCCGGCGATACCGCCTCGCTGACCAGCAGAAAGACGGTATTGGCCAGGACCAGCCCGACCGGCACCCCGATCTGCACGAAGCTGCCATAGTAACCGCGCCGGTTGGCGGGCGCGCTTTCGATGGCCATCAGCGCGGCCCCGCCCCATTGCCCGCCCACGGCCAGCCCCTGGGCGAAGCGCAGCAGCACCAGGGCCAGGGGCGCGAAAATCCCCGCCTGGGCATAGTTCGGCAAAAGGCCGATGGCGGTGGTAGCGATGCCCATGATCAGCAGGGCGATGGACAGCGCCCGCCTGCGCCCGAACATGTCGCCCAGATGCCCGAACAGGATGCCGCCCAGCGGCCGCACGATGAAGCCGACGGCAAAGGTGCTGAAGGCCGCGATCTGTGCCACGAAGGGCGGCATGTCGGACGGGAAGAACTGGCCCGGAAAGACCAGGGCGGCGGCTGTGCCATAGATGAAGAAATCATACCATTCGATGGAGGCGGCGGCCCCCGCCGTGGCCGCCACCTTGGTGGTGGACCGGGATTGTGCTGTCGCTGTCATGGCCTGTCCTCCGGTCAGCGGTTGGCGGCGGCGAAGGCGGCACCCTGCCGGCCCACGACATCGACCAGATCACCGATGCCGATATGCATGTCGATGCGATGCAGGCCCCAGTCGGGGAAGGTGCGGCCCTTCACGACCACGTCGCCCGGCACATCCTGTGTGCGCACATCATCCTTTCCGGCCTCCACATGCACCGCCAGATAGTGGCTGTCGCCATCGGTCACGCAAGCCGCGCTGAGCAGGCCCGGTGTGGTGACGAAGGGCGTGTCGATGCGCTGTCCGTTGCGGGTCCAGGCGAAGCCGTCGCGTGCCCAGGGGCCCAGATCGGTCTGAAAATAGGCGCGCAACGGCGCCGACCCGCCGCCCAGGCTGGCGGGATTGGTGCAGAGCCCGTGGGAATTGGGGAAGGCCTGCATGGTCATCGGCTCCACCCCCCGCCCGAACAGGCTGTTGGCCGACGGCGGGACAGTGTCGCGGAAGGAGGCGTAGGAGATGACGCAGCCCGTCTGGTCCGCCGCCCGACAGGCGGGGATATGTTTCAGCGATCCGCCGACATCGGCCCCGTTCGGCACGACAACATTGGTGCCCGGCAGGATGGCGGCGACGAGTTGCTTTTGCACCGGTTTGCCGTCGATCTCCGCCTTGATCAGGGACAGCAGCACGGCGGCCCCCTGGCTGTGCCCGATCAGGACGACGCCCCGGCCCTTGTTGTCATGCGCCATGTAATGCCGCCACGCCGCCAGCACGTCATTATAGGCCAGCGCACGGTCGGCGACAGGCCCGGCCCCGCCATTCATGCGGGCATGCAGGGAGGTCAGCGTCGCCTGACGGTAGAGCGGCGCAAAGGTCCGGCACTTGGCCCCGAACCGCGCGAACTGCACCGCCGCCACAAAACTTTCCTCTGGCCCTGCCTTCAGGTCGCTATTGCCGCCGGGATCGGTGGAAACGGTGGGATAGACATAGAAACAGTCGATGGCCGGGTCGGCGGCGCGCGTGAACGGTTCCCGCACCATGCTGCCATCGGCCTGGATGATGGTGGCCGTCAGGTCGATGGCGCAGGCATCGTCCCGGCCGGGACGGCACAGCCAACTGGCATCGTCCGCGTAATCGGCCGGTACTGTCTCTGCCTGCGCCGGGGTCAGCCCCAGCGACAGGACAGCCCCCAGCAGCAGCCGTTTCAGTCCACGCATTGCATCCTCCCAGATCATGTCGTTGGTGCCCCGGCGACGGGGTCGTTCATGTGCCCTTGATAAGCCCGGCCAGATGGCGGGCGCTGGGCTTGGGTGTCCGTGTGAAACGCTCGCGGTCCACGGACACCAGACCGAAATGCTGGCCGTATCCCTGCGTCCATTCGAAATTGTCCAGCAGGGACCAGTAGATGTAGCTGCGCACATCGATACCGTCGCGCAGGCATTGCTCCACCTCCGCCACGCTGTCATTCAGCCAGGCGACGCGGCGGCTGTCGTCGTCGGTGGCGATGCCGCTTTCGGTGACATAGATGGGCTTGGCTGTCTTTGCGGCGGCCAGACGGATCACCGATCCCAGGGCCTTGGGGTAATATTCATACCCCGCCGCCGTCATCTCCACCCCTGCCGGGGCCGCCATCGGCCCCTTGGCATCGACACGGATGCGGGTATAGGCCTGGACGCCGACAAAATCGCTCTGGTTCACCGCATCCCACCAGCCGCCATAGAGCGTGTTTTCCACCTGTGGCGCCAGGCTGTTCTCCCCCACCGCTTCCACCGCCTGGGTGGTCAGGGTGACGCCGACGGGGAAATCACCGGGGCCGGCCTTGATCGCCTGATAGGCCTTGGCGTGGGCGGCCAGCAGGTTGGGCTCGATCCGGTCGGGTTCCGCGAACAGGATGGAGGAGAAATGCGGCGACCCCGTCGCACGCCCCGCCGCCGCGATCATCGTGGCCCGCTTGGCGCGGTATTCCGGTGTCGCGGCCATGCGGAACACTTTCACCAGCAGGTGGATATTGGCCTCGTTGAAGGGCGAGGCCATGCCGATCTGATCACCCAGTGCGCGGGTCGCGCGCTCACAGAACCGGGCGAACAGGTCGGAACTGTCCGCCGCCTCCCACCCGCCCCGGCTGGCGAACCAGACCGGTACCGTAAAATGGTTGTAGGTGACGATGGGCAGCAGACCATGGTCGCGGCAGGACGCCAGCACGCGGACATAATGATCCAGTTGCGTCTGGTCGAACCGGCCTTCCTCCGGCTCGATCCGCGCCCATTCGATGCCGAACCGGTAGCAGTTCAGGCCGATGTCGCGGGCGATGGCGAAATCCTGCGCATAGCGGTTATAGCTGTCGCAGGCGCTGCCCGACGGTTCCTTGTAGACCGTCTCCGGCAGATGTTCGAGCAGCCAGCTATCGGAGTTGGTATTGTTGCCTTCGCTCTGATGGGCGGAAATGGCGGAGCCCCAGAGAAAGCCCTTGGGCGGCGCCCGGCGGGGTGCGGCCCGCGCGGCCGCGGGCCCGAGTGTGGCGGCCATGGCCATGCCCGCCAGCACCTGGCGGCGTGTCGTGCTCATCCGATCCTCCCTGACTTGTTTCTTATGGGGAAACTAAAAATCAGCCGTAGTCGGCGCGCAGGCGTGTCTTGTCGATCTTGCCCGTGGCGGCCAGGGGCATGCTGGCCACGCGCACAACGGCATCGGGCAGCCACCAGGACGGCACGCGGGGCCGCAGGGCATCCAGCAAGGCCTCATCCGCGATTTCCGTTCCCTGGTGCGGTTCGATCACCAGCACGGGGCGTTCACCCCATTTGGGATCGGCCCGGCCGACGACGGCGACCTGTGCGACCTGCGGCAGCGTGCCGATAACACTTTCGATCTCGCCGGGATTGATCCACTCGCCGCCCGATTTGATCAGGTCCTTGGCGCGGCCCGTGATGGTGATGTTGCCATCCAGATCGATGCGGGCGAGATCGCCCGTGTCGAACCAGCCATTTTCATCGACGGCCCCCTGTTCCTGGCCGAAATAGCGCTGGACCACGGCGGCGCCGCGCACCCGCAGGCGGCCTTCCTGTCCCCGCTGCTCGGGCAGGGCCACGCCGTCGGCATCGGTCAGCAGCAGATCCACGCCCATCGTGGGGCGACCGGATTGTGCCGCGTTGCGCATCGGTGCCTCTGGGGCGGCGGCGGTGCCCAGGGGCGACAGTTCGGTCATCCCCCAGCTTGTCTGGATGGTGACGCCCAGCCGCCGTTCCAGCCGGTCCATCAGGGCCTGCGGCATGGCGGCACCGCCCACCATGACGCGGCGCAGGGTGGGTGTTTCCCCGCCCGTGCGGTCCAGATAATCGGCCAGCCCCAGCCAGACCGTTGCCACCCCGGCCGCCACCGTCACGCCCTCCCGGTTGATCAGGTGGGCAAGGCTGGCCCCATCCTGGTGACGGCCGGGCAGCACCAGCTTCGCCCCCGCCGCCGGCCCGGAAAAGGGGAAGCCCCAGCCATTGGCATGGAACATGGGCACGGCGACCAGCACGCAATCGCGCGAGGTCAGTCCGCAGGCATCGGCTTGAAGCTGATGGACCGTGTGCAGATAGTTGGATCGGTGCGTATAGGTGACGCCCTTGGGCGCACCCGTCGTGCCCGACGTGAAGCAGAGGCCGGCGGGCGCATTCTCGTCTGCCCACTCCCACCCGACATCCCGGCCCAGGGTGGCCAGAAGATCGTCATAGGCCCAGACCTTCACGCCCCCGCAATCGGGCGGCGGGTCGGATGCGCCCGGCTCGTCCAGTACCACGACACACTCAATCCCGGGGCACAGTTCGACCAGCGTGCGGGCCAGTTCCGTCAGGTCGGGGCTGACGGCCAGTACACGGTTGCCGGCCTGCCGGATCATGCCGGCCAGATGGGCCGGCGACAGGCGGGGGTTCAGCGTGTGGCAGACGATGCCCACACCGACAGCCCCGTACCAGCATTCCATATGCGCCTGACTGTTCCAGGCCAGCAGGCCCAGATTGTCCCCGGCGTCCAGGCCCAGCGCCTGAAACGCGCCGGAGAGGCGCCGGGCGCGGTCGCGCAACGCCGCATAACCGATCCGGGTGGTGACCCCGCCGCCACCGGCCGTCACGACCTCCGTGGCGCCATGCCACTTGGCCGCATGCTCGATGAAACGGTCCAGCGTCAGCGCATAGGGCTGCATGGCGCCGGCTTGTAAGGGGGTAGTCATCTTGTTGCTATGCTCCCGCGCATCGCTAGGGGGATGTCTGTCGTTTCCGGGCCGCTTCTTCCCGGCAGATGGCTTCGAACCCGGCGGCCATGAATTTCGCCATGTGCCGCCGGATGGAGACAAAATCGTCGGAGGAACAAAGACCGTGGGACAGTTCGTCCAGACGGCCCGTGCGGGCCATGTTGTGCGTCATGGCGCCGGACACGAAATGGTAGCCCCAGAAGATCGTTTCCTCGTCACAGTCCGGCATGGCCTTTTTCAGCAGGTCGATCAGGGCCAGGACGACCGGGTTGAAATATTTGGTCATCTTCTCGGCACCCCAGCCGGCCGCGCTGTTGGCCTGCGCCGCGATCTTGCCGAAGGCCCGCCACTGGTCCGTCTCATCGATCTGCACATTCAGGTCGGCATCGATCCAGGAGGCCAAGGCCCCTTCGACCGTGATCTTGTCGCCCGCCTCCTCGGCATAGCGGCGCATGGATTCCAGGCGGTTGCGGGCGGAAATCGGCGCCTTGCGGGCCCATACCGCCTCGCAGATGCTGTCCTTACCGCTGAAATGGTAATGGATCAGGGTTGAACTGACGCCGACCTTGGCCGCCACATCCTTCAGCGTGAAGCCGTGATAGCCGAATTCGGCGAAGAGCTGCTCGGCCGCGTCCAGGATGCGTTCGATGGACGCTTCCCGGACACGGGCCTTGTGGTTCTTGCCACGGGCAGGTTGTTCAACGTCGCTCATGATACTCCAAACTCCCGACCTGGGGGCTCCTGCCGGGCGGCGCACTTGCCACCCGGCTCTTTCCCAGTACGGTTAAAAGGCGGCGAACCCGATGTCGAGACGCCAGGCACGTCCCTGCCGCCGCCGGCTTTCGACCAGCGCGTCGGCATGGGCGAAGGGACCGGCCTGCAGCCAGTTCCCCGCCGCCGGATGCTCGCCAATGTCCAGGTAACCAGCCTCCCCCACCGCATAGCGGGGCCAGGCGGCCTCGCCCTCGGCGCGCGGAACGCCGTCGCGGACAAAGGAAAGCCAGTAACCCATCATGGCCGCCGACAGCTTTGCCTCATCCCCGCTCAGCGGCGGTTTGGGCCAGTTCGGGCCCAGGGCCGCATCCGGTCCGACCTGCCCGAACATGTAGGGCAGTTCGCTGGCATGGAAGGCGGCCAGATTGCGGTCCCGCTGGGCCGGCGTGCTGTGCCGGAAATAATAGAGATAGGCCGGCTGTCCCGCCGCCGCCTGCTGCCGCGCCACATTCTGCGCGGCCCAGCCGTAAAGACCGTCGCGGATGGACGCGGCCGCATCCTCCTTCGGGTCGTCGCCGGGATAAAGGGCGAGATAGGCCGAGGCGCCGTCACCGAAGCGGGCACGGATATCCGCCTCATACGCCGCCTTGGTGGCGGGAATATTCTTCGGCATCAGGAAGGGCAGGGACCGGATTTCCCCCTCGTTGAAGCCGGCCAGGACGGGGACCTTGGCCTGTTCACCCAGGGCGAAACTGTCGGCAAGCTGCCGCTTCAGCACGGCACCGTCGATCACCGGCTCCGGCGCCCAGCCGGTGGCCGGACCGGCCCTGAACAGGGTCACCAGATCAGCCTTGCGCAGCGACGCCGCATCGCCGACGCCCGCCGCCTTGCCCAGGGCCGCCCCCATCGCCTCGGCCGAAGGCAGGCCCAACGTCTCCTCCCGCAGGGCGCGGTAGGCCGGCATGTAACCGCTCTGCGTGATGGCGGCGCGGAACAGGCCATGGGCCTGCGGGCTGGCCATCAGGGCGATGACGGACAGACCGCCCGCCGATTCACCCGCGATGGTAACCTTGGTCGGATCGCCACCGAAGGCAGCGATATTGTCGCGGACCCAGCGCAGCGCCGCGATCTGGTCCATCAGACCGTAATTGCCCGACAATTTGTCCGGCGATTCAGCGCTGAGCGCCGGATGTGCCAGGAAGCCCAGCAGTCCCAGCCGGTAATTGATGGACACCAAGATCACGCCCTTCTGCGCAATCTTCGTCCCGTCATAAAGCGGTTCGGAACTGCTGCCCCCCACCAGGGCCCCGCCATGGATCCAGACCATGACGGGCAGGTTCTTTGCATCGTTGGGTGCCCAGACATTCAGGCTCAGGCAATCCTCCGCCATCGCGGCCATGCCACCATAATAGAGGCTGGTGGGCACCGGTGGCGGCTGCAGGCAGGCGGGGCCGAAGCTTTTCGCCTCGCGCACGCCTTGCCAGGGCTGCGCCGGGACCGGCGGGCGCCAGCGCTGGTCGCCCGTCGGTGGCTGGGCATAGGGGATGCCCTTGTAGGACACCACCCCGTCGCTGACGGCCGTACCTTCCAGCAGGCCGCCGCCGCCGACCTGGACACGCGGCCCCGTGGCGGGTGCGGCCATCGCGGCATGCTGCCAGCCCCCGATGGCGACGGTCAGGCAAAGGCCTGTCGCCGCCATCCAGGCCCGCCACCCGGCGGGCGCGGCCGCCCTTACCATAGATTGTACCCCAGGCGCACACCGACGGTCAGCGGCCTTGTCACGGCATAGCGGCTATAGACGAACGCTTCGGGATGCACATAGGTGATGGCGTTGCGGTTGGTCAGGTTCTCGCCATACAGCGTGACGGTCAGATCGTTGAAGGTGATGCCCGTCTGCAGGTTCAGCAGCGTATAGGCGTCGGTGCTGTCATAGGTCGGGCGCGGCACGGTGGGCTTGCCCGGCGTGTTGGGGAACCCGACCGGGAACGACCCGACATGCTGGATCTGGAAACTGGTGAAGGCGGGCCGGTCGTCGAACAGCGTGTAGCTGTAGCTGCCGAAGAACGATCCCTGCAGATGCGGGGAGGCCAGACGTGACCCGTCCACGGCTCCGGAAACCTGCGCCTGCTGCGTCGACAGTTTGGTCACCTTGGCATCGTTCAAGGCGGCGTTCAGACCCAGGGTCAGGCCGCGTGTGGGCCGCACCGTGACTTCCGCTTCCAGCCCCTTGCTGACCGCCTGGCCGATATTGGTGGCGAACTGCACAGAGTCCGACACGCGGTTGGCCTGGACCTGCAGGTTCGACCAGTCGATGTAATAGGCGGCCAGATTGGCCGTCAGCTTGCCGTCCAGCCAGGTGCCCTTGATCCCCGCCTCGTAATTGGTCAGATCGTCGGAACTGGCGCCGCCGGGAATGACCAGATCGCTTGGGGTAACCGTGCTGACACTGCCGGCCCGCACATTATAGACGGGTGTGCGGTAACCCGTGGATACCGTCGTATAGAGCGTCATGTTGCGCGACGGCTCATAGGACAGGCTGGCCTTCCAGGAGGATTTTTCGGTCGACGGATAATCGCGGGTCACCGGTGCCGTGGGCACCAGCGCCAGCGGTCCCCGGATGCCGCCCAGCGCATAGGTGAAATAGGCCGAGTTGAAGCCCGACAGTACATCCACCGTCGTCTTGTACTTGCCATAGCGCAGGCCGCCGATGGCCGACAGCTTGTCGGTGATGTGCCAGGTCAGTTCCCCGAAGCCGGCCAGTTCATAGGATTCTGCATCCGTCACATTCGAATAGAAGGTGCCGTCCGGCATCAGGCCGGTGATGCCGCGTGCGGCCAGGAAGTCAGGCCGCGACGCCTGACGCGCATCCAGGAACTGGTCGCGATGCAGGTAATAGCCGCCCACCGTCCAGTCGAACCGCCCGCCCGTGGCGGAGACCAGCCGCGTTTCCTGCACCAGGGTCTTCCAGACGCCAGTGTTGAACAGGTCATAGGGGAGTGCCAGATTGAAGGTGCCGGACAGATCGACGTCGAAATGCCCCTTCTGGTGCCCATAGCTGGTCGAGCTGGTCAGGTGTGCCCAGTCGAAATCATAATCCAGCGTCGCATTATATTGCTGGGTTTGCGACGTATAGAGGTCCGGCATGGTCGTGTAGCGCTTGCGCTTGCCCAGCGACGGGGTGACCAGCGAGGCGTCTTCCGGCTGGCTGTCCTCATACAGCGCCATCAGCTTCAGGCTGAGCCGTTCGGTCGGCTGCCAGAGCAGCATGGCCCGGCCGCCCACACTTTCCAGCGTGTTGGCGTGTTTCTTCCCGGTACCGGTATTCTCCACATAGCCATCTTCGTGCCGGTAGAAGCCGACAACGCGCAGGCCCAGCTTGTCCTCCACCAGTGGCACGTTCACCATGCCGTTATAGCGCTGGCGCAGACCGTTGGAGGCCGGCGTATAGCCGCCATCCACCGACAGCGACTTGTCGGTCTGGGTCAGGTCCGGACTTTTGGTCAGGATGCGCAGGGCGCCCGACAGCGAACCCGATCCGAACAGCGTGCCCTGCGGCCCGCGCAGGAATTCCACCCGCTCCACATCAAACAGGGTGGGGTCCAGCGTCACCGAATTGCCGATGGTGGTCAGCGGCAGGTCGTTCAGATAGATGGTGGTCGTGCTTTGCAATCCGGCATCATAGCCATTGACCGAGATGCCGCGCGTCGTGACGCTGAGATTGTTGCTGCTGCGGTTATCCATCACCACGCCCGGCGTCTCCTTGGCGATGCCTTCGACGCCGACAATGCCCTTCTGGGTCAGTTCGGTCTGGGTGAAGGCCGTGATGGACAGCGGGACATCCTGCAACCGTTCGGCACGACGGGTCGCCGTCACCACGATCTCTTCCAGTACCACCGCGTCGTTCGACGGGGTCTGGGCGACAGCGGCGGACGCCGCCGCCAGCAACGCCGTTGCCGACGCCGCGCAAGCTAGGTTTCTCAATTTTTCCTCCCTGTTTCGGCGGCGTCTTGGCGACGCTTTTGCGCGAATGGACTGACGTTCTCATACCGTCCGGCCATCGTCAATACTGACTGACACGGAAGTCAGTATTAATTTTCCGGTCAGAGGCGTCGTGGCATAAAAATGGTACGATCGATCAAAATATGTTGACCGCCATCAGGGGCATCCCGTATTCGATGCCATCGTCAAGGGACTGTGCGTCCCGCCCCGGAACCTGACAGGAGTGGTTCTCATGTCCCTGGTCGTGCATCGCCGGAACCTGGACTTCTTGCTTTATGAGACCTTGGGCTTTGGGACGGTGCTGTCGGCCCCACGCTTCGCCGGCTATGACCGCGCGGCGGTGGATGCGGTCCTGGATACCGTCCAGGCCATTGCGGAGAACGAATTTCTGCCCTGTGCGGCCGATCTTGACGCGCATGAGCCGCATTTCACCGAGGGGCGGGTGCAGGTCGATGCGCGGGTCAGACGGGCGCTGGGGGCCTGCGCGGAAGCCGGTCTTTTCTCTGCCGGTTTTGATCATGAACTGGGCGGGCTGGGGATGCCGGCCACGGTGACGATGCTGATCAACGGCATCCTGGCCGCCGCCAATATCGGCATCGCCAATTACCAGCTTCTGACCGTGGCCGGCGCCAACATGCTGGCGTCTTTTGGTACGGATGAACAGAAATTGCTGTTCCTGCGGCCCATGATGGAAGGGCGCTGGTTCGGCACCATGTGCCTGTCGGAGCCGCAGGCGGGGTCGTCGCTGTCCGATATCCGCACCCGCGCGGAACCGCTGGAAGGACGCCTGCACCGCATCACCGGTACCAAGATGTGGATTTCCGGCGGCGATCATGACCTGACGGAAAACATCGTCCATATGGTTCTGGCGCGCCGTCCCGACGGGCCGCCGGGGGTGAAGGGCCTGTCCCTGTTCATCGTGCCCAAATACCGGGTCGGGGCGGATGGCACGCCGGGGGAATTCAACAATATCGCGCTGGCCGGCCTGAACCATAAGATGGGGCAGCGCGGGACCACCAACTGTCTGTTAAATTTCGGGGAAGGCGGCGACTGCCTGGGCTATCTGCTGGGCGAGCCGCACCAGGGCCTTGCCTGCATGTTCCATATGATGAACGAGGCGCGGATCGGCGTCGGTGCCAATTCCGCCATGTCGGCACAGGCGGGATATCTCTATTCCCTGGACTATGCCCGCACCCGGCCCCAGGGGCGTCCCTTGCGCAACAAGGACGCCACCACGCCGCAGGTGCCGATCATCGAGCATGCGGATGTGCGCCGCATGCTGCTGGCCCAGAAGGTGGCCGTGGAGGGGGCGCTGGCCCTGTCCTGCTATTGCACGATGCTGGTCGACCGGATGGCGACAGCCACGGACGAGACGGAACGGCGCGACCTGCACCTGCTGCTGGAACTGTTGACCCCGATGGCCAAATCCTGGCCCGCAGAACATTGCCTGGAAGCCAACAAGCTGGCCATCCAGGTGCTGGGCGGATACGGCTATACCCGCGATTATCCGGTGGAGCGCCATTACCGCGACAACCGCCTGAACGCCATCCATGAAGGCGCCTATGGCATCCACGGGCTGGACCTGCTGGGCCGCAAGGTGCGGATGGAAGGCGGATGGGCTATGGATCTGCTGGTGCTGGAGATCGGCCAGACCCAGGACGCGGCAGAGGCCCAGGGCGGTTTCGGTGACGAGATCGACGCCCTGCATGGTGCGCTGGCGGGGCTGGGCCGTGCCACCCGCGCCGTGCTTGCCTGCAAGGACCCTGAACATGCCCTGGCCAACGCCACCCTGTACCTGGATGGTTTCGGCCAGATTGTGATTGCCTGGCTGTGGTTGAAGCAGGCCGTGGCCGCCAGCCGGGCGCTGGAAAGCGGGACCGGTGCGGGGGAGACGGATTTCCACCAGGGCAAGATCGCCGCCTGCCGGTATTTTTTCCGCTACGAACTGCCCCGCGCCCTGCCCTTGCTGGTTCTGGTGGAACGGCTGGACAGCACCTGCCTCGACGTCACGCCGGCGCAGTTCCTGGGTGACTGAATTGTCCGACCGGGGGCTTGCCGCGCGGGCTTACGGGGCGGTAGTTTTGCGCCACCGAACAGCGCCGTGGGTGCCATGAGTGAGCAAGCCGCATCCGGGCCGATCGAACGACGTCGCGGAGAAAAGCAGGAACGATCCCAGCAGCGCCGGGCCCGCATGGTGGATGCCATTGTCGCGCTGCTGGCAAGCCATGGCATCGCGGGCCTGACGCACCGGCTGGTGGCGCGGGAGGCCGGTGTCTCGTTGGCCGCCACCACCTACTATTTCGACAGCAAGTTCGACATGGTTGCGGCCGCGTCGAACCGGATATTGGACGGTTACAGGTCGGCGTTCCAGCGCGCAGCCCGATCCGGTCGCCATGTGTCCGTCCATGATTATGTTGTCCGGCTGCTGATCAACGCCGTGGAGCGCGATCGGACGGGTTCCGTCTGCTGGACGGAGATCATGCTGGATGCCCCGCGCCATGCGGAAAGCCTGGCCCTGGCCCAGGAATGGTTCGCCGGCCTGCCGATGATCTGGGAAGGCATCGCCGGGGCGACGGGTGTGCCGACCCCGCAGGCGGCCGCCCGTTCGGCCGTCGATACGGTCATCGGCCTGATGCTGATGGTGCTGGGCTTGGGGCTGACGGAGGCGCAGGTCGCCGCC
This sequence comes from Niveispirillum sp., assembly GCF_017996735.1. Lineage (GTDB taxonomy): Bacteria > Pseudomonadota > Alphaproteobacteria > Azospirillales > Azospirillaceae > Niveispirillum. Next base: position 14,200 of record NZ_JAGOGJ010000023.1, read on the forward strand.
GTCTTCCTGCACGGTGCCGCGCCACAGCACGCCTGGGCGCCGTCCTCTGCCGTTGCCGTCCCACCGGCGGCCAAGCCCGGGCGTAAATCGGCCGAAACGCGCGACAGGATCATTGCCGCCGCCATCGCCATCCTGACGCGGGACGGCAGCGCCGCCGTCAGTTACCGGACGGTTGCTGTGCAGGCGGGGTTGGCCCCGGCGGGCCCGGCCTACCATTTCCCGACGGTGGAAGGCCTGCTGGCCGCTGCCCAGGCGCAGTTGTTCGAGAATTCGAAGCAGCGTTACCGGCTTGCCGCCGCCATGGACAGTGGCCCGCATGATCTGGAACGCCTGATCGACCGGACCGCCGTCGTGTTCCTGCGCGAAGTGACGGCCTTCGGTGATCAGAACCTGGCCAATTTCACCATCTGGCTGGAGGCATCGCGGCGACCGGAGCTGCGCCCCATGATCTGGAACAGCGTCACCGACCAGATCAGGGCCTGGAATCATGTGCTGGAAACCATGGGCGTTGCCTTGCGCCCGTTGGATGCCCTGTTGCCGCAATGTATTTTTATCGGAAAGCTGGTGCGGCTGCTGGCTGTCGGTGCCCCGTTGCAGGAACTGGAAAATGTGCGCCGCGACTTTGCCGCCGACCTGACTGCCTTGGTGGAAAGGCGTTTCTGGCTCTCACCGTGATGTCGATGCAGGTTTTCTTCACCCCGCAGGTCAGCCGGGTGCCATACAGGATCAGCAGCAACCGGGCGCCGCGACGCCGAAATGGGCGCGGCCATCTGGTGATCACGATGTCGCGCGTTGAAGCGCTCCGGCTTCTGGGGTAGAAGCGGATATAATATTATTAAATGGGATCATGCGCGGATGATCAGACTTGGACTTGTCGGGGTCGGTAAGATCGCGCGGGATCAACATGTCCCGGCCTTGTCGAAAAGCGCTGATTTCGTGCTGACGGCGACGGCGAGCCGTCAGGGCACTGTGGACGGCGTCGCGGGGTACGCATCGGTTGAAGAGATGCTGGCGGCCCGGCCCGACATCCAGGCCGTGTCGCTCTGCACCCCGCCCGGCGGGCGGTTCGAACAGGCGATGGTCGCCATCCGGGCCGGCAAGGATCTGATGCTGGAAAAGCCGCCCGCGGCCACGGTGTCGGAGGTGGAGGCGCTGGCCCAGGAAGCGCGCAAGCACGGCACGGTTCTGTTTACCACCTGGCATTCCCGCGAGGCGGCGGAGGTCGATGCCGCCCGCGATTGGCTGGCATCGCGCCGGATTGATGCGGTGCGCATCCGCTGGATGGAGAATATCCGGCAATGGCATCCCGGTCAGGATTGGATCCTGGCAGCCGGTGGTTTCGGTGTCTTCGATCCGGGCATCAACGCGCTGTCCATCGCCACGCGCATCCTGCCGGAAGCGCTGACAGTGCTGGATGCGGAGCTGGAGGTGCCGTCGAACCGCGTCAGCCCCATTGCCGCATCGATCCGGTTCCGCACCGGTGACGCGCCCGGCGACGTCCGCCTGGATTTCCTGCAGACCGGCCGGCAGACCTGGGACATCGAGGTCGACACCGATGCCGGCATGCTGCGCCTTGGCATGGGCGGCAGCATCCTGGAACTGCCCGGCCAGCCGCCGGTGAGTGGCGCTGACGAGGAATATGCCCGTCTTTACAAGCGGTTCGCAGAACTGGTGCGCACGCGCCAGAGCGATGTGGACTTGCGCCCGCTGCTGTTTGTGGCCGACAGTTTTATGATCGCCACGCGCCATCTGGTGGCCCCTTTCGACTTCTAGACCGGTTTTCGGTTGAGGGGGAACTGTTCCGGCCATGCCTTATGCCGAAAAAATATCAGATAAATAAGATGTAATCGTGATGGTCCGCGTACCGGGGGCATAAGTGAATTTTTACTTTTAGCCCCCTGAATCCCCATCGAACATTGAGGCCCGCTTGTTTTCCAATGCATCCGATGCCGTGCGTCCGCGCGGGGAACGATGTGGGAAACCATGACAGACATTTTGATGATCGCGCTGGTCCTGGGGCTGTTCGCCCTTGGCATCGGCTACGCCTACGCTTGCGAGGGAGTGTGAGGCGATGCTGGATTTGATCCTGGGGATCGTCACGGCCGTGGGCCTTGCCCTCTATCTGATCCATGTCCTGTGCCGGCCCGAGCGTTATTGAACGCCGCCGGATAGCGGAGTTTCCGACTTGACCCTGATTGGCTGGATACAGATTGCGCTGTTCTGCGCGATCATCATTGCCGTCACGCGGCCGCTGGGCGGCTACATGACGCGCATCTTCGCGGGTGAACGCACCCTGCTTTACCCTGTGCTGCGGCCGGTGGAGGCGGGCTTCTACAAGCTGGCCGGTGTCGATGACCGGACCGAACAGCATTGGCTGACCTATGCGGTGGCCATGCTGCTGTTCAATCTGGCTGGTGTGGCCTTTCTTTACGCCGTTCTGCGGTTCCAGGACCTGCTGCCGCTCAACCCGCAGGGGTTGCCGGCAGTGGCGCCGGAACTGGCCTTCAACACGGCCATCAGCTTCGTTACCAACACGAACTGGCAATCCTATGGTGGTGAAACCACCATGAGCTATCTCAGCCAGATGACGGGGCTGACGGTGCAGAATTTTCTGTCGGCGGCGACGGGCATCGCGCTGGCGCTGGCGCTGGTACGCGGCTTTGCCCGCCGGTCGGCGCGGACCATCGGCAATTTCTGGGTCGATATGACCCGTGCCACGCTGTACCTGCTGCTGCCGATCAGTATCCTGGCCGCGCTTTTCTTCGTCTGGCAGGGTGTGCCGCAGAATTTCGACGCCTATGCCATGGCCACCACGGTGGAGGGCGCGAAGCAGACCATCGCCCAGGGGCCGGTTGCCAGCCAGTTGGCCATCAAGATGCTGGGCACCAATGGTGGCGGCTTCTTCAACGCCAATTCGGCCCATCCCTATGAGAATCCCACGGCCCTGTCGAACTTTGTGCAGATGGTGATGATCTTCGCCATCGGTGCCGGTCTGACCAATCTGTTCGGTCGCGCGGTCGGCAATGAAAAGCAGGGCTGGGCCATCCTGGGGGCCATGGGCGTGCTGTTCCTGGCGGGCGTCACGGTGACGTGGTGGGCGGAGGCCGGCGGCAATCCCCTGTTTGCCGGGTTCCATATCGATCAGACCCTGGGCAACATGGAAGGCAAGGAGGTGCGGTTCGGCACCGCCATGTCGGCGCTTTTTGCCGTCATCACCACCGCTGCATCCTGTGGCGCCGTGAACGCCATGCATGACAGTTTCATGCCGCTGGGCGGCATGGTGCCCATGGTGAACATGCTGCTGGGAGAGATCATCGTGGGCGGCGTGGGGGCGGGCCTGTACGGCATGCTGCTGATGGCCGTCATTACGCTGTTCGTGGCTGGCCTGATGGTGGGCCGCACGCCGGAATATGTCGGCAAGAAGCTGGAAGCGCGGGAAATCAAGATGACCGTCCTGGCCATCCTGGCCATGCCGGCCATGATCCTGGCCTTCACGGCCGTGGCCCTGGTCATTCCCGATGGCCTGTCGGGTATCCAGGATGCGGGGCCGCATGGCTTTTCCGAAGTCTTCTATGCCTACAGCTCCGCCGCCGCCAACAATGGCAGCGCCTTTGCCGGCCTGACCGCCAGCAACGTCTGGTACACGGTGACGCTGGGCATCGCGATGTTTGTGGGGCGTTTCCTGATCATCGTGCCCATGCTGGCCGCTGCCGGGTCGCTGGCGGCGAAAAAACTGGTGCCCCCCTCGGCCGGCAGCTTCCCCACCACGGGGCTACTGTTCGTCGGGTTGCTGGTGGGTGTGATCCTGATCGTCGGCGGGTTGACCTATTTCCCCGCCTTGTCGCTGGGGCCGGTGGTCGAGCATCTGATGCTGACCGCCGCCGTGCAACCCTGAGCGGCCGGAGAAAAATCATGAGGAATGCTGATATCGTGACAGGTCACGGCAACAAGCGGCTGGCCCGGACCTCCGTCCTGGACGGCGCCATCCTGTGGCCCGCCGTCCGGGCCAGTTATGCGAAGCTGCATCCGGCGGTGCTGGTCCGCAACCCGGTGATGTTCCTGGTGGCTGTCGTGGCGGTCTTGAGCAGCGTCTTGCTGCTGCGCGACCTGGCGGCCGGGAACCAGGGCACGGGCTTTTCCATCCAGATCGTGCTGTGGCTGTGGTTCACGGTGCTGTTCGCCAATTTCGCCGAAGCGGTGGCGGAGGGTCGTGGCAAGGCCCAGGCGGCGTCCCTGCGGCGGGCGCGCACGGAAACGGTGGCCCGCCGCCTGCTGGGCGAAGGTCTGACGGATGGGGTGGAGACGGTTCCGGCGGCGGTGCTTGTCGTGGGTGATCATGTTGTGGTCGCGGCGGGCGAACTGATCCCCGGCGATGGCGAGATCGTCCAGGGCATCGCCACCGTGGATGAAAGCGCCATCACGGGGGAAAGCGCGCCCGTGATCCGCGAAAGCGGCGGTGACCGGTCGGCAGTGACGGGCGGAACGCGGGTGCTGTCCGACCAGATCATCGTGCGGATCACGGCGGCCCAGGGCGCGACCTTTCTGGACCGGATGATCGCCCTGGTCGAAGGGGCGGAACGCCAGAAGACGCCGAACGAAATCGCCTTGAACCTGCTTCTGGTCGGCCTGTCGCTGATCTTCCTGCTGGCCGTGATGTCCATTCCGGGCTTTGTCGCCTATGCCGGCGGGTCGGTGCCGGTGGTGGTGCTGGTGGCCTTGTTCGTCACGCTGATCCCCACCACCATCGGCGCCCTGCTGTCCGCCATCGGCATTGCCGGCATGGACCGGCTCGTCCGTTTCAACGTGCTGGCCACCTCCGGTCGCGCGGTGGAGGCGGCGGGCGATGTCGACACGCTGCTGCTGGACAAGACGGGAACCATCACGCTGGGCAACCGTCACGCCACCGACTTTCTGCCGCTGGCCGGCGTGACGCCGCGTGAACTGGCCGAGGCCGCCCAACTGTCCAGCCTGTCGGACGAAACGCCGGAAGGCCGGTCCATCGTTGTGCTGGCCAAGGACAAGTACGGGCTGCGTCAACCCGAAATCCCCACCCAGGAGGCCCGCTTCGTTCCCTTCGCCGCCCAGACGCGGATGAGCGGCGTCGACATCGCGGGCGTGCCCATCCGCAAGGGAGCGGTCGATGCCGTCCTGCGCCATGTCGCGGCGCTGCGCGGGACCAATCTGGTGAAGATGCCGGAACTGGAGGCGATATCCGACCGCATCGCCACGGCCGGTGGCACGCCCCTGGCCGTGGCGCGCGGTGACCGGGTGCTGGGCGTTGTGCATCTGAAGGACATCATCAAGGGCGGTATCCGGGATCGTTTCGCCGAACTGCGCCGCATGGGCATCCGGACGGTCATGATCACGGGCGACAATCCCCTGACGGCGGCGGCCATCGCCGCAGAGGCCGGGGTGGATGATTTCCTGGCCCAGGCGACGCCGGAGGACAAGCTGAACCTGATCCGCCGCGAACAGGCCGACGGGCGTCTGGTCGCCATGTGCGGCGACGGCACGAACGACGCCCCGGCTCTGGCGCAGGCTGATGTGGGGGTCGCCATGAATACCGGGACACAGGCCGCGCGTGAGGCCGGTAACATGGTGGACCTGGACAGCGACCCGACCAAGCTGATCGAGATCGTGTCCATCGGCAAGCAGTTGCTGATGACGCGCGGCAGCCTGACCACCTTCTCCATCGCAAATGATGTCGCGAAATATTTCGCCATCATCCCGGCCATGTTCGCCGGCATTTACCCCGCGCTCGGCGCCCTGAACGTCATGGGACTTGCGACGCCGCAATCGGCCATCCTGTCGGCCATCATCTTCAATGCGCTGATCATCATCGCCCTGATCCCGTTGGCGCTCAGGGGGGTGGCCTATCGGGCGCGGTCGGCGGCCAGTCAGCTTTCCCGCAATCTGCTGGTCTATGGCGTCGGCGGCCTGGTCGTGCCGTTCCTGGGTATCAAGCTGATCGACATGGCCGTGACGGCCATCGGTCTGGCATAAGGAGTTGCCATCATGTTGAAGGAAATGCGCCCCGCGCTGGTCCTGCTGGTCCTGTTCACCCTTCTGTGCGGGATTGGTTATCCCCTGGCCGTGACCGGCATGGCCAAGGCCCTTTTTCCCTGGCAGGCGTCCGGCAGCCTGATCCGCGGTGCCGATGGTGCGATCGTCGGCGCCGAACTGATCGGTCAGGATTTCAAGGGTGAACGCTATTTCTGGCCGCGCCCGTCGGCGGCGGGCGGCGGTTATGATGCCGGCGCCTCCTCCGGGTCGAACCTGGGACCGACCAGCGGTCCCCTGATCGAGCGGGTCAGAAACGAGGCGGAGCGCCTGCAGGCTGGTGAGGCCGACAAGGTTCCCGTTGACCTTGTCACGGCGTCGGGGAGCGGCCTTGATCCCCATATCTCTCCGGCTGCCGCCCGGTATCAGGTGGCCCGCGTCGCCCAGGCCCGGGGTCTGGGCCGGGCGGAGGTCGGGCGTCTGGTTGACGCGCATGTGGAACAACCGCTGCTGGGACTGTTCGGGGAACCGCGCGTCAATGTTCTGAAATTGAACCTGGCCCTGGACGCACTGGCCCGCTAAGCCGCCTCTGCCCGCAGGACAGGGCCTTCACGTCATGCGCCGACACCACCGGGTCGGCCGTGACATGAAGGCCCTGTCCTGCGCATCTTGTTCACCAACCCCATTGGACCGGCCCCATGTCGCCCAGCAACGATCCCCCCCGTGATGACCGCCGCCCGTCGCCGGATGCTCTGCTGGCGGCGGCGTCGGCCGAACGGCGGGGCAAGCTGAAGATCTTTCTGGGGGCCGCTCCCGGCGTGGGCAAAACCTATGAGATGCTGCGCACGGCCCATGCGATGATGGCCGATCACGTCGATGTGGTGGTCGGCGTCGTCGAAACGCATGGCAGGGCGGAGACCCAGGCCATGCTGGCCGGGCTGGAATTGTTTCCGCGCCGGGTGGTGGATTATCGCGGGCAGCAGCTTCTGGAGATGGATCTGGACGGCTTGCTGGCCCGCCGTCCGACGGTTGTGCTGGTCGATGAACTGGCGCACACCAACGCGCCGGGCGGCCGCCATGCCAAGCGCTATCTGGATGTGGAGGAACTGCGCGATGCGGGCATCGACGTTCTGACCACCCTGAATGTCCAGCATGTCGAGAGCCTGAACGACATCGTTGCGCGCATCACCCGCATCCGCGTGCGGGAGACGGTGCCCGATCAGGTGATCGACAGCGCCGACGAGGTGGAGGTGATCGACCTGACACCGGCCGACCTGATCAGGCGGCTGGGTGAGGGCAAGGTCTATGTCCGCGATGATGCGCAGCGGGCGCTGCGGCATTATTTCTCCCCCGGCAACCTGACGGCCCTGCGGGAACTGGCGCTGCGACGGACGGCACAGCGTGTCGATGACCAGATGGTCAATTACATGCGCAGCCACGCCATCGCCGGACCCTGGGCGGCCGGGGATCGTATCCTGGTCTGCATTTCGGACGATCTGGCCACGGGTGGGCTGGTCCGTTATGCCAAACGGATGGCCGATCGCCTGAAGGCCCCGTTCACGGCCATCTATGTCGAAACGGCCCGGCACCAGCGTCTGACCGAGACGGCGCGCGACCGTGTCGCCGAATCCCTGCGCCTGGCCGAACAATTGGGGGGCGAAGCCCTGACCCTGCCGGGCCGCACGGTGACGGAGGCCATTGTCGGCTTTGCCCATGGCAACAACATCACCCAGATCGTGATCGGCAAGACGCAGCGGTCCCGCTGGTTTGAGCTGCTGCACGGATCGGTGGTGCATGACCTGCTGCGGCTGGCCGAAGGCATATCCGTCCATGTCATCGCGGGCGAACAGGCCGATCCGGACAGCAATGCCGCGCGCCGTCCGCCCATGCGGTCCGGCAAGCGTTCCACATGGCAATGGCGGCCCTATCTTATCTCCTCTCTGTTCGCGACGGCGGCCCTGGCCGCGAGTATGGTGGTGGATGACTGGCTGGGCATGCAGAATATCAGCCTGGTTTTCCTGATGGCCGTTCTGGGCAGCGCTGTGCTGTTCGGCTTTTTGCCGGCTTTGTTCACGGCCTTCGTGTCGGTGGCCGCGTATAATTTCTTCTTCCTGCCCCCCTTGCACACCTTCACCATCCGCGACCCGTCCAACATCTGGGCACTGGGCTTTTTCCTGGCCGTGGCACTGCTGACCAGCCGGTTGACGGCGCGGGTGCGTGAACAGGCGGAAATCGCGCGCGGCCGGGCGCGGACCACGGCGCAATTATCTGCCTTTGCCAGCAAACTGGCGGGGATCGGCGATCTGGACGACCTGTCCTGGGCCTGCTGTCACCAGATTGCTCTGATGCTGACGCTACGTGTGGTCCTGCTGCTGCCGGACGAGGGGGGGCTGGCGCTGGCATCCGCCTATCCGCCCGACGACCATCTGTCCGATGCCGATCACGCGGCCGCCCTTTGGGCATTTGAGAATGGCAAGCCGGCGGGCAGGGGGGCGGCGACGCTGCCCGGCTCGTCCCGCCTTTATCTGCCGCTTCGCACCGACCGGTCGGTGGTGGCCGTTGTCGGGATCACCAATGACGATCCCACGGCCGGACCTTTGCTGACACCCGACGAGCGGCGATTGCTGGATGCCCTTCTGGATCAGGCCGCCGTGGCGATCGAGCGGGTGCGACTGGTCCGCGCCATTGATCAGGCCAAGCTTGAAAGCGAGACGGAACGGCTGCGATCGGCCATGCTCACCTCGCTTTCCCATGATCTGCGCACGCCCCTGGCCGCCATCATCGCCGCCGTGACCAGCCTGAAGGCCAATGGCGGCGCCTGGGATGGGGAAACGCGCGCGGCGCTTCTGGACACTTTGCACGTGGAGGCCGAACGTATGGGCCGTTTCGTGCGCAACCTGCTGGACATGACGCGGCTGGAGGCGGGGGCGCTGGAATTGAAGCGTGACGCCATCGATCTGGCGGATGTCGTGTCGGGCGCCGTGCGGCGGGCGGGAACGATCCTGGGCCGGCACAGGCTGGAGGTCGACATCCCCGCCGACCTGCCGCTGGTCCTGGGTGACCATCTTCTGCTGGAACAGGCCTTCTTTAATCTGCTGGACAATGCGGCCAAATACGCGCCGCCCGGCAGCGTCGTCCGGATCGTGGCCGGACGCAAGGCCGCGCATGTCCGTCTGTCGGTGATGGATGAGGGGCCAGGCGTCCCGGCGGAATGGCGGGAGCGGATATTCGACAAATTCTCCCGGGTACAGGCCCGCGACCATCAGCAGGCCGGCACCGGCCTGGGACTGGCCATCTGCCGGGGCTTTGTAGAGGCGATGGGGGGAACCGTCGCGGTCCGTGACCGCGAGGATGGACGCACCGGTGCCTGTTTCGACATAACATTGCCGGTGGACCCGCGCGGGGACCTGCCGATCGAGGACATGACCGCATGAGCAGATTGCACCGATTGCTCATCATCGAGGATGAGGCCGCTATCCGGCGGCTTCTGCGCACCATTGTCGCCCCGCATGGCTGGGAGGTAGCGGAGGCGACAACCGGGGCGGCGGCGCTTGAGCAGGTGCGCCACACCCTTCCGGAACTGATCCTTCTGGATCTCGGCCTGCCCGACATGGATGGGCTTGACCTGATCGCGCGGCTGAAGCGTGAACGGCCGGTACCCATCATCGTCCTGTCCAGCCGCGACCGCGAGGCGGACAAGGTGACGGCCCTGGATCTGGGGGCTGACGATTATGTCACCAAGCCGTTCAGCGAGGGGGAACTGCTGGCGCGTATCCGCACAGCTCTGCGGCACGCGGTCCAGCAGGTCGGCGGCCGGCCCCATATCCAGATCGGTGACCTGGATATCGATCTTGTGATGCGGCAGGTCCGCCGGTCGGGCGAGCGCGTGCATCTTTCGCCACGGGAATTCGACCTTTTGAACCTGCTGGTCCGGCATGGCGGACGTATCCTGACCCATAAGCAGATATTGGAGCAGGTCTGGGGACCGGCGCAGGCCGAAGAGGTGCATTACCTGCGTGTCTATATCCGGCAGTTGCGGCAGAAGATCGAAGCCGACCCCAACAACCCCGCCCTGATCCTGACGGAGCCGGGGATCGGTTACCGTTTCAGCGATCCGTGAGCGATATTTCGTGACCGTGTAGACCCGCCCAAAACGAATGGCGGCCCGGATCGCTCCGGGCCGCCATCGTCATTCAAACCCGCCCCGTTTACTTCACATCGAAGCGGTCGGCATTCATCACCTTGGTCCAGGCGGCAACGAAGTCATCGACAAACTTCGCCTCGCCATCGCTGCTGCCATAGACCTCGGCCAGTGCCCGCAGTTGGGAGTTGGAGCCGAAGACAAGATCGACCCGCGTCGCGGTCCATTTGATGGAGCCGTTGGTGCGGTCGCGGCCTTCGAACACGCCCTGGGTTCCATCGGTGGCGTTCCAGACCGTGCTGGCATCCAGCAGGTTGACGAAGAAGTCGTTGGACAAAACCCCCGGACGCTTGGTGAACACCCCATGCTGCGCCCCGCCGCTATTAGCGTTCAGGGCACGCATGCCGCCCACCAGCACCGTCATTTCCGGGGCCGTCAGGGTCAGAAGCTGGGCCTTGTCGACCAGCATCTCTTCCGCCGGCACCGAATATTCGGTCTTCAGGTAGTTGCGGAAACCATCGGCCACCGGCTCCAGCACCGCGAAGCTGTCGATATCCGTCTGTTCCTGGCTGGCATCCGCACGGCCCGGCGTGAAGGGTACCGTCACGGCATGACCGGCATCCCCGGCGGCCTTTTCCACCGCCGCAACACCACCCAGCACGATCAGGTCGGCCAGCGACACCTTTTTGCCGCCCGTAGCGCTGCCATTGAATCCGGCCTGGATGCCTTCCAGCACGCCCAGCACCTTGGCAAGCTGTGCCGGCTGGTTCACGATCCAGTCCTTCTGCGGGGCCAGACGGACACGGGCGCCATTGGCCCCGCCACGCTTGTCAGAGCCCCGGAAGGTGGAAGCCGACGCCCAGGCCGCACCCACCAGTTCCGGCACCGACAAACCCGACGCCAGGATGCTGGCCTTCAGGCTGGCGATATCGGCGGCATCGACCAGGGCATGATCAACCGCGGGGATCGGGTCCTGCCAGATCAGGTCTTCCGCCGGCACTTCCGGCCCCAGATACAGGGACTTCGGACCCGAATCGCGGTGGGTCAGCTTGAACCAGGCCCGGGCAAAGGCGTCGGCAAACTCTTCCGGGTTGGCACGGAAGCGCTTGGAGATTTCCAGATAGACCGGATCGGTGCGCAGGGCCATGTCGGCCGTCGTCATCATGGGGGCGTGACGGCGGGTCGGGTCATGCGCGTCGGGCACGGTGGTGGCGGCGGCCGGGTCCTTGGGCTTCCACTGGTGTGCGCCGGCCGGGCTCTTGGTCAGTTCCCATTCGTCATAGCCCAGCAGCGTATCGAAATAGGAATTGTCCCACTGTGTCGGCGTGGGGGTCCAGGCGCCCTCGATGCCGCTGGTGATGGTGTAGACACCCTTGCCGGTACCCAGGCTGTTCAGCCAGCCCAGGCCCATGGCTTCCAGCGGCGCACCCTCCGGCTCCGGTCCGACATGGGCCGGGTCACCGGCGCCATGGGCCTTGCCGAACGTGTGGCCGCCAGCCACCAAAGCCACCGTTTCCTCATCATTCATCGCCATGCGGGCAAAGGTCTCGCGGATGTCGCGGCCCGATGCCATCGGGTCCGGATTACCGTTGGGCCCTTCCGGGTTCACATAGATCAGGCCCATCTGGACGGCGGCCAGCGGGTTTTCCAGGTCGCGGTCACCGCTGTAGCGCTTGTCACCCAGCCAGGTATCTTCCTTGCCCCAGTAGATATCCTCTTCCGGCTCCCACACGTCGGCGCGGCCACCGCCAAAGCCGAAGGTCTTGAAACCCATGGATTCCAGGGCGACATTGCCGGCCAGGATCATCAGATCGGCCCAGGAGATGGCCTTGCCGTATTTCTGCTTGATGGGCCAGAGCAGGCGGCGCGCCTTGTCCAGGTTGCCATTGTCGGGCCAGGAATTCAGCGGCGCGAAACGCTGCGTGCCCGACCCCGCCCCGCCGCGCCCGTCGGACGTGCGGTAGGTGCCGGCGCTGTGCCAGGCCATGCGGATGAACAGGCCGCCATAATGGCCATAATCGGCGGGCCACCAATCCTGGCTGTCGGTCATCAGCGCTGTCAGATCGGCCTTCAGGGCGGCATAGTCCAGGCCCTTGAACGCCTCGGCATAGCTGAACCGGCCGCCGAACGGATCGGACAGGGCCGTGTTCTGGTGCAGGATCTTCAGGTTGAGCTGGTTGGGCCACCAGTCACGGTTGGAACGCCCGCCAAAGGTGGCATTGGGACGAATCCCATGCAGCACAGGGCACTTGGCAGCACTCCCCGAATTATTCCCGTCCATTCTTATTCTCCTGTCATGGATCGTTGAAGGGTGCGGACACGAAAGGGTTCGCCGCGCACAAGCGGCATCGCGCCCGTCAGGACGTCAGGTATCGGTTTTTAGGATCAACTCGACCCGTTCCGGCATAGCCCGCCGGCCCGGCACATAAGGTCCCCAGCCGTCCCGGTGAACCGGAACCCGCGATCCATCCTGAGAAGGTGACGCGACGCGGTTGAGACATGGGGGGTTCCTCATCCTCGCGGAATAAGATTTAGCAAACTTATGTGATAAGATTAAGTCGGATTTTCTGATTGCGCTAATAAGGTGAGCTTATGACTAACCTGACGTTGAAGCAGCTTCGCTATTTCGATGCCCTGGCGCGGTTGGGTCATTTCGGGCGGGCGGCGGATGATTGCGCCATCTCGCAGCCGGCCCTGTCGATGCAGATCAAGGAACTGGAGGAGGCGCTGGGCGCCGCCCTGTTCGAACGCGGGCCGCGCCAGATCTGGCTGACCGGGTTCGGGGAGGAATTTGCGGCGCGGGTGCGTGAGATCCTGCGGTCGGTGGATGAACTGGGCGATCTGGCCCGTGCGGCGCGGGATCAGTTGGCGGGGCGCCTGCGTATCGGGGTGATCCCGACGGTGGCCCCCTATCTGCTGCCCGCCATCATCGGCGATCTGACGCGGATGAATGCCGACCTGGACATCCATGTGCGCGAAACGGTGACGCCGAAGCTGCTGCATGAACTGCTGGAAGGCCGGCTGGATACGGCGGTCGTGGCCTTGCCCGTCTCCGAACCGTCACTGACCGAGGTGGCGTTGTTCGAGGAGCGTTTTGTGCTGGTCCGCCCGGCGGAAGAAGAGGGCAAGCCCGTGCCCGGGCCGGAGGCGCTGCGCGAGATGCGCCTGCTGCTGCTGGAGGAGGGGCATTGTTTTCGTGATCAGGCCCTGTCCTTCTGCAACATGAACAGCGCCTTGCCGCGCGAATTGCTGGATGGATCGTCCTTGTCCACCCTGGTGCAGATGGTGGGGGCCGGCATCGGCGTCACCCTGATCCCGGAAATGGCGGTGGCGGTGGAAACCAAATCCGCCGCCGTCTCCATCGCCCGGTTCAAGGACCCGGAGCCATCCCGCACCATCGGCATGGTCTGGCGCAAATCCAGCCCCCTGTCGAAACAGCTTCTCGACATCGCTGATCTGGTGCGCCGGTCGGGGGAGGCGCAGCGGGCGGTGCGGTGACCCCTCAGCCTGCAAACCGGTTCAGATTGGCCCGCAGCGCCTGGATATTGTCGCGCAGTTCCGTCAGTTCCTCGACTCCCATGCCGACCGCTTCCATCAAATGGTCGAAAAAGTCGGTGGTCTGGTCCTTCAGGGCGCGGCCGCTGTCGGTCAGGCGGATCAGGACCTGGCGTTCGTCGGCGGGGTTGCGTTCACGCCGCACATGGCCCGCCGCTTCCAGCCGCTTCAGGAGCGGGGTCAGCGTGCTGCTTTCCAGGAAAAGCTGTTCGCCGATCTGGCCCACGGTCTGGCCGTCCTTCTCCCACAACAGCACCATGACCAGATATTGCGGGTAGGTCAGGCCCAGCCGGTCCAGCAGCGGCTTATACACCCGCGTAAAGGCGTGGCTTGCGGAATAGAGCGAGAAGCAGATGAAATCGCCCAGTTTCAGGGCGGGAGCGTCGGACATGGCGGCACCTGTGGGGCATTGAACGGAGATGACCCTTCATATTGCATCGTGTGCGATATGATCGCAGGCGCGTTTGCTGCATGGCCGCTATCCGTTTAATTAAATCGCACACGATCAAATCGTGAGCTACTAATCCGTCCATCGAATGACGGGCACCGAACCGGCGCCCCCCAAACCGGACAGACAGGAGATCATCATGAACAGCCTGCGTAATACCGTCGCCGCCCTGGCCCTTTCCGTTGCCGCCCTGGCCGGGTCGGCCCATGCCGATGCCCCTGTGCTGGAAAACGGCACCCAGGCCTTTGTCGACGCCGTCGCGGCATCGGGGGCCAAGCCGATCTACACCTTGTCCTATAGCGATGCCCGTGCCGTTCTGGCCGGCGCCCAGGCCCAGACCTTGAAGAGTGCGGCCACCAGCGTGCAGGACACGTTCTTCCCCGTCGGTCCCACGGGCAAGGTGGCGGTGCGGATCGTGAAGCCGGAAGGGGCCAAGGGCCCGCTGCCCGTGATCATGTATTACCATGGCGGCGGCTGGGTGATGGGCGACCGCAACACCCATGACCATCTGATCCGCGAGCTGTCGGCCGCGTCGGGTGCGGCCGTGGTCTTTGTCGATTATGACCGGGCGCCGGAAGCCGTCTATCCGGCGCAGAATGAACAGGGCTATGCCGCCCTGCAGTTCGTGGCCAAGAGCGGTGCGCAGTACGGCCTTGATGGCAGCCGCATCGCGGTGGCCGGTGACAGCGCCGGCGGCAACATGGCCGCCGCCATCACCCTGATGAGCAAGCAGCGGCAAGGGGCCGCCATCCGCCACCAGCTTCTGTTCTACCCCGTCACGGATGACGTGTCGCAGAACAGTTCCTATCAGGCGTTCGGCAATGGCCCCTGGCTGACGGAAAAGGCCATGCATTATTTCCTGGATGCCACCTACCCGGCCGACAAGCGGGGCGAGGTCACGGCTTTCCCCCTGAAGGCCAGTATCGAGCAGTTGCAGGGTCTGCCCACGGCCACGGTCATCGTGGCGGAAAACGACCTGTTGCGGGACGAGGGGGAGGCCTATGCCCGCAAGCTGAACCAGGCCGGCGTGAGCGTCACCTCCACGCGGTACAACGGCACCATCCATGATTTCGTGATGCTGAACGGTCTGGCCGGAACGCCGGCCGCCAAGGCCGCCATCGCCCAGGGTGCGGCGGCGCTTAAGGTTGCCCTGGCCAAGTAATCCGAAGCCGGAAAACAGCCCGCCCGCGCACGGTGTCCCCGTCGCGGGCGGGTTTTTGCGTCTCTGGTCAGTGGCTGTTCAACCAGGCCACACTCAGGCTGGCCATGGCTTCCGCACCGATGGCAAGGCTGCTTTCATCCACCTTGAACAGGGGGGAATGGTTGGAGGGCACCTTGTCCAGCGGGATGTCGGGGGATGTCGCGCCGACCCAGAAGAAGAAGCCGGGGATCTTTTTCTGGAAAAAGCTGAAATCCTCCGCTCCCGTCGTCTTGCTGCCTTCCACCAGATTGCCCGGCCCCGCCACCTGTGCCAGCACGGGGACGGCCCAGGCGGTCAGGTTGCGGTCGTTGTCGGTGACGGGATATCCGGTTTCGATGGTCACCGTCGCCGTGGCCCCCGCGCTTTCGGCGATGTTCTGGGCCACCCGGCGGATGCGCTCATGCACCTCCTGCCGCATCCCTTCGTCGAAGGTGCGGATGGTGCCCACCATTTCCGCCTTGTCGGGGATGATGTTGGAGCGCACGCCGCCATTCAGGGCCCCCACCGTCACCACGGCCGGTTCCTTGATCACCTCCATATTGCGGCTGACGATGGTCTGCAGCCCGACCAGGATCTGGGCCGAGGTGACCAGCGGGTCCACCCCGGTCCAGGGCCGGCCGCCATGCGCCTGTCGCCCCTGCACCACGATCTTGAACATGTCGGCCGCCGCCATGGCCGGGCCGGGACGATAGGCGATGGTGCCGGCATGATAGGCGGAACCCAGATGCAGGCCGAAAATCGCCTGTGGCTTGGGTTCCGTATCCAGCACGCCCTGCGCCACCATCAGTTCGGCACCGCCTTGCTCCCCCTCCGGCGCCCCTTCCTCCGCCGGCTGGAAGATGAACTTCACCGTGCCGGGCAGGTCCGCCCGCCGCTTGGCCAGCAGTTCGGCCACGCCCATCAGGATGGCGACATGCCCGTCATGGCCACAGGCATGCATGACGCCCACATCCTGGCCGTTATAGGTGGTGCGCACCTTGGACGCGAAGGGCAGGTCCACCTGTTCGGTCACGGGCAGGGCATCCATATCGGCGCGCAAGGCCAGCACGGGGCCGGGCTTGCCGCCTTTCAGCACGGCCACGACGCCGGTATGGGCCACGCCGGTCTGCACCTCCAGCCCCAGCTTTTTCAGGTGGTCGGCCACCAGCTTGGCGGTGCGCGTCTCCCGGTTGCCCAGTTCCGGATGCTGATGGATGTCGCGGCGCCAGGCGATGATCTTCGCCTCCAGCGCCTTGGTGTCGGCTTTCACAAAGGCGGGTACCGTGGGGGCATCAGCGGCCCACACCACCGGGGACAGCAGGGTCAGGGCCGCTACGGCGGCACCGGCCATGCGCAGGGATGTCTTCAGCGTCATCATCGCAACCCGCCGTCAGTGGGAGGAAAGATAGGCGACGGTCAGGGCCGCCATGGACTGTGCCCCGACCAGCAGGCCGCGTTCATCCACCTTGAACAAGGGTGAATGGTTGCTGGGCGCCTGATCCAGCGGCACATCGGGATCGGTGACACCAATGAAGAAATAGAAGCCGGGGATTTTCTGCTGATAGAAGCTGAAATCCTCTGCCGCCAGCCCCTTGGGCGCCAGGCTGACCTTGTCCTTGCCGGCCACCTGTTCCAGCACGGGCACAGCCCAGGCGGTCAGGTCCCTGTCATTGACGGTGACGGGATAGCCCAGGTCGATCTCCACCTCTGCCGTCGCGCCATGGGCGACGGCGATGCCGGTCGCCACTTCCTTCAGCCGGCGGTGGACCTGTTCGCGCATGCCGGGGTCCAGCGTCCGGATAGTGCCAGTCAGATCGGTTTCGTCGGGGATGATATTGCTGCGCACCCCGCCATTGATGGCACCCACCGACACCACCGCCGGTTCCTTGATCAGTTCGACATTGCGGCTGACGATGGTTTGCAGACCCGTGACGATGGCCGATGCCGCCACGATCGGATCGGTCCCGGCCCAGGGATAGGCCCCGTGCGTCTGCTTGCCCTTCACCTTGATGCGGAACGTGTCGGACGCCGCCATCACGGGGCCGGGCCGGTAGGAGACTTGGCCGATATGATCATCTGACCCGACATGCAGGCCGAAAATGGCCTGCGGCCTGGGATCGGCGGACAGCACGCCCTGCTTGATCATCAGTTCAGCCCCACCTTCCTCTCCTGTCGGCGCGCCCTCTTCCGCCGGCTGGAAGATGAACTTCACCGTACCCGGAAGCTCCGCACGGCGTTTGGCCAGCAGTTCGGCCACGCCCATCAGGATGGCGACATGGGTGTCGTGCCCGCAGGCATGCATCACTCCCACTTCCTTGCCATTATAATTGGTGCGCACCGTCGATGCGAAGGGAAGATCCACGCGTTCGGCGACGGGCAGCGCATCCATATCGGCGCGCAATGCCACCACGGGTCCGGGCTTGGCCCCCTTCAGGACGGCCACGACACCGGTATGGGCCACCCCGGTCTGCACCTCCAGCCCCAGCTTCTTCAGGTGATCGGCCACCAGCTTGGCGGTCCGCACCTCCCGGTTGCCCAGTTCGGGATGCTGATGGATATCGCGGCGCCAGGCGATGATCTTGGCCTCCAGCGCCCGTGCATCCTCCATCACATAGGTGGGGACGGGCGGCGCGCCGGCGGCGTGGGCACGTGGCGGCAGGGCCAGGGCGGCCAGCGCCGCGCCTGTCAGCAGGATGGTGCGCATCGTCTGCCTCACCTCAATGGCTTTGCAGATAGGCGACCGTGACAGCGGCCAGTGCCTCCGCCCCGGTCAGCAGCGAGGCCTCATCCACCTTGAACAGGGGCGAATGGTTGCTGGGTGCCTTGTCCAGCGGCACATCGGGCCCGGTGGACCCCACCCAGAAATAGAAGCCGGGGATCTGCTGCTGGAAATAGCTGAAATCCTCTGCCCCGCCGGCCTTCGGCCCGACGCTGACATTCTCCGCCCCCGCCACCTTTTCCAGGATGGGGGCGGCCCAGGCGGTCAGGCCCGGATGATTGTCGGTGACGGGATAGCCCAGGTCGATACGCACCTCTGCCGTGGCCCCCTGGCTCTCGGCGATATTCTCAGCAATCTCCTTGATGCGGCGATGGATCTGCTCGCGCATCTTGGGATCGAAGGTACGGATGGTGCCGATCATTTCCGCCTTGTCGGGGATGATATTGTTGCGCACGCCGCTGTTCAGCGCGCCAACCGACACGATGGCCGGTTCCTTGATCAGTTCGACATTGCGGCTGACGATGGTCTGCAGGCCCATCACGATCTGGGACGCGGTCACGATGGGATCGACGCCGGCCCAGGGATAGGCGCCGTGCGTCTGCCGCCCCTTCACCGTGATATGGAAACTGTCCGCCGCCGCCATGGCGGGACCGGAGCGGTAGCTGATCGTGCCGGCGCGGCCGGCGGAGAACAGGTGCAGGCCGAAAATGGCTTCCGGTTTCGGGTCCTTGGACAGGACGCCTTCCTTCACCATCAGTTCCGCGCCACCTTCCTCCCCCTCCGGCGGGCCTTCCTCCGCCGGCTGGAAGATGAACTTCACCGTGCCCCGCAATTCCCCCTTGCGCTTGGCCAGCAGTTCGGCCACGCCCATCAGGATGGCGACATGGCCATCATGGCCACAGGCATGCATGACGCCCACATCCTGGCCGTTATAGGTGGTGCGCACCTTGGACGCGAAGGGCAGCTCCACCTGCTCCGTGACGGGAAGCGCGTCCATGTCGGCCCGCAGCGCAACCACGGGACCGGGCTGGGCCCCTTTCAGGATGGCCACGACGCCGGTATGGGCCACGCCCGTCTGCACCTCCAGCCCCAGCTTTTTCAGATGGTCGGCCACCAGCTTGGCCGTGCGCGTCTCCCGGTTGCCCAGTTCCGGATGCTGGTGGATATCGCGGCGCCAGGCCACGATCTTGGGTTCCAGCGCCTTCACGTCGGATTTGATATAGGCGGGGATGTCGGGGGTCGTGCTCTGTGCCACAACCGGTGGAACAAGCAGGGGCAGCGTCAGTGCTGCCAGCAACCCGAGGGCTCCCCGCCCGAACCCGATCCGACCTGTCACCCGCATTTGATTTCTCCGTATGGATGATGCTTGCGGGCAAAGGTGACAGGGGACGGCAGGCGGCGCAATGATATGGTTGAACCGCACGTCAGGATTGGTCAGGCGACCGAGCGGCTTCTGCCGGTGTTACGGGAACCGGCAGACCTCGCCCGTGACCTCGACGAAGGAGCGGGCGCCGGCACCGACCGTCAGGCGCACTTCCTTGTCGGCGGTGATCAGATTATGGGTCAGGGGCAGGGTGCCGTTCATTTCTTCCGTCTTGCCGGCGGCATCGGTGAAACGGAGTTTCACGGGCTTGGTCGGATCGTACCAGGCCTCGGGACTGCCCCCTTCATTGCGGGCGGGCACGCCCTCTCCCGTCACGATGATGGCGCCATCGGCAAAGGCGACCTGGGTGTTCGACCCTTTATAGATGGGGGTGGGCAGAACGAACCGTTTGGTCTCCGGCCGGGCGCAGGAACGTGGATTGCTGGTCTGCTCGATCACGAAGGCGATGCGCTCGGGATTGACGCCTTCCGCCAGCTTGCGGGCCATCATTTCGGTCAGCTTGGCCAGATCGCCACCGGGTACTTCCCGCTGCAGGCGGATTTCCAGCTCATTGGCACGGACCTCCTGGGTCTGTGCGATCTGCTGCAACTGCTGGGCGCGGCGTTCGGCCTTGTCCTTGGCCGCGATCATGTTCGCCAGTTCCTCCTGCATGGAACCTTCGCGCGATTTCAGTTGCTCCACCCCCACCAGATAGGAGAAGCCGGCCACGCCGCCCAGCAGGATCAGCCATAGCGCAACCTTGCCCACACGGGCCCAGATGCGACGGCGGTAGCGGCGATGGTGATCGTAAAGGCCGTAGCTCATGTCTTCACAAGGCGAATCAAGGGGATGGGACGGGCCGACCCTGCGGTGACCACAGGGTTCGACCCTACCCAGCCTGTAAGTGAATTACAAGCGTCAGCCCCGTGACTTCAACCCTTGGGCAGCGCCTTCTCGATCGCGGCCGTCAGTTCGGCGGAGTCAGGGGTGACCTTCGATCCATAGGCCTCGATCAGGGTGCCGTCGGTACCGATCAGGTATTTATGGAAATTCCACTTTGGTTCGCCCTTCTGTTCGGCCATCCACTTGTAAAGCGGGTGGGCGCTGGCACCCTTCACCGGCTCCTTCGTGGTCATGGGGAAGTCAATGGCGAAATTGACCTCGCAGAATTCCTTGATTTCCTTGGTGGAGCCGGGCTCCTGCCCGCCGAAATCATTCGACGGCACGCCCAGGATGACAAGGCCCTTGTCCTTGTACTTCTCCCACAGGGCCTGCAGGCCCTTATATTGCGGGGTGTACCCGCACATGGAGGCGGTGTTGACCACCAGCACGGCCTTGCCGCGATAGCTGTCGAGCTTCAGCGGGCCGCCTTCGATGGCGGTGAAGCTGTAATCATAGGCGTTGGCCGCCTGCGCCGTGCCCGTCATGCCCATCACCCCCGCCATCATCGCCAGCCCGCCGGCCAGCGCCAGGAAGCCCCGCCGGCCCGTGAACGCCATGTTACCCATGATGCACCCTCGAAAAAGAAACTAAGACCAGAATGTAGTACGGGCGGGGCGCGCGTCCAGTGATCAAAGCCGGGTCGCCACCTGACGGCCGCCCGTATTGTTCTCCAGACAGCGTTCAAGCGCCACCGCGCGGCGACCATCGGCCCCCTCTCCGGGCATGGAGGACTGGATATAGGTGGCGCAATTGGCGAAATGCGGATGTTCGTCCGCCACCTGCAACGGCGGGCTGACCGTGCCTGGACCGCCACAGGCGGACAGAAGGAGAAGCGGAAACAGGATCAGGGCCAAGCGGCGCATCGCCGCCTCCATCATTGGTTCATGACTAAGCTGTCACGCACTATCGGCCCGTCACCTCTTGCCCGAATGTGATCCGCCGCACAGATTGATGGGCATGGCAGCCGACAGGAGAGAATGTGATGACCGACACTGCCCCGCCCGACTGGCTGCTGACGTCCGACAGCCGTCTGGTCATCATCGATGTGCAGGACCGGCTGCTGGCCGCCATCGACGGCGCCGACGGCATTGTCAGCAATTGTGAAAAGCTGGTGCGGGCGGCCCAGCGTCTGGGTATCCCCGTGGCCGCCACCGAACAGAACCCCGTTGGCATCGGCCCCACCACGGCAGCGCTGGCCGCCCTGATCCCGCTGCGCTTCGGCAAGGTACATTTCTCCGCCACGCGGGAGGCGGACTTCCTGGCCTGGGCGGCGGGTGGCGGCACTCTGGTCCTGGCCGGAACGGAGGCGCATGTCTGCGTCCTGCAGACCGCCCTGGGTCTGAAGGCGCTGGGGCTGCGGGTTGCTGTGGTGATGGATGCCGCCGGGTCGCGGCGGGAGGAAAGCCGTCAGGCCGCCTTCAACCGGCTGCGCGCGCACGGGGTGGAACTGGTGACGGTGGAAATGGCGTTGTTCGAATGGCTGGAACGCTATGACCGGCCGGAATTCCGCGAAGTGCTGCGTCTGATCAAATAGCGGCTTACCCCGCCTCGGCGATCCGGGTCAGGGCATCGATGTCGCATGTCACCCGCCCATGGCCCAGATCGGTGATGGCCCCGCCGCGTTTGAAATCGGAAATCGTCCGGCTGGCGGTTTCCAGGGTGATGGCCAGAATGGCGCCCATATCCTCCCGCGTGAACAGGCGCACGGGCGCATAGGGCGTTTCATCGGCCAGCAGCAGCAGCAGGCGGGCCACCCTTTGCCGCGCATTGCCCGTGGACAGGTTGGCCAGGAACCCGTCGGCCGTGCTCAACGCCTCATGCCATTTTTCCATCAAGCGCTGATGAAGGCGCGGGGTGCGTTCTTGAAGCTGGCGTATGGTCGCGACGGGGATAAGGCAGAATTCCACGGGCTGCAAGGCGACCGCGATATGATCGTATTGCGGCTTCACCAATGCTTCCAGCCCCGCGACGCCGCCCACACGCACCAGCCGCACGATGCGCTGCGTGCCGTCGGGCAGCAGCGTGACCAGCTTCACCAGACCGCGACGGATGGTCAGGATCGACGAGGCAACATCGCCCATGCCGTAAAGCTGGGTGCCGGCCTCGACATGCACCTCCTCGATGGGGGTGTGGATATGGGCAAAATCCGCAGCCTCCAGGTCGGCGAACAGGACCAGATGGCGCACGCCGCAGCTATGGCAGGCGGCGGTGCCCTTCCATGCCGCGTCGATCTGTGTCGCCTTCACCATTGCCCTCCCGAACGGTCCGGGCCGCACTATGCGCCGGCTGGCGTGTCGGGCAAATGCGACCTTTCGCCGTTCGGGAGATTACCATACGGCCTGCTGGACCAGGTCATGCTTCACCCGCTGCGGGCCGTCATCCTCCCGTCTGGGGATATATTTATATTCGACAGCTCCATAGGAAAGGGTGACCGTCTCTGTCGGGATATCACCGGTGCCGCCACCGATGGACACGTTGGAGACGATGATCGTCTCCAGCACGATTTCCAGATATTTCACCTCCCTGCCATCTCCGCTGGGGCGATAGGCACAGAAGATGCCTTTGGCGATGCTCTTGCCGCTCCAGCACAGTTTCAGAAGGTCGTCGGTCGAGGCATCGGTATATTTGGTGAAGGAGAAGTCCGAATGGCTGGCCTGCTCCACCGTACCGCCGCTGGCGCCGTTCCGCGTCGGGGAGGTGGGCTGGTTGAAGGAATGGTTCCAGGACAGGACCTGGATTTCACCCTCATGCCCACTCGCCGTTGCCTCTCCCTTCACCAGGGGGTTGATCAACTTAAGGAACATGCCGCCGGCCATGATCACCATCCTATAAATATCTATAGGATATATGACAGGCCAGGGCGTCGCCAGTCAAACCCGGATTGGACCGTGGCTCAGAACGGGCTGATGGCTTCCAGCACCTGCTGGCCCCAGCGCGGGGTCTGCACGTCGGTCAGGTTGCCGCGACCGCCATAGGAGATGCGGGCTTCGGCGATCTTTTCATAGGAGATGGTGTTGGCGGACGTGATGTCTTCCGGCCGGATGATGCCGGTCAGGGTCAGTTCGCGTACCTCGTTATTGACGCGGACCTCCTGCTTGCCATTCACCACCATGTTGCCGTTGGGCAGAACCTGCACGATCAGGGCGGCGACCTGCAGGTTGATCTGCTCCTGGCGCTGGATCTGACCGGTGCCGGCGCTGTTGGTGGTACCGGTGGCGCTCACCAGGGTGGACGGGTTGACGGTGTTGGGCAGGATATTGTTGGTGCTGGCCTCCAGCCCGAACAGGTTGGGGATGCCGATGCTGTCGCTGCCGTCGCGGGTGCGGCTGGTATTGTTCTGCATCTGGGCGCGGTCATTGATCTGGATCGTGACCGTCATGATGTCGCCGACCCGTGCCGCGCGCTGATCCTTGAAGAAGGCGCGCGCCCCGGACCGCCACAGCGAATTGGCCTGCCGTTCCTGCACCGGCGCTTCCGGCATCGGCAGGCGCACGGGGCGGTAATTGGGATTGCGTGAGGGGTCCTCGATGCCCGACAGGGCCGGGGTCTGGCCGATGGCGGCCAGCTTGTCCGTGACGCAGCCCGTCAACGGCAGCACGGCCAGCGACAGCAGCAGGGTGGTGCGGATGGAACGGGGCAGGGTACGGGCGGACATCTCGGTTCTCCTTACCGGGCCGCCTTCTTGGACGGGCCCGACACTTGACTGACAGGGGTGGGGATCTGGCCCGCGGGACGGACAGCCACCAGATTGGGGCCGGCCACCACGGCTTCGATCACTCTGTTGGAGGACGTATTCACAATCCGTACCAACTCACCCTGGGCCCCGTCGGACAGCGCCTTTCCGGAGGCGGTCAGGCTCATCGTTTCGGTCTGGAGAAGGATGGTGACGGCCTGACCCTTGGCCACCACCACGGGTTCCCGCACGTCGCGGGCATTCACGGCCTGGTTCGGGGCGATGGCCCGGCGCAGGGATTTTCCAACAATTTCAGAGGCTTCGACAACGACACCGGCCTGCATGCGGTCGCGGGGCTGCCGGATCCAGGTGATGTCGGCCTCCCCCACCAGTTCGCCCTGGGCCATGCGGCGCGACAGGACGGGCAGTTCCACCATGTCGACGACACGGGCGCCCACGGTCTGGCGCACGGCTTCCGGCCCCTGTGCCGGGGCAATGATTTCCGCCGTCACCCGGCCGCGCGGGGCGTCATAGGCAAGATTTTCCACGCGCACCGTGGCGTCGTTGCCGGCCGGCAAAAAGAAGGTCAGGCTGCGGTTATCCATCAGCACATCGGCCCCGTCGCCGATGCCCGCCTGTTGCAGCGCCTGGCGCAGACCATCGGCGATCACCTCGTTGCCCACCTGGACGGAAGCGCGTTCCACGATGATCCGGTCGGCCCCGCCCGACGCACGCCAGTCGATGCCGTTGCTGGCGGCGATGCGCGACAGGGTCGGCGCATCCAGGTTGGCACGGCGGCCGGGGGCAGGGGCCATCATCACGGGACGCACCGCCTGATCCCCCGACAGCCCGTCGAACAGGTCGCCCAGCAGAATCTGCCCATCGGCGACCGTGGCGGCCGGCTTCAGCGTGGCGGCACCGGCAGTGGCGGTACCCAGCAACGTGGCGGCGAACAGCAGGGCGGCGAAGCGGTTCATGGCGGGCACTCCGGGGGCGGGCTAGGCAAATTTGTCCCATCACCGGCACGAAGCTGCCGGTGTCGGTCTTAACGGGCGTCAGAAGCCGGGATCAGCGCAACTGGCTGACCGACTGCATCATCTGATCGGTGGTGGAGATGACGCGGGAATTCATTTCATAGGCGCGCTGGGCGGTGATCAACTGGGTGATCTCGGCCACGATATTGACGTTGGAGGTCTCCACAGCACCCTGCATCACACGGCCAAAGCCGGGGGCACCGGGATTGCCGGTGATGGCCTGACCCGAAGCCGGGGTTTCCAGCAGCAAGTTATCGCCGATGGCTTCCAGGCCGGCATTGTTGGGGAAGGCCGCCAACTGGATCTGGCCGACATTCTGCGGCACGGTCTGGCCATCGATCTTGGCCAGGACTTCGCCGTTCGGGTTGACGGTGATATCCACGGTGTTCTGCGGCACCACGATGCCGGGCAGCACCTGATATCCGTCGGCCGTGACCAGCGTGCCTTCGGCGTTAAGCTGCAGCGAACCGGCGCGGGTGTAGGCGGTTTCACCGTTGGGAAGCTGGATCTGGAAGTAGCCCTGGCCGTTGATGGCCAGGTCCAGCGTGTTGCCCGTCGGGTTGATATTGCCCTGTTCGTTGATGCGGTAGATGGCGGCGGCCTTGACGCCCAGGCCCACCTGGATGCCCGACGGGACGATGGTGCCGGCGTCGGAGGAGGTGGAGCCCACGCGGCGCTGGTTCTGGTACAGCAGGTCCTGGAATTCGGCCCGCTGACGCTTGTAACCGGTCGTCGTCATGTTGGCGATGTTGTTGGAGATGGTTTCGACGTTGAGCTGCTGAGCCAGCATGCCGGTGGCGCCGATGGAGAGGCTACGCATGGTTCCGATCCTTCTTGCTGGCTTGATTACTGAGCGCGGGCGAGCTTGCCGATGGCGCCGCGAATGCGCTCATGCTCGGTATCGATCATCTTCTGAACGTTCTGGTAGGTGCGCAGCACATCGATCATCTGCGTCATCTCCACCACGCTCTGGACGTTGCTGCCTTCGATGGCGCCCTGGGTGACCTGGGGCTGTTCGACGGCAATTTCTTCCTGGTTGGCTTCATACAGGCCGCCACCCAGTTCCATCATCTTCTGCTGGTCGGCGAAGGTGACGATCTTCAGCTTGCCCAACGGGCCGGCCTCGGTCGACACCGTGCCGTCGCCGGCGATCCGGATCTGGGTGGCGTCGGCCGGGACGGCGATGCGCTGGTTGTTGGTGTCCAGAACCGGCAGGCCGGAATGATCGACGATCTCGCGGTTATTGTTGAGCTGGAAGGCGCCGCCACGGTTGTACCGGGTGCCGGTCAGCGTTTCGACAGCGAAATAACCCTCACCGCGCAAGGCGACGTCCAGATCGTTATTGGTGACGGTCAGCGGACCGGCATCGACATTGCGCAACAGGCCGTAATCCTGGACGAAGCTCATCCGGTCGCCCTGGCGGTCCGGACGCTCCAGATACTCCAGGAACAGCATGCGCTGCGACTTGAAGCCGGTGGTGTTCATGTTCGCGATGTTGTTCGACACCACGTCCATCTGCCGGCGCAGCGCTTCCTGGCGGGACAGGGTGATGTAGAGTGAATTTTCCATCGCTCGAATTCCTCATGCTGGCCGGTGGCCGTTGCTTGCCGGAATGAAAAGCAAAGGGCGTGCCAACTGTGTGGGGGTGGCGGATTTCCGCCCTTTCCTGTTGCGCCAAACCGGGGGGCGGCAAATAATGCCGGGACCATGATCCTGCCCGACGTCCTGGCCCCCGGCCTCCACCTCGTCTTCTGCGGTACGGCCCCGTCCCGCGTCTCCGCGGCCAAGGGGGCGTACTATGCCAACCCCGGCAATGCCTTCTGGCCGACCCTGGTGCGTGTCGGGCTGGTGCCGGCCGGATGGCGTGCCGCCGACTTTGCCCGCATGAACGATCTGGGCCTGGGTCTGACCGACCTGAACAAGGTGGAGATCGGCAATGATGTCGATCTGACGCCGGACGGGTTCGACATTCCCGGCTTCCAGGCCAAGATGCGCGCCCACTGCCCGGCGGCCATTGCCTTTACCAGCAAGAACGGTGCCCGCCTGTTCCTGGGGTCCAAGGCGCCGCTGCCCTGGGGACGGCAGCCGGCGGATTGGGAGGGGATGGCGCTTTTTGTCCTGCCCTCGCCATCGGGGCAGGCGCGCGCCAGCTTTTCCCTGGGCCCATGGCAGGAGGCGGCCGCCTTTGTCGCTGCAAGACGGCCGGCACCCGTGCTAGGGTGACCGCCAGACAGGTTTGCCGGGGTGAGGGACATGCCCGATCAGGACGATATCGATGCCATGTTTGGGGAAATGGCGAATGGCGGTTCCGTTCGCGCCCTTCCTGAACAGCAGGAGATTTCCGCCGTCTATGATACGGAGGTGGAAATGAGCGTGGTGCTGGGCACCTCCACCATCCGTGTGCGCGATCTGCTGAAACTGGGTCGCGGCGCCATCGTGGAACTGGATCGCAAGATCGATGACCTGTCGGACATCGTGGTTTCCGGCCGCATGGTGGCACGGGGGGAAGTGACGATCGTTGAGGACAAGATCGCCGTCACCTTCCGGGAATTTGCCCGCATCAACCATTGACCTTGCTGGCGGCGGGCGCGGGAACAGGTGCCGCCTGTGACCGCCCGCACAGCGCCCTTGTCTGAATTCCGCATGGTTCATGTCCGACCAGGGGGAAGATGATGGACAAGCTGCAGGCGATGCAGGTTTTTGTGCAGGTGGTGGAACTGAACGGTTTCGCCCGGGCCGCCGACAAGCTGGGCCTGCCGCGCGCATCGGTGACCACCATCATCCAGAACCTGGAAGCCCATCTGGGCACCAGCCTGTTGCAGCGGACCACCCGGCGCCTGTCCCTCACGGCCGACGGGGAGGTTTTCCATGAACGCGCCCTGCGCATCCTGGCCGAGGTGGAGGAGGTGGAGACCGGCTTCATCGAAGGCCGCCGCCATCCCAAGGGAAGGCTGCATGTCGATATGCCCACTTCCATCGGGCGGCTGGTGGTGATCCCGCAGTTGCGGGAGTTCCATGAACGCTATCCCGATATCGAATTGAAGCTGGGCATGAATGACCGGCAGATCGATATCGTGCAGGAGGGGGTGGATTGTGTGCTGCGGGTCGGTGACCTGGCCGACAGTTCCATGATCGCCCGCCGCCTGGGCCTTCTGTCGCGTATCACCTGTGCCAGTCCTGGCTATCTGGAAAAGCACGGGGTGCCGCAAGGGCTGGATGATGTCGCGAGGCATCTGGGTGTCCGCTATTTCTCCCCGCATCTGGGCAACCGCTCCTACCCGTTCGACTTCGTGACTGACGGGGTGGAGATCGAAATCCCGCTGAACGGCGCTATCGCCGTCAATGACAGCGAGGCCTATATCGCCTGCGGGGTGCAGGGCTATGGGCTGATCCAGCCGGGATTGTTCATGGTGCTGGAACAGTTGCGGCGGGGTGAACTTGTAGAGGTGCTGCCGGAGTACCGGCCCCGGCCCATGCCCATCTCCGCCGTCTATCCACCCAACCGCCAGCCGTCGCAGAAGGTGCGGCTGTTCGTGGATTGGGTGGTCAGCCTGTTTGAAAAATGCCCGATCCTGCAGGGCGACGATAAGCCGTTCGCCTGCTATCAGCAGGCGGTGGCGTGAGGCGGGCGGGCTGGCCGTCCTGCGCGCACCAGGGATTGTTCGGATAATCCGAATTCTGTTGTCTGAAAATCGTGATTTATTCGTCGCCCTAAATGGGTGATGCTGCAACTGCTCACTGACCTGCGGACGTTTGTTCGCGGGCCATACTCTATTTTTGTTGGTGGAATATGTTGTTTTCCAAGCCCTTGCGAAATTGCATGGGTGCCAGATGAAAAAGATTTAATGCCTGCGACGGCCATCACAGCGGCGATGCAGCAAACCCGATAAACCTGAGAATTGAGGGAGCCTCACCCGACCGGGTGTGGTTCCAAACCCGAAACAAAGGTGTTGGACAAGGGGCCCGGATCGCCGGGCATCCAAGGGCGGCGCTGTCCCTGACAGGCCAGCCTTGTGTGATCCCCCGTCGATGAACGGCGGCGGGAAACCCTGTTCTGCACCCTTCTGGCAAGGAGTGGTACCCATGTCGATGACGCGTTCCAAGCTGGCCTGGATGATGGCAGCGGGTGTGTCGCTGGTGGTGATCTCGCTGGCAACGCTGCAGGGGCAGGCCGAAGAAAAGCCCGTGGCCGTTGCCGCGATGCCCGCCGTGGAGGTCGACGTGGCCCCCGTGGTGGCACGCAAGGTGGTGGACTGGCAGAGCTATTCCGGACGTCTGGAAGCCGTGGAACGGGTGGATATCCGCCCCCGTGTTTCCGGTACCATCACAGAGGTGCATTTCAAGAACGGGGCGCAGGTGAAGAAGGGTGACGTCCTGTTCACCATCGATCCCGCCCCCTATCGTGCCGAGGTGGCGCGGGCGGAGGCACAATTGGCCGCCGCGCAGGCCCGCGTACGCTTCACGGGCGCCGAACTGGACCGTGCCGCCAAGCTGGTGGCCGACAGCACCATCACCCGCCGCACCCTGGATGAACGCGAGCATAATGCCCGCGACGCCCAGGCCAGCCTGCGGGCAGCCCAGGCCGAGCTGGACGTGGCGCGGCTGAACCTGTCCTATACGGCGGTGACGGCCCCGATCGCCGGCCGTGTTTCCCGTGCGGAAATCACGGTGGGCAATGTCGTGGCGGCGGGCGCCACGGGGACGCCGCTGACGACGCTGGTGTCGGTATCGCCGATCTATGCCTCCTTCGACGTGGATGAGCAGACCTATCTGCGCCATATCGCGTCGGTGAAGGATCAGGCGGGCGTGCCGGTGCAGTTGGGCTTGGCGAACGAGGCGGAATATTCCCGCGCCGGTACCATCGACGATGTCGATAACCGGCTGGACCCCGTGTCGGGTACCATCCGCGTCCGTGCCCGTTTCGACAATGCTGATGGCATGCTGGTCCCCGGCCTTTATGCCCGCGTCAAGGTGGGCGGGTCCGATCCGCAGGCAGCGGTGATGGTGGATGAACGCGCCATCGGCACCGATCAGGACAAAAAGTTCGTGCTGGTCGTCGGCGACGATAACCGCGTCTCCTACCGCCCCGTCCTGCTGGGCAGCCGGCAGGAAGGTCTGCGCATCGTCACCGGTGGCTTGCAGCCGGGTGAACGCATCATCGTCAACGGCATGCAGCGCGCCCGTCCTGGCGACGTGGTGAAGCCCAAGGCGGTGGCCATGGAGCGCCCGGTGACGCAGGTCGCGGCGCGGTAAGCCCCCCAATTCCGCCCCTCGCCCGCGATAGCGGGAGAGGGAGGGGCCCGGGCGCGCAAGCGTTCGGGAGGGGTGAGGGCTCCCCCCCCATCGTTGCTCCTTCACCCTCCCATCGGCTGACACCGATGGACCCCTCCCTCTCCCACTGACGTGGGCGAGGGGCGGCGAATACCCCAATCCGAAGCCCACCCCATCCCGTGCGATCCGCGCGGACCCCGAGGCTTGTCATGAACATCTCCCGTTTCTTCATCGACCGCCCGATCTTCGCGGGTGTGTTGTCGGTGATCGTGTTCCTGGCGGGGTTCATTTCCCTGTTCCAGTTGCCGGTCTCCGAATATCCGGAGGTCGTACCGCCCTCCGTCGTCGTGCGCGCCCAGTATCCGGGTGCGAACCCCAAGGTCATTGCCGAAACCGTCGCCTCCCCGCTGGAGGAACAGATCAATGGCGTTGAGGATATGCTGTATATGCAGTCCCAGGCCAACAGCGATGGCAACATGGCGCTGACCGTGACCTTCAAGCTGGGCACCGACCCGGACAAGGCCACGCAGTTGGTGCAGAACCGTGTCGCCCAGGCGCTGCCGCGCCTGCCGCAGGATGTGCAGCGGTTGGGCGTGACGACGGTGAAATCGTCGCCGACCCTGACCATGGTGGTGCATCTGCGCTCGCCCGACGACCGCTATGACATGACCTATCTGCGCAACTACGCCGTCCTGAATGTGCGCGACCGGTTGGCCCGCATCTCGGGTGTGGGTGAGGTATTGCTGTGGGGTTCGGGCGATTACGCCATGCGTGTCTGGCTGGACCCGCACAAGGTGGCCGAACGCGGCATGACGGCCAACGACGTCGTCAATGCCATCCGGGATCAGAATGTCCAGGTGGCCGCCGGCGTCATCGGCGCCAGCCCGTCCGTGCCCGACGCGCCCCTGCAATTGTCGGTGAACGCTCAGGGCCGTCTGAAGTCGGTCGAGGAATTCCAGGACATCGTCCTGAAGACCGATGGCGGTGCCGTCACCTATCTGCGCGATGTGGCGCGGGTGGAACTGGCCGCGTCGCAATATGGCCTGCGGTCGCTACTGGATAACCAGCCGGCGGTGGCCATCGCCATCAACCAGGCGCCCGGCGCCAACGCACTGGCCATTTCCGAAACGGTGCGGGAGACGATGGCCGAGCTGCGGGCCGACATGCCCGACGGCGTGGAATATTCCATCGTCTATGACCCGACCCGCTTCGTGCAGGCCAGCATCGATGCCGTGATCCATACGCTGCTGGAAGCCATCGCGCTGGTCGTGCTGGTGGTGATCGTCTTCCTGCAGACCTGGCGTGCCTCCATCATTCCGCTGCTGGCCGTGCCCGTGTCCATCGTCGGCACCTTCTCCCTGATGCTGCTGTTCGGCTTCTCCATCAATGCGCTGTCGCTGTTCGGCATGGTGCTGGCCATCGGCATCGTGGTCGATGACGCGATCGTGGTGGTGGAGAATGTGGAACGAAACATTGCCGAGGGACTGTCGCCCAAGCTGGCCACCTACAAGGCCATGCAGGAGGTGAGCGGCCCCATCATCGCCATCGCCCTGACCCTGGTCGCCGTGTTCGTGCCGCTGGCCGCCATGTCCGGCCTGTCAGGCGAGTTCTACAAGCAGTTCGCGATGACCATCGCGATCTCCACCGTCATCTCCGCCTTCAACTCGCTGACCCTGTCCCCGGCCTTGTCGGCCCTGCTGCTGAAAGGTCATCACGACAAGCAGGATTGGCTGACCAAGGCCATGAACAAGGTGCTGGGGGGCTTTTTCCGGGGCTTCAACCGCGTATTCCAGCGCGGGTCGGAAGGATACGGCAAGGGTGTGGGCGGCGTGGTCCGGCACAAGGGGGCGATGATGCTGCTCTATGTGCTGCTGCTGGGTCTGACCGTGGTTCTGGGCCGTGCGGTGCCGGGTGGCTTCGTGCCGGCGCAGGATAAGGAATATCTGATCGCCTTCGCACAGTTGCCCACCGGCGCCTCCCTGGATCGGACGGAGGATGTGATCCGCGCCATGACTGACATCGCCCTGAAGCAGCCCGGCGTCGATCATGCCGTGGCCTTCCCCGGCCTGTCGGTGAACGGCTTCACCAACTCGTCTTCCGCCGGCATCGTCTTCGCCACCCTGAAGCCCTATGAGGAGCGGCAGAAGGACGGCCTGTCGGCCAACGTCATCGCCATGTCCCTGCAACAGCAGTTCAATGGCGTGAAGGAAGCCTTCGTCGCCGTGTTCCCGCCGCCGCCCGTCATGGGCCTGGGTACGCTTGGCGGGTTCAAGATGCAGTTGGAGGATCGCGGGTCGCTGGGGTACGAGGCCCTGGCCAAGGCCGCCAATGATTTCGTGATGAAGGCACGCCAGACCCCCGAACTGGGGCCGACCTTCAGTTCTTATGAAATCAACGTGCCGCAGTTGGATGTGGACCTGGACCGTGTGAAGGCCAAGCAGTTGGGCGTGCCCGTCACGGACGTGTTCGAGACGATGCAGGTCTATCTCGGCTCCCTCTATGTCAACGACTTCAACACCTTTGGCCGCGTCTATCAGGTGCGGGTGCAGGCGGACGCCCCGTTCCGTGCCCATGCCGATGATATCGGCCTGCTGAAGACCCGCAACGACCAGGGCGTGATGGTGCCGCTGTCGTCGCTGGTGCAGGTGACACAGAGCTACGGCCCCGAAATGGTGGTCCGCTATAACGGCTACACTGCCGCCGACATCAATGGCGGCCCGGCCCCCGGTTATTCCTCCGGTCAGGCCGAGGCGGCGGCGGAGCGGATCGCGGCGGAAGTGCTGCCGCGCGGGATCAAGTTCGAATGGACCGACCTGACCTATCAGCAGATCCTGGCGGGCAACGCTGCCCTGTGGGTGTTCCCCATCTCCGTCCTGCTGGTCTTCCTGGTGCTGGCCGCCCAGTATGAAAGCCTGACCCTGCCGCTGGCCATCCTGATGATCGTACCGATGAGCCTGATGTCGGCCCTGGCCGGTGTCTGGATCACGGGTGGGGACAACAACATCTTCACCCAGATCGGCTTCATGGTGCTTGTGGGCTTGTCAGCGAAGAACGCGATCCTGATCGTGGAATTCGCCCGTGAGCTGGAAACCCATGGCCGTACCGCGGTTCAGGCCGCGATCGAGGCCAGCCGGTTGCGTCTACGCCCCATCCTGATGACCTCCATCGCCTTCATCATGGGCGTGGTGCCGCTGATCACCTCCACGGGGGCAGGCGCGGAGATGCGTCAGGCCATGGGTGTGGCCGTGTTTGCCGGCATGCTGGGTGTGACCGTGTTCGGCCTGCTGCTGACCCCGGTCTTCTATGTCCTGTTGCGCTTCATGGTCGGTGCCAACCGCCGGCAGCCGCAGCCGGCGGTTCCGGCGGGCATGGTGGCCGCCGGGGACTGACCCCACGCACAAGCAAAACCCCCGCCGGAGCGATCCGGCGGGGGTTTTTGTTTCAGGTCTTCCGCTTATGCATCTTGTGCCACAAAAACAGGCCGCCCAGGCCCAGGATGGCCAGGATGATCACGGCATCGAACCGGTGCAGCCAGGTGCGCAGGGTGGGGTCGTTGTTCCACTGTTCCCCCAGCATCACCCCGACATAGGCCAGCGCAAAGCACCAGGGCCAGGAGCCAAGGAAGGTGTAGATATGGAACGGTAGCTTCTTCATGCCCACGATGCCGGCGGGCAGCGCAATGAAGGTGCGGATGACGGGCAGCAGCCGGGCAATGAACACGGCGGCATTGCCGAAGCGGGCGAAGAACCGGTCGGCCATGTCCAGGTCATGTGCATCCAGCAGCACATACCGGCCCCAGCGCAGGATGGCTGCCCGACCCCCATATCGCCCCACCAGATAGGCCACTTCAGACCCGATATTGCAGCCGATGGCGCCGGCGGTGGCCACCAGCATCAGGTTCAGCGTGCCCGTGGAAACCAGATAGCCCGCGAACGGCATGATGATTTCCGACGGCAGGGGGATGCAGGCGGACTCGATCCCCATCAGCAGGGCCACGCCGGCATAGCCCATGGCGTCGATCACGCCGACAATCCAGCCGGCCACCAGTTCCAGAATATGCGCAATCAATTTCGGCTCCGCTCGCG
This sequence comes from Niveispirillum sp., assembly GCF_017996735.1. Taxonomy (GTDB): domain Bacteria; phylum Pseudomonadota; class Alphaproteobacteria; order Azospirillales; family Azospirillaceae; genus Niveispirillum. The sequence continues at coordinate 48,611 of NZ_JAGOGJ010000023.1, forward strand.
GTGACATTCAGCCCTTGGTCGCGGCAGAGACCATGAATGACGCCCGCACCGCAAGGGGGCGATGGGACAGGAGGGCCCGTCACGATCCGGCGCGGTCGGGGAGAACGCGAGCGCCTTGGCGTGACGGGCCTTCGGGGGACAGGGCCCCCGGCAGAAGCGCCCCGTCAGGGGGTGATGGTGACGCTGGTGCTGGCCGGCTGGACGTTCCAGCCACGGACCGCCACCTTGGGCGTGCCCGACCCGGCCGCATCCGCCGGATAGGTGACGGTGACCTGTCGTGTCTCACCCGGCAGCAGCGTCACGTAATTGTCGCTGATATAGGCGGGCAGGATGCGGCTGCCATCCGCCTTTTGCGGGGTCAGCTTGGCCAGCAGGGCCGGGGACGTACCCTGGTTGGTCAGGCTGACATCCCAGGCCACCTCCCCATTACCGCCGACCTTGCCCTTGGCGGACAGGGCGACTGGTGTCGCGGGCAGTTCGTTCAGGCGCTGGTGCGACGGGGCGTCGGCCGCCACCCAATAATCATTGCGCGACAGCACCGCCCCGGCCCCGTCGGTCAGTTCCAGGCTGACCAGCACCAGCTTCTCTGCGGCCAGCGGCCCCTTCAGGTCCAGCGTGAAGGGGTGGATGGCGATGCCGGCGGCGATATCGACTTTGTCCGTGCGGTCCGACAGGGCCAGGCCTGCCAGCGACCGTACCCGGGTGGTCAGGCGCAATCCCTGGCGCGGCATCTGGCTGTTATTGATCAGGGTGATGCGATGGTCGGGCAGGTCCAACTGTGCATGCACCGGCTCCGATGCCTTTTTCACACCATAGAAGGCGCCATGCGTGTCGTAATCATGGGTCAGGATCTGCCACATGGTGCTGGGCCAGGCGGGCTGGGTCATCCACAGCATCCGACCGGAATGTTTTGTCCATAGGCCGGCATTCATGCCTTCGAAGATGGCGCGGTAGCCCTCATAATTCAGCATCTGGGCCTTGCGCTCGAAATCCTCCAGGCTGGTGGCGGGGCCGAACTTCACCGCCATGGCATCCATGAAGGTCTGGACGGCGCCATTCCCCGTCTGATGCCAGTCGTGATAGGCCCAGCTATCGGAAATGGGCCACAGCTCCGTTTCCGGCATGGCGGCTTTCAGCGCCTCCACGGTGGGGAAGGACGGGGTGCCCAGTTCCACCGAGAAACCTTGGGCATGTTCGGTGAAATAGGTGTCCGGCTCCCGGTAGTTATAGGGGCCGCTGCCGGCCAGGTTCACGCGGTTGGAGGAGCCGGTATAATGGCGGGTGCCATCCTCCGTCCGGATCATCTCGGCCAGCGCCTCGTTCAGGATCGGCTGCGGCACGCCTTCATTGCGGCCGAACCACAGGACGATGGACGGATGGTGACGATAGCGGCGGACCGTGTCGGCGGCATTGGCCATGAACAAGGGAACGTCCTGCGGCTCCAACTGATAATCCTGGGTGGAGGCCCAGAAATCGTTCAGCACCATCAACCCGTATTCATCGGCCAGTTCGAAGAACTCCTCCTCGGTATTCTGGCCGACCCAGTTGCGGATGACGTTCACATGCGCGTCGCGATGCAGGCGGAAATAGGGTTCCAGCCGGTCCTTGGCCACCCGTTTGCGCCAATCGTCGGTGCCCCAGTTGCCGCCGCGCGCCGCGATGCGCACGCCGTTTACCTTGATCACCAGATGGGGCGACAGGTCGGCGGCCTCCACCGGCTTCACGGCGGGGGAATTCTCGGCACCGGGATAGAGCGAGGCGGCCCAGCCGTCCGGCACCTTGCGGATGCCTTCATGGCTGACATCGATGATCTTCTCGCCCCGTGCCTTGGCCTCGGTCAGGTCGACCTCCACCCGGCGCAAGGCACCCTTCTGGTCCATCAGTGACAGCTCATAGGTCACTTCGCGCAGGCCGAAGCGGATATCGCGGCTGTCGGAGGACTGACCATCGGCGGCGACACTGACCGTCATGTCGTGCAGCGCCGGTTCCCCATAGCCATTGGGCCACCACAGCTTGGGGTTCTTCACGGAAAGCTGCGGGAATTCGGCGGGCGACAGGGTGACGGCACCGCCGCCGGCCGGGATGCTGGCCTGCTTGGTCACGGTGATGCCGTCAAAGCTGGCCGTCACGGTGGCGTTGATGGCTTTGCCGGACAGGTTCCACATCGGGACCGTCACGGTGACATCGGCTTGCGACCCGTCATTGCGGGGCAGGGAGGTGATGATCTGGGTATCGCCCAGGCGCAGATCACCGGTTGCGCGCAAGGTCACGTCGCGCCAGAGACCGGTATTGCGGTCCCGCACCGACGGTATCCAGTCCCAGCCTTCCGACGCCACGAAGGTCGGCCCGTCCAGCGCCATGATGCCGCCATTCTCGCCCACGGCGGAGGTCAGGCTTTCCTCGTGGGGCAAGCCGGGGCGGGGCGGGGGGCTGACCCGGATGGCCAGCGCGTTGGGCCGGCCCGGTTTGGCGACGCCCGTCACGTCGAAGCGGCCCCGGATGAAGGCGCCCTTCATGGCGCCCAGCTTCTGTCCGTTCAGCCAGACCTCTGCCTGATAATTCACGCCGTTCAGGACCAGTTGCAGGCGCCTGCCCGCCTGATCGGCCGGTACCGTGAATTCCGTGCGATACCAATAATCCTGCTTGTTCAGGCTTTCAGGGATGGCCAGATTGTTCAGCCCATAGTCCGGGTCGGGATAGACACCGCGATCGACCAGCGTGGTCAGCACCGTACCGGGCACAGTGGCGCTGTACCAGGATTTGGCATCGAAGCCCGGTTGCGACAACGCAACTGCACCGGCCGCGGCCTTGGGTGCTTCCACCAGCTTCCAGGCGCCCAGCACCCATTCCCCGGCGGTCTTCGGGGCCAGAGCCGGGGTTTCAACCAGGGGCTTGGCGACGGGGGTGGAGAATCCGGTCTTGGCCTTGGGCCGGGTCCAGGGGTCCTGGGGGGCGACCTGCCCATACATCTGCCGCACCTGGACGGGCCAGGTGGGGGCACCGCTTTCGAAATTGGTCAGGTCGACCACCGGCTTGGCGCCGGTCAGGCCCTTCACCTCATCCGCCGACAAGGCGCGGGGCAGGGCGGAGAAGCCGGCCAGACGGCCCGCGAAGGGTGTCGCATCTGCGGGCACGAAGGGGGCGCTGCGGCTACGGCGCGGTGCCAACTGGATCTGGGCCAGGGCTGCCGGGGTCCGGGCGGCGCCGCTGGCCACCTCCTCCCTGCCATCGACATAGAGGCGGACCTTGCCCCCGTCGAAACTGGCTGCCAGGAACACCCATTGGCCGGCCGCCAGCGCCTTGCCGCCGCTGACCAGCGTGTCCCCCGCCAGCAGGGCCGGCTTGCCATCGGCCAGCGCCAGGAACCAGGCCGGCGCCTTGCCGTCCGCCGTGGCGAACCCACCCAGCAGCGTACGGCCCTTGGCCGCCACCGCTTCGCCCTGTACCCAGCCATACAGGGTGAAGGGGGTGTTGGCGGGCACGGGTGTGCCGGGCGATTGTTTTTCATCCAGTTTCGGTTTGGCGATGCCGTCACCGCCCGCCGGGAATTCCGCATCGAACGGGCCGAAGCTGCCGGTCCCCAGGCCGCCGCTGCCGCCCAGCCCCTGGTGCGCCTGTCCCAAGGCCAGCGGCACCGCCAGCCCCAGAGCCAGCGTGGTCATCAGGGATGTGCGCAGCCAGCGCCGTACAACTGCCTTGTTCATTCGCGGTTTCCTTCCCTGGCCGGCCCCTTGCCAGGGCCTTTTCTCATCATCCGCATCGCCGATCCACATGACCGACAGCGATGTCAGGATTAATAAATCAAATTTCATAATTCGAAAAGAGCCGATGCACAGGCGCCCCCCATTTCAACCGGCGTCGCGTTCCGGATTGCGGGATGGGCATGCCGGGCAGGTGCGGTTGGGGATGGACCCGGACGCGCCTGTGGTCCATCCTGCGGCCGCCAAGAAGCGCGCCACCTGCCGCCGGGAGAATTTGGGCACATGACTGCCAAGATCGACATCCATCACATCCCCCATGCCTCGCCGACGCCCGCCGATGTCCGGGCAAAGCTGATCGCCGATCCGGGTTTCGGCAAGATCTTCTCCGACCACATGGTCACGGTACGCTGGTCGGCGGACAAGGGCTGGCATGACGGGCAGCTTCGGGCGCGGGAGGCGTTCACACTGGACCCGGCCGCCGCCGTCCTGCATTACGCCCAGGAAATCTTCGAGGGCATGAAGGCCTATCGCACCAAGGATGGTGAGGTCCTGCTGTTCCGGCCGCTGGAAAATGCCCGCCGGTTCAACCGGTCGGCCGAACGCATGGCCATGCCCGACCTGCCGGAGGAGATTTTCCTGCAGGCCGTGGAAACGCTGGTCCGCGCCGATGTGGACTGGATTCCGGGTGGCGATGGCGCCAGCCTGTATCTACGCCCCTTCATGTTCGCCGATGAGAGCTTCCTGGGCGTGAAGCCGGCCGGCAGCTATATTTTCTGCGTCATCGCCTGCCCGGTGGGCGCCTATTTCAAGGGTGGGGCCAAGCCGGTGTCGGTCTGGGCGTCGCAGGATTATACGCGCGCCGCCGCCGGGGGCACCGGTGCCGCCAAGTGCGGCGGCAATTACGCGGCCAGCCTGATTGCCCAGGCGGAGGCCATCCGCAATGGCTGCGATCAGGTGGTTTTCCTGGACGCGGCGGAAAAGAAGTGGGTGGAGGAACTGGGCGGCATGAACGTGTTCTTCGTCTTCGATGACGGCACGTTGCAGACCCCGCCGCTGACCGGCACCATCCTGCCCGGCATCACCCGCGACAGCATCATCAAGCTGGCCCGCGCCGACGGACTGACCGTGAACGAGGCGCCTTATTCGTTCGCGCAGTGGCAGGCCGACGCCGCCTCTGGCCGTCTGCGCGAAGTGTTTGCCTGCGGTACGGCTGCGGTGGTTTCGGCCATCGGCACCGTCCGGCACAAGGAAGGCAGCTTCACCATCGGTGGCGGCAGCGACGGGGAGATCACCCGCACCCTGCGCACCCGCCTGACCGCCATCCAGCGGGCCGAGGCGCCGGACACGATGGGCTGGCGGCACAAGGTGGCCGTGTAACGGGAACGGAAGCCCGTTCGCACCCTCCCGCCGCTACCGCGGGCGGGAGGGTGGTCCGGCGAGGGGATGACGGCCGTCAATTTTCCCGGTTGGCCCAACGAATGAAACGCCCGGTATTGATGGCGATCTGAAGTATTGAAGCGTATCTCAGCTCCTGATCCCGCGTCGGGATGTCGGGCCATGATTCGGCCAGCCGACGCAGTTTGGGCATGTCCAGCAGTTCGTTGACGGCGGCCGATGCTTCCAGTCCTTCGATCGCGGCCATCCAATAGGGGCGTGCCCGGGTCATCCGGTGGTGCCATTCCGGGCAACTGAGATAGGTGCGGGGCCGCATCCGCACATTATCGGGCACCCGCCCCGCCAAAACCCGCCGGGCAAGGCTGCGGGTGACCCCGTTCTGTAAGAACTGATCGGCCGGTATGGCCAGACAGAAATCGATCATGCGGCGATCCAGCAGCGGCGCGCGGACATCCAGGCCCAAGGCGTGGAAGGGCGCCCGGTTCTTGTGCCAGAAGGTCAGGACCTTGGAAATTTCCCGGACCAGGCCCTCCCGATCCGTGCGCCCTTCAAAGGGACGGGTCCATCCCTTCGCTGCGGTGCTGTTGGCCAAGCCGTAGCGGGCCACAGCCTCCGGCCGGATCAGGTTCATGTCCGACCATTGGTGCAGATCATGGCCGCGCAGTTGCCGGATTTTCCGCCGTAACGACGAGGGCAAGCCCGGATAGACGGCGCGGCCGAGCAGGTACCAGCGCCACGGACGGCCATCCTTCTCCATCAAGGCGTGAATCTCCCGGCCCAGTGACAGCCACCGTCCGTTACGGAACAAGGAAGGCAACAGATCGAAGCCGTCGCGGCTGAAGGTCAGGTTGCCGCCAACTCCGCTCAGAATCCGGCAAGGGGCGAGCCGGGAAAGTGCGGTTTTCCGGCTATGTCCCCATCCCACAGATGACGAGTTGCCTATCCCCATCGGTGACACGTCGAACTGTGATACCGGGTCGATCTCCTCCGGCGCCAATCCCCCCGCCTCGATCCGGTGCGGGCGCAGGTTGGGATAGGCCGAGGCGGTGGCCAGCACCGCCGGCCATTCATCGCCCGAGTGTCCGGGAATCTCATAGGGAATGGGCGCGCCACTCTCGCTCACCGTGGTGAAACAATCGATGGTCAGATGCGGTGCAAGACGGGCGGCGGCGGTGACGATGGCCGTCGTATCCAATCCACCTGTCAGATCGGCCGCCAGCCGGCCACCCGCCGGCAGGTGGCAGCCGACCACGCGGTCCAGCACCTCCCGGGCAGCGTCCACATAATCCTGTTCCCGGCGGAAACGGATCGGCGGCGCGTCACCGGGCCGCCAATACGTCTGTTTGCGGATGCCGGAACGGCTGATCCGCCATAACTGGCCAGGGGGAATCCGGTCGATGCCCCGAAAAGGCGTGCGCTCCGGAGGAAGATCCCGTTCCCACATCCACAAGGCCATGCATTCCAGATCGGCGGTTCCCCCGTCCCCCTCCAGATAGGGGCGCAAAACCCGCGGATGGCTGGCGAAGGTGAAGCAGCCGAAAAGCGAGGCCGTATAGACGGTCTCCTCACCGGTGGCATCGACGGCCAGGACCATTTCGGCGGTGGTTGCATCCCACACCGCCAGCACAAAACCGCCAATCAGCCGGGGCAGTGCGCCATCACCCCACCTTTCCCAGGCAGCGGCGGCCAGCGCGGCATCCGATAGATCGTCGCCGTGCCCCAAGGCGGCGCACACATCATCCCGGTTATCGAGACGGCCGACGAAGGCGACGGGGATTGTCTGGCCAATGGTGTGGATATGGCCGGGGGGCCGAACCCATAGTGCCCCGCCATCATCACCCACAACATGGTTGTTCAAGGGGGAGATGCCCGGCGCGATACGACGAACCGCCGCCACCGCGCCGGCGTGGGATCGGGCAGTGGCGCCGACGATGGATAGGTCATGCATGGACAAAAGATGACCTGCGGAAGTGGCTGATCATCAGGGCGCCGGATGCCCTACTCCCGCAGATGCTTCATCAAGAGAATACGCTGTGAGCATCCGAGATATCCTCGTTGCCGGAGGTGCCACTTACCAGGGTTGATTGAGCCAGCGGCATCACCGTCAGTTTCGGTGCGGACCATGGCCGCCGGGATACGGCAGGCGTGGCGTCTTCGGTACGGGAGGCATCCATAGGGTGCTCCATTGAGATATTCTCCGAAAACAGGAGGAAGGATTGATAAAGCAAAGTGCCTTAATTATCGATGGTTGTCCAGCCGTGTCCGGCATACCCGAAAACAATCGCCGGGACCGGCCCTATCGGCCTTCCGTTGATTTGGATGCGTAGGGCCACGTCCTGTTTTCGTCTAGCATGATGTTGACCGATACCCGCCAGTAATTAAGTGTCTCGTTTACAACATACCCGCCATCATGTTCAGTATTTGACCTGAAAACAACAAATCTTCCGGACTTGTAGGTGATCTTGTGGTCTTTTAAAAAGAATTCGCCGCCGTCTGCGGCGTTCCAGATCGGATTCAGGAACCCCAGAATTGTCCACACGCCGGCATCGCGCGTGTCGACATGAAAATTTGTACGCGATGTGCTGGACTTCGCGCCGACATGAATCCGAAAAATATTAGGCGGAAGATGGACGTTATATTGTTTCTTTGCCATGTCCCTGATTCTGAACACGATGGCTCGGAAATATCCACTGAAGAGCTGGTTGGTTGATTGTCCCCGGTCTTCTATATGCAGTCCCGGAAAACTCATGAACGGGATGTTGGGCAGCGCCGGACTGTTGGATGTCCGGGATAATGTCCAGCCATCAGTGTTCAACAGGCTGTGGTAGAGCCAGAGCAATTCCTCGCCGCTGATCACGGAATCGAAGATGTAATGTTCCGGCGGGGTGGCGGCGGGTGCCCCCTGCGGCCTGACGATATCCTGCGCCATCCAACTTCCCCCAATCGTTCTCGTGAACGTTGTCGACTATTGCCGATTGATAGCCCATGAGGATGCTGAATGCCAGTGGAGGGGCCCGGCTGGTGGCACATCACCCCCTTCCTGCCGTCCTCAATAGTGGTCCTCCCTGTCCTGTGGGTTCGTATCGGGAGCAGGGACCGATTTTCAGGAAGGGATGGGCATCATGGTTCCCGGGTTGGATATCAATTGGTGTCTATGAGGCGGGCTTGTGCGCAGAAGAAATATTTCCATGTGTCTGTAAGTTGATGACGCCGTTAAAATTGCACACAAGGTGTCATTTATTTCAAATAATAATAATTCATAAATAAATATTCATTCACATTGACTTGCGATCAATTAATGACTTTAAACATATGGATTTATTTTAAATATACATAACATAAACGCCTTCTTTTAATTTCAAGTGTATTCAATTTTCTACGAATATTCTTGTAGTTGTTACTGATTACAAGTAAAATTGTATATATAAACGGTGACACGACCTAAGATTTAATGATACCGTCTGATCCGCGCTAAATTCCGTCTTGTGGGAACGCTACCTGTATCCATCGGATCGGGGTCGAGCGATGGCGTTCCCGCATAAGCAAGGGAGGTTCCTATGGGTGACTATTATATTGGAGAAATCCGCCTTTTCCCTTATAATAATATTCCCCGAGATTGGCACATCTGTGATGGTACTATACTACCAGTACAAAATAATGCCGCGCTGTTCAGTTTGATTGGTAATTATTTTGGTGGTGATGGCAGGAACAATTTTGCCCTTCCCAATCTTCAAGGGCGGGTTGTTGTTGGCTCGCATGATCCAAGTCAGCATCTCCCCGCCACGGTGGGTGGAAGTTTCGGCTCTGATCTCATCACGCTCACTGATGCTCAGATCCCTCCCCACACTCATAATCTGATGGGCGTCGCGGCTCAGGGTTCGCCAACAGTCGGGGCAAAGGGGGCCTTTATTGGCGAAGCCGCGAGTCCATCTCCAGTCCCGCCAGGGGCGCCGGCGGCCCCGCCGCTCTACCAGAGTTCCTTGACTGCGACCGGGAAGGTTCTTCTGAACGGGTTCAGCGTTGGGGCAACGGGTGGTGGTGCCGGGCATGAAAACCGACAGCCCTATCTGGCGTTGATGTACTGCATCTCCATGTCAGGCGTCTACCCGCCGCGCCCATAATCGGCAACGCCCCTATCAAAAGACAACTATCAAAAGAGGAGAACCAAGATGGATTGGTTCGTAGGCGAAATCCGTCTTTTTGCTGGCAATTACGCGCCGGAAGGCTGGGTGCTTGCCGATGGCCGGGCCCTTAGCATCCAGCAATTCCCGGCGCTGTATGCGCTATTGGGAACATTGTATGGCGGGGACGGAAGGACATCGTTCAATGTGCCCGATCTGCGTAGCCGGTTGCCATTGGGGACAGGCAAAACCACCTCAAACTCCGCCCATACCTATATCCTTGCGGAAAAAGGCGGTGTGGAGAGTGTGGCGCTGACTGAAGCCAATTTGCCTGCGCATACCCATGCGCTGCAGGCGACGAGGGATGATGCCGATCAGGTGTCGCCTGCCGGCCATTATTTGGCCGATACGCCCGATAATCTGCCCACCTACATTGCATATATCGCCACGGCTACAACCCGTGTTCTGGCTGATCAATCGATAACTCAGGCTGGCGGGGGGCAGACCCACGGCAACATCATGCCATGTCGGTCCGTCACCTATATCATTGCCACCAACGGCATTTTCCCAACGCAAGGTTAGTATCCATCTGGTGCTTGCAGATGGAGTCGACGCCTTTGTTTTTCGTGTGATGGCCGTCGGGAGGATATCGTTCCAACTGGCCACGCTCTGATGGAGGACTGAAGAATGGCTGACGCCTTTGCCGGAGAAATCCGTGCATTCCCCTATAATTTTACGCCCGTCGGTTGGTTGCTGTGCGATGGCAGCGAGCTTCCGATCCAGCCTTATGCTGCGCTTTTCGCCACGATCGGCAACACTTATGGCGTGCCGCGTGTATCGAGCAATTTTATCCTGCCCGATCTGCGCGGCCTTGCCCTTGTTGGTGCCGGACAGGGGCCGGGCCTGAGCTTTTATCAACTGGGGCCACACGCCTATGGGGCGCCGTCGGTCACGATCACGACAGCGCAAATGGCAGCACATAACCACTCCTTCCAGACCCAGGGTGGGGCAACCCGCGTGACCGAACCGTCGTCCGCCGCACTGTTCACCGTGCCCAGTTGGAAGAGCGGCGCCACCACCGCCAACTACCAGAACTACGTCGCGCCGTCCTCGTCTGTGACGCCGGTGCCGTTGGCGCCGGATTCGTTGCTGCCTGTCGGTGGTGGTCAAGCTCACAGCAATTACCAGCCTTTGCTGATCTTCAGGGTCTGCATCAACTATGACGGCTATTTCATGCCGCGTCCGTGATCGGCCATGATGCACCTGAATAGGCAAGGTTGTTCGGAGCTTTGGCTTGACGCGCCCACCGTTCTGGTTCGCGCGGGCTATGGCTTGCGGCGGGAAGGGGAGCAAGATCTCCCCTTCCTGCGCACGCTTTATGCCAGCACGCGGGCCGAGGAAATGCGCGCCAGCGGTTGGACAAAAAAGCAACAGGAGGTCTTTCTGGCCGAACAGTTCAGGTTACAGGATGCCCATTATCGTCGGGAATTTCCCGACACCGTTCGCCAGATCGTCGTAAAGGATGCGCAGCCCGTCGGCCGGCTTTATCTGCGGCGCGTCAATCTGCCGTTGCCGGCCCGGCCGGAAATCCGGGTGAATGATATCGCCCTGCTGCCTGTCGCGCGGTCTCAGGGTATTGGATCGGCGCTGATGAAGGCGGTGCTGGAGATTGCCGCCGCAGAGGGGCTGATAGTGTCGCTGACCGTGTATGAGGATAACCGTGCCCTCAACCTCTACCACCGCCTGGGTTTTCACGGGGTGACCAGGGAAAATGGTCGGTTGCTGATGCGGTGGCGCCCACAAGCCGGGTGAAATGCGGATCAGGACGGGGGCTGGTTTTGTGAAGGGCGGCCCTGGTGATCCATGCGGGCGATCTGCGTGAAGCCTTTTGCGGCTTCGACGCCGGTCACCCCCTCGTCGCCGGCGACCAGCCAGGCGTGGGCACGGAAGCCGCCCACCTTGCTGACCCCGAAATGAATGGTCGAGGACACGCCGCGACGGCCCAGCATGATCCGGCCAGCGATGGCTTGGGCCAGGCACGCGGGGGCCCATGGCAGCCGGCGCTGGGCCCGCATGATGGCCTGCCGCACCGCCTTGATCCGGGCTGTCGATGCGGCGGCGGGCGGTCCGTCGTCCATGCCTTGCGACCATTGGCCAAGGCGATGGGCGACCCGACGGAACGGCAACAGACGCAATGCCAGATCAGCGATGGTCAGCATCGCGGCTGCTTCGGTGGCCATGACAATTTCCGTTACGGTCCATCGCCGGACACGCAGCGCAAAACGGGCGGCCATGCGGATCATGCCGCGATCTCTATCAGGCGCTCTTCACGCAATCGGGTGAGCAGCGCCAGCACATCCTGTTCGATCTGCGCTGGGTCGCCATCATAGATTTCCCCCAAGCCCCGGCAGATCACATCGACGCCGACCGGCGATGCCAGACGCCGCCAGATTTCGCTGCCGATTTCGTCGAGCCCGTAATATTGCCCGTTATCGATGCTCATCAGCATCGTTTCGCCATCCACTTCGGTGCTCAGCGGCGCGTCGCACCGGCGCACCACGCTGTTGACCGTCAATTCATCCGTCGCCGTCATGGCATCGCCCCCGCTTTGAGTCCAGAATGATCATGGTATTTTACGCGATCAATAGCTGCAATCGTGTCCGCAAGGGTTGTCTTGCCTTGCTTCACCCTCCTGGAATAGGCTGGTCGTAGCGCCCGGATACTTATTCTGGTTGAGGGTGCTAAGACTTTCCAGAAAAAGGAATGCCGGCGCTGGGCAAGAAAGAAATGTCGGTCTGTGATGGGTGATCGGGATATGCGCGGCGCCGGGTTGACGGCCGGGGGTGATGCCATGGTGCCGTCCGTTCTTGATCTTCCCCGCCGTCTGGCCGCCATGGGGCGCCGCCGCGCCGGGACGGCGCTTCTGCTCAATGCTGGCGCCGGCCTGACCGAGGGTATCGGGCTGCTGGCCCTGGTGCCCCTTCTGAAGCTGTTGGGGATCGGCGTCGAGGGTCAGGGCGGCGTGCCCGAACCGGCGTTCCTCGCCCTGGCGCTCGGCGGTTATGTGCTGCTGGTTGCCACTGCCGCGCTGATCGGGCGTGCCCGGACCCTGGCGGCGCACACGCTGACCATGGAGTTCCTGGATCGCCTGCGGGCCGACCTTCACGCCGCCATCCTTGATATGGAATGGCGCGCCTTCGCCAATCGTCGCGCGGCCGACCTGCAACAGGCGGTCGTCGGGGAGATCGGCCGCATCCATGCCGCTATCGTCGCATTGGGCGATCTGTTGGGCGCGGCGCTGGCGATACCGTTCCTCGCCGCCGCCGCCTTCGTTCTTTCCCCCGTCCTGACCCTTGCGGCGGTCGGGGTGGTGATGGTGGCGGCGCTGGTCACCCGTGGTCTGGGCGCGCGTGGGTGGCGGCTGGGCCGCGAACTGGGCCATGCCAACAAGGCGGCCATGGCCGACCTTGTCGACAACCTCGCCGGTTTGCGTCTGATCAAGCTCTTCGCCGCCGAGTCCGCCCGCAAAGCCGGGCTGACGGCGCGCTTTGCCGCCGTGCGCGAAAAACAGCATGCCTATCAGCGTGCCCAGTCGACAGAGCGTGCCGTGCTGCAGGTGATCGCTGCGGTGGCGGCGGCGGGTGGTCTGTTCCTGGCATTGTTTGTCCTGCGCCTGCCGCTGGCCGAAGCGCTTGCCCTCATGCTGGTCTATGGCCGCTTGCTGCAGGCGGCGCTGCGCTGCCTGTCCGCGTGGAGGCGCCTGAACGGCGCGGCGGCGGCACTCGTCTCCTATGATGAAACGCTGGTGGCCTGTCGTGACGCGGCCGAGGTGCGCGTGGCCGATCTGCCGGCGCCGGTCTTGCGTCGGGAAATCCGCCTGTCCGGCGTTGTCGTCCGCCATCCGGGTCAGGACCGTCCGGCGCTGGACCATCTGGATGCGGTCCTTCCCGCCGGTCAGGTCACGGCCCTGATCGGCCCGTCGGGGGCGGGCAAGTCGACATTTGTCGATCTGGTCCTGGGCCTGACCGCGCCGGATGCGGGCCATGTCGCCATCGATGACGTGCCCCTGACCCCGGACCGGCGTCGCGCCTGGCGATCCGTTGTTTCCGCCTGTCCGCAAGACCCGTTCCTGTTCCATGATACGCTGCGCGCCAACCTGCTGCTGGCCCGCCCCGATGCCGTGGAGGCCGAATTATGGTCGGCGCTGGAGGCGGCAGCCATCGCCGATCTGGTTCGCGTCCAGCCCTTGGGCCTTGATACGCTGGCCGGTGACCGCGGTCTGCGCTTTTCGGGTGGTGAGCGGCAGCGGCTGGCGCTGGCCCGGGCCTTGCTGCGCGGGCCGGTATTGCTGGCGCTGGACGAGGCCACCGCCTCCCTCGACGATCAGACGGCGGCGGCGGCGGCAACCGCCATCGACCGTCTGCGCGGCAGAACCACCGTGCTTGTCATCGCCCACCGCCTTAGCGCCGTTGCCCATGCCGACCATGTGCTGTTGATGGAGGCGGGGCGTGTCGTCGCCGCCGGGACATGGCAGGAGGTGCGCGCCCAGGCCGGGCCGCGTCTGGCCGCCATCGGCATGCTGGATGATGCCTGAGCCCGATCGGGACGCGGCGGTGCCGACCTTGGGGTTATGTCAGCAAGGCTGGTCCCGTCATCAGGTGACGAAACCAGATGCAGGCGGGGTCCGGTTCCGTTCGCCGGTGCCAGACCAGCGAATAGGGAAAGTCCGGGACCGCGAAAGGCAGGTTGAAGGAACGCAACCCCTGCGCCGATGCCAGGGGCGAAAGCCGGGAGGGCAGCGTGGTGATCAGGTCCGTGCCCGCGATTGCCGAAATATTGCTCATGAAGCTGGGTGACCGCAACGCGATGGTGCGCGCATGGCCGGCATCCGCCAGGACCACGTCCACGGGACTGGGATTGGGGTCGCGGAACTGGGCAATGGCGTGGGGATGCGCCAGGTAATCCTCCGTGGTGATCGGCTTGTGCCCGGGCCGCACCAGCGGATGCTGCTTGCAGCAGAAGGCCACAAAACTGTCCCGGAAAAGCAACTGGGACAGATAGGGTGCCGATGGCGGGCGCAGGCCCCAGAAGGTGCAGTCCAGTTCCCCGCTTTCCAGCATGGACAGCGTCTGTTCCCCCACGGGGATCAGGTCCACCGTGACCGCCGGCGCCACCTGTCGCAGCTTGCGGATCAGCCAGGGAACGATGGTCAGCGCGGTGAAATCGCTGATTGCAATGCGGAAGGTGCGTTTGCTGCTGATGGCGTCGAATTGACCGGCGCTCATCACCGCCCGGACTGAATCCAGGATATCTGTCACGGGCGCGACCATGGCCAGCGCCCGTTCCGTCGGAACCAGCCGGTTATGGCTGCGCACGAACAGCGGGTCGTCCATCAATTCACGCAGCCGGTTCAGGGCATGGCTGACCGCCGGCTGGCTGAGGGCCAGTTGCGGTGCAGCATCCTTTACCGAGCCGGTGCGTGCGACCGCATCAAAAACTACCAGCAAATTCAAGTCGATACGGGTCAAATTCACAGGACGAAATCCGATCTTCAGATACCTGCATTTTACTAGATCACTCACGGAATGTATAGGCGCAAGGGTTTCCCTGACGCTTTCGGTCGGGGAAAAAAGCCCCCGTGCCGGTTCCTCTGGCTGTGACAACCCATCATGCATCACCACCGTCAACCAAAAATTGGGTTTTGGTCTTGCAGACAAGGATTTTGATCAGATAGGATAAAGCGCAAAACTTACGAATGTGTGCGAAGAAGTTTCTTCCAGGTGATGACGTTTCCGTAAGGGTTTCATGTTAACATGTTTGCTGAGCTGGTTGTTTGTCTGGGGGCGGATAGGGGGCTTTGCTTCGAGTTTATGACAATGTATTGGAATGGTTAATAAATTAACTTTGTACTTTGCCTTTGTTGACTCGGGAAACCTTGTTGATTGGGAAAACTCGAATCAGCAAGAATAGGTTGGAAAAATCGGGAAGTTTCTTCTGCGGATCATTCCGCAATGCTGGATGTCAAAAGGGTGGTCTGATGATGGGGCATGCATATTTTTCCACACGCCGAACGTGTGTGGGGGTGTGGAAAACCGCCGCTTGTACGCTGGCGGTGGGGGCTATGTTCGCAGCGGGTGGTGCCTCGGCCCAGGTGGCCGGTGAACCCAAGGATGGCGGTCAGCCATTGCGGGCCGTGGTCGAACAACTGATGAAGGCCAGCCCCCGCGTCCGGGCGGCAGGCAGTGACGCTGTCGGGGCCGATGCCCGTGTCAGCGAAGCGTGGCGGCGGGCCTATACGCCCAATCTGGACCTGACGGCGGAAGCCGGGCGGCAGCGGTATGAATCCGTGGCCAATGCCGATCCGTCGGCGCTCACCTCCTATCGCACCACGATGCGGGCCACGCAGCTGGTGACCGATTTCGGCCGCACCTCGGCCCAGATCGACGAAGCGCGGTTTGCCGCCAGCCAGAGCAACTCCATCATGGCGGCCACACGTGACGGTGTGCTGCTGGAGGCGCTGACCGCGCATTGGAGCGTGGTGCGCGCCGACATGATCCTGACCTATAGCCGGCAGTCCGAAGCCAGTGTCCGCAAGCAGACGGAACTGGAAAGCTCGATGGTGGAGCTGGGCAAGGGCTATGAGTCCAACGTCCTGCAGGCCAAGGTGCAGTTGGCTTCCGCCGAGGCGTCGCGGGTTCGCGCCGAGGGCGGGCTGGACATTGCCAAGGGCCGCGTGCGCGCCGTCTTTGGCGATCTGGCGGGGGACGTCGGCTATGGCGAGGTGGCGTTGCCCAACGAGGCGCTGATGCCAAAGTCGCTGGACGAGGCGATGAGCCGGGCGCTGAAGAACAACAAGCAGATCGAGATCGGGCAATTCCGGTCGCAGGCGCTGGAAAAGCGGCTGGAAAGCACCGATGCGCGGGAGTTCCGGCCCCGCGTGCAGGTGGTGGCGGAACATAGCTGGCGCAAGAACATAGACGTGTCCGTCAAGGGGCCGGACTATGAAGACAGCAAGCTCATGCTCCAGCTTCAATATACGCTGAATTCCGGCATGGCCGGCCGTTCGGCGACCGAGGCGACGCGCCGTGATCTTGAGGCCAGCCGCCTGCGCGAGGTGGAGACCCGCGACCTCGTGTTCGAACAGGTGCATGTCGCCTGGCGGAATCTGAAGATCGCCCAGCAGAACAAGGACACGCTGAGCAATCAGGTCCGTATCGCCGCGAAATATTTCGAGATGGCGATGGCCGAGCGCCAGATGGGCCGCCGTTCGCTGCTGGATGTGCTGACGGCCGAAGTGTCGCTGATCAACGCGGTCAGCGATCTGGTGGCGACAGAGGCGGATGCCGCCATCGCCGGCCTGACCCTGTTGCAGGCGGTGGGCAGCCTGCAGCCCGACGCGCTGGTGACGGTGCCGACGGAAAAGGCCGTGACCAAGACCCGCCACTCCTGACGGTGGCGGGATCTTGACGACGGGGGCCGCCTGCCCGGACGGGCATCAGGCGGCGCGAAACCGGGGCATGTTTGGGGACATGCAACGGGGATGACCGCCATGCCGGACGGGGTCCGGGAACAGGGCGGCAATTTTATCGCAATCGGGATGTGCTGGGGCTGAGATGAAGTTTGTGACGTCGACCGACCATGAAGGTGCGCGCATCGAAACGGCGGCTGTCTCGCCGCATCAGGTGGCGCTGCTGGGCCAAGCACTGCACATCCCGCCCGGCCAGGTGCTGGACTTCCTGCGTTCCCTGACGCTGAATGCCGAACAACTGGCCATGCTTCGCTCGTTGTTGGAGGCCGACGGGGTCGAACTGACGCTGGAACAGTTGCAGGCCCTGCTGGGGAACGCGTCCGATACGGCGGGGGTCGTGCCGGCCGCCATGACCCTGCAGGCGGAGGATACGCCGCCGCCGGCCGATGGCGCCACCCCGGCGGCAACGGCGGGTGAGGATCTGCTGGCCGCCCTGCAACGGGGTGAGATGCCATCGGTCACCGACAACACGGTCGTGACCAGTGACGAGGCGGGAACCCTGCCGACCAATCCGCAGAATCCGGGGCAAAGCGCCGGCAGCGAGTTGCTGGCGGCCCTGACGCGCGGCGATTTTCCCGCCGTGGCCGAGGCGTCGCAGACCGTGGCCAATGAGAGCGGGCAATTGTCGGTCGCTCCCTCCGCTTCGGGTGGTATCGCCGCCGGCCCGTCCATACCCGGCGCCATCGGCAGCAATGCGGTGCAGACCGCCCTGACGGGGTCAAGCGGCACGTCGGGGACCAGCACGTCGCAGGTCACCAGCCAGATGTCGACCGTGTCCAACCTGGGAACGGGCGCGCAACTGGCCAACGCCTCCCTGCTGGTTCCCTTCGTGCAGCAGACCGTGGGCAGCGCCGGCGGTCTGGTGACGGAAATGTCGGTTCCTGGTGCCACGACCTATATCGTCACCAGCACGACCACAGTCCAGCCCGGACAGGGCGCTGTTGCGGCCCCGGTGCAGGCCGTGCCGCCGGTTCAGGAACCCCAGCAGCCGGTGGAACCCCCCGTTCCGCCGACCCCCAACGGCCGGGTCACCATCGCGCTGACGCCGGGGCAGCCATCCACCATCGTGGAAGGCACGGGCGGTGCCGGCTTCACCGAGGTTTTGTTCACGCTGACGCGGACCAACGGTCTGGCCGGCGATCAGGTTCCCTACAGCATCAGCGGCATCGACCAGTCGGACCTGTTCTCAGGCGGGCTCAGCGGCACGGTCGGCTTCGCCGCCGGGCAAACCGTGGCGACGCTGGCCGTCCGGGTCCGTGCCGATGCCATCAGCGAGTTGCCGGAAACCCTGACGGTCACGCTGTCCGACGGGCAATTCTCGGCCGCCGGCAATGCCACCGCCAGCGTCGGCATCCAGGATGACGACCAGCCGACCATCGCCGTCTCCGACGCCCTGGTCAGCGAAGATGCGGGCCATGCCGTTTTCACGGTCAGCCTGAACCACGCCAGCGCCACGGGTCTGACATTCACGCCCGGTCTGGTGGGGGCGGCGCAGGCCGGTGTCTCGCCCGACCTGAGCTATTCCACCGATAATGGCGTCACCTGGCTGCCCGCCGCGGCGGGGGCCACCATGGCGGCGGGTGCCACCAGCATCCTGGTGCGCGCGGCCATCCTGGATAATGACACTTTTGAGGGCAGCAAAAGCTTCAGCCTGATCACGGGTGCCGTCACGGCGACCGGCACGGGCGGTGCAGCACAACTGACCAACCCCACGGGCGCCAGTGGTACGGGCACGATCCGCGATGATGGCAGCCTGCTGCCGGGCGGCGTGGCGGATGATGACCGCCCCAGCCTTGGCGTTTCGAATGCCGCTGACGTGACCGAGGGGCAGCCCGCCCTTTTCACCCTGTCGCTGGGCCATGCCCTGTCCAAGCCGACGGAAGTGGAACTGTCGCTGGGCCATGTCACGACAACGGCCGGCGATATCGGTCCGGCCCTGGTTGTCTATACCGACCCGAGCAATCCCGAGGGTTCGGCCCTGATGGTTGTGGATGGCCGCTTCATCCTGCCAGCGGGCGTCACGACGGTCTATGTGAAGGCTGACACGGTCAGGGACACGCTGATCGAACAGCCGGAAAGCTTCAGCCTGACAGCCGGCTTCACCGATCCCGTCCTGAAATATGCCGATGGCACGGGGGCCAGCCCGTCCCTGCGTCCCGGTGCCAGCGTCACGGCAACCACCACCATCATTGATCCCATCCTTCCCAATGTCGGTGTTTCGGGCGGCGGTACCGTGGTGGAGGGTGACGCCACCATCTTTACCGTGGCGCTTGACCGGCCGCTGACGGTGGCAACCGACATCGAGCTGTCGCTGGGCCATATCACGACATCGGCGGGCGATATCGATCCTGCCCTTGTCGTCTACACCGACCCGAGCAATCCCGAAGGTTCGGCCCTGACGGTGGTGAATGGCCGTTTCACCCTGCCGGCCGGTGTCACGTCCGTCTATGTGAAGACCAGCACGGTCAAGGATGGCCTTGCCGAACAGCCCGAAAGCTTCAGTCTGGGTGTGGGTTTTGCCGATCCGGCCCTGAAATATGCCGATGGGACGGGCGCCAGCCCGGCCCTGCGTCCCGGTGCCAGTGTCGCCACGACCGTCACCATCACCGATCCCGCCCCCGTGGTGCCCCCGAGCGTCAGCATCTCGGGCGGCGGTAGTGTGGTGGTGGAGGGTGACGCCACCATTTTCACCGTGTCGCTTGACCGGCCGCTGACGGCAGCCACCGACATGGAACTGTCGCTGGGCCATATCACGACCTCTGCTGGCGATATCGACCCGACGCTTGTCGTCTATACCGACCCGAGCAATCCCGAAGGTTCGGCCCTGACGGTGGTGAATGGCCGCTTCACCCTGCCGGCCGGCGTTACGTCCGTCTATGTGAAGGCCAACACGGTCAAGGATGACCTTGCCGAACAGCCCGAAAGCTTCAGCCTGGCGGTGGGTTTCACCGACCCGGCGCTGAAATATGCCGATGGCACGGGCGCCGACCCGGCCCTGCGTCCCGGTGCCAGTGCCACGGACACCGTCACCATCACCGACCCGGCCCCCGTGACAGCCCCGAGCGTCAGCGTCTCCGGCGGCGGTACTGTGGTGGAGGGTGACGCCACCATTTTCACCGTGTCGCTTGACCAGCCGCTGACAACGGCCACCGACATGGAACTGTCGCTGGGCCATATCACGACGTCGTCGGGCGATATCGACCCGACACTGATCGTCTATACCGACCCGAGCAATCCCGAGGGTTCGGCGCTGGCGGTGGTGAATGGCCGCTTCACCCTGCCGGCCGGTGTCACGTCTGTCTATGTGAAGACCAGCACGGTCAAGGACGGCCTGGTCGAGCAACCGGAAAGCTTCAGTCTGGCGGTGGGCTTCACCGACCCGGCGCTGAAATATGCCGATGGCACGGGCGCCAACCCCGCCCTGCGTCCCGGTGCCAGCGGCACGGATACCGTCACCATCACCGATCCCGTCGGTCCGCAACTGAACGTGTCGGGTGGCGGCAGCGTGGTGGAGGGCCAGTCCACCATCTTTACGCTGGCACTGGACCAGGCGCTGACAACGGCCACCGATATCGAGCTGTCGCTTGGCCATATCACGACCTCTGCCGGCGATATCGACCCGACGCTTGTCGTCTATACCGACCCGAGCAATCCCGAAGGTTCGGCCCTGACGGTGGTGAATGGCCGTTTCACCCTGCCGGCCGGTGTCACGTCCGTCTATGTGAAGGCCAACACGGTCAAGGATGCCCTGGTCGAACAGCCTGAAAGCTTCAGCCTCACGGCAAGCTTCGCCGACCCGGCCCTGAAATATGCTGACGGCACGGGGACCAACCCCGCCCTGCGTCCCGGCGCCAGTGTTGCCACGACCGTCACCATCACCGACCCGGCCCCCGTGGCGCCCCCGAGTGTCAGCGTCTCGGGCGGAGATACGGTGGTGGAGGGTGACGCCACCATTTTCACCGTGTCGCTTGACCAGCCGCTGACAACGGCCACCGACATGGAACTGTCGCTGGGCCATATCACGACCTCTGCCGGTGATATCGACCCGACGCTTGTCGTCTATACCGACCCGAGCAATCCGGAGGGTTCGGCCCTGACGGTGGTGAATGGCCGCTTCACCCTGCCGGCCGGTGTCACATCCGTCTATGTGAAGACCAGCACGGTCAAGGATACCCTGGTCGAGCAGCCTGAAAGCTTCAGCCTGACGGTGGGCTTCACTGATCCGGCGCTGAAATATGCCGATGGCACGGGCGCCAGCCCGGCCCTGCGTCCCGGTGCCAGCGCCACGGACACTGTCACCATCACCGATCCCGCCCTTCCGAGCGTCGATGTGTCGGGCGGCGGCACGGTGGTGGAAGGCAATGCCACCATTTTCACCGTGTCGCTTGACCAGCCGCTGACGGCGGCCACCGACATGGAACTGTCGCTGGGCCATATCACGACCTCTGCCGGCGATATCGACCCGACGCTGGTTGTCTACACCGACCCGAGCAATCCCGAGGGTTCGGCCCTGACGGTGGTGAATGGCCGGTTTACCCTGCCGGCCGGTGTCACATCCGTCTATGTGAAGGCCACGACCGTTAAGGACACGCTGGTCGAACAGCCTGAAAGCTTCAGCCTGGCGGTGGGCTTCACCGACCCGGCGCTGAAATATGCCGATGGCACGGGGACCAACCCCGCCCTGCGTCCCGGCGCCAGCGCCACCGACACTGTCATCATCACCGACATTGCCCCCCCGGATTTGAGCATTGCCGGCGGCGGCAGTGTGGTGGAGGGGGCGCCGGCAATGCTCAAATCCGGGGGGGCAATGTCGGTGATG
>NZ_JAGOGJ010000141.1 GCF_017996735.1 Niveispirillum sp.
CGGTCCCACAGTTGCACGGTGCCGCCACCATACTGGCCCTTTGGGATCGTGCCCTCGAAATCGCCATAGGCCAGGGGATGGTCCTCCACCTCCACGGCCAGGCGCTTCACATGCGGGTCCAGCGAGGGGCCTTTGGTGACGGCCCAGGATTTGAAGACACCATCCACCTCCAGCCGCAAGTCGTAATGCAAACGCCGCGCATCATGCTTCTGGATGATGAAGCGCCGCTGCGGCCCGATCTCGGGCACCATCTCGCCGCTGGGTTCCGCTGTGCGGGTGAAGTCGCGCTTGCGGGTGTAGGGAGTCAGCTTGCCGTCCGCCACGAGCCATCCTCCGGTTTGTCGGGAACTGGGGCCTGCTGCCCGTCACCGCGATGGACATATGCAGCTAATGTCGTGGCCGCCGGGAAGTTCCCCGGCGAAGTAGATGTCCTTCGCAGTTTTGTCGAACAGGTCGTTCAGGGTCTTGGGTTGGCTGGCCAAACGGCGCAGACGGCTATCCGTTCCTTGTCGGGGTCGCCCACCGGAACCCGGCTGCATTTTGCTGTTATCGTGACCATGTGGCTTCCATATCCGGCGCCATCAGATCCAACCGCCAGAATTTGGAGAGTATGATGACGCCCACCACGGTAAGCGCCGTGCGAAACCCCACCCGCCGCCTTGTCGCCGGGGCGTTGCGGTGTCGCAACTGAAGGCGCCCGCATCCTGGCCGTGGGCAGCTTGGCCGGTACCTTCCAGCAAAAGGACGCTCGTGAAGCCCATGGCGTCCTGATCGTTGCGGCGCCCCTGTCGCCGGCCTTGGCAACGGGGCGCCGCATGCCGCTCAGGCGGTAGGGATCGTGCCCCCGTCGATCACGTACTCGGTGCCGGTAATGGTCGCAGCACGGTCGGAAGCCAGAAAGGCGATCAGGTTGGCAATCTCTTCCGGCTTCGATGGCCGGCCGATCGGAATACCGCCGAGGGAGTCCATGATGATGCGCTGGCCCCCCTCATAGTCCGTGCCCGCCTCCTTCGCGAGCCGCTCCGCCAGCCGCACTGACGCCTCGGTCTCGATCCAGCCGGGCGCCACGCGCACCACGCGCACCCCTTTGGGCGAGACCTCTTTCGAAAGGCTCTTGCTGTAGGTCGACAGCGCCGCCTTCGCAGCGGCATAGGCGGTCGTCGCTTCTGGCAGTGGCAGCGTGCGCTGGATCGAGGTGACATGGATGACAGCACCACTTCCCTGCGCCACCATTCCCGGGATCAGTTCACGGTCCAGCCTGACGGCAGCCATCAGGTTGAGGTCCAACTCCCGGAACCATTCTTCGTCGCCCAGCTTCGCGTAGCCGCCCGCCGGGGCGGACGAGCCCCCCAGCATGTGGACGACGATATCGACCCCACCCAACTGCTCGCGCACGGCGGCGGCGAGGGTGGCGCAGCCCTCGGGCGTGGTCAGATCGGTGGCGGTGAACATCACCCCGGAGAGGTTGTCCGGCCGGGATCGCGCCGTGGTGAGTACCCGCGCCCCCAATGCCTGGAACAGCGCCACCGTAGCGGCACCAGCGCCACGCGTGCCGGAGGTGATGAGCGCGCGCTTGCCTTCAAGAGTGAGGAAGGCGGTCATGCGCCGATCTCCAGATGCGAGATGCGGCCGCTCTCCAGCCGGAACAGGAAGGCAAGCATTGCGGGACTGCCGGGGAACTGCCCGGTCGCCATGGCGCGGACCGTGATGGCGCCGTCCTCCTCGTTCATCTCCAGCGGTTCGAGGACGGTGCGGTATTTCTCCTTCGTTTCGTGCCACCACGCGATGATGGCCTGGGTACCCGCATAGGCGTGGCCCTCATCCTTGACGACGGCATCGGGGGCGAAGGCCTGGGCCATGGCCGCCTCGTTCCCGTGCTTGTCGGCATCGAAATAGGCCTGGATCGGTGATGGCAGGTTCATCGTGCTGCTCCCTTGGCTCTGCAAGATTTCGGTAACCTCCATGTGGGCGTGGACATATGTCCCGATAAGCGGGATAAATATGGATAAGGAATTTCGAAAAGCAGGATAATGTACCGGCCCGGTCTGAACGATCTCGACGCGGTGATGGCGGTTGCGCGCAGGGCCTCCTTCCGCGTCGCGGCGCTGGATCTGGGCATGTCGACTACCGCCCTCAGCAATGCCGTGGCGAAGCTTGAAGCGAGCCTCGGTGTCCGGCTGTTCAATCGGACCACGCGCAGCGTATCGCTCACCGATGCCGGCCGTCTGTTCGTGGAGCAGGTCCGCCCTGCCTTGCAGGATATCCACGGCGCGATGGACGGAGTACGGGCGCAGCAGGAGACGCCATCGGGCACGCTACGCATCAACGCCTTCGCCATGGCGGCGCGCGAGATCCTTTCACCGCTGGTGCTGGAGTTCCTGCGCCGCCATCCGCAGGTCCATATCGACCTCGTCACCGAGGGGCGGCTTGTCGATATCGTGGCCGAAGGCTTCGACCTCGGCGTGCGGGTTGCCGGCCTCGTGCCCAGCGACATGATCGCGGTTTCCCTGGGGCGCCCGCAGCGTTATGCGGTCGTCGGCTCGCCGGCTTACTTTCAGACGGGCGACCGGCCGCTGGTCCCGCTCGACCTGCTGGGCCACCGGTGCGTCCGCGTCCGCCTGCCGAACGGCGCCCTGTTCCGATGGCCGTTCGAGAAGGATGGGCAGGTGGTGCAGATCGACGTCGACGGCCCCATCACCCTGGATGAGGCTGGCCTCGCCCGCACGGCCGTGCTGGAGGGTGTCGGGATCGGCTTCTTCATGGAACAGGATGTGCGTGCCGATATCGAGGCGGGTCGCCTCCACCGGATGCTGGCGGACTGGACGCCGGCGCGCGCCGGTCTCTGTCTCTATTATCCGGGGCGCCGGAATCCATCGGCTGCCCTCAATGCCTTCATCCGTCTGGCCCGGGAACTGGGCGCAAGAGCGAAAGTATGACTGGCTGTGACAGCAGTGTGAACGCGGGGTGGCCTGGCAGCTTCCATCATGCTCCCCCGCTTCATCTGATTTCACATCGCGCGCGCAAACAGGAACCCCACCCGTCCGTTGCCGGTCGGGTGGGGGCAAGGTCGACCACCAGGACGGGGGGCCGGTGCCGCCGCTGCTCATCAGCGGCCACGGCCAACCGGCCAGGGCCTAGCTGGCAGCGGCCAGCGGGACCCCCCGGCGTTCCGCCAGCAATTGGCGGAAGGTGGGGATCAGGCTGCGGCCATAATCCACGGCATCCTCATAGGGATCGAAGCCACGGATCAGGAAGGTGGACACGCCCAAATCGTAATAATCCAGCAGCGCCTCGGCCACCTGTTCGGCTGTGCCGACCAGGGAGGTGGAGTTGCCGGCGGCGCCCGTTACGGCGGCCACACCCGTCCATAGCCGCTTGTCCAGGCGCGTGCCCTGCGATGCTGCCTTCAGCAGGCGCAGCGAGCCCTCATTGGGTGGCGTGTGGCCGGTGATGGGCAGGCCTGCCTTCTGTCGCAGTTCGATGGTGCGTTCACGGATGCTTTCCGCCCGTGCCCAGGCCTCCTCCTCCGTTGCGGCCAGGATGGGGCGCAGCGACAGGCTGAAGCGGATGCTGCGGCCATGCCTTGCGGCGGCGGCCCGTACCTGGCGGATGGTTTCGCCCACCTGCTCCAGTGTTTCGCCCCACAGGGCATAGACATCCGCATGCTTGCCCGCCACCTCGATCGCAGCGGGGGACGATCCGCCGAAATAGACGGGGATATGCGGCTTCTGCACCGGCTTCACGTCGCCAAAGGCCTGCGACACCTTGTAGAAGCGCCCCTCATAGTCGAAGGGCCGGTCGCTGGTCCATTCCTGGCGCACGATGTCGAGATATTCCGATGTGCGGGCGTACCGCTCGTCCTTCGTCGTGAAATCGCCGTCCTGGCTCAGTTCCTCGTCGCTGCCGCCCGTGATGATATGCACGGCGATGCGCCCGCCGCTGAAATGGTCCAGGGTCGCGAACTGGTGTGCGGCCACGGTCGGGTTGGTGAAGCCCGGCCGGTGCGCGATCATCAGGCCCAGGCGACTGGTCTGCGCCACCACCTGATGCGCGACGGCGATGCTGTCGGGGGAGCGGGAATGAAAGGCGACCAGCACCCGGTCGAAGCCGCCATCCTCATGGGCCTTGGCGACCTTGGTGATGTAATCCTGCTGGATCAGCGGACCCTGCGGTGGGTGGATTTCGGAATGCTCGCGGGTGTTCACGAAACCGATGAATTCGACGCTCATGGCTCAAGGTTCCTTCTCAGGCGGCGGCCAACAGGGCCGGTTCGGGGGAAAGCCCCTCCTGCGCCAGGGCGCGCAGGATTGCGGGGCGGGCGTAAAGGCGGCGGACCTGCGCGGTCCAGGCCGGGAAATCGTTCTGATCAATGGAAAGGCGCGGGGCCCAGCGATAGAAAACCAGCGCATAGGCATCGATGATGCTGTACCGGTCGCCCAGCAGCCAGGGACGGCCATCGGCGAACAAAGCCTCGATCCGGTCCAGGTGCCGGCGGAAACGCACGGCGCCATCGGCCTTCAGCACCTCCCGCGTGGCGGGATCGTCGGTGAACCGTTCGCCGCGACCGATCTGCGCGAAGCTGGGATGGACGCTGCTGGCGAACCAACTGGCCAGCTCGAACGCCTTTCCCGTCAGGAACGGATCACCCAGCGGCAGCAACCCCGCCTGCGGGTAGCGATGGGCCAGCCAGGCCAGGATGCCCGTGACTTCCGTGATCAATTGCCCATCGACCACCAGCGCCGGGATGCGGCCCAGCGGATTAACGGACAGGAACTCGGGCCGGCGCTGGTCGCCATCGGCCAGGGACAGGCGGATGGGGATATGCTCCACCCCCGCTTCCTCCAGCGCGATATGGACGGCCAGCGAACAGGCGCCGGGTGCGAAATAAAAACGGATGCTCATGCTTGACCTCTCCCCCAATGAAGCAGGCTCAGATGACGTAAAAACCGTGGGTGCCGTCGCGGCGAAGCTGTTCGACCAAGCCGAATTCCCAGTCCAGATAGGCCTGCATGGCGCTGTGCGGGTTGTCCGTGCCCTCATAGGGGCGGCGATAGACATCGTCGAATTCGGACAGGTTGCCCTCGCTTCCCGCCACCAGGGGCAGGCCCGCGCGCACCCAGGCATCCGTGCCCCCCTCCAGCACCAGCGGCGGTCGGCCCGTCAGTGCCGCCACCTCCTTTGCTGCGAACCGGGCCAGCAGCCCGTCGGGAGAGGTGAGGATCAAGGGGCCGGAAAGCGGGTCGCGGTGCAGATCCTGGCCCAGCCGGGCGCGGATGATGAAGCGGCTGCCTGCGATATGCCCGCGCCGCCAGGTGGGGCCGGGTGCGAAATCCAGCAGCGTTGCCGGCCCGTCGGTCAGCAGACGCAGCAGATGCGAGGGGCTGATCAGTTCGACATGGCCGGGATCGGGATGATGGATACGGTTGGGTCCCGTCTCCGTCAGGGCCGATGCCGGGACATTTTCCAGCACCAGCACGTCCCAGCCCATCTGCGCCAGCCAGGAGGCGGACATATCCGCGCGGGCCGACAGATCATCGAACAGCACGATGCGCGCCCCGCGCACCGGGGCGGAATGATCGGTCTCCTGCACCAACTGTCCACCCGGCGCGCTGCGGAAGCCGGGCAGATGGCCATCGGCATATTCCTGCGGCGTGCGTACATCCAGGCGGTAAAGGGTGCGGCCCGTCTCCCGCTCCAGGCTGGTCAGCCCGTCCAGGCCGATCCAGCGCACGCCGGCGCGATAGGCGACCTTGCGCGCCCGGTCCCGCGCAATGGCGGCGGCATCGGCATCCACATCGGTGAAGCGGCGCTCCTGGCCATGGTCCAGAACCTGCCCGGCCAGTGTCCAGCCGATGGTGCCGTTGCGCAGCGCATAGATGGGATTGGGCAGTCCGGCATTGCGCAGCGACTGCGCCCCGATCAGGCTGCGCGTGCGGCCGGCGCAATTGACGATGATCGTCGTTTTCGGGTCGGGTGCCAAGGTGGGCGCGCGCAGCACCAGTTCCGCACCGGGCACGGAAATGCCGGTCGGGATGCTCATGGTCCGGTATTCCTCAAACCGGCGTGCATCCAGCACGACGACATCGGCGCCATCGTCCAGCAGGGCCTTCACGTCGGGCGCGGGCAGGGACGGGGTATGGGCCTCCGCCTCCACCAACTCGCCGAAGGATTTGGACGGCACATTGACGTCGCGGAAAATCTCCCCGCCCGCCGCCGCCCAGCCCGTCAGTCCACCGTCCAGCACGCGCACATCGGTGTAGCCCAGTGCTTCCAACACCGCGACGCCGCGCCTGACCAGACTGCCATCATCATCATAGACGACAATGGGCGTATCGCGGCGGGGGATGCGGTCCCAGGCCTCCAGTTCCAGCCGCGACAAAGGGAAATTGGCCGCGAACAGCGGGTGCGCCTGGGCGAACGGGTCCTCCTCCCGCAGGTCGATCAGGGCGATCTCCGCCCTTGTGATCAGCGACAGGCGGACATCATGCGTGGAGGCAAGGCGGAGTTGCGGCATCAGACAGGTTCCAGGCGGGTTTCAAGGGTGAAGGGCGGCGTGTCGGTGCCGTTGGAATAGCCGGAGATGAAGGGTTTACGCGGACCGTCGGGCGGATAGGTCCAGCGGCGCACGGTGCCGATATCGGCGCCATAGACATGGATGCTGACCGAAATCCGATCGGCCTCGGCATTAATGACGCGATGGATATCGCCCGCGTCCGGTGACAGGATTTCCACTTCCCCCGGCAGCAGCCGGTGCGGCACGCCGCGCGGCACCAGGGGGCCGGCGGCACCCTTCACGAAACCCTGGCTGATCTCCGACCCGCGCAGCACGCCGACAAGGCCCCAGACCGTATGGTCATGCACCGGCGTACCCTGGCCCGGCCCCCAGACGAAGCTGACGATGGAGAAGCGCGCGTCGGGATCGCGGTAGAGCACGTACTGCCGATACCGTTCCGGGTCGGGCACGGCATAGGCATCAGGCAGCCAATCATCCCGCGACACCAGTGCCGCCAGCAGTGGTGCTGCCCCGTGCGGCAGGGGATCGCCCCTGTCCAGCAGGGCCGACAGGTCGGCGACGAAACGGGCGAGCGGGACGGGTATGGCCATCACTTCCCCCTTACAGCCGATACCGCAGCGTCACCAGCCAGGTGCGCGGGTCGGCGATGTTGACGTAGTTGATGCCCACGGACGGGGTGTAGCCGACGCCGACCACATGATCCTCATCCGTCAGGTTTTTGACCGTCCCCGACAGCGACCAGGGGCCGCCGTCCGCCTGCGCCCAGGTCAGGCCGGCATTCAGGTAACCCTGGCTGGGCACCTTATCCTGCGCGCGGTTCAGCGCGCTGGCATAGTTGGCCGTCTGATATTGTCCATTGATGTTGGCCTTGAAGGAACCACCGGCCACCGCGCCCGGAATGTCCCAGGTCAGTCCGCTGGACAGTGTCAGGCGCGGGGCGTTGGGCAGACGGTTGCCATCGGCATTCACTCCATTGCCGCCCGCCCCCTTATAGGTCAGATAATTGGCATGCAACCAGCCGCCCGACGCTTGCCAGGACAGGCCGTCGGCCAGGGCCGCATCCAGTTCCAGTTCCACGCCATAGGTTTCCGCCGACGCCGCATTGCCGCGACGGGAACGGAACACGTCAGGATCATAGGCGGAAACCTGCAGGTCCTTGTAGTCGTTGTAGAAAACGGCCAGGTTGGTGCGCAGGCGGTTATCCAGCCATTGCCCTTTCAGGCCCGCCTCATAATTCTTAACCTTTTCCGGGTTGAAGCCGCGTTCGGCATCCACGACCAGCGTGGCCCGGTTGTCGAAGCCACCGGCCTTGAAGCCCTGCGCATAGGTGGCATAGAGCAGAAGATCGGGATCGGCCTGGAATTCCACCGATAGTTTCGGGGTCACTGAATTCCAGGTGCGCTTGGCCGCCCCCGCGATGGATGGGCCGATGATCTGCCGCTGATCGTTGATCAGCTTATTGTCGAAGGTGAATTGCTTGCGCTCGTTGGTGTAGCGCAGGCCGGCGGTGAGGTTCAGGCGGTCCGTCGCCTTCCAGGTCGCCTGGCCGAACAGGGCGGCGCTGTTGGTTTTGGTGATGTTGTAGGCGCCTTCGCGCCGGATGGGCGACGTCGCCAAAGCCCCCTGGCGGGTGAAGCCGTCACGCTCTACATCGAACCGTTCATAAAGGTAGAAGGCACCGGTGGTGAAGGTCACGGCGTCGAAATCGCCGTTCAACTGCAATTCCTGGGTCGCGTACTGGTCGTTATAGGTGATCAGGTTCTTCTGGATCAGGGCGGCGGTGCCGTCATTCTCATAATCCACCGGCTGGTTGAAGCCGCGATAGGCGGAGATCGACTTCAGGGTCAGGTCCGGCGTCAGGTCATAGGCCACCCGCAGCGCACCACCCCCTTGGTCCAGCTTGTTCAGCGGTTCGACCTCCGAGAAGGTGCGATAGGGATCGAAGCCGCCGGGTTGCACGACGGGCACATAGCCCCGCGTATCGCTGCGGTCGCGCAGGTAATCGAGCGACAGGTCGATATCCAGATCGTCATTGGGTGTGAAGCGCAGCTTCAGCCGCACGGCATTGACGTCGATATTATTCACGTCTTTGCCCAGCGTGGCGTTGTAGGTCACGCCGTCCCGCTCATTATGCAGCAGGGAGATACCGGCATAGAACTTGTCCTCCACCACCGGGCCCGACAGGTTGGCGCGGGCCTGGAAGGCGCCATAATTGCCAGCGGACAGTTCGGCGGCAGCACGCACATCATTGCCCGGCTGGCGGGTGATGACGCGCAGGGCCCCGGCGGAACTGTTGCGACCGTAAAGCGTGCCCTGCGGCCCGCGCAGCACCTCCACCCGCTCCACATCGTTGAAATCGGTCATGGAACCGATCTGACGCGGGATATAGACATCATCGACATAGACCGACACGACGGGTTCGGAGATCGGGTCGACCTCACCAATACCGCGCAGGGAGAAGGTCTGCGTCGTATAGCCGATGGTCACGCGGGCCACGTTGAAATTAGGAATCTGGCCCGCCAGATCGCGGATGGAGCGCACGTCGCGTTCCTCCAGCCTTGCGTCGCTGAAGGCGGAAATGGCGATGGCGGTTTTCTGAAGATCGGCGGCACGGCGTTCCGCCGTCACGATAATCTCCTCCACGGCCCCGGCGCTGGCCTCCGCCGTCTGCACCGGCAAATCGGCGGCATGGGCCGATGCCAGGGCCGTGGAGCATAAAAGGCTTGCCCCCAGAATACGGGCGAGGGCTTTTTCGTAAAATGACTTGGGGGTGAACATTCTATTTCTCTGTTGATGTTGTGACGATGGGAGTATCGGAGAATTAATTAGAGATAAAAATCGAGTTATTCTTGATATAATTATTTGTTTTGCTTGTGTTTTATCTTCAGGCCAGCAGATCCTTCAGCCGGTCATCCCATAGTTTGGAGATGTCGACCCGGTTCGCGATCAGGCCGGCCTTGGTAAAGGCATCGGCCACCTTCTGCTGGGACTGGATTGCCTCATCATCGACGGGGGCCACCGCATATTCCCGGTCGCGCTCACGCTGTTGCAGCAGGAAGATCTCTGACGAGACCCCGGTTTCCGCCTGCAACCGTGCGGCCCAGGCCTCCGGGTTCCTGGCGGCCCAGTCATAGGTGCGGCCGATGCGCAACAGCAGATCGGCAATGGCCTGTCGCTTGCCCTCATCCGCCAGGGCGGCGGTGGAGGCGGCATAGACATAATTGCCCGACAGCCGCCCACGCCCATCGGTCAGAACCCGCGCCTTGTAGGTGACGCGGGCTTGGCTGCCCTGGATGCCATAGATGATCCAGGCATCCAGGTCGCCGCGCCCGAAGGCGGCCAACCCATCCTGTGGGGTCAGGGCCACGGGTGTGATATCGCCCCAGCCGATCCCCGCCTCGTCCAGCAGGCGGATCAGGATATAGTGGGAGGTGGTAGCCCGGACATAACCGACGCGCTTGCCCTTCAGATCGGCCACCGACTGGATGGCCGACTTTTCCGGCACCAGCACCACCTGCGAGGTGACTTCCCCCTTCAGGGTGGCCACCAGACGCAGGGGCACGTCGGCCGACGCGATGAAGATGGGCGGGATTTCCGACATGCTGCCCACATCAATGGAACCGCCATTGATCGCTTCGGTGATCAGGTTGCCACCGGCAAAGTCGGCGTAGGTGACACCGTAGGGGAACTGGTCCTGACCGGCATCCTTGATGAAAGCCTGGAAGTTGCCGCGATAGGTGCCGACACGCAGCACCGTGCCCGGTGTCGCCTGCCGGTCACCCGATTTCTCTCCACAGGCGGACAGGCCCAGCAGCGCCACGCCACCCAGCAGCAACGACCGTCGGGGAAGCAGGGAAGGGGGGATCATCATTGGAACAGGTCCGGTTCTTCACGGGCGATGAAATCGAACAAAGGCTGGAAGGAGAACCAGGACACGGCCTCTCGCCCCACCTGACCCTGGGTATGGGTGGCCACCTCATGCGTCAGGGGCTTAGGTGTGCCGGCGGCTTCGGCCAGCAACTGGGCATGGGCTGCATTCTCGAACGCGATATAGCGCCAGACGGCGCCATCGACGCTGTGCCCCACGGTCAGCAGGCCATGGTTCTGTAAGATAGCGGCGGATTTCGGTCCCAGGGTCGCGGCGATCCGCTCCCCCTCGCTGCTGTCCAGAACGACGCCCGTGTAATCGTCGAACAGCACATGATCGTTGTAGAAGGCGGCGCTGTCCTGGGTCAGCGGGTCCAGAAGCCGGCCCAGCGTGGACCAGGTCTTGCCATACAGGCCGTGGCTGTGCGCGGCGGCGATCACGTCGGGCCGGGCCTTGTGCAGTTCGGAATGGATGGCAAAGGCGGCCCGGTTCAGCCGCCCCTTGCCATGCACGATCTCGCCATCGTGATTGACCAGCAGCAGGCTGCTGACATTGACATGGCCGAAGAAGACGCCCGCCGGATTGACCCAGAAATGGTCCGGCTGTTCGGGGTCACGGGCCGTGATGTGCCCGGCACCGCCCATGTCGAAGCCATAGCGCGCGAACAGGCGGAAGGAGGCGGCCAGCCGCTGTTTGCGGTACAGCCGCTCCACGGCCGGATCGTCATGGCGGCGGACGGGCCCGTTCCAGTCCGGGTCGGGCGGGCGTGGCACGACGGCCGGGCCCGACAGGTCCGGAACGCGGGTGGCGGCGGCAAGGCGCAGGCTCATGATGGCTCCTCGGGGGCTTCGGTCAATAACCGCGCGCGCGGTCGACAAGGTCGATCAGCGGCTGGCTTTGACGCAGGCGGTTCAGGTTGGCGGCGACCTTCAGCGCCAGATTGGCGCGCAGGTCCGGCGTGAAGACCGATGTGTGCGGCGACAGGCGCACGCGCGGATGCCGGTAGAATGGGTGACCATCGGGCAGCGGTTCGGGATGGGTGACGTCCAGGCTGGCCAGCGACAATTTCCCGCTGTCCAGTGCCGCCAGCAGGGCGTCGTCATCGATCAGGGCACCGCGCGCGATATTGATCAGGTGCAGGCCGGGTTTGGCCTGTGCCAGCAGGTCGGCATTGACCCGCCGCTCTGTTTCCGGCGTCAGCGGCGCGGCCAGCACGACATGGTCGGACAGGCCGAACAGCGTCTCCAGATCAGGGGCCAGTTCGACGCCCGGCACCTCCGGCGCGACCCCCGACCGACGCACCGCGACAATACGCATGCCCAGCGCCAGGGCCCGGCGGGCCAGGGCCTGTCCGGCGGCCCCGAACCCAACCAAGCCCAGCACGGAACCGGTAATCGTCCCCAGCGGGATCGGGTTCCAGCGCTGCGGCCCGTCGATCCAGATCTCTGGCAGGCGCTTGGTGGCGGCGAAGATGGCGGCCAGGGCGAATTCGGCCAGCGCGTTGGCAGAGGTGCCACGGGCCGAGGTCACCAGTGGCCCCTCGAACAACCAGTCGGGATAAAAATCGATGCCACTGGACGCCAGTTGCACCCAGCGCAGGTTGAAGGGCCAGCCATCGGGCCGGCGGGGCAGGGCGGCGCCGGCGCGGCGGAAGGGAACGGCGACCAGCACGCTGGCCCCCTCTGGCACGCTTTCCGGCGCGCCGGGCGGGACGGGCGTGATGGTGGCATCGGGGATTTCACGGGCCAGCAGGGCGTTGAAGTCGGCGTTCAACTGGCTGGCGATGACGAGTTCGGGCATGTGGGTCCTCACGCAAAGGCGGCGCGGCCGGCGGCGGTCAGCACCACATCGGCCTGTGGCGTATGGATGCGACCGCACAGCACGTCGCGGTAATGGCGTTCCAGGGGATTGGCGCGGGAAAGGCCGGGATTGCCGGTGACAGTCACCGCCTTCTCCACGGCGGCGATGGCGTTTTCTGTCACCAGATGCTTGACCAGATTACCTTCCAGCGCGTTTACAGCGCCGCTGGCGGCGGCGTTCAGCAGCAGGCGGTTGGTCAGC
Source organism: Niveispirillum sp. (assembly GCF_017996735.1). Taxonomy (GTDB): domain Bacteria; phylum Pseudomonadota; class Alphaproteobacteria; order Azospirillales; family Azospirillaceae; genus Niveispirillum. The sequence goes on from NZ_JAGOGJ010000141.1 coordinate 12,444, forward strand.
AGCAGCCCGTCGATGGTCCCCGCCACTTCCTGGAAGCGGGACAGGCTGGACAGGGGCGCGCCCAGATTGGCCGGCACGCGGGACTTGGCGAAGGCCACGAACCAGTCGCGCGCCGCTTCCGCCACCGCATCATAAATCCCGGCCGTCAGCACGCCCGACCAGATCAGGAAGCCCGGATCGATGGCGGGTGCCGTCCCGTAGGGCTGCGGCGACAGCGCATGGTCGGCGGGCACCCAGACATCGTCCAGGATGACGTCGTGACTGACACTGGCGCGCAGGCCGTGATGGTCCCAGGTCTCCTCGATCCGGATGCCCTGGGCCGATGCCGGCACCAGCCAGCCGCCAATCAATGGCGTGTCATCATCACTGCGCGCCCAGACGGAAAACCAGCTCAGCACCGAACTGCCGGTGGAATAAAGCTTGCGGCCGCTGATGCGCCAGCCATCATTGACCCGTCGCGCCACCGTGTTCGGCAGGCCACCACGGGCCGGCGTGCCCAGGTCCGGCTCCACCCGAAGCGAGTTGATCAGACCGCCGCGATGCACGGCGTCGCCCACCACCCGCTTGGCCAGATGGGCGGGCCAGCCGGCCTCCAGGATGCGGGCATGGTGCAGATACTGCATCACCAGCACCAGGGCGGTGGCCGGTTCCCCCTTTGCCACGGCGCGCACCACCTTCAGGGTGGTCGGCAGATCGGCACCAAGGCCGCCCAGTTCCTTGGGCGCCGTCAGGGCCAGCAGGCGGTGGCGGTGCAGCAGTTCGATATTGGCGACGGGGAAGGTGGCGTCCCGGTCATGCGCTGCCGCCGTTGCTGCAAAGGATGCGGTCAATTCCGGCAGGAGAGCGTCCAGCCTGTCCAGGGTGGTGGTATCGCGCGGGAACGGGGTGATCTGAGCGGCGGTCATGGCGTGGGCTCATCGTTCAAGGTGACGCCCAGCCGGGCCAGAAGTCGTGCGCGCTGGGCCTGAATCTGTGGATCGGACAGGCTGCGCGGGCGGGCTGCGGTGACCGGTTCGACCAGCGCGATGCGCCCATGGTCCAGCACCAGCACCCGGTCGGCCAGCAGCAGCGCCTCATCAACATCGTGGGTGACCAGCAGGATGGAGGGCCGGTGTGTGCGCCACAGCGCCTCCACCAGCCCATGCATGCGGATGCGGGTCAGGGCATCCAGCGCCGCGAACGGCTCGTCCAGCAGCAGCAGTTCCGGTTCGCGCACCAGGGCGCGGGCCAGGGCCGCGCGCTGCGCCTCGCCGCCCGACAGGGTGGCGGGCCAGGCATCGACGCGATGCGCCAGCCCAACCTCCGCCAGCGCCGCCAGTGCCCGGGTCCGCCCATCGCCGGCCGGCAGGCCCAGGGCCACATTCTCCCACACCTTTTTCCAGGGCAGCAGGCGTGGTTCCTGAAACACCACCGTTCGGTTGGCCGGTGTGACGATCTCCCCCTCCGCCTCCTGGTCGATCCCGGCCAGAAGCTTCAAGAGTGTGGTCTTGCCCGACCCGGACCGCCCCAGCAGGGCGATGAACTCGCTGCGGCCGATATCCAGTGACAGGTCGCGCAGGACATTACTGTCGCCGAACCGGCGGTTCAGGTGGCGCAGGCGGACGGCCGCGTCGGCCGGGGGGATGTCGTTGCGGGTCACGAGACGCAGGGGGCTGGAGATCGACATCCTGTTCACCCCTTCACGAAGCTGGGGCGCCAGGCGAGCACGCGGGTTTCAAGTGCCCGGACCAGGGCATCGGCGCCCAGGCCGATGCCGGCATAAACCAGCAGGCATAGCACGATGACGTCGGTGCGCAGGAAATCGCGGGCATGGTTGACCAGGCTGCCCAGGCCGGCGGATGCATTGATCTGTTCCGCCACCACCAGGCACAGCCAGGCGACACCCAGCGAGTAGCGCAGGCCCAGCAGGAAACCCGGCGCCGCGCCGGGCAGGATGACGTGGCGCACCAGTTCCCGCCAGGACAGGCCGAAGACCTGTGCCGCCTCCACCAGCTTGGCATCCACCGACCGGATGGCGTTGAACAGGTTCAGATAGACCGGGAAGAAGGCCCCCAGGGCGATCAGCCCGACCTTCGGCACCTCCCCGATGCCGAACCAGACGATGAATAGCGGCACCAGCGCCAGCAGCGGCAGCGTGCGCAGCATTTGCAGCGGCGGATCGACCAGCACTTCGCCCCGCTTCGACAGGCCTGCCATCAGGGCTAACACCACGCCCAGCCCCACGCCGATGGCCATCCCGGCCAGCACCCGCAGCAGGGAGACCAGCAGGTTCCAGGGCAATTCGCCCGACAGGGTCAAATCCGCGAAGGTCCCCAGCACAGCCGACGGGGCAGCCAGGATACGGTCAGGAATGAACCCGGTCCTTGCCCCGATTTCCCACAGCAGCAGCAAGACCAGGGGCGAGGTCGCGCGTGGCGACCATGCCCGGCCTGCCGCACGCCGCAGTCGGGAAAGGGAAGGAAAGCCAGTCCTGGGCGGGTCCGTCGTGATGCTGGTCATATTTCACCATAAATATGTGTATTTAAAAGTTAATCACACACGTCGTGATGTATGTTATTCATGATATTTCCATATGGACAATGGAATATCCTTTAGGTGCCGCTTGAGCGCCGCTTATGTGACGGAGCGAACGATGCCGCCCAACCTGCCGACCGACCTGTTGCGCAGCTTCGCCGTGATCGTCGATGCAGGTACGATCCAGAAGGCGACGGAACGGATTTTCCTGACGCAGTCGGCGCTCAGCCTGCAGATGAAGCGGCTGGAGGATCTGGTGCAGGTGCCGCTCTTCGCGCGGGACGGCCGGCGTCTGGCCCTGACCCCGGCGGGAACCACGCTGCTGGGCTATGCCCGCCGCATGCTGGTCCTGAATGACGAGGCGGTTGCCGCCCTGGCGGGGGAGGATGTCGCCGGTCCCGTCCGGGTGGGCATGGTGCAGGACGTATCGGAGAACCTGTTGACCGGTGTGCTGGCGCAGTTCGCGAAGCTGCATCCGCGTGCGCAGCTACACGCCCGCGTTGCCGGGACGGCCGAACTGCTCGACATGCTGTCGGGCGACAGGCTGGACATCGTTGCGGGTTTTGGCCCTGCCGGGGACCCGACCGCCTTGCAGACGGTTCCCATGCGCTGGCTCGGGGACGCTGAAAAACTGTCAGATCCCGTCTTGTCGCTGGCCGTTCTGGAGAAGCCCTGCCGTTTCCGAGAGGTGGCAATCAATGCGCTGGATGCTGCCGGCCAGCCGTACCGGGTTGTGCTTGAAACGCCCAATCTTTCAACGCTTCGGTCCGCTGTGCAGGCGGGTCTGGGGGTTACCTGCCGCACTGTGCTTTTTGGAGGCATGTCACCAATCATTGATGAAGGCCTTCCACCGCTGCCCCAAGTTTCCATGACATTGGCCACCCGCACGACGGGTAGTCCAGCCCTAGAGAGCCTGGCGGCCCTGATAAAAACTGCTGTGGCGGACCTGATCCCGAGGGGAGTTGAGGGTAATTAAAATATTCTATTTTAAGATAAAATATAATACATAAATATTATTTATTCCTGGATGTGTCGTTATTATCTATATATA
>NZ_JAGOGJ010000250.1 GCF_017996735.1 Niveispirillum sp.
GTGGCGGCACCGTGCAACTGTGGGACCGTGGCCATTGGGCGCCGGAAGACGGGAATTCGGATGTAGAGGCCGCGCTGAAGGGCGGTGAGCTGAAATTCACCCTGGCGGGGGAGCGGCTACAGGGCGGCTGGGTGCTGGTGCGCATGCGCCATGACCGTGATGGCAAATCCGGACGCACCAACTGGCTGCTGATCAAGCACAAAGACGAGGCAGCGCGCGAGGGGGACGAAGATGCGTTGCTGGTGGAGGACCGCTCCGTCGCGTCGGGCCGTGCCATGGCCGACATCGCCGCCGACAAGGGACCGCGCCCGGAACCGTTCATGTCACTCAAACCGGATCGGACGAATAAGGGCCGGGCGACAATCAGGGCGGCAATGCCCAAGAAGCGGGACATGCCGGAATTCATTGCCCCGCAGCTCTGCCGCTCCGTCGACCGGCCACCGGCGGGTGCCGACTGGGTTCATGAGATCAAGTTCGACGGATACCGGATGCAGGTGCGGGTGGAGAAGGGCAAGGCCGCCCTCCGAACGCGCAAGGGGCTGGACTGGACCGACCGTTTCCCAGCATTGGCAAAAGCGGCGGACACCCTGCCCGACTTGCTCATGGATGGGGAGGTCATCGCCCTGGACGCGGATGGCTTGCCCGACTTCGCGTCGCTGCAGGCGGCCCTGGCGGAAGGGAAGACCGACGACCTGCCCTTCTTCGGCTTCGACCTGCTGTTCGATGACGGCCGCGACCTGCGCGACCAGCCGCTGCGCGCCCGCAAGGACAGGCTGCGCGAAATCCTGGGGACACTGAAGGGCGATGCAGCCCGCCGCCTGCGCTATGTGGAGGATTTCACCACGGGCGGCGATGCCGTGCTGTCCTCGGCTTGCCGGATGTCGCTGGAAGGCGTGGTGTCAAAGCGCGCCGACGCCCCCTATAGCGTCGGCCGATCCGACAGTTGGGTAAAATCCAAATGCCGGGCTGGGCATGAGGTGGTGATCGGTGGCTGGACCAAGACGGAAGGTGAATTCCGCTCCCTGCTGGTCGGGGTCAACCGCGACGACAAGCTGGTATTCATCGGCCGGGTGGGCACGGGCTTCGGCGCAGCCAAGGTGAAGGCGCTGCTGCCCTTGTTGGAAGAACGGGCCACCGACAGTTCCCCCTTCGCCCAGCGTATCCCGCGCGGCGGTGGGACAGTGCATTGGGTGAAACCGGAACTGGTGGCGGAAATCGAGTTTGCGGGCTGGACCGCCGCCGGCAATATCCGCCAGGCCGCCTTCAAGGCGCTGCGCGAAGACAAGCCGGCAGCAGAGGTCGAGGCGGAAACGCCGGCCCCCATGGACAAGGCGGTGCTGGCCGTGCCCGCCGCCGCCCAGGCTCAGGCTGGTGCTGCCGTCGTCATGGGCCTGCCCATCTCCAAACCCGGCAAGCCCCTGTGGCCCCCTGCGGAAGATGGCGGTCCCATCACCAAGCTGGATCTGGCCCGCTATTTTGAGGCGGTGGCCGACTGGATCATGCCGCATATAAAGGGCCGTCCCTGTTCCATCCTGCGCGCGCCCGACGGCATCGATGGCGCGCATTTTTTCCAGCGTCACGCCATGCGCGGCATGTCCAGCCTGCTGGAACAGGTGAAGGTGACAGCGGAGCACCGGCCCTATTTGCAGGTGGATCGGCCGGAGGGGCTGGCGGCACTGGCGCAATGGGGGGCGCTGGAACTGCATCCCTGGAATTGCCGGCCGGGCGTGCCGGACAGGCCCGGCCGGCTGGTCTTCGACCTGGATCCCGGCCCCGATGTCGCTTTCACCGCCATCGTGGCCGCGGCGAAGGAATTGCGCGAACGGCTGGAAGCCTTAGGATTGGAGACGTTTGCCAAGACCAGCGGCGGCAAGGGGTTGCATGTCGTGGTGCCGCTGGCTGACGAGGGGCGGCACACGCCCGACTGGGACGCCGCCAAGAGTTTCGCCAAGGAAATCTGCCGCCGCATGGCTGATGACGCCCCCGACCGCTATGTCATCACCATGAGCAAGAAATTGCGTCAGGGCCGCATCTTCCTGGACTATCTCCGTAATGACCGGCTGGCTACGGCGGTCGCTCCGCTGTCGCCGCGTGCCCGGCCGGGCGCCCACATCTCCATGCCGCTGAACTGGGAGCAGGTGACAGCGCGGCTGGACCCGGCCCGCTTCACCCTGCGCACGGGTCCTGCCCTCCTGCGCAAAGGCGATCCCTGGGCCGGCTATGGTGATGCCGAAAAGTCGTTGCGTGTATCGATCAAGCGGCTTCAGAAGAAATAGAGGGAACCATGGCTGGGCGTCATTATTGGAAGGGTTACCTGAAACTGTCGCTGGTCACGTGCCGGGTGGCGCTGGTTCCGGTCGTATCGGAAAGCGCCAAGGTACGCTTCCACCTGTTGAACCGCGCCACCGGCAACCGCGTGGAAAGCCGCTATGTCGACAGCGTCACCGGCAAACCCGTACCCGACAAGGACCAGGTGAAAGCCTATGAGAAAGGCGAAGATGATTATGTCCTGCTGGAGGATGCGGAGCTGGAGGCCGTTGCCCTGGAAAGTGCCCGCACCATCGATATCGACCTGTTCACCCCTCGCGCGAGCATTGATTGGATCTGGTACGATACGCCCTATTTCCTGATCCCCGACGACAAGGTGAGCGAGGAGGCCTTCACCGTCATCCGAGAGGCCATGCGTGCTTCAGAAATGGTGGGCATCGCCCGGCTGGTGCTGAACCGGCGGGAACGGGCCGTCATGCTGGACCCGCGCGACAAGGGTATCCTGCTATGGACCCTGCGCTATGGCGACGAGGTGCGCGATGCAGCCGACTATGTCCAGGATAGCGACAGCGCCAAGCCAGATGCTGCCCAACAACGCCTGATCCGTACCCTCATCGACGATCGCAAGCGCACCTGGGACAAGGAACTGACCAAAGATGCGGTGCAGGAAAAGCTCCTGTCCATGATCAAACAGCGCCGCCGCGCCCTGAAGGGGCATAAACCATCGAAGACGGAAAAGCGTGGCGACAATGTCATCGACATCACTGACGCCCTGCGCCGCAGTCTGCGGATCGTATAGGTTCGTCAGCCGGCCTTGCGCTTGCCCGTCCCTTCGGCGCTGCGGCGCAACGCTTCCAGCAGATCGTCGGGCTTGGTCCGGGTCGGGGGCTTGCGGCGGCGGACGGGCTTGCCCTCGATCTTGGCGCGCACCAGATCGGCCAGGGCTGCGTCGTAGCGGTCATCGAAGGTAGCGGGATCGAATGTCCCTGCCTTGGTGTCGATGATGTGCCGGGCGAGGTCCAACATCTCCTTCTTCACCGTCACCTCCGCCACCCGCTTCAATATGGCGGGTGCTGTCTCCACCTCATGGTCGAAATTCAGCGTCCGGGCGATGAAGCCTTCCGCACCCGGCCAGATCAGCAGGCTGCGCAGGCGCCGGAACAAAACCGCCCGCGCCAGGGCCGCCACCTTCTTCTTGCGCATCCCTTCCAGCACCAGACGGAAGGCATCGGACGCATCATCTCCCCGAGGCCCCAGGAAATAGGGTCGATCGAAATAGAGAGGATCGACATCATCCAGGTCGATGAAGCCTTCAACCTCCATGGTGCGGTCACCCTTGGGCAGAATGGCCGCGACCTCCGCCGGCTCGAACACCAGATAGCGGCCATCGCCGACATCATAGCCCTTCAACTGGTCCCCCTGTTCGACGGGCCGGCCTGTGGATTGGTCCACCAGTTCGCGCCGCACGCGATGGCCCGTGCGGCGGTTGACAATATGGAAGCTCATCCGCTCAGCGCTGCTGGCCGCCGCATAGAGCGACACATCCACGGATAGTTCCCCCACCAGCAGAACACCGTTCCAGCTTGCATGCGGCGCCATAGCCAAACTCCCGATCCATATCCGCAAGGGCAACAATCCCGGCCTTCCAGGGTTCCCCATCCTCAGCCATGGGCTAGCCGTAGACGAACCCGCGCGCTCGGCAACGCTGTCGGTATCACAGTCGTGCCGCGCAGACCGGCGACGCAGGGCCGAAA
>NZ_JAGOGJ010000142.1:0-8914 GCF_017996735.1 Niveispirillum sp.
TGGCCGCAGCCGCGTGCTGCGGCCATCTTTCGGGGCTATGGTCGCCGTGGAAGAAGCCATGGGTATGACCATCCCTGACCTGTCCCTGGCTGTGTTCAAGGGGGGTGTGGTGCGCCTTTCGGCGGCACAGGCACGGCAGATCATTGCCGCCAGTCTGGTGAAACAGCCGGGCGACGATGTCGCCGCGATGATCCTGGATGAGGGATTTGTCGCGGCAGCGCATGCCTGTTCAAGACTGCTGGTCAATATGGTGACGGGCGGCAAGGCGCCATCGGATGATGCGGCGGGGGAGCGGGCGGCGGGGTAAAGGCCTTCCCCTATGGCCGCATGGAAGGCATCTGGCATGGCGTGCTGGGTCGGGAGAAGGATTTCTACCTGGTCACCCACCATGAATGGCGGCACGCGGTGCATGCGTGGCGGATCAGTCAGGGTGACAAAGAAGCCCAGGCCGAAGATCGGCGTGAACGCTTCTTAGAGTTCCGCGAACGCATGGCAGCGGCTGGGTTTGGGTGAGGGTCAGGGGCTAAGTGCGATTGTGCCTTCGTGACCGCATGTAGGGCAGTACTTTTGCCGCCGCCCATCTTCGAATCTGCGCAGAAGCATCGAATGTCGGTTTGGGCATTCTTCTAGCAGCGGCATGTCGCGCAACCTTGGTTGCGCCGCGTCTGGTGCCGTTTCTCCCGCTAACGCTTCCCGCCTTTTCTGTTCAAGATCAATGGAGGGGAGCGGTGAAAGGACAGCATCGGATTTTCCGGGCATGGCACCATCAAGCCGCGAAACAGCAAAAACGGCGCCCGCCGGCAGACAGAAACCGCCAACCAGGATCAACGACAGTTTTACGAACAGCTGATGCAGGTTGACGACATCACGGCCAAATGAACCGCCGGAGATCGACGCGTCCAGCGACCATCCGGTGATGATCAGCAGCGCGCCCATGGCCAGCAAGCACCATCCGAATAACCGCATTCTTCACCCTCCACGTCGGCAAGGCCCTGATCTGGGGGGGTACACATATCAACCGCGAACCATGTTCGCGTGTGAAGGGGTTCACAATGGCTTCGCCAGCACCCGTCATCGCCGTCAAAATCACCGGGGATCACAGCGACCTTGAGGCCTCCGTCCGGGCCGCCATGGTTGAGCTAAATAAGATGGGCGCCTCTGGTCAGGCGGCCAATGCCCGTCTTGGTCAGGCGGCCAATGACAGCAGTGGCGCGCTTCGCCAAGTTGGCCCTATTGCACAACAAGCCGGATTTCAGGTTCAGGATTTCTTCGTGCAGGTGGCCAGCGGACAGAACGCCCTTGTGGCCTTCGCACAGCAGGCGCCGCAGTTTCTGGGCGCCTTTGGCGTTTTCGGCAGCTTGGCGGGTGCCGCACTGGCCATCGGTGCTGTCGGAGCGCAGTTGATCTTTGCGGGTGATGAAGCGGAGGAGGCAGGCAACAAGGCTGGTGAGTTTGACAAGATCATGGCGGCCCTAAATGGCACGCTCGATAATAATGAAACCAGCATCGAAGACCTGATCGAGAGCTATGAAAAGCTGTCGGAAACGATGAAGTCGATGACGGAGCTTCGGTTGCAGGGTCTATCGACATCGGCGCGCGAAGAAATGCGCAAGCTGTCGAAAGAGATGCTGGGCCAAGTGGAGGAGTTGGCCAACTCACAAGCGCCGGGCTGGCTGGAATCCTTGTTCAACCCGCTGGGATCGGCATTCCAGAACCAGACCACGTCCGACCGCATCAAGCGCCTGTTCGAAATGGGGCGGGTACAGGAAGCCATCGTCTTGTTGTCCAAGGGCGACGAAGCCAGCCGCAAGCTGGCGGTAACCCTGTCCAAGACGGCACAGGAATACACGGAGCTTCAGGAAGCGGCGTCGCGGGCCGATGCCCAGATCGCGCTGTATCAAGGCCGGGCAACTGCACAGCAGAAGGCATTGCTGGACGAAAAGGATGGCCAGGATGAATTGCGCGATGCCCGCGACAAGAACAGTGCGGCCCTGGCACGCCTGAAGAACCTGGTGCAGGATAATTGGGACATCGTCACCCGCCACAATGAAGGGCTGTCCCAGCAGAAGCGCATCCTTGAGGGCCTTCGCGGGCCAATGGATGAATATGCAGCGAAGGTGAAGGAAATCGACGCGCTGGCCGCACGCGGCATCCTGGCCCCGGTTGATGCGGCCACCGCCCGCGCACAAGCATCCGTCGCCATGATGCAGGGGGTGCTGGCCCAAGCCGACGCCGCCTTGGCCAACACCGACCTGTCGCGCGCCAAGGCGGATCACCAGGCGCGCATGAAGCGTGTTGACGTCCTGTTGGCGGAAGGCGACCGGCTGTTGGGGCCGGAAGCGAAGAAGCGGGGCGAGGAAGCCAAGCGCGTTCTGGAAAGCATCCGCACACCGATGGAAGTCTACGCGGCTGAGGTGGCGCGGCTGAACACGCTGCTGGAGAAAGGGTACCTGAGCCAGGACGAGTACAATGCCGCCGTGGCCCGTGCGGATCAGGATCTGGAGCGGGCGGTCGCCAAGACGGACGCCTATGCCGCCGGCATCACCGCCCTGCAACAGACCCTGATAAGTTCCTTCAGCGGCGTGGGCGACGGGATTGCCAAGAGCCTGTTGAAAGGCGAAAGCGCGCTGACATCCTTTGGCAATCTGGCCCTGAATGTCGTGGACCGCATCATTGGTGCCTTCATTCAGATGGCCATGGTGAACCCGTTGCTGAACAGCCTGTTCAGCCTGTCGGGATCAGCGGCCATGCCGGTGTTGGGTTTCGCTTCCGGCGGTTGGACAGGGGGGCAAAGGAACAAGGTCGCTGGCGCCGTTCATGGTGAAGAATTCGTCGTCAAGGCACCCTATGCCGCCCAAGCCAGGGGTGCGCTGGAAGCGCTGAACCGGGGCCAGGGCCTGCCCAGCATGGCGGTGGCCGTGCCGCAGGTCCCTGTCATCTCCATGCCTTCTATGGCATCAGGTCCCGTCACCGTGAACATCCATGGGGCGCCCGCCGGCAGCAATCCGCAGGTCAACCAGCGTTCGACGGCGGGCGGCGGGCGGGAGATCGACGTGTACCTGGAAGGGAAGATGCGGGACGCCATGCCCCGCATGATGGGCGATGGCAGCCTGGATGGAACAATGGGGGCGAACTTCGGGGTCCGCCGCCCGCCGACACGAAGGGGGTGATCCTTGCCAACCTGGCCATCCAGCCTGCCCGCCTATCCCTTGCTGGGGAACAAGGGGCCATTTCCAAACCTCACCCTGGCCAGTTCCATGGATGTGGGACCGGCCAAGGTCCGCCGCCGGTTCGTGGCCGCCGCCACGCCGCGCGAATGCAATTGGGTGCTGTCGGAAGCCCAGCTGGCCACGCTGCGCACCTTCTACATGCAGGATCTGGCTGGCGGGGCGCTGTCCTTCGACATGGTCCACCCGGTCACCGACCAGGTGGCCCGCTGGCGGTTCAAGGCGGGCGCCCCGCCCACCGACGAACAGATCGGCACCGACGTTTACGCCGTCGCTGCCACCTTGGAGGAGTTGCCGTAAGATGCCGCGTCACGTCTCCGAACGCTTCCTCCGCGCGGCGGCGGCCCAGGAAACGGGGGCCTGCCCCGTCATCCTTCTGGAAATCACCCATGATCAGATGGACGGACCGCTGCTGGTCACGGATGCCGGCGCCGACCTGACGGTGGCGGGACCACCCGTCCGGACGTACCGGGCCCTGCCTTTCATGATTGATCTGCCCTCCTCCACGGATGACAGCCTGCCGCAGGTCCGCCTGCGCATCGACAATGTGGGCAGGGAGGTGGTTGAAACGCTTCGGACCATCACCAGCGCGCCGGCGGTCACCGTCACCGTGGTGCTGGCGGAAGACCCGGACGTGGTGGAGGTCGGGCCGCTGTCCTTCCGCCTGACATCGGCGGTGGCGGACGCGGTGGAGGTGGAAGGCACGCTCGCCTTTGAAAGCCTGTTGGGGGAGCCGTTCCCCAGCATGGAGTTCCTGCCCTCCACCCATGCCGGGCTGTTCTGATGCTGCCGGAATGGAGCGGCGATTACATCGGCCTGCCCTATCGCTGGGGTGCGCGTGGGCCGGAGGCGTTCGACTGTTGGGGGCTAGTGGAGGGTGTCATGCGAACGCGGTTCGCGGTTGACCTTCCGTCCCTGCGCTCCCCCGACGCTGAAGACGATTTCGCCGGCATGGCGCGTGTCGCCAATGAACAGGCCGGCGGCTTCGTCCGGCTGTTCGGCCGGGAGCATTGGCGCGACGCACTGGTCTGGCCCAGCCCGGCCGAACGCCCTGGAGACATCGTCCTGATGCGCCGGGGTGCCTTTCCTTGCCATGTCGGCGTCGTCGTGGCGTCGGACTGGATGATCCATTGCCAAGCCGGGATCGGCGTTGCCGGCGCGCAGCTGCGCCACGGTGCCGAAGCCCGCAATATCCTGGCCCTCTATCGACACCCGGATCTGATCTGACATGACCGATATCTGCTCCGACGGCGCCGGCCTGCCGGCGCCGGTGACGCTGCACGCGCTCGCCAGCCCGTTTCGCTCCGACGCGATCCGGGTGGAGGTAGCGCATGGCCGTACCATTTCCGAGATACTGGCCGCCCATGGTCTGCCTATCGACATGTATGACGCCAGTGTCTGGATCGGCGATTGGCGCATTCCCCGTGAGATCTGGCACCGGGTACGCCCCGGCCCCGGCCAGTTGCTGACCGTGCGCGTCATGCCGGCGGGCGGCGGCGGCGGCGGCAAAAGCGTGCTGCGCGTCGTTGCGACAATCGCGATCATGTATGCCGCCTACCAGTTGGGCGGGCCGCTGGCCAATGCGCTGTTCGCCGACACGCTATATCTCCAGGCTACACAGGTGACCATCACCGTGGCCGCCGCCAGCACGGCGGCGGTAGCCGCGACCACCGCTGCACTGGCCGTAACCGGCACGCTGCTGCTGAACGCCTTGATGCCGGTGCCCAAGCCGCGCCTGGGGCAGGTCGAACAGCGCTACAGCATCGGTGCGACCAACAACGGGCGGCCCTACGGGTTGATCCCCGTGGTGCTGGGCCGCATGCGGTGGGCGCCGCCCTATGCCGCCAAGCCGTGGACGGAGCTGGTCGGCCAGGACCAGTATGTCCGCATCCTGTTCGACCTGGGACCGGGGCCGCTGTCCATCGACCAAGCCTCCATGCGGTTGGGGGACACGCCGCTGTCGGATTATGACGATGTGGAGGTGGAGGTCCGCGAAGGCTACGCCAGCGACACAGCGGTCACCATCATGCCCGGCCAGGTGGAGGAGCTGTCGCCGGGTGCCGGCCTGCCGTCCGGAGCGCTGCGGGAACAGGACGGATGGATCATCCGTGTCATCGATCAGGATGCCGACGAACTGTCAGTGGATTTCAGCTATCCGGCGGGCATCTGGCGTCGGTCGGACAGCGGCAAGCGCAAGTCTCACACCGCAGGCGTCGCCCTGGGCTGGAGGGCGGCTGACGGGACGGGCAATTGGCGGCCGTTCCCCGGCGGCACCCTGGCCAACGAGCATCGGATCACAACGGAAGATGAACGAGAGATCCGCGTTTCCTACCGCGTGGCGGTTCCGCGTGGCCGCTATCAGGTGCGTGCCATGCGGTTGGTCGATAACACGGGCGATAACCAGTATGCGGACAGTGTCGTCTGGATTGCCGCCCGCGCGACGTTGAACGAGGCCGCCGTAACGCCGCGCGTACCGCACGCATTCGTTGCGCTACGCATCCGTGCGTCCGGTCAGCTTTCCGGCACCGTGACGGACTTTACGCTGATCACTACCCGTGTGGCTCCTGACTGGGATGAAACGACCCAGGCATGGGTGGCGCGGCCGACCCGCAATCCCGCCTCCCTAGCCATCTGGGCCATGCAGGGTCCAGCGAACCCCCGCCCGTACACCAATGATCGGCTAGACTGGCCCGCCTGGATCGATCTGCATCGGGCCAACGCCCTTGCGGGCCGGACCTATGATGCCGTGCTGGATACCCCCGGGACCCTATTCGACACGCTCCGCCAGATCTGCGCCTGCGGCCGGGGTCGGTTCGCGATCCGGGACACGCTGCTGTCGGTGATCCGTGATCGCGTCCAGGCCGTGCCCGTGGCGCTGATCAGCCCCCGTAATTCCTGGGGCTTCAAGATGACCCGCGTATTCGCGGACATCCCTCATGCCTTGCGCGTGCGTTTTGTCGATGCGGGGAACGATTTCGAGACGGGCGAGCGCATCGTCTATGACGATGGCTACGATGCCTCCACCGCCCGCCTGTTCGAGGTGCTGGATTTGCCAGGCATCACGGATTCTGACCTGGCCTGGAAGGATGGTCGCTATCACCTTGCGCAGCTGCGCCTGCGGCCCGCCGTCTATGAGGTGTCGCAGGATTTCGAGAACCTGATTGTGCAGAGGGGCGATCGCGTCGATCTGCAGCATGACGTGATGCTGGTGGGCGTGGCTGCTGGACGCATTAAGGCGGTATCAGAAGATCGTCGCCAGATCCTGGTAGATGAAGCCTGCGCGATGCAGGCTGGTAAGTCCTATGTGGTTCGTATCCGGTCTGATCGGTGGGCCGTGGTGGACATGTCGGTTACGGCCACGCCCGGCACGCCATTCGCCCTGTCGCTGGTGTCTCCGGCGCCCGGCGCGGTTGCGCCGGGCGACCTGTTTACATTCGGGGAGGCGGGGCTTGTCACCGTCCCCGTTCTGGTGAAGTCGATCATGCCCGGTGCCAATCTCACGGCCCGGCTGGAGTTTGTCGATTACGCTGTTGGCATTCATGAAGCGGAGACAGGCGCCATTCCGCCGTATGACCCCGTGATCGTCACCGACCGGCTCCCGGCGGTGCAGGGTTTGGTGGTGCGCGAGGTGTCAGTGTGGCTGAACGGCACGGAAGTGCCGGCCATCGCCATCGACTGGTCGCGGTCCGCGGACCCACGGGTGGATAGCTATGCCTTGCAGCTGCGTGACCCATCCGGGATATGGACGTCCGTCACGGCGTCGCGCCGTACCGGTCATGACATCTCGCCTGCCGCTATCGGGACGTGGCAGGTGCGTCTTCAGGCTGTGTCGGCCGACGGTCGGCGCTCCCCCTTTGTGGACGCAGGCGTTACCGTGGACGGCATCCCCGATTTCCTGCCTCCGTCCGGGGTGGCTGCGGTGGAAAGTACCGCTGTGCTGGCCGACGGCAGCGTTCAGCCCGCCATCGCCGTCACCTGGGTGCCGTTCGACAGCGCGTCGATGTTGTCGGTCATCATCCGGTGGCGTGAAGAGGGGGCCATGCTGTGGCAACAGGTGGATGCGCCTTGGGGGGCGGGCCGTCAGGTGCTGGCCCCGGTTCGCCAGCCGGCACGCTATGAAATCCAGGTGGCCAGCGCCGGGGCCGGAAATGTGCGGTCAGAATGGGGGGCGGTGCCATCGGTGTCCATTGCCGGCGGCATCATCGGTGCCCGCGTCGTCCGGCTGGAGCTGTTTGAACAAGGCGGGGACACGACCTTTGAGGGCCGTGACGTGCGCATCGTCTGGGCCGGGTCCTTCCCGGATACGGGTGCATCCTTCGGTGCCGAGCCGTTCGGCGCGGGCACGGCCCAGGCCAACCCGTACTGGCGGGGCTATGTGGTCCGCGTGTTCGACGCGGAAACCGGCGTGCTGCTGCGGACGGAGGCGCCGCAGATCGCCACCGATTACACTTATGCCTATGACGATAATGTCCGTGACGGCGGCCCCCGCCGCCGTTTGCGTTTTGCCGTGTCCATCCTGCCCAAGGTAGGGGCGGAACTGGGCACCGCCATCCTGACGGTCAGCAATCCGGCACCGGGGCTGCCCGCCGATCTGGTGGTGGAAGGCGTCACACTCGGGGTGCGCGTCGCCTACACCCCATCGGCGGATAATGACTGGCGCGGGGTGCGCGTCTATATGGGCGATGGTCCGGACGTGCCCATTGATCCGGCGCATCTGGTCTATAGCGGTCCGGACACGGATATCACCCTGCCCCTGCCGGCGGGTGCTGTCCGCTATGTCCGCGTCGCCCAGGTCGATGCCTTTGGCCCGGAGCCGCTGACCCTGTCACCGGCGGTGGCGGTCACAGCGCTGGCCGTAGCGACGGCCGACCTGGCCGACAGGATCATCGGCCCGGACCAGTTGACGGACACGCTGTCCAGTCGCATCGACCTGGTGGACGGCCCGCCCGATCTGGCCGGCAGCGTGGCGGCCAGACTGGCGGCAGAGGCCCAGGCCAGGGCGGATGCTCTTGTGGTGGAGGCGCAGGCACGGGCGGATGCCTTGTTGGCCGAAGCCCAGGCCCGTGCGGATGATCTGGCGGCAGAGGCACAGGCCCGTGCCGATGATCTGGCTGCCGAGGCCCTGGCCCGGGGCACGGCGATCAGCAACGAGGCCAGCATCCGGGAGAGTGCCGATGGTGCCCTCGCCTCGACCATATCCACCGTGTCGGCCGTGGCGGATGGCGCGGTTGCTGCAATCCAGACCGAACAGGAGGCACGGATCAGCGCGGATGGGGCGCTCGCCAGTAGCATCACGACCCTGACCACCAGGATGGGTGCGGCGGAGGCGTCCATCACCATAGAGCAAACGGTAAGGGCCGATGGCGACAGCGCCAATGCCAGCAGCATCACCACCCTGTCCGCACAGGTCAACCATGCCACCACCGGCCTGCCCGCCACCCGCGCGGCGCTGCTGGTGGAACAGACGGCCAGGGCCGATGGCGACAGCGCCAATGCCGGCGCCATCAGCACCCTGTCCGCACAGGTCAACCATGCCTCCACCGGCCTGCCCGCCACCCGTGCGGCGCTGCTGGTGGAACAGACGGCCAGGGCCGATGGCGACAGCGCCAATGCCGGCGCCATCAGCACCCTGTCCGCACAGGTCAACCATGCCTCCACCGGCCTGCCCGCCACCCGCGCGGCGCTGC
>NZ_JAGOGJ010000142.1:9014-15826 GCF_017996735.1 Niveispirillum sp.
TGCTGGTGGAACAGACGGCCAGGGCCGATGGCGACAGCGCCAATGCCGGCGCCATCAGCACCCTGTCCGCACAGGTCAACCATGCCTCCACCGGCCTGCCCGCCACCCGCGCGGCGCTGCTGGTGGAGCAAACGGTAAGGGCCGATGCCGACAGCGCCAATGCCGGCGCCATCAGCACCCTGTCCGCACAGGTCAACCATGCCACCACCGGCCTGCCCGCCACCCGCGCGGCGCTGCTGGTGGAGCAAACGGTAAGGGCCGATGGCGACAGCGCCAATGCCGGCGCCATCAGCACCCTGTCCGCACAGGTCAACCATGCCACCACCGGCCTGCCCGCCACCCGCGCGGCGCTGGTCACGGAGCAAACGGCCAGGGCCGATGGCGACAGCGCCAATGCCAGTGCCATCAGCACCCTGTCAACCACGGTGGGCGGGCATACCTCCACAATAGCGGTCCATCAGGGGTCGATAGATGGTCTGTCTGCGCAGTACACGGTCAAGATCGATACTAACGGCAAGGTGGCGGGCTTCGGGCTGGCCTCCACCCCGATCAATGGGACGCCTGTCGCGCATTTTGCCGTGGTGGCGGACAAATTCTCGGTCAGCCTGCCGGGTGAGACCGGGAACCGTTTTTTGTTCGCGGCCGGCACGGACCCTGTGACTGGTCTGCCGACGGTAGTGATCAATGGCGCACTTTATGCCGGCACCATCGCGGCGAACCAGGTTCGCGCCGGCACGCTGAATGCTGGCGTGGCGTACGTAGGTGACGTCTATGCCACGCAGCTTAAGTCCGGCTCCATCGCCACAGCGCAACTGTTCATGGAGGATGGCAGTAACGCCGGCGTCGTTATCGACGGGCTGTCGCGCAACATTCTGGTGCGGACTGCGGTCAACGCAAACCGCGTTGCGGCCGGCAAGGTGGGATCGCAACACGGGCTTTGGGTGTGGGACGCGACGGCCAAGGCGATCTTCGCGGCGTCAGAGTTGGGGGTGGAGGTTGTCGGCACGGCAAATATCGTGCCCGGCAGTGTCACCAATAGCGGCCAGACTGCTGCCGTCAGCGGCAGCCTGTCGGTGGGTGACAATACCATTGCCACCCAGGGCATCGAACACAAAGGCAAGAAGGTGCGCGTGGAAGTGGCCGGCGCCGGCGGCGTGGTCACCATGGATACCAATGCCTCCACGCTGGATGGCCGGATTTCAGTACGGCTGTACCGCGACGACACCGAGATTGCGTATTTCGGCGATCTGGTCCGGCGCAGCGGCGTCGATAACCTGGATGATACCGGTTATGCCGGCGGCTCCCTGGCCTGCACGGTCATTGATCGCCCGCCGGCGTCTCCGGCGACGTCCACATACACGCTGAAACTCAATCGCAATGGCGGTCACTCCGTCACCTATGCCGGTGTGCGGCTGACCGTGACTGCCCTTTATACGGAGGCATGATGCCAGATTTCGTGCATTTCGAACCGTCTACAGGGCGCATCCTGCAGGCGGGCCACTGCGCTGCGACAGACCTGGCGCATCAGACATTTCCGGGTGCGGCCCTGATGCTGGGCCATGGGGATCCGCAAACTGACTATGTGGATCGCGATCTGTACGCAGTCCGTGTCCGGCCGTCCCTGGCCATACCGCTGACAGCAACGCTGACGGTGGGGGAGACGCTGGCCATCGCATTGCCGGTGGATGCGCAGGTGGAGGTTGACGGCGTGATCATGCATCTCCCGGCGGGAGAGCATGTGCTGTCCGCCGAATGGCCCGGCACCTATGCCGTGGTCATCCGGGCGTGGCCGTACCGCGACCATGCTCTGTCCGTGGAGGTCGGGCCATGATCATCAACTTGCGAAAGACCCGTGATCATGTCGCGCGCCGGCGCCGCGCCGCCTATCTGGCCGCCTGGCCGCTGTCCCGGCAGATGGAGGCGCATGCCGACGCTGCCAATGGCCGCCCCGAAACCCTGGCCGCCATGCTGGCCGATCTGGCCGCGATCAAGGCGGCCCATCCCTATCCCCCGGAAAGCGAGGGCACATGAGCCAGTATCGTACCGGCACCGTCAGCGTCACCTTTGGCCAGACCGCTGTCACCGGCGTCGGCACCACCTGGGCCGCCAATGTCACCGTCGGTGATATGCTGCTGATCGGGGAGGGCGGGCCGGCCGCCTTTGTCGGTGCCGTTGTGTCCGACACTGCGCTGACCCTGGAAAGCGCCTGGCCCGGGGCATCGGCGGCGGGCGTGCCCTATGCCATCCATCGGGATTTCGAGCCGACGACGGGCGCCCCGCTCCTGTCGCCGGGCGATATGGCTACCGTCACGGCCTATAACCGGGCGATCCAGCGGCTGGCCATCCAGACGGCCGGCGCGGTGGCGGGGCTGGAAGCGGTGCAGGAGGCCCGTGCCGCGCGTGACCAGGCGCAGGATGCCCAGGCATCGGCAGCGGACAGCGCCGCCGAAGCCGCCACGGATCGCGGCGCCGTGGCGGCCGACAAGGTGGCGGTTGCGGCAGATAAATTGATTGTCGCCGCCGATAAATCCGCCACCCAGACCGCCCTGACCCAGGCGCAGGTGGCGCGGGACGCGGCGGCCGGCAGCGCGGGCGCGGCGGCCGCCGACCGGATACAGACGGGGGCGGACAAGGCTGCGACCGGTACGGCGCTGGCGGCCGCACAATTGTTGGTGGGATCGGCCGGCACCGGCACGGCGACCGGGTTGGCTTATGCCGCGGCGACCAAGAGCTTGGCGTCGGCGGCCGATGTGATCGCGGTTGGTTTCTATGACCGCCGCCTGGATGGCGATGGCGGCGCCTGGGGTGATCGCCCCGGCCGATCCTGGTATTGGGAGCTGTTGGGCACCGCTACGCGTGGGGTCACACGACGTTTTCCCGTCGTGGTCTTTTGGGTTTTGCGCGCATCCAGTTTCACCATTTATGACCTGCATGACCTGGATGCGGACGGCGTGCCCCGCATGTGGATGGTGTTCAATGCCGGCGGCACTTTTACCAGTTGGACGAATAACACACTGAATATAATCAGCACCGGAACAGCGTTTCGGTCAGTGTCTGCGGCGAATGGTAGGTTCTATATAGCTTCTGGCGCTGGATTGTTTGAAATAAACTTTTCGAGCGACGAAGCACTATACAGGTCCGATACGCAGCGGAAAGTGTACGGACGCGACATCAGGGCGCGTAACTCTGGAAACGGCTATACGCAAGATGTGCCGAATATTGATTTCATCGCCAACTACAATTGCAGCCACGTAGACGCTTGCGTTCTACCCGGGGGTCCGCTGGACAGTGCCGGCCTGCCGATCCCGACCGTGGCCGTGGCGACGGCGGCAGGGGCTTCGGTCATCCACCCCTGGGGGGCTGTCTATGACTTGACCGCGACGGCGACGAGGACGGTTTTTGTCAGCCCGCACCGCCTATGGTTACTCCCGAACAGCGCCGCGCTCCGTGCAGGGCCGATTCCTTACGCAGATGCCTCCACGGCGGCCTGGGCAGTCCGCACCTACGGTGTGGAAAATTTTCCAAACCTGTTCCCCAGAGGCGCGTCTCTCGTCTGTTTGGCCCCCGGCGCGGTAGGCACGACCGGTGGGTTGTCATGGCTGGCAGAGGACGAGGCCAATCCGGACGCCGGCATGGTCGCCACCACGACTATTTCTTACGCCACGGGCTGGATGCCGGGAGATGTCCGCGGCGCCTGGCTGCGCGACACAGCGACGGGCAATGTCACGGGATCAGTGTTGTTCAACGACGATTGCAGTAGCGCTACCGGATGGACGCAGACAAGCGGATGGACCCTGGACGCCGGCAATACAGAGTTTGATCACAGTAGTGGCACCACGGCTCTGACAAGGGCTATTTCTGGCATGACCGTAGGTCAGTTCTATGTGGTCCGCGTGACCACTGGCAACCGGAGCGCTGGCACGCTGACGGTTTCCGCGACCGGCGGCGTAATCACCGGGCAGACTTCGATCACGGCTGATGGTACAGCTCTGCTGACTATTGAAGCCACAGCAACCAGCGGCACACTGGTTTTTACGCCTACGAACGATTTCAATGGTTCGGTTCAGTCGGTGCGGGCGGACATTGCCCTGCCTGACCGCAGCTACAAAAGCAAGGGGCTGGTGGTCAACGGCACCCTGGGCCGCACGGCGCTACCTTGCGGGCTGGCGGCGGTGTCTGGCTTCAGTTCGACCGCTTACCTGTGGCAGCCGTATAATCCAGATTTGGAGTACGGCACCGGTGACTGGGCATACGATTTCTGGCTCTCAAACAGCACAGCCACCCCGTCATTTGATCGCATTTTTGACCGTGGCTTGCTTGGTCTAGCGTCCGGGGCACATATCCGCGCCCTGGTGTCCGCTGGCCAGCTGGTGCTGTTCGCCAGTGACGGTACGAATACGGCCACGGCCACCACACCTGCCCTGGCCTGGGGAACCGGCATCTGGCGGCATGTCGCGTTTTGTCGTCGGTCTGGCACCCTGGAAATCTGGGTCGATGGCGTGCTGGCGGCCACGCAGGCGGCAGGATCAGTCGGAACGCTGAACTGTACCGGCGCCGAACTGCGGATCGGCGCGGGTCTATCCGGGGTTGCGGCATGGGGTGGGGGTGTGGTCATGGCCGGGGTCAGCGCCTACGCCCCCACGCCTGCGCAAATTCGGCGGATGTTCGAAGATGAACGGGCGCTGATTGTGGGCGGCACCCCAGCCACCCTGGGTGGCACGTCCAACAGCGTCACGGCCCTGGCCGCCAACGACGGCGCAGGTACGCTGGCGGTCGGCACCGGAGACGGTGTGTCGATCTTCGCGGGCCTGGGCCGGGTGCAGTATCTGGATGGGGCGAGCGGCGGGGCCGCCATCGGCAGCGATACCATCGTGTCGGTGTCGGCTTCCGGCCCGCATCTACTGATCGGCACGGCGGCCGGCGCGGGCCTGATCAGCGATGGGGTGATCGCGCGGGATCGGATGGTCCCGGCCGGCCGGCCCCGCGTATCGCCGGTCGATGGGCCGGGGGTAGTGACCATGCGCGGCGTTACGACCGACGCCACGCCGACCGACCTGACGCCACGCATCGCCATCGGGGAGCGGGAGGCCGTGACCCTGGATGTGACGGTACAGGCCCGCACCTATGGTGCGGCATCCACCCAGGGCGGCGTCTATCGTCGCCTTGCCCGCTATATCCGCGATGACGGCGGCAATGTCACCCTGACCGGATCGGTGCAGACCATCGGCACGGATCAGGAAACCACCGCCGGCATGGATGTGACCCTGTCCATCGATACCGGCGCCCAGACCATCACCCCGCGTGTCACCGGCGTGGCGGCCACCCGCATCGTCTGGACCGCCCGCATCACCATCACACGCATCAGCGAGGGCAACAGCTATGCCGCGTAGCATTGATATCGGCACCGGCCTGTATGGCGCCGGGCGCTATCTGTCTGTCTGGTCCATGGTGGACGGATATCCACGATGCCCGGCCCCGGCCCTGGTGCTGGGCACCACGGCGCCGGCGGATGTTGCGGCCCAGATCGCCGTCAACCGGGCGGTCGCAGCCATCTGCGCCCGCGCCGAACGGGCGGAGGCCGATGCCGTAATGGTGGGCCAGGACGCGCCACCGGAAACCATCCTGGTGCCCGGCCCGGATGGGGAGGTGGTGGCGATGGCCAATCCCGCGCATGCGGCATGGATCGCGGCGACAGAGCGGCTGGCCAGTGCCGCCATGGATGCGGATACCCTGCACCTGCTGCGCACGCGCGCCGGGGCGCTGGATGTCGATGCCGCCGGCGTGACGGAGCCCGGATGGGTGCTGTCCCTGCCGCCCGTGCCGCCGCTGGACCCACTGACCCAGACGGCCGATTGGGACGGCGGGGCATGGGTGGTGCGGCACCTGACGGTGGATGAGGCGGCCATCTGGCCCCTGCGCCCGCCACCGGTGCCGGCGACGGTGACGCGCACCCAACTGCGCCTGGCGCTGCGGGAGCGCGGGCTGCTGGAGATCGTGGATAGTGCCGTGGCCCTGTCCGGTGATGGAGAGCTGGCCGAGCGGTGGGCGGCGGCCAGCATGGAGCGGGCCAGCCCCTATCTTTCCGAGATGGCGGCGGCACTGGGCCTGACCGCGACGGACATCGACGATATCTTTCGCGCCGCTGCGGCGCTTTAAGGGGGCGACACCATGACATGGAGAGAGATAAGGCGCCGCCTGGGCGAGGCGGCGTCGCTGGCATCCTGCGCCCTGAATGTCCTGGCCGGCACCGGGGACCGGGAGGTGACGCTATCGGCCGGGGCCTGGGAATTGCGCCTGCGCGGGGCGTGGCGGGCGCGATGGATGGTGCCGGTGATCGATGCGATCAACCGGCCGTTCAATGGCGCGCTGCATTGCCAGCGCGCCTGGGCGGCACACTGGCCGATCTGGCACCGGCTGCGCCGGGAAGCGGGCATCGGGTGCATGGGGGTGGAAGATGCCTGATATCTTTTCGGGCGATGCCCTGGCCGGTGCCGGCATGGCGCTGGCGGCGGCGGGGGCTGTGGCGGTGGTCCGCTGGCTGGCCGCAGGCAAGGCGCGGCAACTGGATGGCCTGCCCGCCACCCTGCACGCCATCCAGATGGAGATGGTGCGCATCAGCGCGCGGCTGGACCGGGCCGAAGCGGATATTGCCAATGACAAGGCCGGGCGGCGGGCTTTCGGCGCGGTGGAGACGCTGGTCAGCAAGATCAGTTCGGACATCGGCCACCTGTCGGCCGACCTGCAGAAGCTGTCCGACAGACATGAAAAGGGCAATGGCGAGATTTGGTCCGCCATCAACCGCATGCGCGATG
>NZ_JAGOGJ010000143.1 GCF_017996735.1 Niveispirillum sp.
ACCGGTGTCATGGATGATCAGATCATTCGGCGCACGGGTTAGATTATGTGCCGCTATTTCCCGATGCAGGGTCTTGATGATATCGCCGCGCTCACCCATGCGGCGCAGGGTGGTTTCCAGGTCAGGGTCGAGCCGCCATTGGCCCGCGCCTATGTCCTCGGCCAAGCCCAACCGCTCCAGCTTGCGCAGACGGCCCGTGCGCAGGGCCTGCTGAAACGGGTCTTGGTCGATACCCGATAGCAGCTGATCCGGCGTCCGGTCCCGCAGCAAACGCCGGTCCAGGCTGGTGAACCGCTCCTGTTCTACCTCCCGGCGTAGCTTTTCCTGGACTTCCAGGTCGGTGCGGGGGCCCAAATCCAGGCTGACGATCTCGGCGGCGCGTTCGCGCATGCCCTGAGCCAGATATTCCCGCGCGATGATCAGGTCCTTGCCGCGATCATCCTTGCCACGCAGGAGGATGTGGCTGTGCGGATGGCCGGTATTGTGGTGATCGACCGCCACCCAATCGAGCCGTGTGTCCATATCCTGTTCCATCTGCGCCATCAGGCGGCGAACCAGGGGCTTCAAATCGTCATACTGGTCACCATCCTCTGCCGAGACGATGAAGCGGAACTGGTGGCGGTCGCCGTCGGCGCGGTCGAGGAATGCTCGTCCGTCCAGTTTGTCCTGGTCGGCACCATAGAGCTGGCCCGCCTGTCCCTCACGGGTCACACCATCGCGCTGAACATAGCGCAGATGGGCGCGGGCGCCGACGATGCCTTTGCCCGCCAGTTTGACGATCCGGGATTTGATGATCACGCGGCGCTGCCGCCAGGCGGCAAACTGGTCGCGCGAGGCCAGCACCCGGCCAACGCCGGCACCGCGCCCGATGCGGCTGCCATCGAAACGGCCGGACCGGCGGGTGAAACTCAGCGGCCCGCCCCTGGCCAGAACGGTCGCCGCCAGCACCCTGTTCAGGAAGCGTTTGCCGCGCCGCCCGGAGGCGCTGCGCATGCGACCCAGAAGGGGGCGGAAATCATGATCATCGCCGAACATCGCGGTCTCTCCCGATCCAAGGCTGGCAAAGCGGTCCTGGGCGGGGTTGGTGCCAGAATGGTGTCGATCCCGCCGCCCTGGCACCACCGCAAGGCCCCAAAAAGGATGTGCAGACAGGGGGTTACGGGGGCGCTGGCGCCACCGCTTTATCTTGCCCTACAGCGCCCCTGGTCGGCACCCGCGCTTATCCACGCCCTTCTACGCTCTCATGCTGGAAAGAATGGGAGCGACGGTGCGAACCGCCGCTCCCCGATCAGCACCGCCTATCGGCAGGCTGCACTCTGGAAGGCCTTTCCGGCGGCAGCCCGGCTGCCATAGGCACATTGCCGGGTCATGGAATGCAGGCGCTCATCACCATCGACAAGGCAGCTGGCGACGATGAATTCACCCCGGAAATGGCTCAGAATGAGGATGCAGTGAAGGCCTTCTGCACCGTCATCATCGCCCATCCATTCGCCCAGATAATGCTCCTGGAAGCGGCCATCCCAGATGAATTCGGGACGTTCGGCACTGATGAAACGCTCGACATTGGCCATCAGGCCTTCCTCGCCGAACTCGACGCGGACGTCATCGACCAAGGCAGCGAAACGGTCGATTGCGGCCTGCGGATGCGTTGCAATGAAGGACATGGGAACCTCCGTTTCTGTCGTCCCCATCATCGAGGACGGGGTTCCCCCTCAGCCGGAGAGGCGGCAGTCAAGGACGCCGCCAGGCGCCGCGGAGCGGGGCGCGGGGGAACCGAAATGCGCAGCATTTTGGGGGGACCGCGCATCCTTGACGGGCACCTCGGCCTGGCTGGTACGATGGGCCTGACCGAGATGAGAGAACCCACCCAAGCCGGGCATCGGGAGCCATCGACGCTGCTGGGCGCTCAGGGTCTCCATGACCATCGGGTTCTGCCGGGCCTGATCCTGGAGCCTGCAGACCCGATCCCAGGGCCCGATATTCTCATCGGGCTCCTCACATGAGCCAAAATATCTCAGTGCCTCATTGCGGGCTTTGATGGCCCGCTCCAGGGTGCGGATAAGGGCGAACGCATCCCGGCGCCGATGCCAATATTCGTCCGTTGCCGGGATGGGCTGGGTGTTGGTGATCGACATGGCAACCTCCATCGCTGTCGTCCTCCTCATCGAGGACAGCGCCTGCGCATCGGCCGGAGAGGTGCCGGTCAGGGACGCCGCAGGCGCCGCGGAGCGGGGCGCGGGGGAACCGAAATGCGCCCGCATTTTGGGGGAACCGCGCCTCCTTGACGGGCGCCTCGATCTGGCTGGTAAGATATGCTGATCGAGATGAAGACCATCTCTCACCGTCCTATCGGCCCTTGCCACCGGTGTTGGACAAGGGGGCGAACAGGCGCCCATCCGCAGCATTCAGAGGCACGAACAGTTTGTCCGCCCGCCCCTCCCCTGCCCCGACCAGGGCGGACAGTTCGGTCAGATAGACCCTGGTCTCTGCCGGCAATGGCCGTCCCTCGCGCAGATGCGCCTGATAGCGGGCCGGCCCAGCATTGTAGGCGGCGAACAGGCCGGGATATCCGAAGCGGTCCCGCATCTCGGCGAGATAAGCCGTCCCCGCCATGATGTTGGCGGCGGGGTCGAACACATCGCTACCAATGCCGTGACGGTCGCTCATTTCCGCCCAGGTATTGGGCATCAACTGCATCAGGCCCAGCGCCCCCTTGGGCGAAACGGCACCGGGATCACCGCCACTTTCCACCTGGATGACGGCCCTGATCCAGGCCGCCGGCAGATCGAAACGCCCGGCTGCCACCACGATCTCCGCCTCGTAGGGCGACCGTTCGACCGCCAGGACGGGCGCCGCCAGCACCATTGCCAGCAGCACGCCGCCCAGCCTCAGCGCCGCCATAACGGCACCAACCGGCCGATGACATGCACCGACGGGATCGGCCCGAAATAGCGCCCATCCAGGGAGCCTGCGGCCGACATCAACAGCAGGATTTCACCTGCCGACAGACGGCGACATCCTTCCCACCGGGGAAGGGACCGGCCCAAACTGTCGGCCTTCAGCCGCTGCGCAACCACATCGCCATTGATTGACAACTCGTCGCCACGGGCACAAACCTCGTCCCCGCCGACGGCCGCCACCCCCTTGATCAGCGGCACGCCACGCGGCAGGTAGCCCCGCCGGGCGGCCAGGTTGGCGATGGCATCGGGCGGGCGGACCAGGACCATGTCACCCGTGCGTGAACGGGTTTCCGGCAGCAGCAGATAGAGGCCGACAGGGGCCGATGCGCTGCTGTTCCACACCAGGATGGGCGCCGGGCGGCCCAGGCTGGCGAAGCCCAGCGCCGCCAACCCGAGGCCCGCCAGGATCAGCACCTTGCGGCGCATGGCGCGCGGCAGACGACGTCTGCGCGATGGAAGGCGGGCAGTTTTTGGCAGGCTGTTCATGACAAGCCCCCCTTGCCCGAGGTGCTGTCGCGACGCTCGCCCTGTGACCAGGCATCCAGGTCATCAATATGATAGCGGACGTATCGCCCATGCTTGCGGAAGCGCGGTCCGTCGCCGGTCAGGCGCATCTTTTCCAGGGTCCGGTGCGACAGGCCGACATAGAAGGCGGCCTGCGCCGTGTTGAGAAAGGGGCTGCCCTTGCGGGCCTGGGCAGCCCGGTTGACCTCGTCCTCCATGTTCAATCTCCTCGATGTCGGCGGCGGACATCGCCGCAGATGAGGCGAGCATGGCGAGTGCGGGCGTGGTTGCGGACGCTCGAAAATCGACCCCCCTTGTTTTCGATCCCCCTGAACTGGGCAAACGAAAGCCCCGTCCCGGACGTGCCGGAACGGGGCTGCGAAGCGGCGGGATCAGCGGTCGCGCGGTTCCCAGAGGGCGATGTGGGTGGTGCCGTCCTCGCCGGGATGTTCCAGCTTGACGAGGCGGGCGCGGACCCAGTTGGGGCCGAACTCGGGCGCGCCGATCTTGAGGTTCAGATAGGTCTCGCCGCTGGATTTGGCGACCTGGCTCCAGCCAGCGCCGACCTCGTAGCGCTGGCCGTTGCCGGCATAGACGCGATGGTCAGGCGCGTTCTCCGACAGTTTCTGCACGGGAACGATGGTGAGGCTGGCGGTGACATTGAGGGTCTTAAGGATGCCGGTGAAGCTGCCGTCATCGGCCTTGGTGAAGGTGCCGAGGGTGATGGCCATGATCTGTCTCCTTCGCTCTAGTCGCGGGACCATTCCCGCGATGTCCCCGGCGTCAGAGACCGCAAAGGCGGCCAGCGCCACCCGAGCGCCAGCGACGGGCCGCAACGAAGTGGAGGACCCGAGGGGGAGAAAATTTGTCCCGCGCGGAATGCCGGAGACGGGGTCCCCGCCGACAGCGGGGTGGATCCGGCAGGGGAAATTTTCTCAACACCCCGAGGGTTGGCGTGGACGCCGCGGGCTCTACGCCAACAGGGAGACAGCGGGAATAGGGCTGCGCACAGCGATGATGAAGGAGACGGTGGCGCCAACATACTGCCCAACCATGACACGATGCGCGACCCTCCGGACGGAACCAAGCCAATTGTCAGCGTCAAGCCCACTGCCCCACGGACACAGTACGGCAAAGCCTGCACAACCGGTTCTGCTGGAAATGAAAGTGCGGAGAGCTGGCGGCGAGATGGCGCCCGAAGCCCGAAAGCCCTGCCCTTGACCAGGTAACGGGCCGGTGTCGGACACAGAGAAACGGCGCGTGCCGGTTGACTGTCAAACGCGGCCACCAGGAGGCCACACCAATGACGATATGTGCGCAGAATGCTGCGCAGGCGCCCTTCAAACACCGTGCTCATAAGCTCCGGCTCCGTCGATATTGCAGCCATGGCCGACCGTTGATAATGTCGGGGATCGGCTGACCGGCCGTGCCGTCCACACTGGCGAAGCCTTCGGGGCAGGTTCTTATCACCATCCTGACACTCTCTTTCGAGGCGCTCAGGGCTTAGTGGACACGCCTTTCTCCAGCGCCGAGAGGGAGG
The DNA here is from genome assembly GCF_017996735.1 of Niveispirillum sp. Classification (GTDB taxonomy): domain Bacteria; phylum Pseudomonadota; class Alphaproteobacteria; order Azospirillales; family Azospirillaceae; genus Niveispirillum. The sequence goes on from NZ_JAGOGJ010000143.1 coordinate 5,005, forward strand.
ATGGTATGCGTTTTTTCTTTCCCAATCTCACCCGCCCCAAAAAGGCCGCCAAACACCTTACCGGGGCGTTCCCGGAGATTTCTCTGGCAAACGTCCAGCGGGCCATCGCCATGGCCTGCGGCTATCGCGATTGGCACGAGCTTGAGACTAATCACACAGCGGCGGAGCCCACCATCCTGGATGAGCACTTGCCCGCAGGTGCCTTCCGGGAACGCGCCATCACCTTGGTGCGCAGTCTGGCGGCGTCGCTGAACGTGCACGATGGCGATGTGCAGGCGGCATTACCCGAGATGAGGTTGACTGGAAATCGAGCCTTCACCTATGAGGATCATGAGATTATCAGAACGGCCTGTTGGCGGGCCGGGCCAGTTCCGTGGAACGAAGGTCGACAGCCCGGTGTAATATTCCACATCAAGAGCGCGGGCTACTCGAAGACCGAACCCCGTTGGTGGTGCCAGTCCAGCGATGGGGTGGAATATATCGACCACTCCGCTTGCAGGGGCTTATGCGCCACGTTCGAGGCGGTCGTCCCCCGCACCCGGATTGCTGATTTTGTGCCCCGGCGCTTCTGGTTACCATATGGCTGGATGGAGATGGAGGACGGCAGCCGGGTTCTGTTTTCCCGGGATTATCTGCCTCTGTGGCAGGTTGCCAGCGGCAAGGTGAAGCGGCTTAAACCAACGATCAAGTTCGGTGCCTACAGGGACCGGAAATGGTTTCGGGAAGAAGGAAAGCCGTGGTCGTATGGCCCAGCCAAAGAAGCAGCCGAACAAATGCTGGCGAAATACGGCATCACGGCACTTCCCCGGTTGACGGACGTTCTTCCAATCCTGATCCAGGTCAACCACATCGACGTCAAAGGCGCTGCTGAAGTGCTGGATGGCATACGAGAGCTGGCATAGTTCGACGCCCAACGGGGAGGTCGGTTACGGCCTCTCCAAACCGCGTTCCGGCCAGCCCTAGCCTCAATTCCCGCAGCATCACAGACATAAATCAGGGACAGGAGCGCCAGTCACCCCCCGAACCGCCACACCGGAATGCCCATCTTGCGCGCCTTGTCGGCCAGGTTCTGAGAAATGCCGGAACCGGGGAAGGCCACCAGCCCGATGGGCAGAGCCTCCAGCAGCACGTCATTGCGGCGGAACGGTGCTGCCTTCTTGTGGCGGGTCCAGTCGGGCTTGTAGACGATCTGTGGCACCCGCCGGTGATCCGCCCAGCAGGCAGCGACACGCTCGGCGCCCTTCGGGGTGCCACCGTGCAGCAGCACCATGTCGGGGTGCTTGGCATGGACCTTGTCCAGGGCGGACCAGATACGATCAACGTCGTTGAACTCAATGCCGCCGGCAAAGGCGATCTTGGGGCCAGGCGGGACCAGAACCTGGTTGTCGGCATAGCGGCGGGCGGCAATGTGATCGCGGCTGTCGATCACCGCCGCCGTCAGGGTCCGGTGGCTCAGTTGGGAGCCCTGGCGGGGGCGCCAGGTGGAGCCGGTCAGGGCCTCGTACATCTCGGCGGCAGTGTCGCGGAAGAACTCGAAGGCGTTGCGGCGCTCGATCAGGCCAAGGCCCTCGGCCGTCAGCCGCTCCAGTTCGACGGAGCGGATTTCCGAGCCGTCCTGCTCATTCTGGCTACGTAGCTGGGCCTGCTCGTTGCTGTCCAGGTCGCGCTCCAAGCCGGCGATGCGGCGGTGGAAGACGTTGACGCAGGCCCACAGCAGGTCGCCCAGGTCGTCCTCCAGCCGGGTGCCATTCAGCAGGCCGGCCAGGGTTTCCAGGCACGCCCCGATCTCGGCCCGGGCCTGCTCGGCATCGGGCAAGGGGCGCGGGTCCGGCTCATCCTGGAAAGGTCGATATCCGTAGAGTTGCAACTCCTCCAGCAGGTGAGCGGACGGGGCCGATGCGTTTGGCGTTTCATCATCGGGGGACAGGGAATGGGTGGTCAGGCGGGTCATGGCGGCCTCCTGGATCTCCGGTTGGCCGCGCCCTCCGCGGCCTTCATGGGGATCGCCCGCCAGGGCCGCAGGCCGGGTCCGCACCCGCTTTGCGGGCCGGAGCGAGAGCGGAGGATGGGGACCCGCGCTTTCTTGTTCCGCGAGGAGGCCGCCCTGGGGCGGCCGGGGAAGAAAGCAAGCGGGTCCCCATTGCGGACCCGGCCGGCCCTGGCAGATCCCCTCCCCCGAAGGCCGTGGGCGCGGTCCTGGCCGGCAGAACCACGGGTGCCCGACACCCTGCCGCCAGCCAGGCCCCTGCCCCTCCCCGATGAGGCCGATCATGGCGACGATCATCTGCCGCTATGGAAGGAAGCGCGCGACGTCTTCGGGATGGAGCTGCCCGACAAGCCGTTTCCGCAGCGTCGGCAGGCCATCAGCCAGCAGATCGGCGTTGAAATCCTTGTGGCGCGGCCGCAGCGGCAGGATGTCGATGCCTGCACCTTGGACCCGCCGGGCCAGCCGTTCCAGCGCCCGACTGCCGGCGGTGTCCTTGTCCTGGAGAACGTAGAGACGGCGCAGGTCAGGCGGGAACAGCAGGGCGGCGAGGTGGCCGGCAGACAGGGCAGCGACCAGCGGCAGGCCCGGCACGATCATGCGCACCGTCAACGTGGTTTCGATGCCTTCGCCGACCGCCATCACGGGACCTGGCCGCCCGAAGCGTACGCCGTTGCCCAGCAGATGCCCCATGGATCGGCGGGGTTCATCCAGCGCGGCCTTGCCGCCATCCACGCCCAGCCAGGTGCGGTGCAGACCGGTCAGGTGACCATCATGATCGGTGACGGCGGCGATCAGAGCCGGCAGGCTGACACGACCATGAGGTTCCCGCCGGTGACAACGTGGATGGAAGCGTAGGGCCGGCTCGGGCTGAGCCAGAAGGATGCCACGGCCGGCCAGATAGCGCTCGGCCAAGGTACCCGGCAATGGCCGGCTGGCCGCGAATAGGCGCTGGCAGGCCGCGGGCGAGCCGGTAACGGCTGGCCCGAGGGAGCAACCGGACGACACCGGCAACGGCATTCGCAGGAAGGCCCGGGCCTCGTCCATGGCCTCGCGGAGAGACAGGTTGCGGTTCAGAGCGATCAGGTCCAGCAGGTCGCCGTGCTGGCCCGTGGCGGCGTCAGCCCACCGGCCGGCCCGAGGCCCTTTCAGGCGGACATAGAGGCTGCGACCGGCATGTCCCTGCACATCGCCGACCTGCCAATAGTTGCCCTGACGATGACCATTGGGCAGGAACTGACGGCACACCGCCTCGGCCTCCAGCGCGAGGCGATGTGCAAGGAGGCCGGCATTCCCCATGGTCAGGCACCGGAGCCATCCAGACCGCCGGGGGCATCCGGCGGAAGGTAAGCGTCGTAGAGATTGCCATCGGCGAGGTGACCGAACGGGGTCATGATGATGCCGCGCTGATCTCGACCCAGGGCCCAGATGACGTAGCGCGGCTCGCCGGTGACGGCATCATTGCATTCCATCAGCGCCAGATTGCCGTCGTGGGCGGCACGCAGAAGCGTGCTGAAATTGGCGCGGGCATGGTCGGGTATTGCCATGATCCGTCTCCAAAAAAAGAATGGCCCAGCGCTGAGGCCGGGCCAGGGGTGGAAGGTAAAGGTCGGATTATTCGGCGGCGATCGACTGTGCCACCGCTTGCGGGCCTTCCACCGGCACCACGTTCTCCGGCTCGATATCGGCGGTCGGCGGCGTCACAGGTCCGGCCCCCTCCTCCGGCGCGGCCATCACCTGTCCCGGCGTGCGCAGCAGTGCGGGCAGCCAGTTGGTGCCAGCCAACATCAGTTCGGCCTGCACGGCCATGTCAGGCTTGCGGAGATGGTCAATCTGACGGGCGGCGGCTTCGCCCTTGGCCTCGATCACTGCTTCCAGGATACGGGCCTTGGTGACCCGTCCGAGATAGTTCAGCGCCGTCGGCACCCAGCCTACCGCCGCCATGTCGAGTTGGAGGGCGGCTGCCAACCCGTCGGCGTGCCGCCGGCTCTCCGGCCCGTATTCACCGGACGACTGCACGGCATGCACCGTCAGGCCCACACAATGGGCGAACAGTGCCGCCCGGCTGTCGGCATCGAAACCCACCAGCGCCTCCCAGAGATCACGCGGGTCCTGGGGCAACTGTTCCACCCAGTTTTCATGCCGGGCGTTGATGGCCTTGGCCGGGATGCTGTCCGCCAAGCCCTGAGGCTCCGCCATGAAGCCCGGACTGCGCGCGGTGATCTGCAGGCAGGAATTGGAGCTGCGCTGGTAGAAGAGCTGGAGACAGAGCAGATGCAGCGCGGCGATGAAGGCCGTGTCCGGGTCCCGGGCCAGGGCGTCACGCAGGGCCAGGGTCCGATAGGCCGTCAACTCCATCACCAGCCGTTCGGGCAACGGCTTCAGCCCCTCTTCCTCCGGTTCAGGCTCCTGGCTGACGGAACCGCTGGTATGGGCGACATGGGCAGCAGCCGGGATGCGGGTGCCCTCCGCATCGCCGCCTCCCTCGGCGGGATCAGCTTCCGGCTCCGCCGGTTCTTCGACACGCAGCTCATCCTCCGGCCGGACATAGCCGCGTTCGACCCGCAACTGTCCGTCCGACCCGATGCTGACATAACAGCCGGCCCGCGCGATCTCTTCCGGATCATAGCGCACGGGCCGCTGTTCCAGCACGGCGATCTCGCCGGAAATGGCCGTCAGGCGTTGATCTACCTCCTCGGAAATCGCGCCATCATCGTCATGCTCCTGGGCCAGCCGGTCATATTCATTCTGAAGCTCGGCATAGCGGGCCTCCTCCTGCTGGGTGCGAGCGATCACCTCGCCGCGCAAGCGGCGCTGGCCGGCGGCATGGCCGTAGAGGAAGTCGGTATCGACCTCCATCCATTCCCAACCCTCCTCCATCACCGCTTCGGCTTCCTTGGCCAGCTTCGAAGCCGCCAGACGTTCCAGCAGCGGCACATCGCCCAGCCAACCACCATCGTCGGGCGTGAACAGGTCGCGCATCACTGGCCCGCCGGCCGCGACATAGGTGTCCAACCCCACGAACTGCGCCCGCTTATCATGGGCGGGGATGCTGCCGGCCGTCAGTGAGCGGCGGATGTGATAGGGCTCGCGCTGCCAGGGCTGGGTCAAGGAGGCCCAGACCTGCTCCTGGTGTTCGTGATTGCTGCTGACGCTGAAGGCCATCACCATCTCCAGTGTCATGCCGTCCTCGGCATAAAGCTCCAGGAGCTTCGGTGACACCGAGGCCAGGCGCAGCCGCTGCTTGACCACCGCCGTGGTGATGAAAAACCGGGCGGCGATCTCCTCCTCGCTCAACCCCTTGTCGCGCAGGGTCTGAAAGGTGCGGAACTGATCCAGCGGGTGCAGCGCCACCCGTTGCAGGTTCTCCGCCAGGCTGTCCTCCTCACCCAGCCCCCCGGTACGGATGACGCAGGGGATGGGCGCGGTCCTGGCGAGGCGCTTCTGCTTGACCAGCAGTTCCAACGCCCGGTAGCGCCGTCCGCCCGGCGCCACTTCGTAGATACCCGTCTCCTTGCCCTCGGCATCCAGTTGCGAACGGACGGGGAGGCCATGCAACAGCGTGCGGTTGGCAATGTCCTCGGCCAAGTCGGCGATGGACACGCCGGCCTTGACCTTGCGGACATTGGCTTGGGACAGGACCAGCTTGTTGAAGGGAATGTCCTGGGACCGGCTCAGGACGATCTTGGCGGTATTGGCAGCCATGGATTTTCTCCACGACGGACCGATGGAAGCCTCTCTCCCACCTTGGCAGCCCGTCGCAAAGCCCCCTGCCCTCCTCTGCCTCGAAACGCCCGGAGCCGCGCCCCGGCCACCAGTCAGGCCAGCCGGTCCAGCAGCTTCTTGGCCCGCCCCTCCATCTCCAACCTGGCATCCTGGTGGGGTTTGTCGCGGGCCACTGCCGTGATGCCCTGCACGAAATCGAAGATCGATGCCGGCTTGCGGCCCTCCTCGGCCAGCACGGTTTCGATGATCTTGGACGTCTCGGCCTTAGAGAAGCCGCGCTTGCGCAGAAACTCGGACCGGTCGTCATCATCGCGGGCGACGATCTGTTCCCGTGCTGCCCGGATGCCGTTGACGAAAGGCATGGGGGAGGAATTGGCGAAACGGGTCAGGGCGGGTGCGGCCTCATGGGCAAAGCGGGAGGGGGCATATTTGGAGTGGCGGATGGCAATCTCCTGGAAATCCTCGGCGCCCCAGATATTCCGGTTCTGGCACACGGCTCGCAGATAGAAGCTGGCCATGCCCAGGGTCTTGGCGCCCACCTCGCTGTTCCAGCAGTAGAAGCCGCGGAAATAAAGATCCGGCGAACCGTCCGGCAGCCTTCCCGCCTCGATGGGATTCAGATCGTCAACGAGGAACAGAAAGACGTCCCTGTCGGAGGCGTACAGCGTCGTCGTGTCCCGCGTGATATCAACGCGCGGATTGTAGACTCCCGTCGACCAGTCCAGCACGCCCGGCACCTTCCATCGCGTGTCGCCCGTGCCGTTGCCGGCGATGCGCTGTACCGCCTCGACCAGTTCATGATCGAAGATGCGGCCATAATCGGGGCCGGTGACAGCACGCAGTTCTGTCCGGCCGTCTTCGATTTCCAAGGTCTTGACCTGCTCGGCTCGGTGCGAGGTCAGGCCATATTGCAGATTGATCCCAGCCAGCGCCGCCGGAAGCTGGCGCAGGTAGGCGGTCGGGGCACCGACCAGACTGGCCAACTGGCCAAAGCTCCAATGCGTGGGTACCACCGGGCGATCTGCACCCGGCAGCAGGAAGGACAGTTTCTCGGGATTGTCGCTCCTGGCCTCCACGCGGATGTCGGCGCTGGGCATCGTCCGGGTCCGGCTGCGCTCGGTCCGCGACCGGACGGAGGCGTAGAGGTCGGACAGCGACAGGAAGCGCTCATCATCCGGCCGCGAGAACCATTCGGACGACACCCGACCGATCCGCTGGCCGCGGGTCACGTCCACCTTGTAGCCACCACTGCGGTCAGCGGCGGCGTCGAGTATTTCCACCTGGGTCATGGCACGTCTCCAGGACGGGCGCCGGAAGCCTCTCCTCCGGCTGTGGCCCGTCACCCGGAAATCCGTCCCACCTCTGACTCTCCGTCCTTTCACCCCGTGCACTGGTCGGTCGGTGTCGGTGGAACAAACCCGCCCCGCCACAGGCCCGAGGCCAGGAACCGCGCATTGTTCTCCCAATTGCTGAGATCGTCCCGGCCGAACCGGCAGGCTAGGGCCCAGCCGCCACGGACCATCCGCTCCGAGAGGGACGTGCCACCAACGAAGCAATCGGACAGGTCGGCACTGCCGGGATGAGGCCGACAATAGACCGGCGTGCCGGTCACCAGTTCCCGCAAGCCCTGCACGGCCTCCTGGCCGCAGGGCCAGGTCGTGCCTTTACGGACGACACAGTGCTGATCGGGCAATGGCGGCACGATGCCGGCCAGACGGTGCCGGGAACCGGCAATCTCCAGTAGGCCGGCATCAATGACCGTGGCTGGCCCCTCCTGCTCGGACCGGCCCCTGGGCCATAGCGTGAGGACGCCAGCGCCAATCCCAATCAGGATCAGCACCGGCAGAGCAAATTTCAGGGTCTTCATCACGCAGTCTCCTTCCGGTTGGGTTGCTGACAAGGCCCCCGGCAAGCTCCCTTTCCCTGCCTGCCAAAGCCCGTCACGAAGGTTCCAGCCGCCCTCTCGCTCTCCCCGCTGGCCACCCGCAGTTCTGCCCCCCGGTCATGTTGCCCCCCTTGAGCGAAGCAGATCACGATAGCCGCCACGCACCATTCGCCAGGCGTCCCGAACCAGCCGCTGGATCCGGAGACGCAGATAGTCGGAGCGGCCGTTCCAATTCTCCCGGACCTCCCGTTCACCCAGCAGGAAAGCGGCGATCTCACGATGGCTGGCTCCGGCGCAGACCCCATCAAAGGCGCGCAGCTTCTCGATCCAGCGCGGGGCTCGGGTGTCCGTGGGATAGAGCTCGTGCGGCAACCGACCGGAACGGTGGAGTTGCATCAAGCGGCGGACGGCCAGCAGGCTTTCTTGCGTGAACCGAACGCCCGTGATGGTGCAGCGCAGCCGCACGGGGCCTGACAACAATGTTCCCGTGGTCACCATCAGTTGGAGATGATGGCAACCGTCACTGAACAGAACATGTTCAGCCCCGTCGGAGATCTTTAGAACAACGGCAAGCTGCCGGAGCCGCTGCACGTCGAAAACGTCCTCTGCATCGGGTTCGGCGCAGGACGCCTCGACGGTGAGGACCGTAGTGGCCAGCGACGGATACCAGAAGGTGACGTCCGGTTCGATGGCATCGGCAAAAAATCACCCCCCAGCGGGCATCGGCAGGCATCTCGGATAGAATGATGATCCGTGGCCCGTTAGCGGAGCAGTTGGTTGTTTGAACCCTTTCGGCGAAGCTCTTGAGAACGTCCGCAAAATCGGGAGACCGGCGAAGCCATTCTGCCGCCCAGCCCGCCTTGTCCAGAGCCAGCAGCGGCCGGTATTGTTCTGGGTCGCGCCAGTCTGGCCGCAACGGAAATTCGGGGCATCGAGATTGTCGTTGCACGGTAGCCTCCCGTTGGCCGCATGGGCCTTGCAGACCCAACGACAACTGAACCATCGCGCCGAATGCTCGAATAGCAGACGACAAATACAGCTTCATCACAACATTGATAAACGTCTTTCGTGTGGTTGCGCTGCCTACCGGGACATTGCGGAGAACAGATCAAATCAATGTATGAATCTCATGGACGACAATAATTTACAGTGAATAAACTTACAAAATCGACACTTCCACTGAATAGATTAACTCTAAAGTTGGCGACCAGACCGTGAGATCATTTGGTCCGCTCCAGTCATCAAGGTGAAAGAAAATACAGGACCACAATCGAGGAGTGCTGCTTCTACACTGAGAGGTGACGATGGCCACTGGCAGCCATCCATTGAGCCCGCCGCAGGTGGGAAGCCCAGCAGCGATGGGTTCGATCCTTGTCCAGCAGCGCATCACGATGCAGGACGATCCTGGCAACGTCCTGCCAGTCGGCTCCAGAGGCCTCGGCGTCGAGCAACCGAACATAGGTGATGAAGTGAGCTTCATCATAGGAGGTGATGGTCTCCGACCAGGGTACCTCATCCTGAACATCCGGGTTCAATTCACTCATATTCCCGCCTCCCGCCGGAATTTCCGTCTCGATCCGGAAGCACTGTTCGGACTCCGTACTGCAAATCGACAAATCCCCCAAGAGCAAACTGGGTGACAAATGCTCCGTCGGGGCAATCGTCTCAAAGCCGGTCCTTGCGGAACTGAGATGGTGTCGTCCCAGTGATCTTCCGGAAAGTCTCAGTGAAATGGCTGTGGCTCGAAAAGCCCAGGGTGAGACCAATCTCGGTGATCGACAGATGCGGATCGAGCAGCAATTGCTGGGCTCGCGCGATGCGCCGCTTGTTGAGATAGCGGAAGGGAGAAGTGCCCAGGCTGACCCGGAAGGCCCGGATAAAATGGTAGCGGGTGAGCCCGACTTCAGCGGCCAAATGGCCGAGATTCAACTCCTCCCCCAGGCGGGCCTCGATATATTCGACAACGCGCCGCTGCCGTGAACTGCCGAGACCGCCGATGACCGGCGTGGGCTGGCCTGCATCTCCGAAAGTCTCATACAGTTTGAGAAGCAGCATCGCGCCGATGTGATCGAGATAGAAGAGGCTTGCCGGACCCGTCTCGTCCATCCCTTGGCGCAAACAGTCGACCAGCTTGCCGATCACGGGGTTGTCCACGGCGACCATCGGCTTAAGGTCGGGTATCCTCCCACCGAACGCCTCGACCAGCGTACGCTCAAGAAAGCTTTGGGTGAAAGCAACCCCGAATATTCGCTGGTTCCCAGTCCAGTCAACATGAACAAATTGATCAGGCGGAAACAGATGGAACTGACCAGCGTTGACGACATGGCGTTGGGGCTCCAAAACGCCATGCGGTTTCCAACCCAGTTCGAAGGGCTCTCCCCGATGGACTGCCATGCTCAGATGAGAAGTCCCGACCCAGGTTCCGGCATTGGTCGGAACCTCGAACTCACCAACGATCAGGCCTTGATGGGCAATGGGCTTGCCGATCCTGACCCATAAGGGCAGGGGCTTGGAGGAGAAGTCGAACAAGACACGTCTGGCTTTGGGCTTTGAGGACAATTTGGCGTTCCTCCATTGGATACAAAGCTTGCATGACCAGCCGATTGATTCTGTCGCAGGCAACGTCGGCAGCAACAGCTACCGCAGCTCCCGGTGCAGTCGCTTCATTGCCTGACAGGCTCACGGCATGGTGTCGGCTGGCCACATCGATGGCCAACCTTGGAGAGGTAAGTTTAAACATTGACATTCTGTCTAATAATATATTTTTTAAGAAAGCAGGCATTCTTACGAGCTGACGATCGTTACACCCCTATCGGCTCATCTGTCCGCAATAGCCGGCAGGGCCGGTTGCTAGAATATGTCGTATGGGAGATTGTTATCATGCGGCGCCTACCGCGCATCCTAGCTATCCTCACTGGCGTCATCGCCCCCTTGATGCTGATCGCCGTTTGGCCGTCGCCGTCTTTGCCGGTTCGGCATGTCCCGCCATCCTCACCATCGCAGATCGACGGTGCCACGATCATCGATACCGTGAGCGGCACTCTGCTTAAGGGCATGTCGGTATTGATGGACCAAGGC
>NZ_JAGOGJ010000144.1:0-13306 GCF_017996735.1 Niveispirillum sp.
GGGCGCTGCCGACAGGTGGTCGGCATGGACATGCGTCTCGATCAGCCATTCCACATTGAGCTGGCGCTCTCTGACGAAGGCGATGATCTCATCCGCGTGCGTATAGCTTATGCGGCCGGCGGCATAGTCGATACCCATCACACTGTCGACGATGGCACAGGCGGCAGAGCCAGGGTCCTCGACGACGTAGGATATCGTGTTGGTCGCGGGATCGAAGAAACCCGTTACTTCGGGTTTGGCGGTGACGGGATATATGGGGAGCTGAGCCATGGGAGTTCTTTCAGGGAATGCCCAGCTATATTGTCGGATCACCCAGCGTTCGTCTCAGGGATCGGCAGGTAGGTCGATAACGGGAACAGGTGGGTCCGGCAATTGAGCATTTTCGTCCTTGTCCGCCATATGTCCCCGTCACCGCCTGACGTCCCCGGCTTCACGACATGTCGCACAGGTTCCATGCATTTCCATGACCGGTCTTGAGACGGCAAACCCGATGGCGGCTGTATCCATCTCAATAACGCGAGTCAGTTCAGGAATGGGTATCGCAACCGCCCGTTCGCAGCCGTCGCACAGCAGAAAGACATCCGTTCTTCCCCACTCCGGGTGAGCACACGCGACATAGGCGTTACGACTTTCAATCCGCACCGCCAAACCATTGCGCACCAGAAAATCGAGGATGCGGTACATGCTGGCCGGTTTCAACCGGTGCCCCATCTGGCATTCCATCAAGCCGATGACTTGATAGGCGCTGACCGGCCGCGGCTGGGAGCACAGCAGGGAGAGCACTTGGCGCCGCAAATCCGTCAGGGGTAGCCGTCGATCGGTACAGTAGCGCAGCACCCTGAGCAGTCCCGCAGGAACCGCCGGCTGTGATGTGGATGCTTCGGGACTGTTTCTTTCCACGGGACATGCCTTGGTCGCTTGATATATGTTACGTTATAACATATCTATTCCATCAACAATCCCCAACCCAAGATGCGCCCCATGTCCGATGCCCGCCTACCCGTCACCGTCCTGTCCGGCTTCCTGGGCGCTGGCAAGACCACTTTGCTGAACCATGTCCTGAACAATCGCGAGGGGCGGCGCGTCGCTGTCATCGTGAATGACATGAGCGAGGTGAATATCGATGCCGACCTGATCCGCGCCGGCGGCAGCGACCTGTCGCGCACGGATGAGAAGCTGGTAGAGATGAGCAATGGCTGCATCTGCTGCACCCTGCGCGACGACCTGTTGCAGGAGGTGCGGCGGCTGGCGGCGGCCGGGCGGTTCGATTACCTGCTGATTGAAAGCACGGGCATCGCCGAACCCCTGCCCATTGCCGCCACCTTCGACTTCCGTGACGAGGAAGGGCAAAGCCTGTCGGATGTGGCGCGGCTGGATACGATGGTGACGGTTGTCGATGCCGTGAACCTGCTGCGCGACTATGGCTCCACCGATTTCCTACGCGATCGCGGCGAATCCTTGGGGGAGGACGATAACCGCACCCTGGTCGACCTTCTGGTCGATCAGATCGAATTTGCCGATGTCATCCTGCTGAACAAGCTGGATACCGCCACCCCGGAACAGGCGGATACGGCGCGCAAGATCATCCGGTCGCTGAACCCCGATGCCGACCTGATCGAAACGGCGCAAAGCCGCGTGGCCTTGGACCGGGTTTTGGATACCGGCCGCTTTGATAATGAGAAGGCGCAGGAACACCCGCTCTGGTTCAAGGAACTGCACGGGTTCAAGGACCACAAGCCGGAAACGGAGGAATATGGCGTCTCCTCCTTCGTCTATCGCGCCCGCCGGCCCTTCCATCCCGAGAAGCTGTATCAGTTCCTCCAGGAGAAATGGCAAGGCGTGATCCGCGCCAAGGGGCATTTCTGGCTGGCCACCCGTCCCGATTGGGTGGGCGAGGTCAGCCAGGCAGGTGCCCTGGTCCGGCATGAGGCCATGGGCTTCTGGTGGGCGGCCGTTCCCAAGAACCGCTGGCCCGAGAGTGATGAATACCGGCAGGCGATACGCCAGAACTGGCACCCGGTCTATGGTGACCGCCGCCAGGAACTGGTGTTCATTGGCACCGGCATGGACGAGGCGGCGATCCGCCGTCGCCTGGACAGCGCATTGGTCGGCGACATCAACGCCCGCGACATGCAGGTCAATGCCTGGAAGCGCCTGCCCGACCCCTTCCCCCGCTGGAAACGGCAAGGGGAGGCATGAGGTGGCGGTCGCCTTGAGCAACTCGATGGTCAGCGGTGCGGATGAAACCGTTCTGTCCACCATCCTGCAGCCGGATGTCAGCCTTGCCATCTGGGACCGACCGGCCTCGCGCACCCTGCTGGACGGGATGGCGGGGCTTTGTCCTGCCCATCTGCCACAGGGACGTGTACTGGTCTGGTTGCCGGATGTGTCTGCTGCGCTGGCCAGTATTGTGGCAGAAACGCCGATTGGCGCCACGGTGCTGGGCCGGGCGCTGCTAGACGATATGCTGATGCTGGTCAGGCACTTTGCCGCCATCGCCGGCACCGATATCGTCGATATCCGGCTGGACCGGCTGCGGCATGATGCCTGCTGGAAGTTCCACCGCGATCAGGTGCGTTTGCGCCTGCTGACGACCTATCGCGGGCCAGCCACGCAGATCGTGCCGCAGGCGTATGCGGAGGAGGCGCTGCGCGCCCAGCGCGCCTATCGCGGCCCGCTGGCGGACCTGTCCGACGGGGCGGTCGCCCTGTTCAAGGGCACCCAGGCGGGGCCGGACACGGGCGTGGTCCATCGCTCCCCGCCTATCGCGGGCACGGGGACCGTCCGCTCCCTGTTCTGCCTGAACCTGCCATCGGACACTTCGCCCCGGCTCTGGGAACCGTGACCGGGTGTCAGTGGCACCAGAGCGTGCCGTCCACGCCGGGATGGCAGCATTGGAGCGAATTGGCCATGACGGCAGCGCGGGCCCGGTAAAGGTCCAAGGCCCGTTGGCGCATATTCCTGGTGTCGGTCTCCGCGCTGCCACCCGGTACGGGCGCCTCGGGCGGAGCCTGTTGTTTCAGTTTGGCCTCGGTTTCCTTCTGGCGGGCCAAAGCCTCTTCATACTCGGCGGTGCCGCAATCCTGGTTCTGGTACAGCTTGCCGCAGCTTTCCTGCGCCAGGACCGGACCGGTCAGCAGCAACAGGAAGGCGGCAATCATCAGCGCCTTATGATTTCGGCACGACACGGGCGTTCTCCAGATGGAAATAGATGCCATTCACGTCCTCGGCCGACAGGCGCAAGGTGCCCTCCAGCTTCACCTGATCCAGTGTCGCCGTCACTGGCTCGGCAGCACTGACCTGGATCAGATCGGCCGGCCCCGGCGGCGGACAGAAGGGACAGGTGGGGGCCAGGGAGGAGAGCAGGAAGGACCGGCTGGTCTCCCCCGTATCGAGCGGCAGGAAGAAACCGGCCACCGTGAAGGGCTGGCCGTCCAGTGCCTCCACCCCCGACCCGAAGACCGCGACAAGACGGTCAACATCCTGTACCCGCCTTTGCGTTTCCATTGTATCGGCCAGTTTGTCCCAGCCCAGGGTGGCGCGGGGAACCGCGCGCGGGTCGTGCGGCACGGCCTGGGACGCCAGGGCCGGGTCCTGCACCTGCTTGAAAGCCAAGGCCGGCACGGCGCCTGCCATGGCGGCAAGGAGCAGGGCGATCTTCACGGTCTTCATGCACTATCCCTTCGCCAGAAGCCGGCTGACATCCGTCCGATAGGCCCGGATCGCGGGCAAGGCGGCGGCCAGCAGGGCCACAAGCAGGGAAAGTAACAACAACAACCCCTCCCCCGCCACAAATTGCCCCGCCGACAGTCCCAGGTCGCGGCCACGGGCGGAAAAGCCGGACAAGGCCGCGACGCCGCCATGGGCCAGGGCAATACCCAGCACAGCGCCACCCAGCGCCACCAACATCGCTTCCGTCAGAATCTGCCCCATGATCCGACCACGTCCGGCACCCAGCGCCCGCATCACCGCCAGATCATATTGGCGCTCCTGCAAGGCGTTGGCCAGCGCCACAAAGGTGGACAGGCCTGCCGCCAGCACGAGCACCAGACCCAGCAGCCGCATGGCATCCAGCCCCAGCCCCATCAGCGCGCGCAGACGCAGCATCTCTGCCGCGGGGCTGGCCGCCTGCATGCTGGTCTGGCTGTTGATCTCGCGCGGCAGACGGGCGGCGGCCAGCGGCGTGGCATAGCGGACCAGGATCGCCGTTACTTCCCGGTCATGATCGACAGCAGCGTCATGATCATGCCCCTTCTCGGCCCCATGATCATGGTCGTCAGCAGTCTCCTCCGCCTTGTCTTCATGATGGTGATGATGGTCATGCACAGCCCAGACACTGGCCACGGGCGTCAGGACCAGACGGTCCAGCACTGTGCCAGTACGCGTCAGAATGCCGACCACGCGGCAAGGCGTATCGGCATGGGCTTCTCCACCCACAGTCAGCCCATGGCTGCCGACCAGGGGGCTGTCCAAGCCAAGACCGGACGCGGACGCGACCTCCGCCCCCAACACGGCCTCCATCGGCCCTTCAAACATCCGGCCTGCGGCCAGCCGTCCGCCATAATGGTCGATATAGGCCGGTTCGGTGCCCAGGATGCGGTAGCTGCCGAAACTGTCCCCCATGGCGACAGGAACGGCCTGCCTGACCAGGGGATTGCGTCGCAAATCCTCCAGGGCGGCCA
The DNA here is from genome assembly GCF_017996735.1 of Niveispirillum sp. Lineage (GTDB taxonomy): Bacteria > Pseudomonadota > Alphaproteobacteria > Azospirillales > Azospirillaceae > Niveispirillum. The sequence goes on from NZ_JAGOGJ010000144.1 coordinate 4,683, forward strand.
GCGGCACATTGCCCGTGGGCACATCCACCTGCAGCACGGCCGACAAGACCAGCTGCAACGGGCTGCCCTTGGCCCCCACCACCATATCGATGCCGGCGACGTCACGCGACAGCCGGTTTTCCAACCCGCGCTCCAGCAGCAACAGGAACGCGATCAAGGCGACGCCCAGCGCCAGCAGCAGCAGGTTCAATGCCGTGGTCAGCGGCCGGCGGCGCAGATAGGCGAGGCTCAGTCCCAGCATATTCATGCCGCCTGCTCCATCGGCTTGGCCAGTTCCAGCAAGACCGGCAACTGGGACATCAGCCGCCGATCATGGGTCGCCACCAGCAGGGTGGCCCCGCTCAATTCCGCCTGCTCCAGCAGCAGGTCGATCACGGCATCGCAATTGGTATCGTCCAGGGCACTGGTCGGCTCGTCCGCCAGCAGCAGCGCCGGGCGGTTTACCAGCGCCCGGGCCACGGCCACGCGTTGCCGTTCCCCCTGTGACAGGTCGGACGGAAGGGCCCGCGCGCGCTCGGCCAACCCGACACGCGCCAGCAAGTCCATAAGCCCCTTTTCGTCCGGCGCACTCCCGGCGAGCCGCCGGGCCAGGCGCAGATTGTCGGCGACACTGACCGCGGCGATCAGGTGCAGCTGCTGAAAGACGATCCCCACATGATCGGCGCGCAACCGGTCACGCCCAGCATCGCCAATGGCGCGCAGATCATGGCCCAGCAGCGACAGGCTGCCCTGGTCCGGTACCATCAGGCCCGCCAGCATATGCAGCAAGGTCGTCTTGCCACTGCCGCTGGGTCCCAATAACAGGCCGTGCCGGCCCGGTGGCAGGCTCAGATGCTCCACACGCAAAATGGGATGGCCACCGGCACGGTGGATCACATTATCCAGGTCGATCAGATTGGCGGCGGGCATCGCGTTCACGCATCAAAGCAAGGTTACAAATACGATATAACATTACAGATGCATAATTTGCATCTGTCGAACGATGAATTCGCCGTCATGTGACCCGGCGCTGCCTGCCCGAACGGTCAGGTCCTTACCGGGCCCGATAGGGATCGGTCCTTGGCAGGCCAACGCGTCGCCGCAAGGCGCGGCTGGTGATAAAGTCGCGCAACGCACGAGGGATGGCGTCCCGGCGTGTCCAGCGGATGGTCAATTGTGCCTGACGGCATTCCCAGGCCAGCTCCCGGCCATTCTCGTACCGGTGCTGTTCATATTCGGTCATCGCATCCAGAGCGGCATAGTCGAACGGCTTGCCCAACATGGCCTCCACAAAGCCGGTATGGAAGGCGTGATGACAAACAGCCTGGCGGGCGGACCGCCAGGAACATGCGCCTTGGATCGTGTCGTTTGGGGTCATCTGTCAAACATGATCATAATGTGATGTTATAACATTTAAGATCAAATAGACCTAGGATCAAGAGGGACTGATCTGTCAAGCCCCTTCCAGAAAGCACACGAGCGGGACCATCACTGGTCAGTTTGACCAGCCACGATGGGGCAACCGGCCCTGGCCGACATCATCCAACGGCATGTGGCGCACAATTGCACTTGTGTTATGATATAACATTACATACCTTGCGCACCGCTTTCTGATATCCGTCATGGAAACGGTTGACCTCTCATGAAATCCCACCGCTTTGCCACGCCGATCCGCATTGGCATCCCGCTGCTGAGCCTGCTCTTGTCCACGACCTGTCTGGCGGATGCCGCCGACCCAGCACTGGCGCCCGAGATCGTGGTGACCGCCACCACCACGCCGCACACCACGGTTACCAGCCCGGCCACCGTCAGCGTCATCGGCAAGGACGAGCTGGCGAAGCGACCGGTGCAGGATCTGGCCGATGCCGTGCGCGGCACGCCGGGGGTGACGCTGACCGGTGTCGGCATGACACGGCGCGGCATTGCGCTGCGCGGCCTGTCGGAGGAACATACGCTGACGCTGGTGGATGGCCGCCGCGTGAACGTCGCATCGGCCGCCATGGCCCATGCCGATTTCGACCTGAACTGGGTACCGGTGGAGGCGATCGAGCGGATCGAGCTGGTGCGCGGTCCGCTCTCCTCCCTCTATGGCTCGGAAGCCTTGGGCGGGGTGGTGAATGTCATCACCCGCAGCCCGACAGACCAATGGCAGGGCGTGTTCCAGGCCAATGGCGGCTTGCGGGAGGATGGCAAGGGCGGCGCCACCCATCAGGTGGGCACCTGGATAGCCGGCCCCCTGGTCCAGGATATCCTGGGCATCAGCCTGTCCGGCCGCCTGAACCGCCGCCAGAACACCCCCGACGCCACCGAACCTCGACTGACCGCCCTGGAAGGACGTGACAGCCTGTCGGGCAGTGCCGCGCTGAGCTTCACACCCGATGCGGCCCAGCGCATCGACCTGACCTATGACCGGGGGGACGAGGAACGCTGGCGCAATGCCCAGCAGGCCGGTTCCCAGCCCTATTTCTACGAATATGTCGATAACGTCGACCGGGAACAGGTGTCGCTCAGCCATAAGGGCGACTGGGACTGGGGTAAGACGCAGCTTCGCGCCTACCGCTCCCGCCTGGATCGGGAGAATAGCCGCTCGCGGGGTGCCGCTACGCAGCCCAGTCGCCTGACCGACGATATCGTCGATGGCCATGTCAGCGTACCGCTGTTCGGCAACCATCTGCTGACCGCCGGCGGCGAATGGCGGCGGGAGGAGTTGCGCGACAGCACGGTCAACGCCAGTGCCGAAGCGGAAACCGATCATGCCGCCCTGTTCCTGCAGGATGAAATCGGGCTGGCTGATGGCGTGTCACTGGTGCTGGGCAACCGCGCCGACCATCATGAGGAATATGGCTGGCAGCACAGCCCGCGCGCCTATCTCACCTATGCCGTCACCGAAAATTTGACGGTCAAGGGCGGTGCCGGGCGCGGTTTCAAGGCGCCCAGCCTGAAGGAGTTGTCGCCGGGCTATTCGGCCGTGGGCGGCGGCGGCCAGTTCACCATCGTCGGCAATCCCGACCTAGATCCCGAGATCAACACCAGCTACGAGATCGGGGCCGAGTACCGCCCTGGCATCTGGGCCCTGCGCGGTACCTTGTTCCAGAACGACCTGAAGGATCTGATCCAGACGCTGTGCATCAGCGCCTGCGGTCGGCGCGGGCAGGAGCGGCGCACCTATCAGAATATCGACCGCGCCCGCATCCAGGGCGCGGAACTGGGCGGTGAGGTGACGCCGGTAGAGACGCTGACCTTGTCCGCCAATTATACCTGGATGGTGACGGAGAACCGGGTCACCGGCCTGTCGCTGGCCGAACGGCCGCGCCATGCCGGCAATGTCTCGGCCGAATGGACGCCGGTGGCGTCCGTGACGGCGCGGGTGCGTGGTGAATATGTTGGGCGGCAGACGGTCTATAGCAGCAATGTCGCCAATATCCTGCCCGACTATACGCTCTGGTCGCTGGATATCTCATGGCGCCTGACCGACCGCGTCACCCTGCGCGCCAATGTGGAGAATATCGGCGACGAGGAACTGGCCGCGCAATCCGCCCTCTATTCCTATGCCGAGCCGGGGCGCAGCTATAATCTTGGCCTGTCGGTGAGCTTCTGATGCGGCGGGCCCTCCGGTTATGGCTTGCGCTGCTGGTGCTGGCTGTCGCGGCACCGGTGGCCCTGTGTGCCGACCAGCCCTTGGTTCGCATCATCACCAGCGATTTCGTGCTGCCCGGCAAGATCAACCGGCTGGCTGAGATCGGCGCGGCGCATGGCGTGAAGGTGGAGGGGCTGTGGGTGGAAAACGCCACCGGCAACCCCGCCGACTGGCTAGCCGGGGCTGATCTGGTCATCATTGACGCCCCACGCGGCAATGACATGGCCAAGGTCCGCGACCGGCTAGGGACCGTGCTGGAGAGCATGTCGACCCCCTGGCTGCGCGTGGGCGGCGGCCCGCCGGGGGCCGGCAACCTGCCGCCGGACCAGGCGCCGACCCTGATCGCCTATTACGCCAATGGCGGGCCGGTGAATATCGGCCATCTGTTCGCCTTTGTCGCAGCAAGGGCGAAGGGGCTGTCCGGCCCGCCCCTGCCAGAACCGGAACGGCTGCCCAAAGCGGGTTTCTATCACGCCGCTGCCCCCGCCTCCTTCCCCGATGCCAATTCTTATCTCGCCTGGGGACAGGCGCACTGGGCCAAGGATGCGGCCCGCGTGGCTATCGCCATCAATACCGGCATGCTGTCGGGCATGCAGACGGCAATGGTCGACGGGCTGGTGGCGAAGATGGAGAAAGCCGGTCTCGCCCCCCTGCCCTTCTGGTTCGAGGCCGGCAAGGAGGATGGCTTGACCAGCCTGCTGGCCCCGGCCGGGATAGACGCCTTGGTCAACCTGACCCATATGCAGAATGGCAGCGCGCGGGCGGCGGAATTGCTGACGCTGGACGTCCCCGCCCTTCCCGCTTTCACTTGGCAGGAAGGGGACGAGGCCAGCTTTCAGGCGGCTGCCAGCGGCATCCAGGCCGGCACCATGGCCGCATTGCTGACCGTGCCGGAGTCCTGGGGCATGGCCGACCCCATGGTGATCGGCGCGTTGCGCAATGGCGAGCCGGTGCTGATGGAGGCACAAGGCGACGCCCTGATCGCCAAACTGGTCCGGCTGGCGACCCTGCGCCGCAAACCGGCGTCCGACAAGCATCTGGCCCTGATGTTCTGGAACCACCCGGAGGGGGAAAAGAATATCAGTGCGTCAAGCCTGAACATTCCGCGCAGCCTGGAACATCTGACGACCGCCCTGAAACAGGCGGGATATCAGGTGGAAACGCCTGACGAGGCGACCCTGACCGAAAAGGCGCAAGCCATGCTGGGCGGGCTTTACCGGCCCGAGGCGGAATTGTCGGGCCTGCTGGACAAGGGATTGGCGCAGGCCCTGCCGCTGTCCGTGTATCAATCCTGGTTCAATAACATTCCGATATCGCAACAGCAGGAGATCACCCGTACCTGGGGTGCCGCCAACCAGCATTGGGCGCTGCGCAATGTCAAGGGCGAGCCTGCCTTCATCATTCCGGTAACGAAACTGGGCAACCTAAGCCTGATGCCGCAGCCACCGCGCGCCGGCAAGCCCGGCGCCTCTTATCATGATACCAAGGTGCCGCCCGACCACTTTTATCTGGCAACATATCTGTGGCTGCGCCAGTCCGGGGCCGACGCGCTGATCCATTTCGGCACACACGGGACCCAGGAATGGACGCCCGGCAAGGACCGGGGCCTGTCGGCCAACGACTATCCGTTCCTGACCGTCGGCGACCTGCCCGTCTTCTACCCCTATATCCAGGATAATGTGGGCGAGGCGATGCAGGCCCGCCGTCGGGGCCGCGCCGTCACCATCAGCCACCAGACCCCGCCCTTCGCCCCGGCCGGGCTCTATGACGAGCTGCGCAACCTGCACGCGCTGGTGCATGAATATCAGCAGTTGGAGCAAGGCGCCGTCCGCGACGCCACCGCCGCCCGCATCCGCGACGCCGTGACGGCGGCCCATATGGACAAGGACCTGGGCTGGGATGCCGCGCGCATGCAGGCCGATTTCCCCGGATTCATGATCGTCCTGCATGATCATCTGCATGTCCTGGCCCAGGATGCGCTGCCCCTGGGCCTGCATGTCTTTGGCCGGCCGGCCGATCCCGACCACCGCCTGTCGACAGTGATGCAGCAATTGGGGCCGGATTTCTACCGCCTAGCCAGCGGAGAGCCGGACGAACTGTTTGCTGGCGATTACAGCCAGTTGCAGCAGGTGGCGCCCTATCGGCTGCTGAAGGCCCATCTGCGCGACGGCGTGGCGGTGGACACAATCCCGGATGCCGGCCTTCGCGCGCAGGTGGAACGGGCCATCGCCCTGGACCGCAACCTTGACCAGACCGGCGAGGTGGAGGCCCTTCTGGCCGGGCTGGCCGGCCGGCTGGTGCCGCCGGGGCCGGGTGGCGACCCGATCCGCAATCCTGACGTGCCCAGCGGCCGTAACCTCTATGCGTTCGAACCCAACAAGCTGCCCACCCGCAGCGCCTATGCGGCGGGGGAGAAGGCGCTCGTCGATCTGATCACGGCCTATCAGGCCGAGCATCAGGGGAAAATCCCTACCAAACTGGCCTTCACCCTCTGGTCATCGGAAGCGATGCGGCATCTGGGCGTGGTGGAAAGCCAGATCCTGCGGGCCATGGGCCTACGGCCTGTCTGGGACCAGGGTGGGCGTGTGACCGCGATTGAGATCATTCCCTCTGCCGAACTGGGTCGCCCGCGCATCGATGCCGTGTTGCAGATCACCAGCGTCTATCGTGACCAATTCGATGGCTTCATGCGCCTGTTGGCCGACGCTATCGACCGGCTGGCGGCGCTGGAGGAGCCCGGCAATGTTATTGCCGCCAACAGTCGGGCGCTGGCCTCCGATCTGGTGAAGGGCGGCATGGCGGAAACCCGGGCCCGCCGGCTGGCCGCTCTGCGGCTGTTCAGCAATGAACCGGGGGATTATGGTTCCGGCCTGCCCGGTGCGGTGCTGGATTCCACCAATTGGGAACAGGAATCAGCCCTGGCCGAAACCTTCCTGAGCCGCCAGCAATATGCCTACGGTGCCGATGAGTGGGGCGTGAAGCTCGACGGCACCAACCTGTTCGCCCGGCAATTGACGGGGGTGCAGGCGGCCGTGCTGTCGCGTTCATCCAAGCTGCACGGCATCCTGTCCACCGACCACCCGTTCGAATATCTGGGCGGCCTGTCCTTGGCCGTGCGGCATCTGGATGGGCAAAGCCCGTCGCTCTATATCGCCGACCTGCGCAACCCTACCGCCCGCATAACCGGTGCCGCCAGCTTCCTGGCGGATGAGTTGCGGACCCGCTACCAGAACCCGCACTGGATCAAGGCGATGCAGGCCGAAGGCTATGCCGGCGCGCTGGAGATGCTGAATGTCGCCAACAATCTGTTCGGCTGGCAGGTCACCGATCCTGACAGCGTGCGGGCCGACCAGTGGCAGGCCTTCCACGACACCTATGTCATGGACCGGCGTGAACTCGGCCTGAACGAATGGTTCGCCACCAACAACCCGACCGCCCAGATGCAGCTTGTCGAGCGCATGGCAGAAGCGATCCGCAAGGGCTATTGGGATGCTTCCGCGCAGACCCGCACCGAGCTGGCGCAGCGCTGGCAGGAACTGGCCGCCACCGCCAGCACCCAGGCGACAGCCGCATCGACCGCCCGGTTCATCGAACAGATGGTCGCCGGCTTCGGCCTGGATGCCGGCCAGACGGGCGGCGCCACGGCCAGCGGGGACATGGAAACCGTCCAGGGCCAGGTGATGCGGCAGGTGCAGCCCGATGAACAGGGCGGCGAGCCCCCGCCCTGGCAACGCTGGGCCGGCTTCGCCCTGCTGGCGGGCCTGATCCTGGCCGGCGCCCTGCGTCAGCGACACATCAATGCGTTGCGTGTTTGAGGAGTGATCATCAATGAATGCGTTGGAAGCCGGGCTTTACGATCTGGCGGGTCTGTTCATGGTCCCGGTCATGCTGCTGATCCTGGCGGCGCTGGCCTATGCCTTTCTGGCGCTGGGCGGCTTTGGCATGGAGGCGTGGCAGCGCCTGCGCGGTCGCCACCGGTCCGCCCTGTCCGCCTATCAGGCCAAAACCGGGGCGGCATCGGACGATCTGGAACTGTGGATCTTGAAGCGGCTGGAATGGGTGCGCATCGTGTCGCGCACGGCACCGATGCTGGGGCTTGTCGCCACCATGATCCCCATGGGCCCGGCGCTGCTGGCGCTGACCCGCAATGAGGGGGCGACCATGGGCGAAAATCTGGCCGTCGCCTTCGCCGCCGTGATCCTGTCGCTGGTGGCGGCCAGCATCTGCTTCTTCATCCTGACCATCCGCCGCCGCTGGCTGCTGGAGGAACTGCGCCAGATCGAACGGGCGGGGGGCAAGTGATGCGCTTTCTGGAAGGGGATGAGGCGGACGATCCGCTGCTGTCAGTCGTGAACCTGATCGACCTGTTCCTGGTGGTCATCGCTGTGCTGATGATCGTGATCGTGCGCAACCCGCTGAACCCGTTCAGCCAGGACAAGGTGACGGTGGTCGAAAATCCCGGCACGCCGGAAATGCGCATCACCATCAAGGACGGCAAGGAACTGACCCGCTATGACAGTACCGGCCAAATCGGCGAGGGCAAGGGCGTCAAGGCCGGCATCACCTATCGCCTGCCCGATGGCCGCATGATCTATGTGCCGGAGGGGGAACAAGAAACGAAAAAATAATTCCTGACTGGCCATTTCAGCCGTTTAGCATTACAGTTGCGTATTTTTCCTGATATGAGCGCGCCTTGCCTGGGCTTGGTGGGCTCGCCGCCACATTGACCATGCGATGATGGATGCCGGCTGGATCTGACGCTGTGCCATTTTGGTGGCGACACGCCTGATTTCCTGCATGGACCATCGGATCAGGTTTGTGTCTGGGGTGTCATCCTCCGCACCCATTGCAGGGTTTTTTGGGGTGTCTGGCGGTTCAGGTGATGCCGGCTGGATCTGACGCTGTGCCATTTTGGTGGCGACACGCCTGATTTCCTGCATGGACCATCGGATCAGGTTTGTGTCTGGGGTGTCATCCTCCGCACCCATTGCAGGGTTTTTTGGGGTGT
>NZ_JAGOGJ010000144.1:13406-15676 GCF_017996735.1 Niveispirillum sp.
CTGGCGGTTCAGGTGATGGCGGATGGTTGCCAGCATGGCAAAAGCGAGCATGACCAACGAGACATGCCGGTGCCATCCGTGCCAGGAGCGGGTCTCGTTATGGTCGAGGCCGAGTTCGTTCTTGGCGGTCTCGAAACTGTCCTCGATGGCCCAACGGTGGCCTTCGACCCGGACCAGTGTTTCAATCCCGGTTCCAGCGGGGCACCAGGTAGTAAAGAAAGCCAACTCGCCATCACCGATGTGCCGACGGATCAGCAAGCCGCGCGTCCACGGGCCGGTCAGGTTGTCGCTATACTCGGCGGCGTCCAGGTCTGCCAGTTCCAGATAGGCCCAGTCATGCAGACGGGGGCCTTTGGTGCCCTCGCCACAGGACAGGCGCCGCCAGTCGCCGGGTTCCAGCCCCTCGGCGATGCTGCGCGCCGTGCCGCCCACCGGCCTGGGCTTGTCCCAGGAACTGAACCGGTGATCGGCGTTGACGCCCAACACATAGCCCTTGCCCTGGCGGCGCAGCAGCATCTCCAGGTCGCCAACGCCATAGACGCTGTCGGCCGCAACCCAGCCGAACGGCGTGCCCGCCGCCACGGCGCGCTTGATCATCGCCATGGCCAGCGCCGGCTTGGTGGCAAAGCCCGTCCCATCTGGAACATGCGCCGCCGCCAGCCGATCCGCGTCATCCGTCCAGACCTTGGGCAGGTACAGCGCCCGGTCGATGAAAGCATGGCCGTGCCGCGACACGTAGCAGGCGAACACGCCAATTTGACAGTTCGTGATCTTGCCCGCCGAACCCGTATATTGCCGTGCCACTCCGCACGATGCCTTGCCCTGCTTCAGAAAACCCGTCTCGTCGATCACCAGCACCGCATCATCGTCCGCCAACGTTTCCAGCGCATAATCCCGCACGATATCCCGTAGCGCATCGGCGTCCCATCGGCCCCGGCCCAGGATCGCCTGCTGCCGCCAGGGGCCGGGGTCGCCTGCCGCCTCCGCCCGCATCCACCCCGTCTTGCGCTGCTCCGCCCCCAGCAGTCCATCGAGAAACAAACCCGCCGAGGCGGCAACGCGATCCTGCGTGAATAATGGCCGGATGCGGTCCTTCACAGACCGCAACGACACCGACCACAGACCAAGCGTATCCTCAAGCGAACCCGACATGCCATGACCCTCCGAATCATGGTCGCCCATTGATTCAGAACTTCACAAAATACGCAACTGTAATGCTAGTCAGCAGACATTAGTATCAGTGACGCCTCCATATCAGCTTTGCTGACACACCATCTTCGCAAGGGAACAGAGCAGCGCTGATTGGACACGAGAAAGCCGGATCATCGAGACGGATGCGGAGATAAGAAAGGCTTGCATCGTTATCGGTTCCGGCCTCCCAGGCGTCCCCAATGTGATGGTGGCCCAGTAGAAGGCGGTAGGCCGGTGCGGAAGAATTGTCGCGGCCGTCGTTGGGGACCAGCCGTACTTTGGCATTGATGGTCAGGGTACGGATGGTTCCGGTCCAACCGCCATCTTTGGACTGCGTGAACTTGCCAATGGTTGCCATGGCTCAGTCCTCCGGCTCGCTAGGCTGATTACTTGCTGCTAGAGTTGCTCCACGGCGTTTCCGACCGTCGCCAGGAGCCTGTACAAATGGACGGTCCTCCTTCTGGGCTTTTGCGTAACCCCGGTCGCTGTCCAGGAAAGCATCCAGCATGTAGGGGATCAGATCGGCCACCGGCTCAGTCGTGCCATAGGTTTCCCGGTAAACGGCCGCGTAGGACTGCAGCCGCTGGTGCAGTTCCGGATTGAGGGTGATGGTCAGCTTCACCGGGGTGCGGTCGGGGAGCTTGGGGAGCTTCAGCATGGGTCAGCCTCCACGGTAGGGCGATACGATCAGGTCGCGACGCACGATCACGCGCAGCGGCCAGCCGGGGCGGACGGTCAGGGTTGGCTGGATGTCGAGATTGCGTTCAACCAGACGCTGACCAGCGCGGTCGGCATTTTGCTGGACGGACTCCCTGACGGCTCGAACCAAGTCGCTCTCCTGCTGCCCAAAGGTCAGTTCGGTACCGACACCCAGCAGCGTCGCCATGGCGATGCCCTTCAACAGACGTCCGGTGTGGAAATCCACTTCGTCGGAGAGGCCAGACTGGCCCTCGGTGTCGCTGGCAGGCAGGTTGTCCAGTTGCAGGGACGTGCCATCGGGGCGGATAAGACGCTGCCAAACCAGCAACGCACGCTCCTGCCCAAAGCTGACGCGGCTGTCATAGGTGCCGATCAGACGT
>NZ_JAGOGJ010000145.1 GCF_017996735.1 Niveispirillum sp.
GCCCTGACCTTCCATTGGAAGTCGCTGCGCCGGCAGGTGCGGATCGAGGGACCGGTGGAGCGGGTGACGGACGCGGAGGCCGACGCCTATTTCGCCAGCCGCCCGCGCGGCAGCCGCGTCGGCGCCTGGGCCAGCCAGCAATCGCGCCCGCTGGACAGCCGCACCACCCTGGAACAGGCCGTGGCCGACGCCGAGGCGCGGTTCGAGGGCGGCGAAGTGCCGCGCCCCCCGCACTGGACCGGCTTTCGCGTCGTTCCCGACCGCATCGAATTCTGGCAGGATCGTGAATTCCGGCTGCATGACCGCATCCTGTTCACCCGCGAGGGCGAGGGGGCGTGGGCCAAGGGCCGGCTTTACCCCTGACATGAAGGTGTGTAGTGGCGGATACGGGTGGGGCGACGGATCGATATCGGCGATGGGCCACCTATGCCAGCGTGACGGTGGCGCTGGTCCTGATCACCGCCAAGCTTGCCTCTTACCTGACGACCGGGGCGGTGGCCGTCCTGTCCTCCCTGATGGACAGTTCGGTCGATCTGCTGGCCTCCATCGTCACGCTGCTGGGCGTGGCGCAAGCGTTGCGCGCACCCGACAGCACCCACCGGTTCGGCCATGGCAAGGCGGAACCGCTGGCGGCCCTGGCGCAGGCGGCCTTTGTCGCCGGCTCCGGTGTCTTCCTGGCCTATGAAGGTATCGGCCGGCTGGCCGAGCCCCGGCCGGTGGAAAGCCCGGAACTGGGCATCATCACCATGGTCTTCGCCATTGTGATGACGGGGCTGCTGCTGCTGGTGCAGCGCTGGGTGATCCGGCGCACGGCATCGATGGCCATCGCCGCCGACAGCATGCATTACAGCGGCGACCTGCTGATGAATTCCGCCGTCATCGCAGCCCTGGGCCTGACGGCATGGTCGGGCTGGCCTTATTGGGACCCGATCTTCGCGCTGGGCATCGCGGCGTTCCTGGTCTGGGGCGCCAGCCGCATTGTGCGCGAGGCGCTGGGCGTGCTGATGGACCGCGAACTGCCGGATGCCGACCGCGCGAAAGTGAAGGAAGTGGTGCGCGGCCATGTCCAGACGCGCGGCATCCATGATCTGCGCACCCGGTCCACCGGCATCGGCCAGCATATCGAATTCCACCTGGAACTGGACCCGCACCTGACGCTGGCCGAGGCGCACGACATCACGGACGAGATCGAGCGGAAACTGCGTATCGCCTTTCCCCAGGCCGAATTCGCCATCCACCAGGAGCCGGCGGGTCTGGAGGATGAACGGCTGGACAACCGCATCCGGCGGTGAGGGCGCCGCCAGTCGGCAGCCCTCACGCCCCTTCGGCGGCGGCAACGGCCGCCTTATAGGTTTCCATATAGTGCCGGGCCGACGCCCCCCAGGACACGTCGCGCCCCATGGCCGCGCGCTGCACACCGCGCCATTTATCCGTCTGCGGATGCAGGGCGAAGGCGCGGTCGATGGCGTTGATCAGGGCAGGCACGGTGACGGGGCCAAAGGTGAAGCCGGTGGCCGTGCCGTCCGACAGGGCGTCATCGGTGCAGTCCGTCACGGTATCGGCCAGACCGCCCACCCGGCTGACCAGCGGCAGGGTGCCATAGCGCAAGGCATACATCTGCGTCAGGCCGCACGGCTCAAACCGTGACGGCACCATCAGCACATCGACGCCGGCCTGCAACCGGTGCGACAGCGCCTCGTCATACCCCAGCACCAGCCCGACCCTGCCAGGGAAATGGCGGGCGGCACCGGCAAGCGCCTGCTCCAGCGATGCGGTACCCGTCCCCAGCACGGCCAATTGTCCGCCGCGTGCCACGATATGCGGGATGGCCTGCACCACCAGATCGATGCCCTTCTGATCCGTCAGGCGGCTGACAATGCCGAACAAAGGCGCGTGGATATCGGGGGACAGGCCGAAGGCCCGCTGGATATCGGCCTTGTTCGCCTCCTTCGCCGGCAATGAGGCAATATCATATTGGGCCGTCAGCAAAGGGTCGCTGGCCGGGTTCCAGGCATCGGTATCGATGCCGTTCAAAATGCCGTCCAGCACGTCTGCCCGTGCCCGCAACAGTCCGTCCATGCCAAAGCCAAAAACCTCGCCCTGGATTTCCGTGGCATAGGTCGGGCTGACGGTCGTCAACCGGTCCGAATAAACCAGACCGGCCTTCAGGAAGGAAAGCTGGGCGTAGAATTCCAGACCCTGCGGCGTGAACCCGTCCCAGGGCAGGCCCAGGGTCGGCACCGTTTCGGCCGGGAAAAGGCCCTGGAAGGCCAGGTTATGAATGGTGAACACCGTGCCCGGCCGCTTGGCCCCGGCCAGCGGCCAGAGGGGGAAATGCAGATGGGCGGCGGCCAGCCCGGCCTGCCAGTCATGGCCATGCAACACCTCCGGCTTCCACAGGGCCCGACCCTGCGCCCCATCCCCCGCCAGTCCGATCAAGGCGGCGACGCGACCCAGGGCGGCGAAACGCAGATGGTTGTCGGACCAGTCCTTGCCGTCCGGCCCCAGATAGGGATTGCCCTTGCGCCCGAAAAAGCTGGGTATGTCCAGGGCATAGACGATCCCGCCATCGACCCCCCGCCCCGCCACCAGACGCGCCGGCGCCGCCGACGGCAATCCCGGCAAGCCGCGCAGGTCACGCAGGATCTTCACGTTCTCCAGCCGTTCCAGGACCCCCGGATAACCCGGCATCAGCGCACGCACATCCGCGCCCACCGCCCGCAGGGCGGCCGGCAGGGCCCCGGCCACATCCCCCAGGCCACCGGTCTTCACATAGGGCAGGCATTCCGACGTGACGAAAAGAACACGCATGATGGGGTCCGGGCTTGTTGATCGGGGGGATACCAAGGTCAACACTTATTGACCTTGGTATGAGTGAACGGAACGCGCGCTTTCAGCAAGGGGATCATCATCCCCGCCGGCATCGCCGCAAATTTCCCGCACGATCCCACGTAGCCAGCGATGGGCCGGGTCAGCATCCAGGCGCGGGTGCCACAGCAGCGAGACGGTGACCGGCGGAATGTCGAACGGCAGATCGAAGGCAGCCATGCCGGCCCGCAGGCCCACCGTGTGCCGCGCGGACACGGTGGCCACCAGATCGCTGTCCCGCGCCACGGCCAGCGCCCCGGCATAGCCCGCGACAAGGGCCACCACCCGCCGTTCCAGGCCCAGCGCGCTCAAGGCCCGGTCGACGGGTCCCTTGTCAGGCCGGGCCCGCGTCACCGCCACATGCGATGCCGCCGCATAGGTCCGGGGCGTCACCGCCTGGGCCAGGATGGGATGGCCGGGCCGCACCACACCCACGAACCGGTCGCGGAACAGGGCCTGCACACGCAATTCGGGACCCGTATCCGGTCCCGCCACGCCCGTTTCCAGATCGACGGTGCCGTCGCGCAGCGGCGTGCTGTCCCGTTCCGGCTTGGCCGTGAAGCGCAGGCGCACCCAAGGTGCGGCAGCGGCCGCGCGGGCGATCAGGGCGGCGCCGAACGTCTCCACAAACCCCTCGCTGGTGCGCAGGGTGAAGACACGGTCCAGGCGGCCCAGATCCAGCGCCGTGGCCGGCCGCAGCGCCGCCCGCGCCTGCTCGACGATGGCCCCCACCTGTCCGCGCAGTTCCAGGGCGCGGGGTGTCGGTACCAGCCCCCGGCCCGCCCGCACCAGCAGCGGATCGCCCGTCGCCGCGCGCAGCCGCGCCAGCGCCCGGCTCATGGCCGACGGGCTGAGCCGCAGGCGCCGTGCCGCCCCGGCCACGCTGCCCTCCGCCAGCAGCACATCCAGGGTCACCAGAAGGTTCAGGTCGGGCAGGTTCACGGCCGGCACCTTATCCCAATCTTCCTTGATCGTGACCGATCCAGGAAGATTTCGTGTTCCTCAGACGCCGGGCGCCGCCATCAGGCGGCTTGGCTTACGGCACCACGCGGTGCCGGGCCGGCCGTCGCCGGCCTCCAATCTGCCAAGGGTCAAACCCTCGGCAGATTAGTATTATATGGCGTTTCATGCACGAATATAGTGCGATTGCTGCGTCTTCCGCCATACCGGTCCATCGCATAGCGTCACGGTCACGGACGGGTCGGACAGAGGGGGCGGCGATGATGGCGGAACAGACGGCGGCAAGGGACATGGAACGGCGGGGTGGACGCCTGGCGCTGCCCGCCCTGTCGCTGTCCATCCTTCTGTCCTCACTGGGCACCAGCATCGCCAATGTCGGATTGCCGGATATCGCCACGTCCTTCGCCGTCCCCTTCGCCCAGGTGCAATGGGTGGTGCTGGCCTATCTTCTGGCCACCACGACGCTGATCGTCGGCGCTGGGCGGCTGGGCGACCGGATCGGGCGCAGGCGCCGCCTGCTGCTGGGCGGCATCCTGCTGTTCACCCTGGCATCGGCCCTGTGCGGGCTGGCGCCGTCCCTGCCGCTGCTGGTCGCCGCCCGCGCCTTCCAGGGGCTGGGCGCTGCCGCCATGATGGCCATGTCCATGGCCCTGGTCGGCGGCACCGTGGACAAGGCACGCACCGGGCAGGCCATGGGCATGCTGGGCAGCATGTCGGCCGTGGGCACGGCCCTGGGGCCGTCCCTGGGCGGGGCAGCCATTGCGCTGGCCGGCTGGCCGGGGCTGTTCCTGGTCAATGTGCCGCTGGGTCTCGCGGCATTCATGCTGGTCCGGGCGCTGGTCCCGGCGGATAACGCACCGACGCGGTCAGACGCGGGGGGCGACCCCCTTGGCACGGCATTGCTGGCCGCGGCGCTGGCCGCTTATGCCCTTGCCATGACCGTCGGACAGCATGGCGACGCCGTCGGCCCCGTCCTGATGGCGGCGGCGCTGCTGCTGGCCGGACTGTTCATCCTCTGGCAGAAGGCGGCTCCGTCCCCGCTGCTGCACCTGTCCCTGTTCCGGGACGGCAGCCTGTGCGGCGCGCTGCTGGCCAATGTCCTGGTCTCCATGATCATGATGGCAACGCTGGTGCTGGGCCCCTTCTACCTGACACGGGTGCTGGGCCTGTCACCGGCCCTGACGGGGCTGGTGCTGGCCACGGGTCCCTGTATCTCCGCCCTGGCGGGCATCCCGTCCGGGCGCGTCGTCGACCGGTTCGGCGGCCCACGCATGACCCTGGTGGGCCTGGGCGGGCTGGCAACGGGCTGTCTGCTCATGTCCGCATCAGGGGTTGAGTGGGGCGTGGCGGGCTATATGGTTCCCATCGCCGTGATGACCAGCTTCTATGCCCTGTTCCAGGCCGCCAACAATACCGGCGTGATGGGCGGGCAGCCGGCGGACCAGCGCGGGCTTGTCTCCGGCCTGTTGAACCTGTCGCGCAACCTGGGTCTGATCACGGGGGCGGCCTGCCTGGGCGGTGTCTTTGCCCTGGCCGTGGGCACGGCGGACCTGGCCACCGCGCCACCTGCCCTGATCGCACAGGGGATGCGGGCGGCGTTTGCCGGCGCGGCCCTGCTGTTGATGGCGGCGGCCGGCATCATGGCAAGGACGCGGCGGTGAAGATCAGGCGGTCGCGCCGCCAGGGGCCGGCACGGGGCAGTCCAGGCCCGCCGGCGACCGGGTGAAGATTTCCACCCCGTCATCCGTGACGCCCACCGTATGTTCGAACTGCGCCGACAGGGACAGGTCACGCGTGATGTTGGTCCAGCCGTCGGCCAGCGTGCGCAGGCCCGCCCCCCCCTGGTTGAACATGGGTTCGATGGTGAAGACCATGCCGGGAACCAGCTTCATGCCGCGCCCCGGCTTGCCGAAATGCATGACATCGGGCGCATCGTGGAAGACGCGGCCGATGCCATGGCCGACATAGTCGCGCACCGTGGCGTAACCGACCCGCCGGGCGGCCCGTTCGATGACATGGCCGATATCACCCAGATGCTTGCCAGGCGCCACCTGACCGATGCCGGCCATCATGGCATCATAGGTGGTGCGGACCAGATGGGCGGCCTTTGGCGCCACCTCCCCCACCAGATACATACGCGAGGTGTCTCCATACCAGCCATCGACAATGGCAGTGACATCGACATTGACGATGTCACCTGCCTTCAGCAGCACCCCGTGGGAGGGGATGCCATGGTTGACGACATGGTTGGGGGAGATGCAGCAGGATTTCGGGAAGCCGTGATAGCCCAGCGTGGCCGCCACGGCCCCTTCGCTTTTCAGGAAGGCCGCAACCAGGTCGTCAATCTCCCCCGTCGTCACGCCGGGCAGCATGCAGGGGGTGATATGGTCCAGGCACGCCGCCGCCACCGCGCCGGCGCGCCGCAGCGCCGCGAAGGCCGATGATCCATGCAACGGAACCCGCCGTCCCAGCGAGTCCAGCACAAAGTTACCCGCGTAGGTCTTCATCGCCCCTCACCACCCACTTGCTCCCCTCTGCCACGGGCCATGGAAATGACCCGTGGGGCCAGCGACTGCTGGCCCGCGCACCCATGGGCGCGTAAGCCAAGCTGCCGCATGGCAGCGCCCTGCGCCTGAGGGAAATGCAATAACCGTCAGCCTTCCAGCCGGTCCAGCATCTCCTGCGTGATCAATACCACACCATTTTCGGAACGGTAGAAACGCCGCGCATCCTCCTCGGCATTTTCCCCCACCACCAGGCCGGCGGGGATGACGCAGCCGCGATCCACCACCACCTTGGTCAGGCGCACATTCCGGTTGATCTCCACCTCCGGCAGGATGACGGCATCCGTCAATTCACAATAAGAATGGACACGGACCTTGTTGAACAGGATGGAACGGCGGACCAGCGAGCCCGAGGTGATGCAGCCGGCCGACACCATGCTGTCCACCGCCATGCCACGGCGGCCATCATCGTCGAAGACAAATTTCGCGGGCGGCAACTGCTCCTGATAGGTGAAGATGGGCCATTCCCGGTCATAGAGATCCAGGTCGGGCGAGACCTTGCACAGGTCCAGGTTGGCCTCCCAATAGGCATCCACCGTACCGACGTCGCGCCAGTAGGCATTGCCCGGCTGGGCGCGGTTACGCACGCAGCTTTCGTTGAAATGATGGGCGACGACCTTGGCCGTATCCACCAGATAGGGGATGATGTCCTTGCCGAAATCGCGGCTGGATTTCTGGTCGCGGGCGTCACGCTCCAGATGGCTGTACAGGAAATCGGCATTGAAGATGTAGATGCCCATGGAGGCCAGGGCCATGTCGGGTTTGCCCGGCATGGCGGGCGGGTCCTTGGGCTTCTCCAGGAAGCTGACGATGCGGTTGTCATCATCGACATGCATGACACCGAAACCCGACGCCTCCCGGCGCGGCACCTCGATGCAGCCCACGGTCACATCCGCGCCGGTGCGGATATGGCTGGCCAGCATGTTGGCGTAATCCATCTTGTAGATATGGTCGCCGGCCAGGATCAGCACCCATTCGGCCTTGTGGCTGCGCAGGATGTCCAGGTTCTGGAACACGGCATCGGCCGTGCCCTGATACCAGCTCGTCTCATCAATGCGCTGCTGTGCCGGCAGCAGGTCGATGAATTCGCCGATTTCACCCCGCAGGAAGTTCCAGCCGCGCTGCAGGTGCCGCAGCAGCGAATGCGACTTGTACTGTGTGATGACGGAGATGCGGCGGAAGCCGGAATTGATGCAGTTCGACAGGGCAAAGTCGATGATGCGGAACTTGCCGCCGAAATGCACCGCCGGCTTGGCGCGGCGATCGGTCAATTGCTTCAGCCGGCTGCCGCGGCCACCCGCCAGCACCAGGGCAAGCGCATGGCGCGGCGCCTGTCGAAGATCACGATCCAGACGCTGTTCGGACTGACTGGTCACCAATTCCCATCCTCCCCTGATGTCGCGCGGTGCCGGCCGCTTCGACCGGCGGCTATATTCCGGAAGGATGGTGTCACATGCGGGCCATCCGGTCACGCCTGGATACGTATGAAGCGTCACCGATCCCGGACAGGGCAGGCAACGAAAAGGCGAAGGGCACACAACCGGATGACCTGGCCCGGAAACGCCGCATGCACCCGAATGTCTGCCTATTTTTTAATCTGTCACATTTTTAGCCGCTGATTTGGGGTGCCCCAAAGGGGGCATACGGACATAGTGAATTGTTATAACTAAATTTTTCCAGAAATCCCCCCGCCAGAAACAGCACAATTTTTGTGCATATCAGGGGTTTCGGGGTGGAGTCGCGGGGGCCAGGGTGGATTCCTGTCAGGCGACAACCGCATCAACGTCGAGGGATTCCGCCGCTTTGCACAACGGCACGGACTTTGAATAGGGGAGTAACGGCGTGTGCGGCGGCCGGTCGGCCCCGTGCCCACAAGAATGGGGAGCCAGATGAATCGTATGTTGAAGACCCTTTTCGCGGCGTGCCTGGCGTTGGTTCCGGGCGTGGCCTTCGCGCAGGACGCGGCGCCGACCCCGACGCTCGACAGCGGCAACACCGCCTGGCTGCTGACGTCCACGGCGCTGGTGCTGTTCATGACCATTCCCGGTCTGGCGCTGTTCTATGGCGGCATGGTCCGCAAGGCCAACGTCCTGACCATGGCGATGCAGAGTTTTGCCATCGCCGCCCTGATTTCCGTGCTCTGGGCGGTCGTCGGTTTCAGCCTCGCCTTCGGTCCCGGCAACCTCTATGTCGGTGACCTGAGCCGGGCCTTCCTGTCCGGCCTGGAAGTCGGCACCCTGTCCGGCAGCATCCCGGAATCGGTGTTCATCACCTTCCAGATGACCTTCGCGATCATCACCCCCGCGCTGATCACCGGCGCCTTCGCCGACCGCATGAAGTTCTCGGCCCTGCTGCTGTTCACGGCACTGTGGTCGCTGATCGTCTACAGCCCGATCTGCCACTGGGTCTGGGGCGGCGGCTTCCTGATGGGCGATGGCGTGCTGGATTATGCCGGCGGCACCGTCGTTCACATCAATGCCGGTGTCGCCGGTCTGGTTGCCGCCATCGTGCTGGGCAAGCGCAAGGGCTATGGCACGTCGGACATGAAGCCGCACAATCTGGTCCTGTCGCTGATTGGCGCTGCCATGCTGTGGGTGGGCTGGTTCGGCTTCAACGCCGGCTCCGCCGTTGCCGCTGACGGCCGTGCGGGCATGGCCATGCTGGTGACCCAGATCGCCGCCGCCACGGCCACGCTGGCCTGGGTGTTCGTCGAATGGGGTGTGAAGGGCAAGCCCTCTGTCCTGGGTGCCGTGTCGGGTGCCGTGGCCGGTCTGGTCGCCATCACGCCGGCCGCCGGTTTCGTGGGCGTCGATGGCGCGCTCGGGATCGGTGCCGCTGCCGGCATCATCTGCTACTTCGCCTCCACCACGGTGAAGCATGCCCTGAAGTATGATGACAGCCTGGACGTCTGGGGTGTGCATGGCGTGGGCGGCATCGTCGGCGCCATCCTGACCGGTGTCTTCGCCAAGGAAGCCATCGGCGGCACCGCCGGCGCCCTGGAAGGCAATATCGGCCAGATCGGGACCCAGGTCTGGGGCATCCTGGCCACCGTCGTCTGGTCGGCCGTGGCCACCACGATCATCCTGTACATCGTGAAGGCCATCACCGGCCTGCGCGTGGACGAGGATGCCGAGCGTGACGGCCTGGATCTGTCGCTGCATGGCGAAACGATCCAGTAAGCTTCGGGCCTTCGCCTGAAACAAGAACCGCCGCATCGGTCACCCGATGCGGCGGTTTTCTTTTTAGAGTTGGATTGAAGCCACCGTACCCCGTCATCCCGGCGAAAGCCGGGATGACGGGAGAGACGGTTTGATGGAACCTGTGAACCTCACGCCAGGGTCAGCACCACCTTGCCCGTCGCCTTGCGCCCCGACAGCAGATGGAAGGCCTGCGCATAATCCGCGAGGGGCAGCGCGTGCGACACATGCGGCCGCAGCTTCCCCTGCCCCCACAGGGCCAGCAGTTCCATCAGGCTCTGGCCCAGCCGCTGTGGGTTATGCTTGCGGTAAGCCCCCCAGAACAGGCCCAGCACCGCACAATTTTTCACCAGCAGCAGATTGGCCGGCACCTGCGGGATGCGGCCCGCCGCATAGCCGATGGTGATGATGCGCCCGCACCAGGCCATGTTGCGCAGGGCGGCGTCAAAATAATCCCCGCCCACCGGGTCGAACACGACATCCACGCCCCGGGGCGCCAGTTCCTTCAGGCGGGTCTTCAAATCCTCGGCCGCATAATCGATCACCTCATCGGCGCCATGATCCCGGGCCACGGCCAGCTTATCCGGCGATGACGCCGCCGCGATGACCCGCGCGCCCATGGCCTTGCCGATCTCCACCGCCGTCAGGCCGACCCCGCCCGACGCGCCCAGCACCAGCAGGGTCTCCCCCGCCTTCAACTGCGCCCTGTCGGTAAGGGCCAGGTGGGAGGTGCCATAGGCAACGGGGAAGCCGGCGGCCGTGGCGAAGTCCATCCCGTCGGGGATGGGCAGCACGGCGCCGGCCTCCACCACCGTCTCCTCCCGGAAGGCGCCCTTGGCCGACAAGGCCATGACCCGCTGCCCGACCGTCAGATGCCGCACGCCCTCGCCCAGTTCCGTCACCACGCCCGCGCATTCCATACCGGGGCTGAAGGGAAAGGGCGGCTTTTCCTGATACTTGCCCTCGATGATCAGCGTATCGGCGAAGTTCAGCGCCGCCGCCTTGATGGCGATCCGCACCTCCCCCGCCGCCAGCGGCAGGGCCGCCACCTCTTCCACCGCCAGGCTTTCCGGTGGGCCGAACCCCTTGCATAGCAGCGCCTTGGGCATCTTCGTCTTCTCCCTTTGGTTTGTTCAAACAATTGTTTGAAGTGTGAGGGAAGGACAGCGGCGGGTCAAGCCGGCCATCGACGGGCAAAGGGGCAGTCCGTGCCCCATCCGCCGCCCCGCGATCGGCATTGTTGCGCCGCAACCCCGGAAACGGCCCAAGTTCGGCTGCCTATTGCGCTGCATCAAGGTTATGATGTCAGGCAACGATTAGAAGAAAGGGGATGGGGAACGGAACGCCATGATCCGCAAGGGAACCGGGTGAAGCCGCTGGCAACATCAGGGACCGTCGCCCAGAAGGGGGAACCGGCATGGACAGCAACCGTTCACATCATCGGACCTATGAAGACGTGGCAGCCATGGCCCTTGGCACCATGCTGGTGTCGTTCGGGACCATGATCTATGCCCAGTCCCTGTTGCTGGTGGGCAGCATGGCCGGTCTGGCGCTGCTGCTGCACTATGCGACCGGCGCCGGATTCTGGCTGCTGTTCTTCCTGCTGAACCTGCCCTTTTACGTGCTGGCCTGGAAGCGTATGGGCCGGGGCTTCGCCATTCGCACCTTTGTCGCCGTCTGCATCGTCTGCGTCCTGACGCGATGGATGTCGGATTGGGTGGCATTCGCCAATCTGAACCCGCTTTTCGCCACCATCATCGGCGGCGCCCTGATCGGCACGGGATTGCTGATCCTGTTCCGGCACCGGATCGGCCTGGGTGGGGTCAATATCCTGGCGCTGTTCCTGCAGGAACGGTTCGGCGTCCGCGCCGGCTATGTGCAGTTGGCCTGGGACGGGCTGGTCCTGCTGGGCGCCTGTTTCGTCCTGCCGCTGGACCGTCTTGTCCTGTCGGTCGGTGGGGCGGTGATCGCCAACATGGTGATCGCGATGAACCATCGGCCCGACCGGTATATCGCCCGCAGCGCCGAACAGGCCGCCCTGCCTACGGGTGGTGAGCGGACTACGGCTTGATCCCCTCATCCGTCAGCACCACGACGGGATAGCCCCGGTACTCCGCCGGCGCCTCATGGTCCGGCCCGGCCACGCGCAGGAAAATCTGCCCTTCGCCGATGCCGGTGCCCACCACGGGGCGGCCCGCCTCCGTCAACTCCTTGAACAGGGTGCGGGCGGCGTCGGCAAGGGGATGCTTTTCGGGAATCTGCGGATCGGTCATGGGGCGTTTTAAGGCTCTGATAGGGTTGGGCGACACTCTGCCCCACCCGCATGACGGGGTCCAGCCCGGCTTTCAGACCCCGGCCCGGATGCAACCGTACCCCCCCGTCACCGCATGGCAATGGTTCCATGCGTCGGCCGCAAAACCATCGCCAAAGGCAAGAACGACTTTGGTCGCGGCCGCGAATCATGTAACGGCGTTACACAGTTTATGGTAACCGGTTACCATAAAAATGCTTACATCTTAATGCGTTATTCCTGCTGGAAATTTTGGGAATCGGGAACGGAATTACCGGATCGGCGTTACAGAATCCGCTTTCCATCGGCACCCCCCTCCCGCATCCACACCCCCACCATTCCTTTCCGCCCAGTGGGAAAACCCTTTCCGACCATGACGCAGCGCACCCTGAAAGCTTCACAAAGATTACCGGATGCGTCATCGTGCGAAACCATAAAGACGGCCGGCATAATCCTGAAACGGAGCGTCGGCACCCTGGGTCGCCTGCTGAGACTTCAAGGAACTTATCCAAGAGGGGGAATCGGATCGCATGAAAATCGCCATTCCGAAGGAGCGCCGGGCGCATGAGCTGCGTGTCGCAGCCACGCCGGACACGGTGCGCAAATATATCGGGTTGGGCTTTGAGGTGGTGGTGGAGACGGGCGCCGGCCTGGGTTCCGCGCTGACCGACGATGCCTTTACCGCCGCCGGCGCCACCATCGCCGCCGACATCACCAGCACCCTGACCGGGGCCGACATCATCCTGAAGGTGCAGCGTCCGCTGGCCGAGGGTGAGGGTGATGTGAACGAGCTGGCGCTGATCAAGCCGGGCGCCATCCTGATCGCCGGTCTGTCGCCCTATGGCGCGCCGGAGACGGTGGCCGCCTATGCCGCCGCCAAGATCGACGCCTTCGCCATGGAATTCATGCCGCGCATCACCCGCGCCCAGAGCATGGACATCCTGTCGTCGCAGTCGAATCTTTCCGGTTACCGCGCCGTGATCGAGGCGGCGAACGAATTCGGCCGCGCCTTCCCCATGATGATGACCGCCGCCGGCACTGTCCCGCCGGCCCGCGCCCTGGTCATGGGTGCCGGCGTGGCGGGATTGCAGGCCATCGCGACGGCCAAGCGTCTGGGGGCCGTGGTGTCGGCCACCGACGTGCGCCCGGCCACCAAGGAACAGGTGGAATCGCTCGGCGGCACCTTCGTCGCCGTGATGGATGAGGAATTCCAGCAGGCACAGACCGCCGGCGGCTACGCCAAGGAAATGTCGAAGGAATATCAGGCCAAGCAGGCGGCCCTGATCGCCGAGACGATCAAGAAGCAGGACATCGTCATCACGACGGCCCTGATCCCCGGCCGCAAGGCGCCGATCCTGGTCACCGACGAGATGCTGAAGACCATGAAGCAGGGCGCGATCCTGGTGGATCTGGCCTGCGAACAGGGTGGCAATGTCGAAGGCGCCGTGGCCGGTCAGGTCGTGGAAAAGTACGGCGTGAAGATCGTGGGCCGCATCAATATGCCCAGCCGCATCGCCGTGGACAGCTCTGCCCTCTACGCCAAGAACCTGCTGAACTTCATCACGCCCTTTGTGGACAAGGACACAAAGAGCCTGAAGATGAACTGGGAGGATGACGTGGTGAAGGGCACGGGCCTGACCCGTGATGGCGCCGTGGTCCACCCCGCCTTCAACAAGCCCGCCGCCTGAGGAGCCAGATAATGATCCTTGCCAATGCGGACAGCGGTGCGGAACTGCTGAACAATCTGGATGCCGCGCGCGAGCAGGCAGTCCAGATGACCAATAAGATCGCCATGCTGGAGGCGCAGCTTGCCAATGCCGGCGGCATGCCCTTCATCGTGATCGGCCTGACCGTCTTCGTCCTGGCCTGCTTCGTGGGCTATTACGTCGTCTGGAAGGTCACGCCGGCCCTGCACTCCCCCCTGATGGCCGTGACCAATGCGGTGTCGTCGGTGATCATCGTCGGCGCGCTGATCGCCACCGGTGCCGCCGATAACGGCCTGTCCGCCCTGATGGGTTTCCTGGCCATCGTGCTGGCCAGCGTGAACATCTTCGGCGGCTTCATGGTCACGCAGCGCATGTTGGCCATGTACAAGAAGAAGGCGCCATCCGGCGCCGCCAAGAAGTGATCGGGGAGGAATCATAATGCTCGTCACCGCATCGCTTCTCTATCTCGCCTCCGGCGTGCTGTTCATCCTGGCCCTGCGTGGCCTGTCCAGCCCGGAAACCGCCCAGACGGGCAACCGCTTCGGCATGATCGGCATGGCGCTGGCCATCCTGACCACGCTGATCGCGCTGCCGGCGCTGACCGGCAAGTCGCTGGAATTTACCCGCCTGATCATGATCGTGGCCGGCATCGCCATCGGCGGCGCCGCTGGTATGGTCATCGCCAAGCGCATCCAGATGACGCAGTTGCCGCAGCTGGTCGCCGCCTTCCACAGCCTGGTCGGTCTGGCCGCCGTGTTCGTGGCAGGCGCCGCCTTCTACTCGCCGGAAAGCTTCAATATCGGCAAGACCGGCGACATCCATGTCGGCTCCCTGATCGAAATGAGCCTGGGCGTGGCCATCGGTGCCATCACCTTCACCGGCTCCGTTGTCGCCTTCCTGAAGCTGGACGGCCGGGTCAGCGGCAAGCCGCTGGTGTTCGGTGGTCAGCATATGCTGAATGCCGGCCTGGGTATCGCGCTGGTCGCCCTGATCGTGCTGCTCTGCATCACGCAGTCGCAGCTCTTGTTCTGGATCATCGTCATCCTGGCCCTGGCGCTGGGTTTCCTGCTGATCCTGCCGATCGGCGGGGCCGACATGCCCGTGGTCGTGTCCATGCTGAACAGCTATTCCGGCTGGGCGGCGGCGGGCATCGGCTTCACGCTGCAGAACAACCTGCTGATCATCACCGGTTCGCTGGTCGGTGCCTCCGGCGCCATCCTGTCCTACATCATGTGCAAGGGCATGAACCGGTCGATCATCAACGTCATCCTGGGTGGCTTTGGTGGTGACGCCGCCGCCAGTGCCGCCGCTGCGGGTGGCGCCATCGACCGCAGCTTCAAGGCCGGTTCCGCCGACGATGCCGCCTTCATCATGAAGAACGCGTCCAAGGTGATCGTGGTCCCCGGCTATGGCATGGCCGTGGCCCAGGCCCAGCACGCCCTGCGCGAAATGGCCGACCTTCTGAAGAAGGAAGGCGTGGAGGTGAAGTACGCCATCCACCCCGTCGCGGGCCGCATGCCCGGCCATATGAACGTGCTGCTGGCCGAAGCCAACGTGCCCTATGACGAGGTGTTCGAACTGGACGAAATCAACCGCGATTTCGGTCAGGCCGACGTGGCCTATGTCATCGGCGCCAATGACGTGACCAACCCCGCCGCCAAGACGGACCCGGCCAGCCCCATTTTCGGCATGCCGATCCTGGACGTCGAAAAGGCCAAGACGGTTCTGTTCATCAAGCGCTCGATGGGTGCCGGTTACGCCGGTGTCGAAAACGAACTCTTCTTCCGCCCCAACACTATGATGCTGCTGGGCGATGCCAAGAAGGTCACTGAAGAGATCGTAAAGAACCTGTCGGGCAGCGGGCATTGATCGCCGCCTGATTGACAGGGTTTAATACCATGTGTGGACGGCCCGTTGGGAACAAGGGGTAGGCGAGATGATTTGTTCGGGTCGAATGCGTTCATGTGTCCGGCCTGTTTGAGCGGCGGATGACCGCTGGCCCAGATGGGTTCCGCCAA
>NZ_JAGOGJ010000024.1 GCF_017996735.1 Niveispirillum sp.
CAGTTATATGAGTTGCGCCTGGCCTCGGGCCGCATCATTACAAGCCTGCAGCCTGGCGGTGCTGGTGGGTTCGCGCCAGCCACTGATACGGCAGCCATCTATCTGTACCGCCGTGCTGAAGCCGGCCCTGCCGCGCCGTTGCGGGTACTGGTAGACGGCAAGCCAGCCGGTGAGCTGGGCGCGGGCCAGTACTTAGCCCTCGCCTGGCGCGACCGGCGCCGCGACATGACCATCTGCGTGCAAAGCGAGCAGGAAAAGTGCCACACGTTTATGCCGCTGTTCGGGGCGGCCACGTATCTGGCCTGCACGTTGGGCAGCGCCGGCACGGCCCCTGGCGGCCCGGCTGCGGGCCGTGCTGGAGCGTTATCGGGTGGGCGGAGCCGTGGGCCGGGTGCCGCCGGGCAAGCCCCCCGTGCCCGGCGATGCCGACAGCCGGCCGCTGAAACTGGCCACTGCCACCCTGTGGTGGGAGGCGTTGTGGCCTGCCCTCTGGCGCCCGCTATCGCTGCTGGGCCTGTTCCTGGCGCTCGCCTGGATGGGTCTGTTCATCCACATGTCCCCCTGGCTGCATGTGCCGCTGCTGCTGGCCATGCTTGGGGGCACGGCATATCTTTTCTGGCAGGGTCTGCGGGGCCTGCGGCGGCCGACGGAGGCCGATGCCCGCCGCCGCCTGGAACGCGACAGCCATCTGGCCCACCGCCCCCTGTCACAGCTTCAGGACGGCATTGCCGGCGGGGCCGGCGACCCGCTGGCCCATGCGCTGTGGCGTGCGGCGCAGGAACGCGCCCGGCAGCAGGCCCGCGACCTGCGCGTCGACCTGCCCGACAGCCGCCTGCCCAGCCGCGACCCCTGGGCCCTGCGGGTGGCCGCCGCCCTGCTGATGGTGGTGGGTGCCACGGTGGGCTGGGGCGATCTGGGCGGGCGCACCGCCGGCGCCCTGTTGCCCTCCCTGGGTCTGGGCGGGGTGCTGACCCCGACACGCCTGGATGCGTGGGCCACGCCGCCCGATTACACCGGTCAGCCGCCGGTCTTCCTGACCGCCAGAAAGCCCGCCGATGCCGCGGCGGATGATGGGGGGGAAAAGCTGCTGTTCCTGCCCGCTGGCACCAAGCTGGTGGTGCGGCTGGATGGTGGTTTCGGGACACCGTCGCTGGTCGCCAATGACCAGAGCGTGGATTTCGAGCCCGTGGCCGGCGGCGGTTACCAGGTGGAACTGGCCCTGACCAGCGGTGAGGATGTGTCGGTACGGCAATTTGGGCGCGAGGTGGCGTCCTGGCCCATCCGGCTGGTGCCGGATCAGCCACCGGGCATCGCCTTCCGCACCCCGCCCAGCGCCACCGAACGCAACGCCCTGCGCATTGATTATACCGGCGCTGATGATTACGGCATCCATTCGGTGACGGCCACCATCACGCTGGCCACCGATCTGCCCGGCGCCATCGACCGTACGCCCATCGACCTGACCCTGCCCGTGCCGTCGAAAAACAAGCGGGAGATCACGGGTACGGGCTACAACGACCTGACCGGCCATCCCTGGGCCGGCATGCCGGTCAGCATCCGCCTGCGCGCCACCGATGGCGCCGGGCAGGTGTCGCAGAGTGCGGAACAGGCGATAGCCCTGCCCGAACGGCATTTCAACCATCCCGTGGCCCGCGCCATCATCGAGCAGCGCAAGACCCTGATCCTGATGGGCGACGGTGTCCGGCCGCTGGTGGGCCGTGCCCTGCATGACCTGTCGGTCAATCTGGACGGTTATGGCGGTGACCCGCTGGCCTTCCTGGCGCTGCGCAGCGCCGTGGGCCGGCTGATGCGCAATGCCGGGCCGGACACGGTGCCCAGCACCATCGCCATGTTGTGGGATGTCGCGCTGCGGATCGAGGATGGGAACCTGTCCCTGGCCGAGCGGGAGTTGCGCGACGCGCAGAAGGCGCTGATGGATGCGCTGGACAGTAACGCCCCGGCCGAAGAGGTCGACCGGGCCATGCAGCATCTGGAACAGGCCATGAAGGAATTCATGGATGCCCTGTCCCAGCAGGAGGCGCAGCAGCAGCCGGCCCAGGCTCAGCCGCAGGACCAGGGCCCCGCCGACCCCGACGCACAATCCATGACGCGGGACGAGGTGGAAGATATGGTTCGCCAGATGCGCGATCTGGCCCAGTCCGGCAACCACGAGGCCGCGCGCCAGATGCTGTCGCAGCTTCAGCAACTTATGGAGAATTTGCAGAACGGCCAGCCGCAGCAGCAACAGAGCCAACAGGCCAACCAGAAGGGCGAGGCCCTATCCGAACTGACCCAGAAGCTGCGCGCGTTGCAAAAGCAGCAGCAGCAATTGATGGATGAGACCTTCAGCCAGCAGCAGCAACAGTTCGATCAGGCCGAGGAACTGCCGCAGAATCAGTTGCCCGGCCTGGGCATGCCCAACCGTCAGGGCCGTGGCCCCGGCAATGACCGGCCACAGCAGCAAGGCCCGTCGGCACAGCAGAATGGCGCCATGGCCGGCAAGCAGGACGATCTGCGCGGCGAACTGGGCGACATCATGCGCCGGCTGGGGGAGATCGGCGGCGAAATCCCCCGCCCCCTGGGCCGGGCCGAACGCGCCATGAAGGACGCGGCCGAGGCGCTGCGCAGCGGCGCCCCGGATCAGGCCGTGGCATCGCAGGGCGAGGCGCTGGAACAATTGCAGCAGACCATGAAGTCGATGCAGGAACAGATGGCCCGGTCCAACCCCGGACAGGCGGGGGGCCAGCGCACCCCGACCGGCCGGCAGCAGGGCCGCGACCCGCTGGGCCGCCCCCTGCCCGGCTCCGGCACGCTGAACGGGGAGGAGGTGAAGATCCCCGCCGAAGCCGACATGCAGCGCGCCCGCGAAATCCTGGAGGAACTGCGCCGCCGCGCCTCCGAACAGAACCGCCCCAAGGCCGAGCGCGACTACATCGACCGGCTGCTGGACCGGTTCAAGCGGTATTGAGTGCAAAGCTGCCAAGGCTATCTCACACTCTACCGTCACCCCGGCGAAAGCCGGGGTGACGGTCAGAGCAGCAGCGACCATAGTACCCGGACCTCCCCCGGAACGACACCGCAGCCGACATCGCCCCTCGACACCGCCGCGCGCTTGCGCCATGTTCCGATCCCGAGAACACAGCCGGAACGACAGGCCGCCCCATGCCGAGCGACAGCGCCACCAGCACCCCCCTTCCGCCGGCCGACGGCGCCCCGCTTTATCTGGTGGACGGGTCGGGCTTCATCTTTCGTGCCTACCATGCGCTGCCGCCGCTGAACCGGCCGGACGGCACGCCGGTGAACGCCGTCATGGGTTTCACCAACATGCTGATGAGGCTGCTGGCGGAACTGAAGGCCGAGGCCGTGGCCATCATCTTCGACAGCAAGCGGCTGAATTTCCGTAATGATT
This sequence comes from Niveispirillum sp., assembly GCF_017996735.1. Taxonomy (GTDB): domain Bacteria; phylum Pseudomonadota; class Alphaproteobacteria; order Azospirillales; family Azospirillaceae; genus Niveispirillum. Next base: position 3,410 of record NZ_JAGOGJ010000024.1, read on the forward strand.
TCTATCCGGACTACAAGGCCCACCGCCCCGATCCGCCGGAGGATCTGCGTCCGCAGTTCGCCATCATCCGCGAGGCGGTGGAAGCCTTCAATCTACCCTGCATCGAGCTGGAAGGGTTTGAGGCCGACGATCTGATCGCGACCTATGCCCGTCAGGCTCGCAGCCAGGGCCGCCCCGTCACCATCGTGTCGTCCGACAAGGACCTGATGCAGCTTGTGGATGACGGCATCCGCATGCTGGACCCGATGAAGAACAGGATGATCGGCCCGGATGAGGTGTTCGAGAAGTTCGGCGTCGCCCCTGACAAGGTGGTGGATGTCCAGGCCCTGGCCGGCGACAGCGTCGACAATGTGCCCGGCGTGCCCGGCATCGGCATCAAGACGGCGGCCCAGTTGATCACCGAATATGGATCGCTGGAAGCGCTGCTGGACCGCGCGGGTGAGATCAAGCAGGCCGGCCGCCGGCAGAAGCTGCTGGAGAATGCCGATCTGGCCCGCATTTCCAAACGGCTGGTGAAGCTTGAGGAAAACGCCCCCGTCCCGGTCCCCGTGGATGAGTTGAAGGTGCGGGAACCGGATGTGAACCGGCTGCTCTCCTGGCTGGGTGTGCAGGGGTTCCGGTCGATCATCGCCAAGGTGAAGGCGGAAATCGCGGCCGACGGCACCCTGGCCGATGGGGCGGCCGTTCATGCCGCCACCGGCACCGTGTCGGAGGTCAACCGCCGCGACCTGCGCGCCGCCCTGGATGGCCGCTCCTACGCTCCTGCCGCCGCCCCGGCGGAGGTGCGGGCCGACGCCCATATCCCCCGCCCCGACACGATCGACCATGTGCTGGTCGATACGGAAGAGGCGCTGGCCGCCTGGGTGGCCGAAGGTATGGAGGCCGGTGTCGTCGCCGTCGATACGGAGACGGACGGCCTGACCCCGATGCGGGCCAAACTGGTGGGCATCTCCCTGTCCACTCGGCCGGGCCGCGCCTGCTACATCCCCGTGGCTCATATCGATCCGTCGGCGCCCCGGGAAGGGGCGGGCGGGCTTGATTTCGGCGATGGCGCACCGCCGCCCCGGCAGGTGCCGCTGAACCGCGCCCTGGAAATCCTGAAACCGCTGCTGGAACATCCTGGCGTGCTGAAGGTCGGGCACAATATCAAGTTCGACTGGCAGATGTTTGCCAAGCACGGCGTCACGGTCGCCCCCATCGATGACACGATGCTGCGCTCCTATGTCATCGGCGGCGGCCGTCATGGGCATGGCATGGATGAACTGGCGCAGCGCCATCTGGGCGTCACCACCATTTCCTTTGACGAGGTGACGGGCACCGGCAAGAACCGCATCACCTTCGACCGGGTGCCCCTGGACAAGGCAACCGCCTATGCCGCGGAGGATGCGGATATCACGCTGCGCCTGTGGCATGTGCTGCGCCATGACGTGCTGGCCGACCGCATGGTGACCGTGTACGAAACCATCGAGCGGCCGCTGGTGCAGGTGGTGGCGAGGATGGAGATGGAGGGCGTGCTGGTCGATCGGCAGGTCCTGCGCGAACTGTCCAACGACTTCGCCAAGAAGATGGTGGAGTTCGAGGCCGATATCCACAAGCTGGCGGGTCGTGAATTCAATGTCGGCAGCCCCAAGCAGTTGGGCGAAATCCTGTTCGACGAGATGAAACTGTCGGGCGGCAAGAAGTCCGCCAAGAGCGGCGCCTGGTCCACCGACAGTTCCGTGCTGGAGGAACTGGCCGATCTGGGCATTCCTATCGCGCAGAAGGTGCTGGACTGGCGGCAGTTCCAGAAGCTGAAATCCACCTATACCGACACGCTGGGCGAACAGATCAACCCCGATACGGGCCGCGTCCATACCAGCTTCGCGCTGGCCGCCACCTCCACGGGCCGCCTGTCCTCCACCGATCCCAACCTGCAGAACATCCCCATCCGCACGGAGGAAGGGCGCAAGATCCGCCGCGCCTTCGTGGCCGCCCCCGGCAACCGCATCATGTCGGTGGATTACAGCCAGATCGAACTGCGCATCGTGGCGGAAATGGCCGGCATCCCCGCCCTGCGCCAGGCCTTCCTGGAAGGCATCGACATCCATGCCATGACGGCGTCCCAGGTGTTCAGCGTACCGCTGGCGCAGATGACGTCCGAAATCCGCCGCCGGGCCAAGGCCATCAATTTCGGCATCATCTACGGCATTTCCAGCTTCGGCCTGTCACGCCAGCTCGGCATCGCACCGGGAGAGGCCGGGGCCTTCATCAAGGCCTATTTCGAACGGTTCCCGGAGCTTCAGGCCTATATGGAAAAGACCAAGGCCGAGGCGGCGCGCGACGGCTATGTCCGCACCCTGATGGGCCGCAAATGCTGGATTCAGGGCATCCAGGAAAAGGGCGCCCGCAAGGCCTATGCGGAGCGTCAGGCCATCAACGCCCCCATCCAGGGCACGGCCGCCGACATCATCAAACGCGCCATGATCAAGATCCCCGGCGCCCTTGCCGATGCCGGCCTGAGCGCCCGCATGCTGCTTCAGGTGCATGACGAACTGCTGTTCGAAGTGCCGGAAGCGGAGGTGGAGGCAACCTCCGCCCTGGTGCGCCAGGTGATGGAGGGGGCAGCCGATATCGGCATTCCGCTGGTGGCGGAGGCTGGCGTGGGCATGTCCTGGGCGGAGGCGCATTAAGAGGCGGATCACAACCCATCCGTGATTTATATTCCATAACTTACTATTTTTGATATCGTTTCCCCCGATGACCAAGAGAGGGGGAAATGATGGGTTTGCGCAACCGCAATGCCGATGCCGGTACCGAACAGGGCTGCGCCGATGATCTGTCCTGGCTGGTCGGCACCTACTGGTACGTGCCGACAGACTATCTGCCGGCCATGCAGCAGGTGAACATCGCGCAGCCCCAGATCACCCAGGTCAATGACCAGACGCTCTGGTACTTCACGCAGTACAGCAACGGCTATCTGATCGGCCAATGCGCGGCCAGCATCGATGGCGGCGACTTCGAATATCAGAGCATCGTCGGATCGGTCGCACCGGATGGCAGCGTCTGCCTGTCCTTCACCCCGGTCGGCGGGATCAGCCTGCATCCGGTCCAAGGCAGCGTCTCCGTGGCCAGCTTCATCGTCGGCCAGGGCAAGCTGACGCAGCATCAGGGCCAGCCGGCCTTCCTGATGCAGATGACGGGCGGCAACGGCGCCTACAACCTGACCCACTGGGCCTATATGATGCAGACAAAGCCCGGCGACGAAAGCTGGACCACCCTGCCCGGCACCGATGGCAGCCAGAGCGTGGAAGAGGTGTTTGCGGACTGGGGACAACGGTTCAGGCATCACGCGTTACAATGCCCGTAACGCGTGACAAGGGGATCGACCATGGCCAGCGCGGCGGAACGTCTGTGGCCGACGAACGCGCCGCGCTGGACTGGATCGAACAGGTCGGTGAATTCGATGAGGCGCGGTGACGTCGTCATGGTCGCCGCCGCCGGCGACGATGGCAAGCCGCGCCCAGCCGAGGTGGTACAGACCGACGCCCTGCCCGACAGCCACGCGTCGGTGATCATCTGCCAGATGAGCAGCGAACTGGCCGATGCCCCTGATTTCCGGATCACCATCGACGCCGCACCGGAAAACGGCCTGCGTGAAACCTCACAGGTGATGGCGGACAAACCCGTCACGGTCCGGCGCGAGCGCATCAGCACCATCATCGGCCGGCTGAACGCAGCCGAAATGGCCCGCGTCAATACCGCCATCGCCTTGGTGATGGGGCTGGCGGACTAGCAGCCCCGCGGCGGCGTCCTCACGCACCCACCGCCGCCTTCGCCTCCACGCCCAGCGCCTTCAGCGCCGTGTTGACAATGTCACGGGCCTGCAGCCCGGCCTGTTCATACTGCTTCACCGGGCTGTCATGGTCCTGGTAGGTGTCGGGCAGCACCATGGGGCGGACCTTGCAGCCGATATCCAGCAGGCCTTCCACTGCCAGATGGTGCAACACATGGCTGCCGAAGCCGCCGATGCTGCCTTCCTCAATGGTGATCAGTACCTCGTGCCCACGCACCAGCCGCTCGACCAGTTCCATATCGATGGGCTTGGCAAAGCGGGCGTCGGCGACGGTCGTGGACAGGCCCAGGGCCGCCAGATCTTCGGCCGCCTTCTGCGCTTCGGCCAGACGGGCACCCAGCGACAGGATGGCAACCTTCGAGCCTTCGCGGATAACGCGGCCCTTGCCGATGGGCAGGGGCACGCCCTGTTCCGGCATCTCCACGCCCACACCCTCGCCGCGCGGATAACGGACCGCGATGGGGCCGGCATCGTGGGCGGCACAGGTAGCCACCATATGGACCAGTTCGGCCTCGTCCGCCGCCGCCATCACCACCATGTTGGGCAGGCAGGCCAGATAGGCCACGTCAAACGCCCCCGCATGGGTGGCGCCGTCGGCCCCCACCAGACCGGCGCGGTCGATGGCGAAGCGGACAGGCAGGTTCTGCAACGCCACATCATGGACCAACTGGTCATAGCCGCGCTGCAGGAAGGTGGAATAGATGGCGCAGAACGGCTTGAACCCCTCGGTCGCCATGCCGGCGGCAAAGGTCACCGCATGCTGTTCGGCGATGGCCACGTCAAAGCTGCGCTTGGGGAATTTCTGCTCGAACAGGTCCAGACCGGTGCCCGACGGCATGGCGGCCGTGATGGCGACGATCTTTTCGTCCTTCTCGGCTTCCTTGATCAGGCTGTCGGCAAAGACGCGGGTATAGGAGGGAGCATTGGCCTTGGGCTTGGCCTGGGTACCGGTGATGACGTCGAACTTGCCCACCGCATGCAGCTTGTCGGCCGATGCCTCCGCCGGGGCATAGCCCTTGCCCTTCTGGGTGACGACATGCACCAGAACGGGGCCGCCGCGCGGATCGTCGCGCACATTTTCCAGCACGGGCAGCAGATGGTCCAGATTATGCCCGTCGATGGGACCGACATAATAGAAGCCCAGTTCCTCGAACAGGGTGCCGCCGGTCACCATGCCGCGCGCATATTCCTCCGCCCGCCGCGCGGCGTTCAGCAGCGGGCGCGGCAGATGTTCGGCCACCTGTTTGGAGAAATCACGGAAGCCGCGATAGGACTTGGAAGAGATCAGGCGTGACAGATAACCCGACAGGGCGCCCACGGGCGGGGCGATCGACATGTCATTATCGTTCAGGATGACGACCAGACGCGACTGCAAGGCGCCGGCATTGTTCATCGCCTCATAGGCCATGCCGGCCGACAGGGCGCCGTCGCCGATGACGGCCACCACATTGTTGGTCTTGCCGGCCAGATCGCGGGCAACCGCCATGCCCAGCCCGGCGGAAATGGAGGTGGAGCTGTGGGCCGTGCCGAACGGGTCGTACTCGCTCTCCGACCGTTTGGTGAAGCCCGACAGGCCGCCGCCCATGCGCAGGGTGCGAATCCGGTCGCGCCGCCCGGTCAGGATCTTGTGCGGATAGGCCTGATGCCCCACATCCCAGATCAGCCGGTCGGACGGCGTGTCAAAGCAGTAATGGATGGCGACGGTCAGCTCCACGACACCCAGGCCGGCGCCCAGATGGCCGCCCGTCACGGATACCGCGTCGATGGTTTCCTGGCGCAGCTCATCGGCCAACTGGCGTAGCTGCGTGGGCTGCAAACGCCGCAGATCGGCGGGGATCTTGACCTGGTCCAGCAACGGCGTCTTCGACTGGGACATTGTCCCTACCTCTTTGTTGTTCTTACGCGCGCCGCTCAACGACATAGTGCGCCACCTGGCGCAGCATATCGGCCCGGTCCCCGAAAATCTCCAGGTGCTGGGCGGCCTGACCGGCCAACCGGCGCGCCTGATCGCGTGCCCGCTCCACCCCCAGGATGGACACGAATGTGGCTTTTCCAGCGACATCGTCACGGCCGACCGGCTTGCCCACCTCGTCCTGCGTGCCTTCGACATCCAGAAGATCGTCGGCGATCTGGAAAGCCAGGCCCAGATCATGGGCATAGGCCTGCAGCGCATGGTGCTGCGGGGCGCCCGCCCTGCCCAGGATGGCGCCGGAAACGGCGGAGAAGGCGATCATCTCCCCCGTCTTCATGCGCTGCAGCCGGGTGATGGCGCCGATATCCAGCGGCGTGCTCTCCGCGATCAGGTCCAGCATCTGTCCGCCCACCATGCCCCGCGGGCCGGCGGCCTTGGCCAGGGCCGCCACCAGCTTGCAGCGCACCTGCGGGTCCTCATGCGTTTCCGGGTCAGCCAGGATTTCAAAGGCCTGGGTCAACAGCCCGTCGCCGGCCAGGATGGCGGTGGCCTCGTCGAATTCCAGATGCACCGTCTTGCGCCCGCGCCGCAACTCGCTGTCATCCATGGCCGGCAGATCGTCATGCACCAGGCTGTAGCAATGGATGAACTCCACCGCCGAGGCGGTGCGCAGCGCGCAGGCCGGGCTGACGCCGAACATGCGGGCACTTTCCATGACCAGGAACGGGCGCAGCCGCTTGCCCCCACCCAGACAGCCATAACGCATGGCATCGAACATGCGGGCTTCCATCAGGTTGGTGCGCGGTAACAGCACCTCGATGGCGGCTTCGACCTGTTCGACAGTATCCGCCATGGCGGCGGTCAGGGTCTTGGGCAGGGAGGGCATGGGATGGCGGCCTTTAATCCAGACGGGCGGGTTCGGCACCGATGGTGCCGTCGGCGGCGATGGTGATGCGGTCCACCTTGGCCTGCGCCTCGCGCAGTTTGGCCTCGCAATGCCGTTTCAGCCAGGTTCCACGCTCATAGGACTGGATGGCATCGTCCAGCTTGGCCTTACCTTCCTCCAACTGGCGGACGATCCGCTCCAGCTCGGCGAGCGCATCCTCGAAGCTGAGGGCGGCGATGTCGGGGGGCAGGGTCTGGTCGGTCATGGCTTCGGCGCTGTCATTCGGAAGGGCGGACTGTATGTCCGCCGGCCCGGCGGTTCAAGTGCCACGCACCGGTACAAAGGGCATACCAGTGTCAGGCAACCATCAGCGTCTTCACATGCGCCGCCGTGCTGTTGGCCAGGGCCCGCAGGTCATAGCCGCCTTCCAGCACGGAAACGATGCGCCCCTTGGCATGGCGGTCCGCCACCTCGATCAGCTTCTGTGTGACCCAGACGAAATCATCCTCCGTCAGGTCCAGCCCGCCCACGGGATCGCGCATATGGGCGTCGAACCCGGCGGAAATCATCAGCAGATCCGGCTTGAACGCGTCCAGGGCGGGGACAAGCTGCGTCTGGATGGCGTGGCGGAATTCCGGGCTGCCGGCCATGGGCGGCAGACAGGCATTGACGACATTGCCAAACGCCCCCTTCTCCTTCACCGACCCGGTGCCGGGATAGAGCGGCCATTGATGGGTCGAGCCATAGAAGAGGTCGGCCTCCTGCTCACAGAAGGTCTGGGTGCCATTGCCGTGATGTACATCGAAATCGATGATGGCGACGCGGCGCACGCGGTGCATCGCGCGGGCATGGGCGGCCCCCACGGCCACATTGTTGAACAGGCAGAAGCCCATGGCCTGATCGGGTTCGGCATGGTGGCCGGGCGGGCGCACGGCGCAGAAGGCGTTGCGCGCCTCCCCGCCACAGACGGCATCGACGGCGGCGACCACGGCACCGGCGGCACGCAAGGCGGCCTTGCCCGTGCCGGGTGACAGGACCGTGTCGGCATCGATGCTGCCATGGCCATTGGCGGGGATGGCGTCCAGCAAGGCCGTCACATGGGCGGCCGGATGCACACGTTCCAATTGCTCCCGCGTGGCCAGCGGCGCGTCGCGCCGGTCCAGGAACATGAAGGCTTCATCCTCCAGCGCGGACAGCACGACACGCAGCCGGTCGGCACATTCAGGATGGCCATAGCCCGTATCATGGTCCAGGCAGTCGGGATGGGAGAAAAGCAGCGTGTTCATGCGGTGCGGCGTCCCCGGTCATTTCCTCACGGCCGCCCGGTCTTTTGTGCCGGGACTGACCAGTGCCATCATGGATGGCGGGATAGGGCCTGTCCTTGCGACAGATCAGCCGCCCCGCCGGATGATGAACCGTACCAAGGTCCCATGGGGCGTGTCACCCAGGACATCGGTCGCAATCAGGTCGTGCCCCCCCTCGGCGCAGAACGTCTGGAAGTCCTTGGGGGCCGCCTTGTCCGTGGCGGTAACGGTCAGGACCTGCCCCGCCGCCATGGACCGCAGCGCCTTTGCCGCCCGCAGCACCGGCATCGGGCATTTCAGACCCGAACAATCCAGCGTGACATCGCCATCCATGGGTTGTCCCCTCTTGGAAAATTCGTCAGCCCCCGGGGCTTGACAGGCAACCGGGCCGATCCAGTTTCCAGGAGGCTATGGATGCCATGCCCCTGCCTGTCAAGACCGTCGCCGCCGCTGCCCTGCTGAAGGCCATGGGCAATGAACGACGCCTGTCCATCCTTCTGCACCTGTCACAGGGCGAAAAGTCCGTGGGGGAACTGGAAAGTCTGGTCGGCCTGTCGCAATCGGCGCTGAGCCAGCATCTGGCCGTGCTGCGTCAGGAAAGGATGGTGCGGACCCGGCGTCAGGCGCAGACCATCTTCTATCGTCTGGACGGTGACACCGTCGGCGCGATCCTGTCGCTGCTGCGCCGGCTTTATCCGGCATAAGGGGCGGATGGCGCCGGCGCCGGTTTCCCATGCCCGGAAACCGCCCCGGACCACCCGCCCGTCAATCCTCAGGCCGCGGCCTTCTTGCCGGGTGCCTTGGCGGCCGACAGGATTTCGCGGGCCATCTCGTCCGCCACGGCGCTGGTCGGGCGGGCTTCCCGATCGGCACGCCGGAAAATCTCCGCCAGGGTGACGGGGATATGTTCCACCTGACGCAGCACCGCATCGCGATCGTAATCCTGCGTCACCTCGGCCGAGACATTGATGATCCCGCCACCATTGATGACATAGTCGGGCGCGTACAGGATGCCGGAGGCACGCAGCGCCTCGCCCATCGGGTCGGTTTCAAGCTGGTTGTTGGCGCCGCCGGCCACCACCCTGGCCTTGATGGCCCCCAGGGTGCGCGGGTTGATCACGGCCCCCAGGGCACAGGGCGCATAGACATCGACATCGGCGGCGTGGATGGCATCGGGTGCCACGGCGGTAGCCGCGAAACGCTCGACGGCGCGGGCGACGGCATCGGCATGGATGTCGGTGACGGTCAGGATGGCGCCGTCATCGGCCAGACGCTGGCACAGGTGGGAGCCGACATTGCCCAGCCCCTGCACCGCGACGCGCACGCCCTTCAGACTGTCGGTACCCAGCTTGTGCCGCACGGCGGCCCGGATGCCCAGATAGACCCCATAGGCCGTGAAGGGCGACGGATCACCCGAAGCGTCGTGCCCCTTGGACAGGCCCGCCACGTGTGGCGTGGTCTGGCCCATGGTCATCACGTCGGCGACACTGATGCCCACATCCTCCGCCGCGATATATTTGCCGCCCAGGCTGTCGATGACGCGACCGAAGGCGCGGAACAGATCGTCGGACTTGTCCTTGCGGCTGTCACCGATGATCACGGACTTGCCACCGCCCAGCGGCAGCCCGGCCATGGCGTTCTTGTAGCTCATGCCGCGCGACAGGCGCAGCGCGTCACGCATGGCCTCCTGGTCGTTGGCATAGGGCCACATGCGGCAGCCACCACAGGCCGGGCCCAGCGCGGTGGAATGGACCGCGATGATGGCCGACAGGCCGCTGGCCGCGTCGCGACCGAACAGAACCAGTTCGTGATTATCGAAATCAGGGAAATCGAAAAGCATGGGGACGGGCCTCCGGGCCGGTGGATCGCTGCTGCTGCCTTCCTGATCGGGCGGCTTTGACACGCAGAGTCTAGGCTCGGCAAGGCTCTCAGGTCGATTTCGTTGTTGGGTGATCCTTTGCACGAAACGGACGTACACCATCGCCGCCGGAAATTTTTATTTCGCGGGCATAATCTTAACGGAAAGGGAAGCGGGTACGGGTCAGCCGGCGCGGCGGGGGTCGCGGGCCGGGGCGGTGAAGACCGGTTCACGGCGACCGCCGGGGCCGGGCGGGTCGCCGCCCAGGGTCGGTTCACGACGCACGGTGCCGGCGGGCGGCGGGGGCGGGGCCACGCGGCGTGCCGCCGCCTTGGCCTTGGGCGCCGGTTTCACCTGACGGCGTCCGCTGCCCCACCAGTATCCCAGCATGCCGACCAGCAGGGCACCGATGCCGCCGATCAGGCCATAACGCACCCAGTCGGGCAGGCTGGCGGGATCGAAACCGCCCTCTCCTTCCGGCCCCTCATGCGTCACTTCGGTTTCCACAGAACTGCGCGGGGCGGCGGCGGGATCGGCGGGACCGGGGCTGCCCACCGTCGACGGCAGGGCCGCCTGCGGTGCATTGCCCGAAGTGGAAGCAGCGGCCGGAGCGGGGGCGGCAGCCCCGGTGCGGACGGCAGGCAGGTCGTTCCCACCGCGCGACACGCCCAGAACCGTGCTCTCACTCCCCTGCCCGCGATCGACGGCCGCCGCCGTGGGGGCGGCGGACGGCTTCACATCGGCTTCGCGCAGGTTCACAGGCTGGCTGGCCCTGGCCCGGCTGGTCGGGTCAGCCAGATTGCCGACACCGGTCCGTTCCGGGCGACCGCGCATCATGCTGTCGACCGTTGCCTGATCCAGACGACCCGTGGCCTTCAACCCGTTCTTTTTCTGGTAGGCGGAGATGGCGGCGGCCGTGGCGCTGTCCATCTTGCCGCTGGCCCGGCCTTGATAGAAACCCTGCTGGTCCAGGATCTGCTGTGCCCATTGGATGGTCGCAGCATTGGGCTGGTTGTCCTGCGCCATGACGGCCGGCGTGGACGACAGCAGCAGCAGGGCCAGGGCCGCCGTTGCGGCCTTCCGGCGGTGGGGGCGGGCGGAACGGAAACGGGCCGGCGCGAACACTTTCAGAAACCCCTCCGGGGAGCACGGAATATGGACGGACCGCCCTTGTGCGGTGCATCATGACAGGCATGACACCGCTGCCGGGCGTTGGCAAGGGCGACAGGATTGCGGCCCCATCATGACAGATAGGGATGATGGACCGACCCGCCACCGAAGCATATACATGATGTCGGATCATGTCCTTTCGAAGGCCGAATTGAACAGCGACCCCGCCGAAAACGGCCCCGCCCAGACAATGCCGGATACCGCACCGCCGCCCGACCTGCCGCTGGCGGGGGGCGCCTGGCTGGCCATCATGGCGCTGCTGGACGCCCTGCTGCTGGGTCCGGCCGCGATGCCGCTGGGCCTGCGCCTGGCGGGGCTGGGTCTGTTGGGCTGGTGGTGGTGGCGGGATGGACGGTCGCCGCGCTGGCTGGCCGGGATCTGGCTGAGCGTAACCGTCGCCGGCCAGGTGCTGGCCACCTATTTCTGGGCAGAGGCCGGGGTGGGGGCCACGGCGCTGGCGGGCGGCACCCTGGCGGGGTTCCTGCTGCTGCCCCTGGCGGCGCCGCTGCTGCGCGACCTGACACGCCTGCCGCCGCCGACACTGCCATCGGCCGGCCCGCCATCCGGCGGCGTGCCGCTGCCGGTGCTGCGTCTGGCGGCCGACAGTCTGAACACCCGGTTGCAGACCATGGCCCAGGAACTGGACGGGCTGAATGCCGGGCCGGTCAGTCCCGCCCAGGCCATCCAACTGCGCCTGCTGCGCAATGAAGTGGCCGGCATGCAGGCCCTGGTACGGCAGCGGCTGGGCGGCACCGCGGGGACCGAGGCGTCCGCCATGGTGTCCGTCGCCGCCCGGCCGATGGCACCGCCCCCCATCCCCGCCGCGGCCCCACGCATCCCGACGGCCACGCCCAACGGCCTGTCGGCCATGGTGGTCGATGACGATCCAGTGGGTCGCACCCTGACAAGGCTGCTGCTGGAACAGGCCGGCTATTGGGTGGAAGAGACGGACGACGCCAAGATGGCGCTGGAAATGGCGTTGATGGAAGGACCGGACGTGGCCCTGGTCGCTGCCCGCATCGGGCGGCATAGCGGTCTGGCCCTTGCCTGGTGCATCCGGCGTGGGGGCGGGCCCGCCGTCGTGCTGCTGCGGGGCCGCGCCGACCGGGTAACGGAGCGGCAAAGACAGCGCGCCGGACTGGCCGCCATCCTGGGCAAGCCGGTCACGCCGGACACGCTGGCCACCACGCTGGCCCCGCTGCTGGCCGGCCGGCAGCGCCCTGTGGAGCCGCCGGCGGCAGCGGCCGCGGCGATACCGGCACGGGCACCGGAACCATCGCCCCCGACCGACATCGTCCCCGTGCTGGACCTGCGGGTGCTGGAGGAACATCTGTCGATCCTGGGCACCGACCGGGTGGGACAGATCATCGACAGTTTCGGCCGCAATGCCCCCGTCACCCTGGCCTCCGTCACGGAGGCGCTGGCCGCCGGTGACGTGCCGGGGGTCGGCCGGGCCGCACACAAGCTGGCGTCCGGCGCCCTGACGGTGGGTCTGTCGGTTCTGGCCAAACTCGCGAAGGAGGCAGACACCGCCGCCAAACAGGGCAAAGATCAGGCCGCGCTGGCCGCCGCCGCCCAATTGCCCGCCGCCTTTGCGGCCGGGCAGGCGGCCTTGGCCGGGTATCGCCGCGACCGGCTGTCAGGCAAAACGCCGCCGGGTTCACCGCTGTGAGCGCAGGCCCGCATATCCGACCAGAAGCCAGCCCAGGATGAAGCTCAATCCACCGACGGGAGCAACCGCCCCCATCGCCGATGGCCCGTACCAGCCCAGGGCATAGAGCGCACCCGGAAACAGCACGCAGCCGATGGCAAAACACAGGCCCGACGCGGCCAGCCAGCGCGCCTGTGCCGGCAGGGCCCGGCGCAGCGGGGCCAGCACCAGAATGGCCAGTGCATGCACCATCTGATACTGGCTGGCCGTTTTCCACAGATCGACGGCGTGGGCATCCCGCACGGCGGCCAGCCCATGGCTGGCATAGGCACCCGCAGCCACGGCGATGGCCCCGAACAGCCCTGCCAACAGCATCAGCCGCGCGGCAATCGGGTCGGCGGGCGGGATCGGGCTGTCTGTGCGGGTCACGGGTCGGGTCCTTCGGGCGGTCTCTCGCCCCATAACTGGCAGTTCCGCGCCCGCCCGCCAAGGGGACGGATCAACGCAGGTTCAGCCCATATGGGCGACTTCACGGCTGCGGTGGTTCTCCCGCAGGAACCGCAGCCATTCCACCTGCCCCGCCGCGCGCCGTGCATAAACCTCGCGCAGGGCGGCCAGAAGCTCGGCCCGGCGGCCCAGCATATCGCCGCCGATTTCCAGCATGCGCATGTTGGGCCAGGCCTGCGGCCGGATACGCACCACTTCGGCCAGGGCCTGGGCCGCATCCAGGTCGGGACGCGACTGGGCAAGTATCAGGGTCATGGCCGCCGTGGACCGGGAAATGCCCATATGGCAATGGACCAGCAGGTGATCACCCGGTCCCGCCGCCGCCGACATCCGGCGCCCAAAGGCCAGAACACTCTCCAGATGCTGTTCCACCGGCGCCACCTGATCGGGCAGTTCCTCCACGATATCGTGAAAACGCAGATCGATGCGGTCGTGCGGACCATAGCTGTCGAACGCCGTCAGCGCTTCCCGCGTCGGGTCCAGGATGGAGACAAGATGCGTGACACCGGCGGCCGCATGGCCGGGCAGTTCTTCGATGCCACAGACGGTCAGGCGGAACGGAACAAAGGGCGGCAGGGACAAATCACTTCTCCGGTTCGGCCGGCTTCTCCCCCTTGGGCGGCGGGTCTGCCAGACGGGTGATGGACAGGATGAGGATGCGTCTCCCCTCCATGCCCACATGCCCCCAGCCCCCGCACAGCTTTCCGTCACTGCGCGGAATGAAGGCGAGGTCCGACCGGCTGCCGACATTGAAGACGCTGGCCGAGGGGCTGAGTTCAACACGGTAGCGCTGTTTGGCCCCCAATGTCACGGTCAGGACCCGATCATTTTCGGAGGTCCAGCCATTGATATCGCGCGATTCGATACAGGTTTCGCGGGGCGTTGCGGGCTTGGCCGTCTCTTCGGCCAGGGCCGGTCCGGCACAGAACAAGGCCAGCAGCGCCAACAGCATATGGCGACGCATGATGCGCCCTCCTTCATCCTTGACCATCATCCGCCCCACCAACGTAACGTGGTACGGGATCGCGGCGGGATCAAGACGATGACACACCGGACGCCGACTGCGGCGTCAAGCCTATATCCAAAATGTCAGTTGGGGGAGGAGGAAGGTTGGTGGGCGCACAAGGACTCGAACCTTGGACCCGCTGATTAAGAGTCAGCTGCTCTACCAACTGAGCTATGCGCCCAACCTTCACATGGCGAAAGGGGTGGATTGGTGGGCGCACAAGGACTCGAACCTTGGACCCGCTGATTAAGAGTCAGCTGCTCTACCAACTGAGCTATGCGCCCAATCCACATCCGCATTCGCGGCCCGCCGTGGCATTCACCGTGGCGAGGCGCGCTGTTTAGCAAAGGTGTTCCCCCTTGTCGACAATTTTCGATGGGGGGAACGGTGCTTTTTTCGGCGACCTAGCCCTGCGGTTCCCACATGCCGGAGCCACCGGTCAAAGGTCGCCCAGTCCCCGCCGCGACATGCGCACATCACGATGGACATGGACCGACATCAACAGGCCGAAACCGACCATCACGGCCAATGTCGCCGTTCCGCCATAGGAGATCAGGGGCAGCGGCACACCCACCACAGGGATCAGCCCCATGATCATGGCGACATTGATGAACAGATAGAGGAACAGGTTCACCGTGAGGCCCAACGCCAGCAGCCGCCCGAACTGATGACGACATCGCCCGGCGATGATAAAGCCAAACAGCAGCATCAGGCAGTACAGCACAAGAAAGCTGACCGATCCGACCAGGCCGAACTCCTCCGCCAGCATGGTAAAGATGAAGTCCGTCTGCTTTTCCGGCAGGAAGTTCAGGTGGCTCTGTGTGCCCTGCAGAAACCCCTTACCGGTCAGCCCCCCGGAACCGAAGGCGATCTTCGACTGGGTGATGTGATAACCGGTGCCCAGCGGATCGCTGTCGGGGTTGAGGAAGGTTTCCACCCGATCGCGCTGATAATCATGCAGCAGAAACTGCCAGGACAGCGGAATGGCGATCAGCACCGACGCGATGACCAGGGCGAATTTCCACCAGCGGACACCGGACAGAAAAAACATCGCCCCCGACGCCATGATCAGCATCATCGAGGTGCCGAGATTGGGCTGCGCCAGCACAAGGGCCACTGGCGCCGCCACAATGGCCAGCGGCATGACCAGATAGGGGATGCGGCCCGTATCCTCCAGCGAGGCACCGTGGAAATACCGGGCCAGCGCCATCACCAGCGTGATCTTCATGATCTCCGACGGCTGTAGCTGCACAAACCCCAGATCGATCCAGCGCTGCGCCCCCTTGCCCATCGATCCGAACAGATCCACGCCGATCAGCAGCAGCATGACCAGCCCATACAAGGGATAGGTCATCTTCATCCAGACCCGGATATCGATCATGGCGATGAACAGCATCAGCGCCAGACCGACGCCGAACCGCAGCATCTGGCGCGAGGCCCAGGGATCGAACTGTCCATTGGCCGCCGAATAGAGCATCGCGAAGCCGACGCTGGCCACGATAGTAACCAGCAGGACAAAGGACCAGGGGATCTGGCCCAGCTTTTCGGTAAAGGACAGGGTCGCGCTGTCGGCCGAGATGTCGAGCGTCACGGCGTCCCTCCCTCGGGTGGTGGCGGCGTCGGGCTGGTGTCGGTGGCGGGGGACGGATGCTGCGCCACGGTCGCCCGCGCCGCCTCCAGCATCTGGCATTCCAGCAGGATGTCACGCGCGATGGGGGCCGCCACGGCACCACCGCCGCCGCCATGTTCGACAATGACGGCGCAAGCATATTTCGGCGCCTGGACGGGCGCGAAGGCCACGAACAGGGCATGGTCACGCTCACGCCAGGGCAGCGCATCGTTGGCCCGCACGCCGGTGCTGCGCTCGGCCATGGAAATGCGCCGCACCTGGGCGCTGCCCGATTTGCCCGCCATCTCCATGCCCGGCACATTGATGCGCGCCCGATAGCCCGTGCCACCCGGCACGTTGGTGACGGCGTTCATGCCCTTCACGACAACGGCCAGATTGTCCGCCTTCACATCGATGGCGGGCCATTCCGTCGTCTCGGTGAACTGGCCCTCGATGGATTTCAGCAGGTGCGGCTGGATGGCCTTGCCGCTGGCCAGCCGCGCGGTCATCACGGCCAGTTGCAGCGGCGTGGTCAGCACATAGCCCTGACCCATGGAGGCGATCAGCGTCTCCCCCTGGTGCCAGGGCTGCTTGAGCGCCTGACGCTTCCATTTCGGGTCCGGAATAAGCCCGGGCCGCTCCCCCGGCAGTTCCAGCCCCACCTTGCCGCCCAACCCGAATTTCCGCGCCATTTCGGCGATCCGGTCCATGCCGATCCGGCCGGCGATGTCATAGAAATAGACGTCGCAACTGTTCATCAGCGCGCCGACCATATCCAACGTGCCGTGGCCCCCGCGGCGCCAGCAATGGAAGCGATGGCTGCCCAGCTCGATATGGCCACCGCAACTAACCCGGTGATCGGCATTGATGATGCCCGATTCCAGCGCCGCCAGCGCCGTCAGCATCTTGAAGGTGGAGCCCGGCGGATACTGGCCAGCGATCACCTTGTTGATCAGGGGCGTCCGCTCATCCTTCAGCAGCGCCTGATAGGCCTCATAGCCGATGCCCATGGCGAACTGGTTAGGATCGAAGCTGGGGCTGGAGCACAGGGCCTGGATGCCGCCCGTATGGACATCCATCACGACGGCAGCGGCACTTTCCTCCGCCGACAGGCGCTGATGCATGTAATGCTGCAACTTGGCATCGATGGTCAGTGCCACCTCGCGCCCCGGCTGGCCCGCATCACGCGACAATTCCCGGATGACACGGCCGACGGCGTTCACCTCCAACTGGCGATTGCCGGCGGCACCCCGCAGGGCCTGATCATATTGTTTCTCGATTCCCCCCTTGCCCACACGGAAACCCGGCAGGGTCAGCAGCGGGTCGGTCGAGCCCTCCACATCCTTTTCCGATGCGGCCCCGACATAGCCCAGCACATGCGACAGCGCCTCCCCGAACGGGTAGGACCGCACCTGCCCGACATCGATGGACACGCCCGGCAGGTCGGGCAGGTTCACTTCGATGGCAGCCACCTGATCCCAGGTCAGGTTCTCCTTGATGGTGATGGGCGCGAAGGAACGGGAACGCTGAATGTCACGCTGGATGCGGCGTTCATCGGCCTCGGTCAGGGGGATCAGCTTACCCACCTCGTCCAGGATCTGCTGCACGTCACCGGCCCGTTCCGACACGATGATGGTGCTGAAATTCTGCTCATTGACGGCCAGAGGCACCCCGAACCGGTCGGTAATCAGCCCCCTTGGCGGCGCCACGAGACGCAGCGAGATGCGGTTATCCTCGGCCAGCACCTTGTACCGGTCGCTCTCCACGATCTGGAGATAGTAGAGACGGCCCATCAGCGTGGCGACGGCGGCACCCTGCAGCCCGCCCAGCACCAATGTGCGGCGGGACAGCATGCGCTGCCGTTCGGCATCCCGGTCAAAGGCCGACATGGGTTAACCTCAACTCAAATAGGCGCGATGCAGCCTTTGCAGCAGCCAGGCCATCAGCGGAAACAATGCCACGCCCAGCACGGCCTGCACCAGCACTGGTCCTGCATCCAGTATCTTCGCCGTCATCAGGGCGAACACCGCCCACTGGACAACCGCCGCGCCCGTGGCCACCAAGGCAAAGCCGATCCACAGCATCACGAAGGAACGGCCCAGGAAGAACCGGCGCTGGGTTATCAGCAGCCAGTAAGCCGTGATCAGCACCATGGAGGTCATGCCGATCGGCGTGCCCCCGATCAGATCCTGCAACAGACCGATCATGAACACGACCAGGGGGCGCAGCAGGTCCGGCCGGTGGATGACCCAGTAAAACAGGCACATCAGCATCAGCGGCACCGTCACCATGGCATAGCCGGGCAACGGCAGGGGCACCATGCCGACAAGCATGGCCAGGATGGTGACACTGAAGGGCAGCAGGTTGCGTGCCGTCTGGTCAAGCTGGTGGAACATTCCGCCGGCCAAGGCCGTGGTCCTCACTTCATCGCGCCGGGCTGCGTCGCTTCGGCGGCCACACCGCCGGTCGTGCCGAAATCGATCACCTGCACATGTTCAAGGCGCGAAAGATCGGCCATGGGCACGACGCGCGGCTTGCCATCGGCCCCCTTCTCCACAATACCGACCGGCAGGCCGGGCGGGAACAGCCCGCCATGACCGGAGGTGAAAACCCGCTCCCCCCGGGTCACTTCGCTGTTGGGGGGAAGATAGGTCAGCAGCGGATGATCAGAATTGTCACCGGCCAGCATGGCCCGCTGCCGGCTGCTTTCCAGCACGACGGGGATGCGGGCATTCAGGTCGGTGATCAGCAGCACCCGTGAAGACCATTCGCCCACCTGGACGATTCGTCCCACCAGACCCTGGCCCGACATCACGGCCTGCCCGCGCTCCACCCCCTCACGCGCGCCCACCGTCACCACGACGGTCCGCACGAAGGCACCACCCGGATCGCCGACAACACGGCCCGTCACCACCGTGGCGGCCGGGTCCGGCTTGAAGGACAGAAGCGAGCGCAGGGAGCGGTTTTCGGCATCCATGCGCAGGGCCGCCTGCTCCCACTGGCGCAGGCGGGCATTCTCTTCCCGCAGGCGCGCATTCTCGTCATGCAGATCGACCAACTGCCGGAAATATTCCAGACCATCGGCCACGCTGGCCGCCGGCCGGGACATCACGTTCAGGACAGGGGAGACCGCATCCGTGACGCGTGTGCGGGCCACGTCCACGGCATTACCGTTGACATGGCCAATCATCATCAATGCAATCGCGGCCAGGATCAGCAGCGGAAAGTGGAATCGCTGTACCATCCCCCAGAGGGGAGCGGCGAGACGCACGACGGATCCGCTATTGCGTGTCTTCACAGGGGGTGTGTCCCGTGATCGGGTAAACTGTCTTGTCAGACAGCATAAAAGCGACTTGAAGCTAACGCGTTAACGTGCCGCTGTAAATATCGGATCGTAGTAAACGATCCGTCAATACATGCGGATCAACACGTTGCGCAGGCTTTCCTCTTCCAGAGCGCGACCGGAACCCAGCGCCACGCAGGACAGCGGATCATCGGCGATGGAAACCGGCAGGCCCGTGGCATGGCGCAGGACATAATCCAGATTGGCCAGCAGCGCACCGCCGCCCGTCAGGACGATACCCTTGTCCACGATGTCGGCGGCCAGTTCTGGGGCCGTATGTTCCAGCGCGACCTTCACGGCCTCGATGATCTGGCTGACCGGTTCGGCCAGGCTCTCGGCGATCTGCCGCTCGCTCATCACCAGTTCCTTGGGCACGCCATTCATCAGGTCGCGGCCCTTGATCTCCATCACCCGGCCTTCGCCATCTTCCGGCGGGCAGGCGGAACCGATTTCTTTCTTGATGCGCTCGGCCGAGCCTTCACCCACCAGCAGGTTATGGTGGCGACGGATATAGCCGATGATGGCCTCGTCCATCTTGTCGCCGCCCACGCGGGCGGAACGGGCATGGACGGTGCCGTTCAGCGACAGGACGGCCACTTCCGTGGTGCCGCCGCCGATATCGACGACCATGCTGCCCGTCGGCTCCGTCACCGGCAGGCCGGCACCGATCGCGGCGGCCATCGGCTCCTCGATCAGGGAGACGCGGCGCGCGCCGGCGGCCTCAGCGCTTTCCTGGATGGCGCGGCGTTCCACGGCGGTGGAACCCGACGGCACGCAGATCACGATTTCCGGGCTGGCGAAGCTGCGGCGATTGTGAACCTTGCGGATGAAATGCTTGATCATCTCCTCCGCCACTTCGAAATCGGCGATAACGCCGTCGCGCAGCGGACGAATGGCCTGGATGTTGCCGGGCGTGCGGCCCAGCATCAGCTTGGCCTCGTCACCCACGGCCAAGACCTGCTTCTTGCCCCGCAGGTCGCGGATGGCGACCACCGACGGTTCATTGAGGACGATGCCGCGACCCTTTACGTAGACGAGCGTGTTCGCCGTACCAAGGTCGATCGCCATGTCGGCGGAGAACATACCGAGCAGGTTTGAAAACATGGGTGAAACGTATCTCTGACAGTCCGGATTCTGCCGCCCGTGGTGCGGTCGGGCCCCGGATATGCCGGACCGCGTTTGTTGCATAGACCATTTGGGGCGGCAGCCTCAAGCCTTGAAAGCCTGCGAAACGGAATTTCCACCCCCTCGCGCTTTGCAGTGCCACATGAATGGCGTGGAAGATGGGCCCAGCCGCCATCCCAGGTAGCCCCCCCAGGGACTTCGTGGCGAAATCATGGCAAAACCCCCGCCGGCAGGGGCGCCGGCGGGGGTTTCACTCACAGGGTGGGAATCGGAGTCGCGCTGGACGCGATCAGGCCGACAGGGCGACCGGCGCCGTCTTCAGCCGCTTGGTGATCAGCTTGTTCAGCGCATGCACATAAGCGCGCGCGCTGGCCACCAGCGTGTCGGCATCGGCCCCCTGGCCATTCACGGTCTTGCCCTCCTCTTCCAGGCGCACCGTCACCTCTGCCTGGGCATCGGTGCCCTGGGTCACGGCATGCACCTGATAGAGCTGCAATTTGGCTTCGTGCGGGAAGGCCAGTTTCAGGGCGTTGAAGACGGCATCCACGGGGCCGTTGCCGAAGGCGACGACGGGCGGGATGGGCTGACCATCGATCTCCAGTTCCAGAACGGCATGCTGCGGCCCGCGCGACCCGGCCACCACATGCAGGGCCTGGAAGCGGATCCGGTCGTGCTGGCGGCCGACCTCGTCATCCATGATGGCGACGATGTCCTCGTCATAGATGTCCTTCTTGCGGTCGGCCAGATCCTTGAAGCGGCCGAACGCGTCATTGATCGCGTTCTCGCCCAGATCGTCATAGCCCAGTTCCTTCAGCTTGGCGCGGAAGGCGGCGCGGCCGGAATGCTTGCCCATGACCAGGGAGGACCGGTTCAGCCCCACCGATTCCGGCGTCATGATCTCATAGGTCTCGGCATGCTTCAGCATGCCGTCCTGATGGATGCCGCTTTCATGGGCGAAGGCGTTGGCGCCCACGATGGCCTTGTTGGGCTGCACCTGGAAACCGGTGATGGTGGAGACCAGGCGGGAGATGCGGGTGATATGTTCCGTCTTGATGCCGGTGGTGCAGCCGATCAGGTCGTGGCGCGTGCGCAGCGCCATGACGATTTCCTCCATCGAGGCGTTGCCGGCGCGTTCACCCAGACCATTGATGGTGCATTCCACCTGGCGCACGCCGACGCCGATGCCGGCCAGCGAGTTGGCGACGGCCAGACCCAGATCATTATGGCAATGGACAGAGAAGATGGCCTTGTCCGAATTGGGGACGCGGGTCATCACGTCCTTGAACATGGCGGCATATTCCTCCGGCAGGGCATAGCCGACCGTGTCGGGGATGTTGATGGTGGTGGCGCCGGCCTTGATGGCGGCCTCCACGGTCCGGCACAGGAAATCGCGGTCGGAGCGCGAGCCGTCCTGGGCCGACCATTCCACATCATCCACCAGATTGCGGGCATAGGAGACGTAATCGATGGTGCGCTGAAGCACCTCCTCCTCCGTCATCTTCAACATGTAATTCATGTGGACGGGGCTGGTGGAGATGAAGGTATGGATGCGCTTGCGCTGGGCCAGTTGCAATGCCTCGGCCGCGCGGTCGATATCGGCGCGCGACGTGCGGGCCAGTGCGGCGATGGTGCTGTTCTTCACGGTGCGCGCCACTTCGCGCACGGCCTCGAAATCACCGTTGGACGCGATGGGAAAACCGGCCTCGATCACGTCGACGCCCATTTCCTCCAGCACGGTGGCGATGCGCAGCTTTTCGTCCAGGTTCATGGAACAGCCGGGCGCCTGTTCGCCGTCGCGGAGGGTCGTGTCGAAAATGATGACGCGGTTGCTGTCGCGGGTGATGGTCATGTCCTGGTCCCTTGCGGCACGTCGGGCGTGGTCCATGGCGGAACGTCACGCCGATTTGAATAAGGAGGATGTGCGGTATATGACAGCGCCGTGCTGGCGCCTGGACCCCTGATCGCGGGCCGCGCCGCGGCAATGGCGGCACGACATCGGGCGCTCAGGGGGAAATTAGTCGTAGGGCAACGGCCAGGACCGGGCGGCCGCAGCGGATGGAACGGACGGACACAGCAACGGCGCGGGCGGCGACGCCCGTGCTGTCCTGCTGTTCCATCATCTGGTCTGCCGCCATCACGGGGGGACCGTCCATCCATAAAAGGTTGTCAGCCGCCGGGAACCCCGACAGCCGATTTCATGTTTCGGTTTTAAGGCGAAATCACCGGCACGGCAAGAACCTTCACATGGAAAGAAATGCAAAGGCTCCATGCGGCGCCGACTTGGGTGCAATGCGGCATCCGCCTCATGCCTCCTCCGCGCCGTGGCCCCCTCGACATTGACAGAAGGCACCCCATTGTCTAGCGATGGGTTGGGTCCCGGTAAGAAGAAGGCCAGGTTCATGAATTTCCTCAGTGCGATCGGCCGTGCCACCCTGACCTTCCTGGAGGCGGCGGGGCGTCTGGCCCTGTTCACCTTCACCGCGCTGGCCCATTGCCTGCGCCCGCCCTTCTATTTCCGGCATATCGGCCGGCAGATGGTGGAGATCGGTTTTTACAGCCTGCCCGTCGTCGGCCTGACCGCCGTGTTCACGGGCATGGTGCTGGCGCTGCAAAGCTATTCCGGTTTTTCCCGCTTCTCCGCCGAAAGCGCCATCGCCACGGTGGTTGTTCTGTCGATCACACGGGAACTGGGGCCAGTGCTGGCCGGGCTGATGGTGGCGGGGCGCATCGGCGCGGCCATGGCCGCCGAATTGGGCACCATGCGGGTAACCGAACAGGTGGATGCGCTGACCACCCTGTCGACCAACCCCTATAAATATCTGGTGGTGCCGCGCCTGATCGCCGGCACCACCATGTTGCCCATCCTGGTGCTGGTGGCCGATATCATCGGCGTGTTCGGCGGCTATCTGGTGGCCGTATACCGTCTGGGCTTCAATGCCTCCAGCTATATCAACAATAGCTGGCAGTATCTGGAATTCATGGACGTGGTGTCCGGTCTGGTAAAGGCGGCCTGCTTCGGGTTCGTCATATCGCTGATGGGCTGCTACCACGGCTACAACTCGCGGGGCGGTGCACAGGGCGTGGGCGCGGCCACCACCAATGCCGTGGTGTCGGCCTCCATCCTTATCCTGGTCCTGAACTATCTGCTGACGGGGATCTTCTTCTCATGACCATGGCGCCCTTGGAACTGACGCAAGACATGGACGTGCCCAAGATCTCGCTGAAGGGCGTGAAGAAGGCCTTCGGATCGAAGGTGGTTCTGGACGGGATCGACCTGGATATCCGGCGCGGCGAAAGCATCGTAATCATCGGCGGGTCCGGCACGGGCAAGTCGGTGCTGCTGAAAAGCATTCTGGGCATCCTTCAACCGGATGCCGGCACCATCCGCATTGATGGCGAGGATACGACCCATATCGGTGGCCGCGACCGTGAACGGGCCATGGCCAAGTTCGGCATGCTGTTCCAGGGTGCAGCCCTGTTCGACAGCTTGCCCGTCTGGGAAAATGTGGCCTTCGGCCTGATCCAGGGCGCGCAGCGTCTGGGCCGCAAGGAGGCCAAGGAGCGTGCCATCGCCACCCTGGGTGCCGTCGGTCTGTCGCCCGACGTCGCCGACCTGTCGCCTTCGGAACTATCAGGCGGCATGCAGAAGCGTGTGGGCCTGGCCCGCGCCATCTGCACCCGGCCGGAGATCATCTTCTTCGACGAACCGACGACCGGGCTCGACCCGATCATGGCCGACGTCATCAATGACCTGATCGTGAAATGCGTGAAGGACCTGGGCGCCACCGCCCTGTCCATCACCCATGACATGGCCAGCGCCCGCAAGATCGCCGACCGGATCGCCATGCTGTACAAGGGCAAGCTGATCTGGGTGGGGCCGGTGTCGGAGATCGACAATTCCGGCAACGAATATGTCGATCAGTTCATCCATGGCCGCGCCGACGGCCCGATCCAGATGCAGATCCGGGCGTTCTGACCGCAACCGCCAATGGGGAATGTTGCGCAGACCGGTGTCACCGTGCGGGTATCGACCCCCGTAACGGAATGAAGGGCATGCCCGCCACATCCATGGCGGCATCGACCATGGCATCCTCCTTCCGATCGAACAGTTGCAGCAGCAGGTTATCCATGGCCCGCTCCTCCGACTGGCCGCATTCGGCATAAATACGGCCCAGCGCCTCGGTCTGGAATTCTGCCTGTCCGTGGGTGCCACCGCGATAGTTCAGGGCCTTGGCCACCCGCATCGCCACATGGAAGGGTGCGAACAGGTGCTTTGGCACATGGGCATGGTCCAACAAAGCCTTCATACCGTCCCATTTGCCATCCAGCAGCAGGGACAGGGCGTTGGCCTTGCGCACCCGCGACTTGGCCGCGATGGCAGCCGCGAAAAAGTCGAAATCGCCGCTGCACAGGCTGCGCAGCAGCAAGGCCACGCCCAGCCGCCCCTGTTCGTGAAGATGGGCGGCCAGCGCATCGGAATCCATGCCAGGAGCGGAAACCGGACGGAGCAGCGTCAGTGTCACCCCGTCACGGCCATGCGCCGCCAGTTCGGCCGCGATGACCGGCGACAGGCGGTGCCGCTCCACCAGCATGTCCCTCACCCGTTCGGAGGCGTAGGCCACCAGCCGTTCGACCACGCTGGCGGGCAGGACCGCTCGCCCGGCCAGCGGTTCCGCCACCATGGGCACATGCGCGTAACGATCGGCCACCGACAGCAGTGACGCATTCGACAGGTCCGCCCCCTCATTCCCGACCAGGGTGGCGATCACGGCCAGATTGCCCATCTCCGCCAGGGCATCCGCCACGTCGGGCGACAGGTGGCGGCGGGCGGCGATGGCCAGTTGCTTGTCCGCCTGGCCCTTGCCGATCACCTCCAACAGCAGGCTGTCATCCAGATCATCCGTATGACGCAGCAGCGGGAACGCCACGGAGATGACATCCATGGCAAGGTCGTGGGCCAGATCATCGGACAGAAGCGGGCTGTTATAGATCTGCCAGGCCACGGCCTCCCGGACCTGACGGGCCGTATCATGGGCAAGACGGAACAGAAGGTCACGGACCAGCGCCTGCTCGGAATCGGCCAGCAATGTCTGCTCCGCCGTTCGCATCAGCTTGGTCAGAAGCTGGATACGCGCTTCGGGTGTACGGTCGCCGGCCAGATACTGGACGTCGGCTGCGGTCAGGGCTTCCCGGCTCTCGTTCATCCGTTTCCCGATCGTTTCCCCTGGCGCCTTGATTGACGCCTTATGTCCCATCGATGGCATCGGCCCTGATCACATCGGCCCATGCCTGTTCCAGCCGGCGCAGAAACCCGTAGGCGGCCTGCAAGCCTGTGTTCCCCGCAGCGCCGCTGTACACATCGTCGATATGACGGGCCTCCAGGCGGCGCAAATCAAGACATAATCTGTATCCGTCGGGGGTCAGGCGCAGTTTGGCCGTGCGTCTGTCCCCCTCACCCGGCGCTTCCACCAGCCCGGCGATCACCAGCGCCTTCAGGTTGGTGGCAGCCGATGCGCCCAGATAATACCCCCGCTCAATCAGCTCACTGATCGTCAGGTTGCCCTCACCGATGGTCAGCAGCATCAGGCCCTGTACCGGGGTCACATGGCTGCTGTTCAACCGTTCCAGTTCCAGGCGGACGATATCAAGGAAACGGCGATGCAACCGTTCCAGCAGGCGTGGCAGATCATGCATGCGGCCTTCCGGCACCGATGTCTCCAGCGGCATCATGCAATTCGAGCTTGCGGCCAATCACACCTCCGGTGCAGTCCCTTTCCTTGTAGCACCGGCGCAGCGCCGGTCGCAAAAGCAAAGGCCGGCCGCAATAAGCGGCCGGCCTTGCGAACCCGGTCGGAACATGTGAAGCCAAGGATTAGCGCGGTACGTTCTCGCCCGGCTTGGTCTCGGTCAGCTTGGGATCGGCTACCGCCTCCTCCTCGCTTTCCTTCAGTCCCTTCTTGAAGGCTTTGACGCCCTTGGCCATGTCACCCATGACATTGGGAAGCTTACCGGCACCGAACACCAGCAGCACGACGACAAGAACAATGATCCAGTGCCAGAGGCTCATGGCGCCCATGGAAATTCTCCAGTTTCATGGCCCGCTTCCGCGCGACGCCATAGAGATAGGAAATCTGCAGGCAGTTTGAAAGATGTATCGATGACAAACAGCGCGGATCAGGCCTGCCCCCGCATCTCGAACCGGACTTCCAGCCGCTGCCGATCCCGTTCCTTGCCGATTGTCTCGGCCGGATGCGGCGGCTTTTCACCCGGGTGATACCGCAGACCTGCAGCATAACGCAGTGCCGACTGCTCGAACAGGCCGGGGGGTATGGCCTCAACGACCCGCACATCCTGAGGTGCGCCATCATTGCCGATACGAAACTCGACGATGACACGACCTTCACGCCGAAGACGAAGGGCGCGTTCTGGATATTGCAGTCGGGGGCGGAAGAGGGGTTCCAAGTCCGACATCAGGATGTCCGAAGGGTCCCGGCAGGCACGCCGAGGCAACGGGGGAAACCGGCTGCTTCCCCGCATGCGGATGGCAGGATGAATTCTAAAGGGGTGGGCGGCCCCCAAAGGACCGCCCATCCCCTTACATCACTTCGCCTTGCCCGCGAGCAGGCTGAGGCGGGCCAGATCGGCCGGACCGTCGGTCGACTTGATGGCCTTGGCCGTGGCTTCCGCCTTGGCCTTCTGGTTCAGGGCAATATAGTAGGTCACCAGACGCAGACGGGCGTCGTCGGGGTTCTTCAGATTGCCCTTGGCGATGGCGGTTTCCGCCAGGGTCACGGCCTTGTCAAACTGGCCGTAACCAGCATAAGCCTCGGCCACGCGCAGGATCGGACCGGCATTGGCGCCAGCCAGCGCTTCGCTTTCGGTCTGCGCCAGGGCCTTCTTGTCGTCGGCGACCTGCTTGGCGGCCATGTCCTTCAGACGCTTCTGACGCTCGGCTTCGGGGCCATTGCCCAGCAGGCCGGACGCATAGCCCTTGTCGATGATGGCCTGGGCCTCACCGGGGTTACCGGCCTGCAAGGACAACTGCGCCATTTCCATCAGTTCGCCGCCGGATTCCAGCAGGCCGATCGTGTATTTCAGGCGATAGATATCCAGGGCCAGACGGTCGCGGTTGAAGCCGGGCTTGCGCTGTACGCGGTTCAGCAGGTCTTCCCAGTACTTCTTTTCCGGATACAGGGCGACCAGACGCTCCAGCACGGCGACGTAGCCGGCTTCGTTATTGTTCGAGAGATTGAGGCTCGCCAAGATTTCCAGGTCGCGCTGCGTCGGCTTCTGGCCGGCCCGCTCCGCCGTGTTGATCTTGTTGCTCATCTCCTTGACGGCGTTGGCGTAATCCTTGCTCTCGTAATAGGCGGCCAGCAGCATGGTGCGGGCCTGGGTCTCGTTTGCACCCAGGCTGATGGCCTTCTGCGCCCAATTGATGGTCTTGGGGTAATTCTTGGCGCTCAGGTAGGTCTGCGCCAGCACCAGGGCATATTGCGACTGCTGGGCCTGCGGCAGGGCGCCGGCGGCGATGAGCCCTTCCATGCCCTTCTCAAGCTCATCGGCATCGCCGGCGGCCTGGGCCACGGCGACACGGAACTGAAGGACGGTCTGGGTCTCGAACGGGGTCTTGTTGGCGACGGCGTCGGCTTCCTTAACCTTTACCAGCGCTTCCTTGTACTTCTTCTGCTTGACCAGCTCCTGGGCGGCCTGCAGCGGGGTGCCCACCTCGGGGCGGACGGTATCGCCCGCCGCCTTCTTGTCACCGCCGGCCTTCTGCGCAAAGGCCTCAGACGGTGCCATGATGGCGGCGAAGGAGCCAAAGGCCAAAGCCGTTCCCAACAGGGCGGCGGTAAAAAGACGGGTGCGGGTCATTGTCTCTATCTCGGTATCGGTCGAACGGGTCGCTTGTCTCTTGGCGATGGTTCCCGGTCGACGGGTTGTCACACGGCCAGCCACCTGACCGCCATCCGAATGCAATCAGCTTAAATGGGCAGGTTTAAGGCGGACCCGTGAAGGTCCGCCCTGCCCCTGTTGTCTGGTACCGATTTCAGTCCATGAACTGTTCGTTACCGACCATGCCGATCTTGTTCAGGCCGAGCCGCTGAGCGGACGCCAGAACAGCCGCCACATACTTGTACTTCACCAGCTTGTTCGGACGCAGATGCACTTCCGGCTGCGGCTGCTGCGCGGCCTTCAGGGTCATCTGCTGTTCCATTTCCTCACGGCTGTTCAGAACAGAACCGTTCCAGATGACCGTACCGTCGAAGTCGACTTCGATGGTGATGATCTCCGGTTCGACCATGTTCTCCGGCCGAGGCGGCGGGGGACCAGCCGGCATATCAAGCTTCACCGCGTGGGTCTGCACCGGAATGGTGATGATCAGCATCACCAACAACACCAGCATCACGTCGATGAGCGGTGTCGTGTTCATTTCCGGTGTGACGCCACCTTCCTCGGTGTTGCCCGGTCCAACACTCATGCCCATGGGGGCCTCCTATCCTTCAATCCCGACGGGGGAGGGCCGAATGTCAGCGAGCGACATTCAGCGCCCCGGCAGGAGGCTCGGTGATAAAGCCGATCTTGAGGATGCCAGCCCGCTGGCAGGTCACGACGACCTTGCCGACGAACTCGTACCGCCCTTCCTTGTCACCACGAATGTGGATCTCAGGCTGCGGAACCAGCACCGCCACTTCCTTCATCCGCTCGAACAGTGCGTTGTAATCCGGCAACTGGGTAGCATTCCAATAGATGTTACCGTCCGGATCGACACCGATCGTCACGTTTTCCGGCTTTGTCACAGTCACCACGTTGGCTTCATTGGGAAGCTTCACGGGGATGGTCTGAATAGCAACCGGAATGGTCAGCAGGAAGATGATCAGCAGAACGAGCATCACGTCCACCAGCGGGGTCGTATTGATCTCCGACACCACTGATTCTTCGCCATCATTGGCGGGGCCGACGCTCATCCCCATGGTTAGGCGCTCCGGACCGACTTGGCCTTCTGACCGGCGATCAGCAGGGCATGCAGATCGGCGGAGAAGTTACGCAGACGGTCCATGACCAGCTTGTTGCGGCGGGTCAGCCAGTTATAGGCCAGCACGGCGGGAACGGCGACCAGCAGACCGATGGCGGTCATGATCAGCGCTTCACCGACGGGACCGGCGACCTTGTCGATCGAGGCCTGACCGGACAGACCGATATTCACCAGCGCGTTCAGAATGCCCCACACCGTACCGAACAGACCGATGAAGGGGGCGGTGGAGCCGACCGAGGCCAGGAAGGCCAGGCCGCCCTGCAGGCGGGAATTGACGGCATCGACCGAACGCTGCAGCGACATGGTGACCCATTCATGCAGATCGATATGGTCGGTCAGCGCACCGTCATGGTGCTCGGTGGCGCGCAGGCCGTCTTCGACAACGCCGCGGAAAGCGGAATTGTCCTTCAGGCGGGTGGCGCCCTCGGTGACCGAGGAGGCCGTCCAGAAGTTCTTCTCGGCGGCGGTGGCCTGGGCCATCAGACGGGACTGTTCGATCAGCTTGACGATCAGGATGTACCAGGTGCCGGCGGACATGATCACCATCAGCACCAGCGTGCTCTTGGCGACGAAGTCACCGTGGCTGACGATCGCCTGCAGACCATAGGGGTTCACGGGCTCGGCGGCGTGGGCTTCGGCAGCGGGGGCCTCGGCAGCGGGAGCCGGAGCAGCCGGTTCGGCGGCGGGGGGAGCGGCCTCGGTGGTGGCGGGGGCCGGCTCGGCCGGGGTCGTGGACTGAGCGAAGACCGGGGCCGACAGCGTGGCGGCAACGGCGGCGGCGGCGGCGAGGCGGCTGATGCCCGCCAGGGTGAACAGCTTGTTCATCGTAGCTCTGCTTTCAGACTTACGTGTTTCGATTAAGAGTCGATGCGATGATGATCAGCGCGCATCTTCAAGGCGGAAGGTGAGCGGGACCATGCTCGGCAGCCAGGCGCCCTGGGGCTTGCCATCGACGGTCGGCGGTTCGCACCTCCACCGGCCACGCTTGGCTTCCTTCATCCAGGCCTGATCCAGGCGATCAAATCCGCTCGACTTCTCGATCGTGGCGTCAGAGATGCGGCCGTCAGCGTTGCAATACAGACGCATGACGGTCGTACCCGCTTCCTCCA
Source organism: Niveispirillum sp. (assembly GCF_017996735.1). GTDB lineage: Bacteria > Pseudomonadota > Alphaproteobacteria > Azospirillales > Azospirillaceae > Niveispirillum. Next base: position 33,759 of record NZ_JAGOGJ010000024.1, read on the forward strand.
GACGGATCGATTGAGCCGGATATTCGGGCCGGTTCTTTGCCAGGCTCTTCACATCGATCTTGCCCCCCGTCGGCGGCGGCGCAGGCGGGGCCTGGACGCGCGTCGGCGGCTGAACCACCGGAGGACGTTCCGCGGTCGTCGCCTGGATCGCCGTGCTTGTCGGCGGCGGCGGCTGCAGGATGTTGACCTCGGGCGGCGGAATGAACGGCGGGGGCGGCGTATCGAACTTAGGCGGCGGCGGCGGCGGCGGCGTCTCTTCTGGCGGCGGAGCGATCTCCTCGATGATCTCCGTCTTGATCGGATCGGTGATCACCTGGACCACCGACCGGGCCAAGCCGGTCATCAGCGCGTAAATCAATCCAACGTGCAGAAGCACAACCACTGCGATGCCAACCAACCGCCCTGAACTCTGCGGCTGTTGCCGCCGATAAGACGATTGCGACAGGTAGGACATCGGTCGGTCACTCGATCCACAGGGGGATGGGGTTTCCGCCATAGCACACATCAATAGGGCGTGACACCCACCGGTCTTGGTTAAAGCCGGCTTTTTTTGGTGGCAGCCATTTGGCGTGGGCCATGGGCCGGACCCCTTTCTGGCACAGCTTCCATCAGGAAACCGAACCGTTCAGGGGTATCGGCGTTCGGAGGCGAAGACTTTATGCCTTGTCCCACAGGGACGCCGGCCAAAGCCAATTTCGGGATAGGGCAGTAACGTGATGGAGCGGCGGGAAACGGCCGGATCCACCACCGTTATTCATCCGGCAAAGGCCGGCGGGCCGGTCGGGCAACGCCCGGCCTCCCGATGGCGCCCTTCCGGCGTCAAGCCGATACGAAGGGCGCGCGCCACGTCACTGCCGCGCAGCGGCAGGGCGTAGAACAGCGCGATGGCAACGACGAGCAGTGTCGGCAATGTGACGGGGTCATCCCCGGCGGCATCATGCTCGCGCTTGCCATGGCCAACCGGGCGCGACGTACTCACCGCCACCTCGACACCACGATCGGGTGCCTGGCTGGCGGGCAGTGCTTGCCCGGTCATGAAATACAGAAAGGGTCCGAGGGGATTCGGCACGGAGACGCGGAAGTCGTTCCGGAGCAGCAAACCGCCCTGGACCGCCATGACCATGAACAGAAGAGCGAGGAGCCCATGGGCCCATCCGCGCAGCATTCGTGTGTCGCCTCCACCAATCGGCCCCAAGGCCGAAACCGGTAGCGACACTCTCACAGCGTTGCGGTCAACACAATGCCCTAAAGCAGGAGTCCCCCACTATTCCGACCGCGATTGTGTGTATCGAGCGATCAGGGGAGCATATGCCGACAGATCATATCCCGCAGAGGCCGCCGTGCGTAATATTGTGTCATCATCGCGCGTTCCGGCTTTCGCTTCTGCGAGCGCCCAGAGAATCGTGCAACGGGTGCCCGACCGGCAATGGGCCAGGATCGGACCCGGTGCGGTATCGAGTGCGCCGGCAAAATCAGCGGCCACCAGTTCCAATGTTGGTCCTGTGGCGGGCTGGTAGATATAGGTAAGACCCAGATCGCGGGCCAACTGACCCGCCTGGGCGGAGGAGAGCTGTCCCGGCTCTTCCCCGTCCGGGCGGTTATTGATGATGGTACGGAAACCCGCTTTGTGCGCGTCGCGGATATCCTGTTCCGTCACCTGCGGCGAGACCGACAGACCATCGACCAAAGGACGTACATCCAAAGCCATGACGACCCCGCGCATTGAGTGGAAAACGAGCTACTTATGACCGACCGATAAGGGCGAATTTGTGGCAGAACCCTTGGCCTGGACCGCATGATCCAGGCGAAGGCGCCGCTTTAGTTCGCACTTGCGGTGCATAAATAGGCAGTTTGCGCTGCATCGCAACATATGCAACTGCAACCCAGCCCGGCCCTTCTCGTCGGGCATAGCTCCTATCTGGGGATCAGCCGGCGATGCGCAAGGGGGTGGCGGCGTGATCGGCGATGCCACGGGCACGGCGGCGGACGGTGACCAGCAGGTCCAGCATGCGCTGGCGCTGATCCTGGGTCAGGTCGCGCAACAGCATGTCATTGATGCCCTGGCGCTTGGGCTGCAGGCGGCGCAGCACCTCCAACCCCTCCGCCGTGACGCGCAGCAGCTTGCGGCGGCGATCCTGGGGGTCGTCCTGCTGGCTGATCAGTCCCTTGCGGATCAGTTCCGTGACGGTCGCGGAGATATGCGGGCGGGACAGGCCGCGGGCCGACGCGATCTCCGAGGAGAAGATGCCGTCATGGTTGCGGGCGCCGTCCTGGAAATTCGCGTCGCCGGCCACGTTCATCAGGACCGTCCATTGCGGCGCCGTCAGGCTGGCTTCCGCCAGCATCTCTTCGCACTGGTGCGCGATGATGTTGGCCAGATCCATCAGATTGAGCGAAATGGCATCTTCGGCGCGGAAACGGAATGTGTTGTGCGGCATGGCAGCCCCCGGTGTCTGGTCAATGGATGCTTGTCATCCTGACCGCGACCGGGGCAGTACGCATTGACACGGATCAATTAAATGTTCCGCGGTCCAACCATATGGACAGGCGATCAGCCGATACCGCGCCCGGTCCAGCCGGCCGTCAGGGCGCGGTTGCTGTCCACGTCGGCGGGAAAATCCATTTCCCCCCATTCCAACCCCTGGATGGAAACGGTGCCGACGCTGCCATCGGCCTTGGCGATGGTGTCGATCACCGAAAGGTACCAGCGGCGCAGCCCCTCCGGCGTGCGCAAGGTGCGCTCCACCTCGGCCGCGAACCGCTTGCCGCCCTCGGCGGTGAAGCAGAGGAAGCCGATGCTTTCGCCGTTCACGATCTCCAGCGGCAGGGTCTTGCCGATCTGCTGAAGATTGCCATCGGCGTCGGTACGCACCTTCATGTCGTCGGCGTCATAGCCATCCTTGGCATCGATGGTGACCGTGATGGGCTTCCTGGCCCCGGCAAGAAGACGCCGGGCGATTTCCGGTTCGAACAGGGTGTCGCCGTTCAGGATCAGGAACGGCCCTTCCATCTCGGCCCGCGCCACCCAGCAGCTCGCCGTGTTGTCGGCCAGGGCATAGAAGGGATTATAAAGAGTGCGGGTCGTGATGCCGGGCACATCCATGGCGGCCAGGGCCTCTTCTACACGATCGGCGCGGAAACCGGTGACGATCACGGCCTCTGTCACGCCGGCGGCGGCAAGGCCCCGGATCTGCCATTCCAGCAGGGTGCGGCCCGACAGGTCGATCAGGCATTTCGGCCGGTCTTCCGTCAGGGGCATCAGACGTTTGCCCTGGCCGGCACTCAGGATGATGGCTTTCACTTTGACCCAGGCTCCACAGAGGGGGACGGGTTTTCCCGTCCGCACCACGAAAAATGCCGCGGACATTGCCGCGAAAGGACGGCGCTGACAAGCGGCTTCATGTTCCCGATATCAGGACCGGTCTGGTCGATGGGGCGGCCGGTCAGTCCAGGATGCCGGACACCTTGCGCAACCCCAGCGCATTGGTCAGGACCATATCGTCGGCGCGGCGCAGTTCATCCACGCTCACCGCCCGCTCCTGCGCGCGCCAGGTCCGGATCAGGGCCGCGCGCATCGTGCCGGGCAGAGCCCCTTCGGCCACCAGCGGCGTGACCCAGTGCCCGTCCAGCGACAGGAACAGGTTGGCGGCCGACGCCTCGGCCACGCGGCCCTGGCTATTCAGCAGCACCGCATCATCGGCCCCGCGCGCCGCCGCCTCGCGCCTTGCGATGATGCTGTCCAGATAGTTCAGGGTCTTCAGCCGCGACAGGGGTGATTTTTCGTTGCGACAGGTGGTGCGGGCAATGACCAGCTTCGCGGGCGGGGCCTCCGCCGGGATCCGGCCGGCCGCCAGCATCAGGGTCGGAACCGGTGTTGACGGGCGGGGAAGGCCCCGCGGGCCTGGCCCCGCGGTCAGGGTCAAGCGCACCGCCGCCTCGTGCAGGCCATTGGCCCCCAGCAGGCCCAGGATCGCGTCATGCAGTGATGTGTCACCCGTCGGCACGGGAAGACCCAGGAAATCCGCGCCATCCCGCAAGCGTTTCAGGTGGGCATCGAGCCGCAGGGGCACGCCGGCCTTGACGGCAATGGTCTCGAACAGCCCGTCGCCCAGGGTCAGGCCCCGGTCATGGGCCAGCAGGGCCGGTTTGTCGGCGGCGACAAAGTCACCGTTCAGCCAGATGACGCTCACGCCGCCTGCTCCTCATTCACCGCGATGGCGGGGGGCCAGGCCATGGCGGGATCAAGCGCGGTCAGGATGGCCTTGGCCTTGGTCAGGCTCTCCTGATACTCCCCTTCCGGATCGCTGTCGGCCACGATGCCGCCGCCGGCCTGCACCTGCACCATGTCACCCGATATGGCGGCAGTGCGGATGATGATGGAACTGTCCATGGCCCCGTCCCAGCCGATCCACATCACCGACCCGCAATAGGGGCCGCGCCGCGCCGGCTCCAGTTCATGGATGATCTCCATGGCCCGGATCTTCGGGGCGCCCGTGATCGACCCGCCGGGAAAACCGGCACGCAGCAGATCGACCGGACCCAGGCCGGGTTTCAGGCGCCCGGTGACGACGGAGGTCAGGTGATGCACCGTGCGATAGCTTTCCAGCCCCCACAGGCTGGGCACCTTCACGGACCCGATCTGTGCCACGCGCGACAGGTCGTTGCGCAGCAGATCGACAATCATCAGATTTTCCGCCCGGTCCTTTTCCGAGGCCAGCAGTTCGGCTGCCAGCGCCGCGTCCCGTGTGGGATCGGCATGGCGGGGACGGGTGCCCTTGATGGGGCGCGTCTCGATGATGCCGTCGGCCGTCAGCGACAGGAACCGTTCCGGCGAACCCGACGCAACGGCCCGGCCCCGGCCAAGATTGAGGAAGGCCGAAAAGGGTGCCGCCGTGCGGGGCCGCAGACGGCGATAGGCGTCCCAGGCCGTGACGCCGGGGCGCAGCCGTCCCAGGAAACGTTGGGTCATGTTGGCCTGATAGATGTCGCCCGCGCGGATATAGTCCAGAATCCGCGCCACCCGGTCGCGGTAATCGGCGGGGGCCAGTTCCGCCCCCCACCCCGGCCGCCGCAACAGCCCGTCGCCATTGTCGCGGGCCAGCGGCGGGGCCGCGCGCAGCCTGTCACGGAGCGCATGCGCCAGGGTCTTTGCCAGCGACGGTCGGGCGGCGGCATCGGCCGCCCGCTCCGCCCCCGACAGGACCCAGGCCCCGCCCGACGCATGGTCGAAAACCGCCACCGTGTCATAAAGCCCGAACGCCATGTCGGGCAGGTCGAGTCCCACGCGGTTCTGGGGCGGCAACCGTTCCAGATAGCGGCCCAGCTCATAGCCCATCACCCCCACCGCGCCCCCCGTGAAGGCGGGCAGGCCGGCGGGCACGGGCCGGTGAAAAGGTTTCAGCGCCTGTTCCAGCGCGGTGAAGGGATCAACCGGCAGCGCCACGCCGTCACGCGTCACGGTTCCGTCGCGGGCCGCCTCGATCCAACTGAACGGATCACAGGCCAGGACGGAATAACGCGCCCGCCCCCCGTCGGCGGCGGCGCCATCCAGCAGCATCGCCCCCTTTTCCCCGGCCAGCACGGCAAAGGCCGCCAGCGGGTCGGGCAGGTCCAGGGACAGGATGTAAAGGGCGGATCGATCGCTCATGCCGCGACCATAATCGTTGCGGGGCCGATCAACAACGGGCGGCGCAGTCCAGCCCCATCATCCCGCAACGCAGAAGGGTCCGCCATGCGTTGTTCGCTGTTGCAACAGATGTCCCGATGATTTGATCTGGTCATGTGAATGCCATCGTTTTGGATCAACGGCTTCGCAATTCGGCCTTAATGGTCGGCGATGCTGCGATGCGTGAAGGAAAGCGGCCATGGGGCTGTCGACCGACACCGGACCGGCCCGATGGACCCGAAGATCGTTCAACCTGCGAAGGTGACAAGATGAGCAGCGCCGATTTCCAGAACGCTTTTAACTCCGCCTGCCACGAACTGGGCCTGGACCCGGCCAATACCAACATCTTCGCGCTGGAATGCCGCCGTCAGGGCCTGGATCCCCAGAGCACCCGCGCCTTCGACCTGGATAAGAACCCGTCGCCGATGTGGGCGCAGTTTCGCAAGCTGAAGACCGCCTCCTGATTTATGGCCCCTTGCGGGGCATGAAGGCGAAGAATTCGAAGGGGCCGATCCTGTTGGGGTCGGCCCCTTATTATTTGTCACGACAATGAAGTGCAAAAGCTGGCCACCAGAATCGCCCTATGGTTGCCATTTCCATAATCCCCCGCGCCCCCAATAATTGCTTGTGCATCCCAACCGGTTTTCAGGCATGATGACCGCGACGGAATATCGCAGCGTTATGAATATCGCAGCGTTGTGACGTGGCCTGGAAAGGGCGGACGACGGCACCGGCGGACAGGCGTCCGACGCAAGCCTCCGGGGAGGGCGATGCTGAAGGGGCTGGGCAATTCCTTGGCGGCAAGACAGGCGGCGCGCGCCGTCCTGGCCGCTTGCCTCATCGGACTGGTATTGAGCGGGCTGGAGGTCGCCTGGGCGACATGGCGCGAACGCGGCAAGGCCAGCGATCTGGTCGAACAGATGCTCGATCTGATGGAAGGCAGTGCTGCCGCCGCCGCCTGGAACGTGGATGAGGCGCTGGCCCAGCAGATCGGCAATTCCGCCCTGTCCATCGGCGCCATCGCCGGCATCGATATCCGCATATCGGAAGAACAGCCCCTCTGGTCGCGTCATCGCGCCCTGCCCGTTGATTCTGCCGGCAACGGCACCATCGGGCGCCTGGTGTTCGGTGATCTGGCGCGGGGCACCCGTCTGCTTTACCGCCCGCAACCGGATGGCCGGGACAAGCCGCCCATCGGCATCCTGCGCATCGACCTGGACATGGCGCGGGTGTCGGCGGATTACATCGCCTTTGTCGGCTCCTCCCTGCTGGGCGGGCTGGTGCGCAACATCCTGCTGGGTCTGATGCTGACCTGGGTGTTCCACCGCTTCCTGACAAGGCCGCTGGTGGAGTTGGAGCAGGCGATTGCCGGGATCGATCCCGATAATCCGCGCGACACGCGTCTGGCCGTGCCGGCGGGACATGACGCCGATGAATTGGGCCGCCTGACCCTGCGCATCAATGAAACGCTGGACAAGCTGGATGAGAGCCAGGGACAGTTGCGTCAACTGGCGACGCGCGACCCGCTGACCGAACTGCCCAACCGCGCCCTGCTGCTGGAACGGCTGGACCATGCACTGGCGCGGGCGCGGCGGACCAAGCGCGGGCTGGCCGTCCTGTTCCTGGATCTGGACCGCTTCAAACATGTGAATGACAGCCTGGGTCATGACATGGGCGACCGGATGCTGCAGGGCATCGCCCGGCGTCTGGCCGATACGTTGCGCCATTCCGACACGGTGGGCCGGCTGGGCGGGGACGAGTTCCTGGTGCTGGTGGAGGATGTGAAGGAACCGAAGGAGGCGATCCAGGTCGCCGACCGTATCCTGGCCACCCTGGCACGGCCGCTGGACCTGGACGGGCATCTGCTGCATCCCAGCGCATCGGTGGGCATTTCACTCTGGCCCAGCGACGGGCAGGACGCGCGTCAGATCCTGCGCTGCGCCGATGTCGCCATGTATGCGGCCAAGGCGGCGGGCACCGGCTGCTGGCGCATGTTCTCCGCCGAGATGTCGGAACAGGCCATGGCCCGCCTGCGGACGGAGGCCCGGCTGCGCGCCGCCGAGTTGCGGGGCGAGTTCGAGCTGTTCTATCAGCCCAAGGTGGACCCGCGCAGTCTGGTCCTGCGCGGGGCAGAGGCGCTGCTGCGCTGGAAAAACAACGATCTCTATATCGCACCCGCCGATTTTATCCCGGTGGCGGAGGAAACGGGACTGATCGGCCCCATCGGCGACTGGGTGCTGGGCGAGGCGTGCCGTCAGGCGGCCCAATGGCGCCGTCTGCATGGCGACCTGCCCGTATCCATCAATGTCAGCCCCCGGCAACTGGCGGACACCGATTTCCCGGCCCGCGTGCGCGCGGCGCTGGCCAATGCCGGCCTGCCGGCGCATCTGCTGACGCTGGAAATCACCGAAACCGTGGCCATGAGCCAGGCTGCCGGCGATTTCGCCATGCTGCGCACGCTGCGCGACCTGGGCGTCGGCATGGCCATTGACGATTTCGGCACGGGCTATTCCTCGCTCTCCCACCTGCGCCGCATTCCCCTGACGGTGTTGAAGATCGACCGGGGTTTCATGCAGACCGTGCCCCATGATGTGGCCATCCCCGCGACCATCCTGGAACTGGGTCAGCGCCTGGGACTGGAGATCGTGGCCGAGGGGGTGGAAACCGAGCCGCAGCGCGACTGGCTGTGCGACATGGGATGCCAGACCATCCAGGGCTTCATCATTTCCCGCCCCGTCCCGGCGGCGGAGTTCGAGGGCAGGTTCCTGGCGGAACGCGTGCGGGCGGCCGGATAAGCGGCGGTCAGTCGAAGGTGCGCAGGGCTGCCGGCGCGCCCTTCAGATGCATGTCCAGCAGCCGGACGATTTCCTCCATCTGCTGGCGGACCTTGTCCAGCTCCATGGAAGTCTTGTCGTCCAGTGCGGCCTCCATCAGCATCATGTCGAAATCGTTCAGCAGGCTCATGAGGCTTTCACGTTCCTGCTGAAGGATGTCATAGGCACCCAGGGCATGGACCAGCAGTTCTGGCGGATCGCGGAAAAATGCCAGGCTCATGCGGGTGAAGCTGGCGATGGCCCGCAGCCGCATGCGGGTCAGCCACCCTTTCAGGTCGGTGGGAACGCCGCGATTCGGGGCTTCTTCCGCCTTGTCGGTGATGGTGAAGATCAGGGCCTGGATTTCCAGATAACGGGCGCGGGCCTTCTTGAAATCCGGGAAGGTAGCGAGCTTCACATTCTCCTGCTTTTCAAACAGGGAGACGGCGCCAGCGAGCGATTGCGACAGATGCCGCAAAACCGTCGCCCTTTGTGCCGCGTCCTGTTCGTACCGCATGAATGTCCCCGTATGCCGTCACCCCGACTGTCGCGCACTCTATCCATTGAAGGCAAGGGGCGCCATCAACCTAAAGGACGCGGTCGAAAGTCGGGGCAGCCCGTGAAAGCGGCGGGTCTGCCCCGGCGTCCCCGTCGCTTGCCGCCGGTCGGCCCCGATGTTAGACGATGGCCATGATGCAGCTCCTGCTCCGCCCCCTGCCCCCGCCTGCCCCCGCCGCGCCGCCGCGCGATGCCGGACAGGTGGTGCTGGTCGTGCGGGATCTGGTGGTGACCACGCTGATCGGCATCTATGATTATGAACATGTAAAGCCGCAGCGCCTGCGCCTCAACCTTGAACTGGCCATGGCGCCGAGCGACACCGCCCCCTGGACCTATGCCGATCTGGTAACCACCGCCCGCCGCATCGTGACGGAGGGGCACACCAACCTGCTGGAATGCCTGGCCGAACGGCTGGCCACGGCCCTGCTCTCCCCCAACCGCGCCCTGACTGCCCTGATCCGCCTGGAAAAGCTGGATGCGTTCGAAGAATGCGAAGCGGTGGGCGTGGAGATCGTGCGGTCAGCGTGATGACATACAGGGGAATGCAATTTTTACATCAAACGCATTTAGTTAATTTTACATCGACCTCATTGTGGACTACATTTACTTAAATACAGACATTAAACATTCATAAGTATTATTCAGGGGCAGTTTTTCATTTATCCGATATTTGCATTGAGATTGCCAACTTATTCGCACTATTATATGGCCTCAATCTTTGAACGAGGCAAAAGCATGCGCCCCTTACTAATTATCGTTCCAATGGTGCTGTTTCTCACCGGCTGCGCAGATCAGCTGCCGCCACTCAATTTTACGCCACCCAATGTTGGGATGTCGTCAAACAAATTGGACGCCGAGGTTCGGTCATTAATTGTAACCATTGGTCGTCCTGATGAACAAAAGGGCGATGTCGATGTAATGCTTGTCGAGAGCGCCGGAACAGCGGCATCAACAGGCAGCAATCTTACACAATTGTGGAAAGAGTCCCTTCAAGACGCACTTAATAGAATGGTAATTTTCAAAGATGACGCACCAAAGAAGGTCAATATATCGGTGAAGGTACTGAAAATTGACGTCCCATCAATGGGAGTTACTTTTGATACAGAAACCATTGCACGCTACGAAATCACAGATCGCTCCAATGGCGACTTGATATTCACTACAGACATCACATCAACCGGATCAACTCCAATGAGCCACGCTCTTGCCGGCGTTATTAGAGCCAGAGAGTCCGTAAATCGCTCAGTCCAAAATAATATTTCAACTTTTCTGCAACAATTGGAGACTGTTGATATTAAGAAGCCAATGTTCCCTGCATCGAAACCTGTTTCTTAAGAGGGAATCGTTATGCGGTTCATTTTTCTCATCATTGGCGTTGGCTTAGCCTCCATGCTGGTAGGATGCAAGCAAAACGTGTCCCCAGACACTTACTCTGTTGGTGCAGTTGGTCAAGTCAACCGAGTAGTCAGGGGCGTGATCGTGAATGCTCGTCCCGTTCAAATTGCTGGAACACAGGGCGTTGGTGGCACAGCCGGTGCCGCAGCAGGTGCCGCAGCAGGCTCAGCCATCGGGAGTGGAAGTCGCGGCAACATTGTCGGCGCTATTGGCGGCGCTGTGGTGGGCGGTATTGCCGGAGCGATGGTTGAAGAGTCGGCCACTCAGCAGAATGGTATGGAGTACGTCGTCGAGACGGATAATGGCTCGCTGGTTACCATTGTTCAGGGCGCTGAACCGGCATTAGGCGTTGGTCAACGTGTGCTGGTAATGCACGGTGCCCAGAGCCGAGTCATTGCAGATAACTCGCCTCAGAAAGCACAACAGTAACAAGCTAGACGCTTCCAAGACGGCCCTGCTTGCGCCGTCTTGGAAGCTTGAATCACACGACAAAAGAAAAGCTTAGAACCTGTCAGGTGCTACTATGAACACCTGACAGGTATTAGATCACTCCACCCCACCCGCCAAAACCTGCACTTGTAACCCACCGCGGGTTCGCAGCATCTCCAGCACGCGTTCGGCGTGCCGCTTCGACCGGCATTCGATGGTCAGGTCGATGTCGGTGGCCTTGACGGTCGTGGTTGTGAACAGGCGCTGGTGCGAGGCTTCGATGATGTTGCCGCCGGCCTCGCCCACCAGACCGGTGATCCGGGCCAGGACGCCGGGCCGGTCCGGGATGGCGATGCGGATGGCGATCAGGCGACTTTCGCGGACAAGCTGGCGCATGATCACCTGGGCCAGCAGACGGCTGTCGATATTGCCACCGCACAGGACCAGGCCGACCTTTGATCCCTTGAACAGGTCGGGATGGGTCAGCACGGCGGCAAGGCCGGCGGCGCCCGCCCCCTCTGCCACCGTCTTTTCGATATTCAGGAACAGGGCCACGGCCTCTTCCACCGCGACGTCGGGGACCAGCACGACCTGATCGACCAGGGCGCGGCAGATTTCCAGCGTCTTGGTGCCGACATTCTTCACCGCGATGCCTTCGGCGATGGTGTCGCCGCCCACCTGAATCGGCTCGCCCTTCAGGGCCTGGGCCATGGCCGGATAGGCTTCGACCTCGACCCCGATGATCCGGATCCTGGGGTTCAGGGCCTTGGCCGCGACCGCGATGCCGCTGATCAGGCCACCGCCGCCCACCGGTACGACCAGCGTGTCCAGATGCGGGGCCGCCAGCAGCATTTCCAGGCCGATGGTCCCCTGCCCCGCGATGACGTCCGCGTCATCATAGGGGTGGACAAAGACCAGCCCCTCTTCCTGTGCCAGCCGCTCCGCCTCCGCCGCCGCTTCGGCCAGCACGGCCCCTTTCACGACGACGCGGGCGCCATGCTCCTCCGTCCGCTCCACCTTGGTGAAGGGTGTGCCCTCCGGCATGACGATGGTGGCGGGAATGCCCAGGCGGCCGGCGTGATAGGCCACGCCCTGGGCATGGTTGCCGGCCGACATGGCGACCACGCCCCGCGCGCGCTCCTCCGCCGTCAGCTTGCGCAGCTTGTTCAGCGCGCCGCGTTCCTTGAAGGCGGCGGTGAACTGCAAATTCTCGAACTTCACCCAGATCTCGGCGCCCGTCAGTTGCGACAGGGTGCGTGACGGGACGCAGGGCGTATCCATGATATGGCCGGCCAGAGCCTGGGCGGCCTCTTTGATATCGGCCAGGGTCACGGCAAGGGCGGGGGAAGCGGTGGTCATGGTTGCTGTCTCCATGGACACGACATATGCGGCCCCGTCCGATGTCCGGCGGCGGGACCGATGGTGCCCGTTCAGGTCCAGGCACTTCTCAATACCCTTGCTCTCACGCCAAACCGTTGCTGGCGAGACGATTTTTCACAGCGCAGATAGGCAGCCCCCCACCCCTCCGGCATAGCCCGTGCGCGAAGGCCCCTGCGCATGTTGCATTCGTGTTATGAAGGGCTCCCCAGCGGGCCTTTCAGCGTCTATATAGGGGCCGCGTCACCACCCCTGGAGCCAGCACGATTTTGGCCCGCGCCACCAGCAAATATGTCTGCCAGAATTGCGGCGCGAGCTTTCCCAAATGGTCGGGCAAGTGCGACGCCTGCGGTGAATGGAACACGCTTGTCGAGGAACAGGTGGCCGATGCCATGCCCAAGGGGCTGGGCAAGGCCGGCGGCGGGCGCAAGATCGAATTCGTGGCGCTGTCCGGTGTGTCCAAGGATGCGCCGCGCCGGATGACGGGCATTCAGGAATTTGACCGCGTCTGCGGTGGCGGGCTGGTGCATGGCACTGCCCTGCTGGTGGGCGGTGATCCCGGCATCGGCAAATCGACCCTGCTGTTGCAGGTCACCTGCTGTCTGGCCCAGGAAACGCGATGCGCCTATATCAGCGGGGAAGAGGCGGTGGATCAGGTGCGCATGCGCGCCAGCCGCCTGGGTCTGGCCAATGCACCGGTGCAACTGGCATCGGCCAACAATGTCCGCGACATCGTGGCCAGCCTGGAAGCCGCCGACGGCCCGCAAGTGGCCGTGATCGATTCGATCCAGACCATGTATATCGACACGCTGGACAGCGCGCCGGGGACCGTGGCGCAGGTGCGCGCCTGTTCGGCCGAGCTGATCCGGGTGGCCAAGCGCAAGGGCATCACCCTGCTGATCGTCGGCCATGTCACCAAGGATGGGCAGATCGCCGGCCCCCGCGTGCTGGAGCATATGGTCGACACCGTCCTCTATTTCGAAGGCGAACGCGGGCACCAGTTCCGCATCCTGCGCGCCGTCAAGAACCGTTTTGGCGCGACCGACGAGATCGGGGTGTTCGAGATGGGGGAGGATGGGCTGGTCGAGGTGCCGAACCCGTCCGAACTGTTCCTGGCCGACCGCCGCCGCGACATCACCGGCACCGCCGTCTTTGCCGGGCTGGAGGGGACGCGGCCCGTTCTGGTGGAGGTGCAGGCCCTGGTCGCCCCCTCACCGCTCGGCACGCCGCGCCGGGCCGTGGTGGGCTGGGACACGTCGCGCCTTGCCATGGTTCTGGCGGTACTGGAGGCCCGGTGCGGGGTGGCCATCGGTGCCAACGATGTCTATCTGTCGGTGGCCGGCGGCCTGAAAATCTCTGAACCCGCCGCCGATCTGGCCGTGGCCGCCGCCCTGGTCAGCAGCCTGACGGGGGAGCCGGTGCCGGCGGATGCCGTGGTCTTTGGCGAAATCGGCCTGTCGGGTGATATCCGCGCCGTCAGCCAGACCGACCAGCGCCTGAAGGAAGCCGCCAAGCTGGGCTTCAACCGGGCGCTGATGCCGCAACCGCGCCGGTCGCGCGGCGACGGGTCGGCGGATGGGTTGCGGCGTGTCGAACTGGACCACTTGTCCGATCTGCTGCCATTGTTCCAGGCGGACGCACCACCGCGCCCGCCCCGTGGCCGGGATTGAGGGGAGCAGCATGGAAGGCAGCAGCCTGAATCCCGTCGACATCGCGGTCGTCATCGTCCTTCTGATCTCGGCCCTGATGGCATTTGCGCGCGGCTTCGTGCGGGAAGTGCTGTCGGTCGCGGCCTGGATCGGTGCCGCACTGGCCACGCTCTGGTTGTTCCCGCTCGCCGCCCCCTATACCCGCACCTATATCAGCACCCAGTATGTGGCCGACGGCGTCACGATCCTGGGCGTCTTCACCCTGTCCCTGATCGCCCTGTCGGTATTGACCAGCACGATTTCAGGCAAGGTCCAGGAAAGCAGCCTGTCGGCCATCGACCGGTCGCTGGGATTTGCCTTCGGTGTTGTTCGTGGGGCGGTCCTGGTATCGCTGGCCTACCTGTTCGCGGCCTGGCTCTGGCCCGAACAGCCGATCTGGCTGCGCGAGGCGAAGTCGCGCCCCTTTCTGGAGACGGGCGCCGATATTCTGCGCGGCTTCATGCCCAATGCCGACCTGTCGCCGGCCCAGCGCGAGGCGCAGCGCGCCCAGCACCGGCTGGAAGAGGCGGAGAATGCGCGGCGCACCCTGGAACGGCTGGCCAATCCGCGCCCCACATCTGCGGGGAACGCGGCTGTGCCGGAAAAGGATCGGGGCTATAATGTCGAAGATCTCGGCCGTCTCGATCAGGTGATCAAAAGCACCGATCAGCCACAGCAAAGCCAACCGGATCGACGTCCCGAACGGGACCAACGCTGACCCGGGCCATGAACACGACCCAACCGGACATCATCTTCCCCGCGAAAGGTGCGAAGCCCATGCTCACGACCCATCCCTTCGACGACGACAAGCTGCGCGAGGAGTGCGGCGTCTTCGGTGTGTATGGTCCCCAGGATGCGGCAGCCCTGGTGGCACTGGGCCTGCACGCGCTTCAGCATCGCGGTCAGGAAGCGGCCGGCATCGTCAGCTTTGACGGCCAGGATTTCCCGCAGCATCGCGCGCTGGGCCAGGTCGGCGATATTTTCGGCAGCGAAATGGTCATGCGCAACCTGACCGGTGACATCGCCATCGGCCATGTCCGCTATGCCACCACTGGCGAGCGCAGTTTGCGCAACGTGCAGCCGCTGTTCGCAGAGTTCGAGTTTGGCGGCTTCGCGCTGGCCCATAACGGCAACCTGACCAACGCCATGCAGTTGCGCCGGCAATTGGTGCGCCGTGGCTGCCTGTTTCAGTCCACCTCCGACACCGAAACCATCATCCATCTGATGGCGACCAGCCGGAACGGCTCCGTCATCGATCGTCTGGTCGATGCGCTGCGCCAGATCGAAGGCGCCTATTCCCTGGTCTGCATGGCCAAGGATCAGGTCGTGGGTGTGCGCGACCCGCATGGCGTGCGCCCCCTGGTGCTGGGCCGCCTGGGCGATACCCATGTGCTGGCCTCGGAAACCGTGGCGCTGGATATTATCGGTGCGGAATATGTGCGCGACATCGCGCCGGGTGAGATGGTGGTGCTGGACAAGAACGGCGTGCAGTCGCTGCGGCCGTTCCAGCAGACCGGCTCCAAGTTCTGCATCTTCGAATATATCTACTTCGCCCGCCCCGACAGCTTCATGGAAGGCCATTCCGTGTACGGCGTGCGCAAGAAGATTGGCGCACAATTGGCCGTGGAAAGCCATGTCGATGCCGATCTGGTCATCCCCGTTCCGGATTCGGGTGTGCCGGCGGCACTGGGTTATGCCGAAAAAAGCGGCGTCCCCTTCGACCTGGGCATCATCCGCAACCACTATGTCGGCCGTACCTTCATCCAGCCGACGGACAAGATCCGCCGCCTGGGCGTGAAGCTGAAGCATAATGCCAACCGGCATTTCATCGAAGGCAAGCGTATCATCCTGGTCGATGACAGCATCGTGCGCGGCACCACCTCGGTGAAGATCGTGGAGATGATGCGCGATGCCGGCGCCAAGGAAGTGCATATGCGCATTTCCAGCCCGCCGACCAGCCATCCCTGCTTCTATGGCATCGACACGCCGGAAAAGGAAAAGCTGCTGGCCCACCGCATGACGGTGGAGGAGATGCGGGATTATATCAATGCCGACAGTCTGGCCTTCATCAGCCTGGACGGGCTGTACAAGTCGCTGAACCATGCCAAGCGTGACGGCGACCTGCCGCAATATTGCGATGCCTGCTTCACCGGCGAATACCCGATCCCGCTGACCGATTTCGACACAGGCCGCAGCGACGTTGCCTATATCGGTGCCAAGCGGGCCTGACCGGTCCCACAAGAAAAGCCCCTCTCCCGCACCGGTGGGAGAGGGGCTTTTTATTTACTTATGCAGCGTCCCGTCCGGTGTGATGCCCGTCGGCTGCCCCACCAGGATGGTGGTCAGTCGGGCTGGGTCCAGGAGTCGCTCCGCTACCCGTTTCACATCCGAAATGGTTACGGCATTCAGCAGATCGTTACGCTTGTTCAGGTAGTCGATCCCCAGATCGTCGCGCTGCACCTGCAACAACAAACCCGCAATGGCGCCGTTATTGGTGAACTGCAACGGGAAGGATCCCGTCAGATAGGTCTGGGCATCGCGCAGCTCGGCCTCGGTAATGCCGTTCTTTGCCACCTCACCCCAGATCTGTTTCGTTACCGAAATGGCTTCTGCCGCCTTGTCATTGACGGTGGAGCCGCTGACCGTGATCAGGTTGGCATGGTCATAGCTTTGCAGCGAGGAACCGATGCCATAGGTCAGGCCGCGCTTTTCCCGCACCTCGTCCATCAGACGGGAGGAGAAGCCGCCGCCGCCGAGGGCATAGTTCAGGATGGTGGCGGCATACCAGTCCGGGTCGGACCGGTCCAGCCCGCCATGGGCCAGGATCAGGACCGTCTGCGGGATGGGGCGCGGCACCAGGATGGTCTTGCCTTCCGCCGCCGGCTTCACATCGGCTACCGGCGCCAGCTCGGCCTTGGCCGGCAGCGTGCCGAACAGCTTGTCCAGCAGCGGGGCCAGTTCCTTGGCCGTGATGTCGCCGGAAACGGCAACCTTCAGCCCCTGACGGGACAGGCGGGTGCGGGCGAACTGCACCAGATCATCGCGGGTGACGGCGGCCAGGGTCTGGGCCGTGCCCCGTTGCGGCCGGCCATAGGCATGGCCGGGGAACACCGTCTCACCAAAGGCCATCTGCGCCCAATAGTTGGGATCGGCCTGCGACCGGCGCAGGCTGGTCAGCAACTGCCCGCGGATACGTTCCACGGCATCCATGTCAAAGCGCGGCTTGGTCAGCGCCAGCCGCATCAGGTCGAAGGCCGTGTCCTTGGTTTCCCGCAGGGTGGTCAACTGGCCGACAAACCCGTCACGGCCGGCGGAGAAAGACAAGGTGATGGAGTTTTCATCCAGCTTGCCCTGGAAGGCCTGACTATCCAGGTCGCCGGCCCCTTCATCCATGGTGCTGGCCGCCATCAGGGCCAGACCCAGCTTGCCCTCCGGGTCACGCTCGCTCCCGCCCTCAAAGGCGAACTGCATGGCAATGATGGGGTTCTTGGCATCACGGACCAGCCAGGCCTCGATCCCGCCCTTGCTGACCACCCTTTCGATATCGATGGCGGCGGCGGGCAGACTGGTGGTGACCATGGCGAAGGCAGCCAGCAGCAGCAGGCCGGCGCGGCGGATCATCTTCATCGCATCCATCACTTGGCCCCCCCGGCGGCGGAGGCGGCGGCGGCCGGTGCCGCTTCGACCTGGGCGGCGGGCATCAGAATGCCCGTGACATGGTTATTTTGCGCCAGGACATGGCGGGCCGCTGCCTCCACCTGTTCGCGGGTGACGGCGGCGATGCGGTCGGGCCAGGCCTCCACATCCGCCACGGTCTGCCCCGTGGTCAGGGCCACGCCGAAACTGTAGGCCGGACCCTGCAGGCTGTCGCGGGCAAAGATCGCGTCGCGGCGCAGGCGGACCTTGGCCGATGCCACCTCGGCATCGGTCACGCCGCCCGACAGCAATTTGGCCAGTTCCGCGTCGATGGCCGCCTCCATGCTGGCGACATCCTGCCCCGGCGCCGGGGTTGCGGAAATGGACAGCGTCCCCAGGTCCAGCGCGCTGGGATTATAGGAAAGGCTGACGCCGGCCGCGATCTTCTGCTCCACCACCAGCGACTTGTACAGCCGCGAGGTCGCGCCATCGGCCAGGATATTCTCCAGCACCTCCAGCGCATTGGCATATTGCTTTTCCCCGGCGTTATAGCTGGGGGCCTTCCAGATGCGGGTCCAGTTGGGCTGACGCACCTGATCATCGGTCAGGGTGATGCGCCGCGCCCCCTCCGTGGGGGGTTCGATGACGCGCACGCGCGCCGGGATATTGTCCACCGGTGCGATCTGACCATAGGTCTTCTCGGCCAACGGCTTAAGTTCCTTGGCCGTAATGTCGCCGGCCACCACCAGGATGGCATTGTTGGGCGCATAGTGACGCTTGTAGAAATCCAGCGCGTCCTGGGTGGTCAGCTTTTCGATCTCATGCATCCAGCCGATGATGGGCGTGCCATAGGGGTGGTGCACAAACAGGAGGCTGTAGAGCTGTTCGAACAGCCGCGATGCCGGCTCATTCTCGGTGCGCTGACGCCGCTCCTCCTGGATCACCTTGCGTTCCGGCAGGACGATATCGTCCGTCAGACGCAGGTTGACCATGCGGTCCGCCTCCATCCCCATGACCAGTTCCAGCCGGTCACGGGCGATATTCTCGAAATAGGCGGTGTAATCATAGGCCGTGAAGGCATTGTCGCGGCCGCCATTGCGGGCCACGGTGCGCGAGAATTCCGACGGCTTGAGCTTTTCCGTGCCCTTGAACATCAGATGTTCAAGATAATGGGCAAGACCGGATTTGCCCGGCTCCTCATCCGCCGATCCGACCTTGTACCAGACCATGTGGCTGACAACGGGTGCGCGGGGATTGTTGATCACCACCACCTGCATGCCGTTCTTCAGGGTGAAGGTCTCCGGGTCAAAGACGCGGGCGGCGGCGGGCAAGACGGTCGTCAGGCCGACCAGGGCCGACAGCGCCGCACCGGCGGCCAAAGCCCGCCAGCGGCGGCGGGTTTCAGGACGTGCATTCTGGATCACGAGGCTCATTTCCTCCCGGCTCGGGGCACATGGCCCGTACTGTGGCGCGGGGTTAATGTAAAGCCAATGGATTTAACGTGAACGCAATGTAATGCCGGCCACGAGTGATCAGGCGCGAAGGTACTGTTCGGACAGCCGCTCATAATCCACCCGCAGTTCGGCCAGCCGCGCAGCCGCCGCTTCCGGATCGGTGGCCGCCAGATCGATGGCTGCCTGGGCTTCATGCTGAATATGCTGATGGGCGGCATTGACAAGCAAGGCCTGACCGAAGGCGGCATTCATGGCCTTCAGCCCGCCTTGCAGGCTGCTGCACAGGCGCTCCGCCGAACGGCCCATGGTGTCCACCGCCTTCACCAGACAGGGCAGACCAGCCGTGACCTCGACCAGTTGATCAGCCAGGATTGTCGCCCGGTTCATGGGGGGGGAAGTGCGGGGAAAGGGGATAACGGTACCCATGGAGGCGTCCTTGTCGCGGCTGAAACCGACCGGGCGTCTATCCCCGGTCGTGCGTCACCCTGTCGTGATGTCGGCCCCGCCGCAAGCTATCCATTCGCGCACCCCGGGGGGGGTGCCCCCAAGGGGTGCGCGCACTGTCGTCAGCGTTTGCCTCCCATGACGATGTCGCCCAGGGGACCCAGCACGCTGCCTTCCCCCTTGCCGGCGCCCGGCATAGCGGCGGACAGCATGCGTCCGGCCAGACGGGAGAAGGGCAAGGACTGTATCCAGACGCGCCCCGGCCCGCGCAGCGTGGCGAAGAACAGGCCCTCGCCCCCGAACAGCACGGACTTCACACCACCCACCTGCACCAGATCGAAATCCACGTCGGGGGTGAAGGCGGCCACGCAACCCGTATCGACATGCAGCACCTCACCCGGCGCCAGTTGCCGTTCCATGACGGTGCCGCCGACATGGGCGAAGACCCAGCCGTCGCCCGTCAGCTTCTGCATGATGAAACCCTCGCCACCGAACAGGCCCGTCAGGATCCGGCGCTGGAAATGGATGCCGACCGACACGCCCTTGGCCGCCGCCAGGAAACTATCCTTCTGGCAGATCAGCCCGCCGCCCAGATCGGCCAGGTTCAGCGGCAGGATGGTGCCGGGGAACGGGGCGGCAAAGGCAACCCGCGCCTTGCCCCGGCCGCTCTGCGTGAACACGGTGGTGAACAGGCTCTCCCCGGTCAGCACCCGCTTGCCGGCACCGATCAGCTTGTCCAGGAAGCCCCCCGATTCGGTGCCGTCGCCGAAGATCGTGTGCATGTCCACGGATGCATCCTTGTAGACCATGGCGCCGGCCTCGGCGATGGCGCTTTCGCCGGGGTCCAGTTCCACCTCCACGAACTGCATCTCCTGCCCGTGGATCTTGAAATCGATCTGGTCGGCGCGGGAATAGCGGCCCCCACCGCGCGGCGGGGGCGGCGGGGCGCCGGCACCGGCCCACGGCCCGGCCTGCGGCATCAATTCCGCCACGGCGCGGACCGGCAGCCATTCCGCCATGCCGTTGCGCCAGCAGAAGGCATCCGGATGCGCGCGCACATAATCCAGCGCGGCTTGTCCGTCCAGCGGACCCACCCGGTCATCATCGTCGTGAAAGAACCACTGCGTCATGCCCCATCCCCCCTGTCGCGGCATTGATCAAGGCACAGGATATCGTACCGGGACCAGAAAAGAAAAAGGCCGGCTGCACAGGGCAAGCCGGCCAATTTCCGATGGACACGAGGTGCCGATCAATCCTCCTGATCGTCCTCGGCCAGCGTCGGATCCATATCCTCGTCCTCGGCGTCCATATCCGGCGTCTCCGGTTCCGGACGGCCGCGGCGGGCGCGTTCCAGGGCGGCGTCCAGCTCGCGCTGGCTGCACAGGCCCAGCAGCACCGGGTTGCGCGCCTTGATATTGGCGGAATTCCAGTGGGTCTTGTCGCGGACGGCGGCGATGGTCGGCTTGGTGGTGCCGATCAGCTTGCAGATCTGGGCATCCGACAGTTCCGGATGCGCCTTCAGCAGATGGGCGATGGCATCGGGCTTGTCGCCGCGCTTGGTGACCGGCGTATAGCGCGGCCCCTTGGAACGGGCCACCGGCTGCGGCAGATCCTGCTGACGCATCCGCAGCTTCAGGTTGGGATTGGCCTCGACGCGGGCAATCTCTTCCGCCGTCAACTCACCGCCGGCCACCGGATCACGGCCGACCATGCCGACCGCCACTTCGCCGTCGGCAATGGCCTGCACCTCAAGCTCATGCATGCCGCAGAATTCCGCAACCTGCTCGAAGGTGAGGCTGGTATTCTCGACCAGCCAGACGGCAGTGGCCTTCGGCATCAGGGGCTGTGCCATGCTTCCTCCTCAAACGCTTCGCCGGCCATGGGGCCAGCAGCAAAACGATCCATGAACGCAAAAGCCGCCCGTCGCGCGCGGGAGGGGCCCCGCGCAGCCAACCGGACGGACAAGTCAACGACCCATCACCTATAGCGTTCCGGCACGGGACAAGCCACGGGATTTTTTAAGAAGACGGTAACGTCGTTACAGGACCAGCATGATCTTGCCGATATGGGTGGAACTTTCCATCAGCCGGTGGGCATCGGCCGCCGCCTCCAGCGGGAAGGTCGCGGCGATCACCGGGCGCACCTTGCCCGCCGTGACCAGGGGCCAGACCCTGTCCTTCACGGCCGCCGCCAGGGCCGCCTTTTGCGCCGTCGACCGCGCGCGCAGGGTGGACCCGGTCAGGGTCAGCCGCTTCAGCATCACAGGCGCAAGGTTCAGTTCCACCTTCGGCCCGCGCAGGAAGGCAATGGTGACATGGCGGCCGTCAACGGCCAGACAGTCGATATTGCGGGGCAGATAATCCCCGCCCACCATGTCCAGCACGACATCCACGCCGCGCTTTCCCGTCGCTTCCTTCACCACGGCGACAAAATCCTGGGTCTTGTAATCGATGGCGTGATCGGCGCCCAGATCGCGGCAGGCCGCCACCTTGTCCGAACCGCCGGCCGTGGCGAAGACGGTGGCGCCCAGCGCCTTCGCCACCTGGATGGCAATGGTGCCGATGCCCGACGTGCCGCCATGCACCAGGAAGCTCTCCCCCGCCGTCAAGCCGGCCCGCTCCACCACATTGGTCCAGACGGTGAAGACCGTTTCGGGCAGGGCCGCCGCCTGCACCATGTCCAGCCCGTCCGGCACGGGCAGCACCTGCCCCGCCGGCGCCGTGGCATACTCGGCATAGCCGCCGCCGCCCAGCAGGGCGCAGACCTTGTCCCCCACCTGCCAGCCCGTGACATCCGGCCCCAGCGCCGCAATGGTGCCCGATACTTCCAGCCCCGGCAGATCGCTGGCGCCCGGCGGCGGCGGATACAGGCCCTGGCGCTGCACCACGTCGGGCCGGTTGACGCCGGCCACCGCCACCTTGATCAGCACCTCCCCGGCCGCCGGCACGGGTACCGGCCGCGTTGTGGGGGACAGCATCTCGGGGCCGCCGGGCTGGGTGATCTCCACGGCGCGCATCTGGCTGGGCAGGGACATGGGAGCGGGTTCCTTGATGATCGATGTGGCGGGCGGCATCGCGATACCGCAAAATGGCGCCCAAGATCAAAGATAGGGAGGGAACCCATGGCTTTCGACCTGGACGAACTGCTGCCGACCAAGAAACCAACCAGGCCGGTGGACCTGACCGGCCTGTCGATCGGCGATCTGAACGATTACATCGCGGCACTGGAGGCCGAAATCGTGCGCGTGCGGGCCACCATCCGCGACAAGCAGGATGTGCAGGCCGCCGCCCAGGCCTTTTTCAAGAAATAGTGATCGCAGCCGCCCCCGTTGCAGAAACTCCGCAACGGGGGCGGAGCGGGATCAATCCAGGAAGTACCGGTCCAGCGCCTTCAGATCGGCGTCCAATTCGTAGATGATCGGCTTGCCGGTCGGAATCTCGAACTGCACGATCTCGTCATCGCCCATATTGGACAGGTACTTGACCAGACCGCGCAGGCTGTTGCCATGGGCGGCGACCAGGACACGCTTGCCGGCCTTGACCTGCGGGGCGATCACGTCGGTCCAGTAGGGCACCACGCGGGCCACGCAATCCTTCAGGCTTTCGGTGCGCGGCAACTGGTCCTTGGACAGGTCGGCATAGCGCGGATCGGCATCGGGCAGACGCTCGTCATCCTCGGCCAGGACCGGGGGGGCGATGTCATAGGAACGGCGCCAGATCTTGACCTGATCGGCCCCATGCTTGGCCGCCGTCTCCGTCTTGTTCAGGCCCTGCAGGCCGCCATAATGGCGCTCGTTCAACTGCCAGCTCTTGAACTGCGGCACCCAGATGCGATCCATGGCTTCCAGGGCCAGGTTGCTGGTCTTGATGGCGCGCTTCAGCACCGAGGTGTGGCAGATATCGAAATCGAGACCGGCCGCCTTCAGCTTGACACCGGCCTCCTTCGCTTCCTCGACGCCCTGCGCCGACAGGTCCACATCGGTCCAGCCGGTGAACAGGTCCAACTTGTTCCACTCGCTCTGGCCGTGACGGATCAGGACAAGCTTCGTCATCTCCCACATTCCCTTATGCATGGCCCCGCCGCCGGGGCGTTATCGATACCGGCCTGCGTCCTACCATACGGGAACGGCACTGACCAAGGTCTGTTCCAGGGGGAACGGGTTCAGGGAGAAAGCGTTTACGACGTTTGGCGAAACGCGGTAAGATTAGTTGTTCCGGGACTGAAATTCGAGGATGGGCGTCGTGACGACGCTTCTGGTTCGTCGTTTGGCTGGACGATTGGTGATCGAACTGTCGGAAACACTTGCCTCGCAGGTGCAACTACGCGAGGGCGATGAGCTTGAATCCAACGTACGAAGCCCTTGAAGCCGCCGAGCGGGTCATGACCGAGCATAAGCAGGTTTTGAAGGAACTTGCCCGCTGAAAAGCAAACGGAGCCAGCCTGTCCGGCTGGCTCCGCGCCCATTGCGTCGCGCTCTGACGCGTTCGATCAATCCGCCGGGCCGATATGGCCGTCACGGATCATCACTTCCGCGATCTGCACGGCGTTCAGGGCGGCGCCCTTGCGCAGATTGTCGGCGACTACCCACAGGTTCAGGCCGTTCTCGACCGTCGAATCCTCGCGGATGCGGCTGATGAAGACATTGTCCTCGCCGGCGATTTCCACCGGAGTGACATAGCCCTCGTCCTGACGATGATCGACGACGGAGATGCCGGGGAAGGCGCGGAGCGCGCGGCGGGCCTCGTCGGCCGTGATGGGGTTCTCGAACTCGATATTGATCGCTTCCGAATGGCCGATGAACACCGGCACGCGCACGGCCGTGGCCGTCACCTTGATGGCGGGGTCGAGGATCTTCTTGGTCTCGACCACCATCTTCCATTCTTCCTTCGTCATGCCGTCATCCATGAAGACGTCGATATGCGGGATGACGTTGAAGGCAATCTGCTTGGTGAACTTCTTCTTTTCCACCGGATCGTTGACATAGATGGCGCGGGTCTGGGTGAACAGCTCATCCATCGCCTCCTTGCCGCCGCCCGACACGGACTGATAGGTGGACACCACCACGCGGCGGATCTTGGCCAGATCATGCAGCGGCTTCAGCGCCACCACCATCTGGATGGTGGAGCAGTTGGGGTTGGCGATGATGCCCTTCTTGCGCCAGCCCGACAGGTGATGCGGGTTCACTTCCGGCACGACCAGCGGGACATCGGGATCCATGCGGAAATGGCTGGTATTGTCGATGACGCAGGCGCCGGCGGCGGCGGCCTTGGGCGCGAACTGGGCCGACACCTTGGCGCCCGGCGAGGACAGCACAAAATCGGTGCCGGAGAAGTCGAACTTGGCCAGATCCTGAACCTTCAGCACCTGATCCTCGCCAAAGGACACCTGCTGACCGGTGGAACGTTCGGATGCCAGGGCGACCACTTCCGACACGGGGAAGTTCCGGTCTGCCAGCGTCTGCAGCATCTCCCGGCCGACATTGCCCGTGGCGCCAACGACAGCGACCTTGTAACCCATTTTCCCGGCCCTCGATTCCATAGGTGATAAGGCGGGGCAGCACGAAACTTCATTGCGCCTTGACAAGCCCCGGCGAACGCTTTGACTTATTCATTGGGCGCAAGAATGGCAAGACAATGACATAAGCGCCCATGTTGCGGGAGGATTGCAGCCATGGCACAGCGCGAATATCAGACGTTCGAAGCCTTCTGGCCCTTCTATCTGCGTGAACATTCCAAGAAGGTGACACGCGGTTTCCATTATGTGGGCAGCGCCGTTGCCCTGGGTTTCCTTGTGGTGTTCGGCGCCACCATGGACCCGCTCTGGCTGATCGGCATGCCGCTGTCGGGCTATTTTTTCGCCTGGCTCAGCCACGCCCTGGTGGAGCATAACAAGCCCGCCACCTTCACCTATCCGCTGTGGTCGCTGATCGCGGATTATCGGATGTTTTTCCTGTTCGTGGCGGGCCGGTTGGGGCCGGAATTGCGCCGGGCGGGGATTGATGGTTAATTCCCCCCACCTGCAAAGCCCCTGAGGACACGCCCAGTGCCAACGATCCAGGAGATCATCGCCCAGTCCATCAAGGATGCCGACAAGTCCTTCTTCAATGAAGATTATATGAAACAGGCAAAATCCGTGGTGGAGGGGCTGCGCCGGTCGGGACTGGAGGTGGTGCCGATCAAGCCGCCGGAGGAACTGGTCACCTATGCATCGGAAAATATTCCTCTTGGCCGGCTGCGCCCAACAGACTTTATCCGCACCATGTATTCCACCATGGTGGCCAACGCACGCAAGTTCGTGAACTGATAGCGGTACCCGGCAGCAAAACGAAAAGCTGTGGATATGCCCTTTTGCCAGCCATACTTTGGTGTGCAAGCAGGCAAAGCTCTGGCATAGTGCCAATGGGGCTTTCCTGCCCCCATCCAGATGATCAACGGGAAGGCAGTGCGGCTTGACGGCTGATGCGGCGCAACCGGCGGAACCGACCTGGCGACGCCCCTCCATGGAGGAGCTGCTTGACGCCATGCGTCGTCATTCCAAGTTGATGGAAGGCCGGATCGGCGGCCAGCGCGCCATTTTTGTGCTGTGTGACCTGCGCGGCGTCAATCTTTCCAACATGGATCTGCGCAGCGCGGAACTGACGGGATCGCGCTTCGATCAGGCGCAGATGGTGAAGACGCGGCTGACGGGGGCCAACCTGTTCGCGGCCGATCTGCGGCTGGCCAATCTGCAGCAGGCCGACCTTTCCAAAGCGGATATGCGCGGCATCACCATGCGCGGCGCCGACCTGACCAAGGCCAAGCTGCGCGACACCGACGTGCGGGAGGCGATCCTGGCCGTCTATCGCGGCGGCAAGCCCCTGCCCCAGGCCTTTGACGGACGTATCCCCAATCTGGCCGCCGTCATCGCCGCCCATGCCGATTTCTCCGGCTCCAAGATGAACGGGGCCATCACGCTGAAGGCGGATTTCACCGACGCCAACCTGCGCCATGTCGATCTGCGCGGGGCGGACCTGCGCGGGGCCAATTTCAAGGGCGCCATGCTGGACGGTGCCAATCTTCAAGGCGCGCAGTTGCAGGAGGCGGACTTTGCCGGGGCCGTCCTGACCGACGCCATCCTGCGCGATGCGCTGGCGGAGGGGGCGAATTTCCGGGGCGCCATCCTGGACCCCCACGCCATGGCCGACCTGAAACGCACCGGCGCCCTGCTGCCCGGCACCATGGATGGGACAGAGCCGGTGGACATGCTGCTGGCGGCCCATGCCGAATGGGTGTTGAGCGCGGGGCGCGGCGGCAAACGCGCCGATTTCAGCGGGCGCGACCTGATGGGCCAGGATTTGCGCGGGCGCAACATGACGGCAGCGAAACTGCCCTATGCCCTGGCCCGCCGGTCCTTATGGACCAATGCCTGCCTGGTCATGGCCGATCTGGAATGCACCGACCTGCGCGACACCCAGATGGGCAATGCCGACATGCGCGGTGCCAATCTGGAACGCGCCCATCTGGGCGGGGCCTTCCTGCAGGGCGTCAACCTGACCCCCTTGGTCAGCGCCGACATGCCGGACCGCCGCTGGCCCAGCCGCCTGTCGGGTGCGCGGCTGCAGGGGGCGGACCTGCGCAATGCCGACCTGCGCGGCGCCATCGCGCATGGGACCGACTTCACCGGTGCCGACCTGCGGGGGGCCAAGCTGGACGGCGCCGAACTGGACGGCGCCAATTTTGCCCAGGCCCGGCACGACTGACGGCCCACAGGTCGCCCCCCAAACCATTTCCCCGCCCTGCGACAAGCCGGCACGGTTTCCCCGCTTGACCCACGTGACGATCTGCGCCTATCAGAAGTTACGTTATAACATTGTTTAAAAGGGTTCGGCGATGCGCAGACACATGTCGCAGGTCTGGCTGGTGGCGGTACTCATGGGCGGCACGGTTGCCGCTTCCCCCGCCATGGCACAGCAGGCGCCCATGGCGGACGGTTCCGCCCATGACCGGGTTGAAGAGATCATCGTCACCGCCTCGCCCATCGGGGCCAAGCGGTTCGACATCTTGCAGGGGACGTCCAGCCTGTCGGGAGAGGCGCTGGACCGCGCCCTGTCCACTACCCTGGGCGAGGCGCTGGACAAGCTGCCCGGCCTGTCGCAGACCGGGTTCGGCGCCGGTGCGTCGCGCCCCATCATCCGGGGCCAGGGCGGCGACCGTATCCGCATCCTGTCCGGTGGCATCGGCAGCATTGATGCCAGCACCACCAGCCCCGATCACGCCCCGGCCCTGGACCTGGCGACCGCCAAGCGGGTGGAGGTCGTGCGCGGCCCCGCCACCCTGCTGTATGGCAACAATGCCGTGGGTGGGGTGATCAATGTCCTGGACGGCCGCATCCCGATCGCCGAACCCAAGGATGGCGTGGACGGCTTTGCCCGGATCGGCGTCGGCACCAATGCCAATGAGCGGTCCCTGGCATCCGGCGTGGATGCGCGCCTGAACGGGCCCTTTGTTCTGCATCTGGACGGGTTCTATCGCCAGACCGACGATTACGAGGCCCCCGGCTTCCTGGAATCGAAGGCCCTGCGCGAGCAGGAAGAACATGAACATGGACACGGGGACGAGGAGGAGGCCAAGGGCCGCGTCGCCAACAGCGACCTGACCCAGAAGGGCGCCACCGGTGGCCTGTCCTATATCGGCGATTGGGGTTTCTTCGGCGCGTCGGCCAGCCGCCTGGAAAGCAATTACGGCATCCCCGCCGGCCACAGCCATGAAGGCGAGGAAGAGGAAGGCCCCGTCCGCATCGACCTGGGCCAGACGCGCCTGGACCTGATGGGCGAGGTGAACCAGTCCTTCGGCATTTTCGAAACGACGCGCGTGCGCTTCGGCTGGGCCGATTACAAACATACCGAGCTGGAGAATGGCGAGCCTGGCACCCAGTTCCTGAACAAGGGCTGGGAAGGCCGGGTCGAGATGGTGCAGCGGGCCATCGGCAACCTGTCGGGTGCCGTCGGCGTGCAGGCCAGCAGCCGCAACTTCAAGGCCATCGGCGAGGAGGCCTTCCTGCCGCCCAGCGACACCGACCAGATGGGTGTCTTCACCCTGCAGCGCCTGGACCTGTCGCCCTTCTCGCTGGAAGGCGGCGTGCGGCTGGAGCGGCAGAGTGTCCAGGCCGCCAGCGTCGATTTCGACCGCGACTTTACCACCGTCTCCGTCTCCGCCGGCGCCTCGCGTCAATTGGGCGAGGGCTGGATGACGGGTATCAGCCTGTCGCGCACCGAACGCGCCCCCAATGCCGAGGAATTGCTGTCCGATGGCGCGCATCTGGCCACCAGCACCTATGAGCGGGGCGACGGCACGCTGGGCAAGGAAACCGGCCTGGGTGTGGAAGCGACCCTGAAAAAGACCGGCGGTCCGGTCACCGGCACCGTCAACCTGTTCCTGACCGATTACGACAAGTACATCTATGAGCGCCTGACCGGGGCCGAGGAGGATGGCCTGCCGGTCGCCCAGTTCTCCGCCACTGATGCCCGCTTCTGGGGGTTTGAGGTGGAGGCGGAAACCACCGTGCTGCGCAACGATCAGGTGACGGTGACGCTTGATGGCGGGCTGGATTATGTCCGCGCCACCGATCGCGACAACAACACGCCCCTGCCCCGCATCCCGGCTCTGTCAGCGCGGGCCGGGCTCGGCTTCGAACTGGCCACCGTCGCAGCCCGTTTCGAAGGCGTTTGGACCGACAAGCAGAAGCGCACCGCCGATTTCGAGCTGCCGACCGACAGTTCCATGGTGTTCAACGCATCGCTGGACTGGCATCCCTTCCCCGACCAGGACATCACGATGCTGGTGGAACTGCGCAACCTGACGAACGAGGAGGTGCGGCTGGCCACATCCTTCCTGAAGGATGTGCTGCCGCAGCCGGGCCGGGATTTCCGCGTTTCGCTGCGCGCCGGCTTCTGACCGCCGCCCCTGAGCAGCCTTCCTTGCCGCCCTGGTGGTGAGGAAGGCTGATCGGGGCCGCGCGGGGCAGAAGGGTGATCAGCTCAGGCCGACGGTCAGATCGCAGGCATTGGAACCGACGCCGCGATTGAAGAAGCGGATGACCATGCCGCCGGCATCACGCACCGTCAGCACCTGGTTCTGTCCGGGCCCCAGCGACAATTGCCGGCCCGTGGCAGCCAGCGTGCTTTCGGTGATCGAATATTCCAGGGTGCAGCGCTTGTTGCCCTTGTTCTCGAACGTCACGTCGCCGGGACCGGGGATCTTGAATTCAAAGCTCTTGCCGACCGTGAAATCCACCCGGCCCTGACAGGGATTGTCCTTCTGCACCTCGCATCCATATTCGCCCTGCGGCGCACGCTGCGCGACGGGCTGGGCGGGGGAGGCGGGCACGGACAGCAGACCCGCGATCAGGGCAAGGCTGGCGATGGGCAGGCGTGACATCCGTTTGGCGCTCCTTGGGGCTACAGCATCAATTCAATAGACCCGCCGGAAACACCCGGCAAGCCCGTACCCTTCACGGCCGTCAGTTGACACGGCTGGCGCTGAAAAGGATGGAGGGGTGGACCAACTGGTCCTGGGCGGCGATGATCTGCAATTCCCGCTGCCCGGCATCGCGCGTCGCCTTGAACACGGCATAGATGGCGGATGCCGCGTGCGACAGGGCCAGATGCCCATCCCCCGTTTCCAGGAACTTGGCCAGGAACAGGGCGGCCACACAGTCGCCGGCCCCGTTGGGCATGGGCGACAGGTCCAGGCGCGGCGTCGCGACCAGGAAGGCGCCGTCCGGCCCGTCCAGCAGCATTTCGATACGGTCGTCCGGTGCATCGACGCGCGTCAGGCTGGTGACCATGACCCAGCGCGGCCCCAGCTTTCGCGCGGCCCGCGTTGCAGACAGGGCCGATGACAGGTCGGTGACCCTTTGGCCCGTCAGATATTCCAGCTCGAACTGGTTGGGCGTGATGATATCGGCCAGCGGCACGGCGCGGTCGCGGAAAAATTCCGGGATGCCGGGCCGCACAAAGAAACCGCGCCCCACATCGCCCATCACCGGGTCACAGCAGTAAAGCGCTTGGCCATTGCCCTGCTTCACCCGCCCCACGGCCGACAGGACGACGTCGCCCAGCGTTGCATCGCCCATATAGCCGGTCAGCACCGCATGCACGCCGTCCAGGGCGCCCCGCGCCTCCACCCCCTTCAACACATCGGCAATATGGTCGGGCGGCAAGACCATGCCGGTCCAGACCCCGTAACCGGTGTGGTTGGAGAATTGTACCGTATTGACGGCGATGGCGTCGAAGCCTAGCCTTTCCAAAGGGAAAACCGCTGCCCGGTTGCCGACATGGCCAAAGGCGACATGGGACTGGATGGTCAGGATGGTCCGCACTTCCTCAACCCCTCACTGCTGTCCATGTTCCTTGCTACGCCCGCACGCAGCGCCGCTTCAATGACAAAAGCGTCCGGGGGACACTGTGCGGGACGTCACTGTGCCCCATGTCATTCCATCGTCAGGTAGCGGTCCCACCTTGCCCTTCCGGGTTAATTCTTCCGAAAAGAGAGCGTCCCATGCGCAGTCTGCGTGATGCCAAGATCAAAACCCGTGTGCTGATCGGTTTCGGGGTGCTTCTGGTTCTGCTCGTCGTGCTGACCGGCATCGGCGTGCAGAAGGTCAGCCTGATCAATCACAGCCTGACCCAGATCAACGACGTGAACAGCGTCAAGCAGCGCTACGCCATCAATTTCCGTGGGTCCGTGCATGACCGGGCCATCGCGCTGCGCGACGTCGTTCTGGTCGATCCGGCGAGGATCGATCAGGTCGTCGCCGATATCCGCAAGCTTGAAGCCGCCTATACGGTATCGGCCAAGGCGATGGACGAGATGTTCGCCGCCCGCAAGGACATCATGCCCGAGGAGCGGGAGATCCTGAATTCGATCAAGGAGATCGAAGGCAAGACCCTGCCCGGCATCAACCGGGTGATCGAGTTGCGCAAGGACGGCAAGGATGCCGAGGCGCAGGAATTGCTGCTGTCCACGGTGCGCCTGGACCTGACCGAGTGGCTGGCCCGCATCAACCGCTTCATCGACAAGCAGGAACGCGATAACGGCATCATCGGCGATGAAACGCGGGCCCAGGCGCGCGGCTTTTCGGAACTGATGCTGCTCGTCTGCGCCATCTGTCTGGTGCTGGGCGTCGGCATGGCCTGGTGGACGGTGGGTTCCCTGGCGCCGCTGCGCCGCCTGACCGACGCCATGCTGCGTCTGGCCGATGGCAACCTGTCCACGGAAATCCCGGCCAATGACGCCGCCAACGAGGTGGGTGAAATCACCAGCGCCGTCCAGGTGTTCAAGCATCACGCCATCGAGGCCGACAGCCTGCGCCGCGAACAGGCGGCGGCCGAGGAACGGTCCAAGCAGGCCCGCCAGGCCGAGATGCAGGCCCTGGCCCGCCGGTTCGAGGATGAGGTAAGCGCCGTCGTGTCCGCCGTCAGCGCTTCGTCGGCCCAGGTGCGCCAGTCAGCCGAACTGCTGCTGACCACGGCGGCCAGCGCGGAGGAGCGGGTGGACACGGTGGAAGCGTCTTCCACCCAGGCCACCGACAATGTCCAGGCCGTCGCCACCGCCGCCGGCCAGTTGGCCAGTTCCATCCAGGAGATCGCCCGTCAGATCGAGGAGAGCGCCGACCGCACCCGCCAGGCGGCCGAACAGGCCAACCACACCAACATCATCGTCGACGGCCTGTCCACCAAGGCGGACCGCATCGGGGAGGTGCTGGGCCTGATCAGCGACATTGCCAGCCAGACCAACCTGCTGGCGCTCAACGCCACGATCGAGGCCGCCCGCGCCGGAGAGGCCGGCAAGGGCTTTGCCGTCGTCGCGTCGGAAGTGAAGAATCTGGCCAGCCAGACGGCCCGCGCCACCGACGACATCGCCCAGCGCATTGCCGAAATCCAGTCCGCGACGGGCGAGGCGGTGAAGGCGATCAAGGAGATCGGCAACACCGTGGAGCAGGTGAACCGTATCGCAACCGCCATCGCGGGCGCGGTGGAGGAGCAGAACGCCGCCACGACGGAAATCGCCCGCAGCGCCCGCCACGCCTCTGACGGGGTGGAGACGGTGACCATGGCGGTGGTCGATGTGCGCGAGGGAACGGCCCGGACCGGGGCGGAATCCAAGCAACTGCTGACCGCATCGGCCGAACTGACCGACCATGCCAGCAGCCTGCGCGCTCAGGTGGACCGCTTCCTGGTGTCGGTACGCACCGGCTCCTGACCCGTCGCTCCCTCACCCTCCCGTTGGCTGGCGCCAACGGGCCCCTCCCTCTCCCGCAAGCGGGCGAGGGGCATATTCTCCACGATGGACAAGTCTCGCCCCTCGCCCACGCAAGTGGGAGATGGAGGGGCCCAGGCCGCTAGGCCTGGGAGGGTGAGGGAACCACCCAGGGAGCCCCCTACTCCACCCCGAACAGACCAAGCTGCCAGCGCATCTCCGCCTCGTTCATCGGGTAATCCACCCCGTGACGGGCATTCAGCAGCTTGGTCGGCGGCAGTCCGGATTTAAGCTGCAGCAGCCGGGCGCAGCGCATGGACAGGCCCGCCCGCCAGGCCAGCGCCGTGATGGCCCTGGCGCTTTGTGTATCGATGATCCGCTGCACCAGATCGGCTGGAAGATCGGCGCGCAAGGCCAGCGCCTCGCGCACAAAGGGCTTATCGCCCCAGGACAGCGCGTCCCACAGGGCGGCCTCGTCCAGTTTGCCCTCCGCCTTCAGC
>NZ_JAGOGJ010000146.1 GCF_017996735.1 Niveispirillum sp.
TTCGTTTTGGGTAACCAGCCCGCTGTCCCTCACCCTCCCATCGCTTGGCAGCGATGGGCCCCTCCCTCTCCCTCAGGCGGGCGAGGGGCGAAAACAGGCATATCCTCGATGTTTCACCCCTCGCCCACGAAGGTGGGAAAGGGAGGGGCCCATCGCTGCCAAGCGATGGGAGGGTGAGGGACAGCAAGGCGTAAAGTCAAAAACGGATTGTATCGCCTGATGCTGGTATCACTCCGCCGCCTTTACCGCTTCGCGCGCCGGCACGTCCTTGCGGAAGGCGATGGTGACGGTGGCCAGGTGGATGCCGAACTTGCTCATGGTGGCACGGTTCAGCAGCACGCCGTCCGGCATCAGGAACATCCAGTCGTCGAAACGCACCTTGGTCCGGCTGCCATCCATTTTCAGGTTGAAGTCATAGACCATGTTGTAGGCATTGCCCGACACCCGGCCCTTGGCCGGGCCGATGGCGTCGGCGGTGGTGCCGGTCCAGTTGTCGGGACTGGCGGCGTCGCGGGTCAGGCGCCAGATGCGCTGTTCCAGTTCTCCGTCGTTCCAGACAAAATCCTCGGTCAGGGTCAGGACGTTGCCGTCCCATTCGCCCTTGATATCGACGGTGAAGGTGCGGCGGACATTGCCGAACCGATCCTCCACGATGCCATAGGCGCGGGTCTGGCCCTGGAAATAATCTTCCAGCGCCAGGGCGGGTTTCTGATTGGCGAATTGTTCGGGCTTCATGTTGGTGCACCCGGATAGGGCCAGGCAAAGCCCGGCCAGGATGAAAAGGCGGCGGAACATGGCGCTCTCCGCGTCAGGTTTCGGGGGGAAAGGGTCAGGTGCGTGCGGCGATGCGGGCGCGCAGGGCGGCCTGTGTCGCGGCATCGATGGGCCAGCGCCACAGGATGGCGATGGCCGCGATCTTGAACAGGACGGGAACCAGGGCGTAAAGGGCCAGCAGGGCTGTCTGCCCCGTGGCCGTTCCGCCCGTGATCGCGTCGAAACCAAACAGTCCCACCACGGTCAGGCCCAGCGCCGCCAGTGCCGTGGCCAGCTTTGTCGCCAGACCCCAGAAGGCGAAGTACAGGCCCGTGCGGGCCTGACCGGTGCGCGCCGTATCCAGATCGACCACATCCGCCTGCATGGCGGACGGCAGGATCAGGTCGGCGCCCAGTGACATGCCCGTCATCACACAGACGATCAGGAAGGCCGTGAAATCCCCTGGCCCCAGCAATGGCACGGTCAGGAACCAGGCGATATTCCAGATCATCGCCCAGCGCCAGACAACATGCTTGCCGTATTTCCCGCTCAACCATAACCACAGCGGCACCGCCAGAAGACCTGATGCGAAATAGGAGAGAAGCAGCAGGCCGGCCCTTTCCCCTTCACCCAGCACATGCTGAACGAAGAAAAGGAAAAGTTGTGCGGGCAGGCCGTTTGCTATGCCGTTAATGAGGTAGGCCGCGATCAGTTTCCGGAAAGCCCCATTGGCAAAAATCACCTTCATGCCGCGCCGGAATTTCAATGGCGGCTTGGGTGGCAGTCTGTATTCGGGAACGGCAACCAGGGCGATTACTGTGAATGTCGGCAGCAGCAACAGGATGCATAGGGCCAGCAGGCGCAAGGCTTCCCGTTCCTGTCCCGCTGCCCCCGCACCGGCGGCGAAGGGCAGGGACAGGGCCAGCACCGTGCCGATGATGGTGGCGCCTTCGCGGAAACCCGCGATGCGCGTGCGCTGATGGTAATCGCCTGACAGTTCGGCACCCCAGGCGGTCAGCGGCACGATCATCATGGTCCAGCCCAGGAACAGGGCAAAGGACCAGCACAGCAGATAGACCGGCCCCACCCCGTCGCCCGGCACCATCAGGAACCAGAGCGACAGCAGGGTCAGGGGCAGGCCGGCGGCGATCCAGGGTTTGCGCCGGCCGAACCGTGTATCCGTGCGGTCCGACAAAACACCGACCAGCGGATCGGTCACCCCGTCCCACAGCCGGGACAGCAGCAGGATGATGCCGATACTGGCCAGTGGCAGGCCCGCCTGCGCATAGGCCGACGGCAGAAACACGTAAACCGGCAGGACCAGGGCCGCCAGTGGCAGGGCGGGCAGGGCATAGGCGATCAGGTGGCGGAGCGGCGGCGGCATCGGCCGCGCTCAACCCTTGGAGATGCCCACATGCACCACATCGATGGTGCCCACCTTGAACCCCGCCTCGCAGTACCAGAGATACTGTTCCCACATGCGCTTGAACCGGTTGTCGAACCCGTCCTTCAGTTCGGGCCAGGCCGCCTGGAACGCCACCTGCCATTCGCGCAGGGTACGGGCATAATGCAGACCATAGCTCTGCGTGCTGTCAAAGCGCAGGCCGGCCGCCTCCACCTCCGCCTGCAGGCGTGTGGGGCTGGGCAGCATGCCGCCGGGGAAGATGTAGCGCTGGATATAGTCCGCGCCCTTGCGGTAGCCCTCGAAATGATCCTCACCGATGGTGATGATCTGCAGGGCCGCCTTGCCGCCGGGTTTCAACCGTTCATGCACAGCATTGAAATAGGTGGGCCAGTAGCGCTCGCCCACCGCCTCGAACATCTCGATGCTGGCGATCCGGTCGAAGGTTTCCGTGATGTCGCGGTAATCCTGCAGGCGGATATCGACAAGGTGGGACAGGCCGGCCCGTTGCATGCGGGCGACGGCATAATCGTGCTGCGCCTGGGAGATGGTCACCCCGGTCACCCGCGCGCCCACCACCTTGGCCGCATATTCGGCGAACCCGCCCCAGCCGCAGCCGATTTCCAGCACATGCTGACCGGGTTGCAGATCCATGCGGGCGGCGATGGCGGCATATTTGCGCTGCTGTGCGTCGTATAGCGCCTCAGGCTTGTCCAGGTCGTCATAGACGGCCGCCGAATAGGTCATGGACGGGTCCAGCCAGCGGCAATAGAAGCTGTTCCCCAGATCGTAATGATAGGCGATGTTGCGCTTCGATCCCGATTTGCTGTTGGGCTTGGCCGCGTGCAGCAGGAAATTCAGCACTCGGACCCAGGCCTTGCCATTCATGGCGCGGTCCAGTTCCGCCTCATTCAGCAGGGCCATCTCGAACAGGGCGGGCACGTCGGGGCTGGTCCAGTCACCATCCAGATAGCTTTCGCAGAAGCCCAGCTTGCCGCCCAGCAACATGCGCCGGGCCAGCCGGTCGTTGCGGACATAGAGAACACCGTGCGGGCCGGTTTCCGTACCGTCGAACCGGTGGCTGCGTCCGTCCGGCAGCACGATGGTCAGCGACCCGACCCGGATGGACGGTGCCAGCG
This sequence comes from Niveispirillum sp., assembly GCF_017996735.1. GTDB lineage: Bacteria > Pseudomonadota > Alphaproteobacteria > Azospirillales > Azospirillaceae > Niveispirillum. Next base: position 3,295 of record NZ_JAGOGJ010000146.1, read on the forward strand.
ACATCAGCAGCCGCATCATGCGGGAAGGGCGGTAATGGGTTACCGTCTGGCCAAGGCCGAGGAGATGGCTTTCGGTCTGTTCGGTCATGGTTCCACCATTGTTTGGCCGGTGGTTGAGATGGAGCGGGCGGAGCGTTCGGCAAGCGGCTTTAAACGCACCGGCGGTTCGGGGCGGCGATGGAACCGCGCCCCCTTGCGCCAGAGCTTCAGCGCTTCCCAATGGATGCCGGCGATCACCTTCAGAGTGACCAGCGGATGGCGGGCAATGGCGGACCACAGGGTGCGGGTGGTCAGCGGACGGCGTTCGCCTGTCTGTGTGGCGACCAGCAATTCACCCTGATCGTCGCCATAGCGGATGTCGATGCTGATCCGGTCCCCCGGCAGCGACAGGCGGAAACGATAGCCGCCATCGATATCGAAGAAGGGAGAGACGTGGAATTCCTTGGCATGGGCGTGGTCCAGCAGACCGCCGGGCGTGGGGATGACATAGCAATGCTGGTCGCCAAAGGTGTTCTTCACCTCGTACACCACCCCACGCAGGGCGCCATCCGGCCCGAAACCATAGAAGATGGACAGCGGGTTGAAGCCATAGCCCAGCACGCGCGGGAAGCAGAATAGCAGGATACGCCCGCCTTCCAGATGCACGCCCTTTTCCGCCAGGCGTCCCTCCACCCAGGGGCGCAGGGGGGAGCCGTCGCGCCGCCCATGGTCACGATCCTGGATGGACAGCAGGCCGGGACGGTTATGCGTCAGGGGCCGGGGCAGATCCTGCAGCCGGTCGATATCCAGCAGCAGCGACCAGACGCGATAATTGAACGCATGCCGGAAGGGCCGGTACCGGGCATGGAAGACCCGGCAATGGTACAGCGCGTGGGCTTGGCCATCCTCTCCCGCCATCCCCGTCACTCCGCCGCTGCCTTGAACGGCTTCAGTGGCCGTGCATTGCGGCCGGCGGGCGACATGTCGGTCACGCTCCATGGCCGCTTGGCGCCCAGCGCCTCGGCCACGGCCAGACCGGCCGACAGCCCGTCCTCGTGGAAGCCGTAGCCCAGATAAGCACCGCAGAACCATGTGCGGCGCACACCCTGGATCCGCGCCATTTCCCCCTGGGCCCGGATGGCGGCGGCATCGAACATCGGGTGGTCGTAGATGAATTCCTTGATCTTGTATTCCGGGCGCGGCGGCTGAATCGGGTTGAGGGTGACGAACAGGGGGTTCGCCTCGTCGATGCCCTGTAATTCGTTCATCCAGTAGGTCACGGCCACGCTGGCATTACGGTCGCGCGTGCCGTTGGCCAGATAGTTCCAGGCCGACCACGCCTTGGGACGTTTGGGCATCAGGGCCGGGTCGCGATGCAGATGCGCGCGGTTCAACTGATACCGGAAGGACCCGAGGACGCGTTTTTCTTCCTCATCCGCGTCGGTCAGCATCGACAGGGCCTGATCGGCATGGGCACCGATGACCACCTGATCGAACTGGCTTTCCTGCCCCTCCGTATCGCGCAAGATGACGCCCGTGGGCGTGCGGCGCATGGCGATGATGGCGCGGTCGGCATGGATACGGCCCGCAAGCGTGGCCGCCAGCACGCGCACATAGGCGCGGCTGCCGCCCTTCACCGTGAACCATTGCGGCCGGTTCTTGATCTTCAGCAGGCCATGGTTCTGGAAGAAGCGGACAAAGCTGTGCGCCGGAAAGGCCAGCATTTCCGAAATGGTCGATGACCAGATGGCCGCCCCCATGGGCAGCAGGTGATCATAGATGAAACGGTGGCCGTAGCGGCCGGCATCCAGATATTCACCCAGGGTCAGGTTGACGCCACGCGGGTCGCGCAGAAGCTTCGGCGCCTCGCGGTAGAAGCGCACGATATCGCGCAGCATCAGGTGATAGGTGGGCGAGAGCAGATTGCGCTTCTGCGCGAACATGCCGGCCAGATTGCTGCCGGAATATTCCAGGCGGCCACGATCCAGGCTGACGGCGAAGCTCATGGTGCAGGGCATTGAGGGCACGCCCAGATGCGCGAACAGGGCGATCAGGTTTGGATATGTCGCCTCGTTGAACACGATGAAGCCGGTATCGACGGGGATGGTTTCCCCATTCTTGCCCGTCACGTCCACGGTGTTGGAATGGCCGCCCAGATAGCCGTTCTGTTCGAACAGGGTGACGTCATGGCCGTGCCGGTTCAACAGCCAGGCGGCGCTGAGACCCGAAATGCCGGCACCGATAACCGCGATCTTCATGGAAATACCCTTCCTTCAGGCCGGCTGTGCCGGATCGCCGCCACGGATCGTGGCAAAGGCGTCCAGCGCGCGCTGCCGGCCCAGCGCATGGTCGATGATGGGGGCGGGATAGTCACGGCCAAGTGTAACCCCGGCCCCGCGCAACACCGCGGGCGGTGCCGTCCACGGGGCATGGATATATTTATCCGGCATATGTTTCAGTTCGGGGACCCACTGGCGGACATATCGTCCGTCAGGGTCGAATTTCTCCCCCTGCAGCATGGGATTGAACACCCGGAAATAGGGGGCGGCATCGGCCCCGCACCCGCCGATCCATTGCCAGCCGGCGGCATTGTTGGCCAGATCGGCATCGACCAGCGTGTCCCAGAACCAGTCCTCCCCCGCCTGCCAGGGCAACAGCAGATGTTTGACCAGCAGGGAACCTGCGATCATCCGCACCCGGTTATGCATCCAGCCCGTTGCCCAGAGCTGCCGCATGCCGGCATCCACAATGGGATAACCGGTCTGCCCCCGCTGCCACGCGGTCAGGGCCTTGTCGTCGCGGGTCCAGGGGAAGGTTTCGAATGCCGGGGTCAGGGGCCGATCCGGCAAGGTGGGGAAATGGTAGAGCAGCGCGTGGCAGAATTCCCGCCAGCCGATCTCCCGCAGGAAACTGTCGATCTGTGCTTTGAACGCTTCGCCGCCGACGTCACCCGCCAACCGCGCGGCGTGCCAGACCTGGCGGGGCGAAATCTCCCCGAAATGCAGATGCGGCGACAGGCGGGAGGTGCCGTCGATACCCGGTATATCCCGGCCGGCGGCATAGTTCGCGGCCCCCCGGGTCAGGAACTGTGCCAGCCGTGCGGTGGCCGCCGCCTCTCCCACGCCCAGCCCATCGGCCCAGGTGCGGCGGAACCCGCCCGCCCAGTCCGGCTTTGTGGGCAGCAAGGCCAAATCCGTCAGCGTGTCACCGGTCGGTTGACCGGGCCACGGGGTCAGATGGTCGGGCGCGGGCAGGGGCGGTTCAGGCGCCGTGACGGCCAATGCTGCCCGCCAATAGGGGGTGAACACCTTGTAGGGGGTGCCCTGGCCGTTCAGCACTTCCCACGGCTCGTTCAGCAGGCTGGCCTTGAAGCTGGTGACCTTGATCCGGCTCTTTAATGCCGCCTTCAGGCGCGAATCACGTTCGATCGCAAAGGGTTCGTAACAGCGGTTCCAGACGATTTCGGCGGCCCCCACCCGTTCCGCCAGATCGCCGATCACCGCGTCACCCGGCCCACGCAGCAGCAGCAGGGGCGCGCCAAGGGCCCGCAGACTGGCCGACAGGTGCATAAGGCTGTGATGCAGCCACCAGCGCGCGGCCCCGCCCGTCTTCCAGACGCCGGGCGTCATATCATCCAGCACAAAGACGGGCAGAACCGGCCGCCCGCTTTGCACCGCATGGTGCAGGGCCGGATTATCGGCGACACGCAGATCCTGGCGGAACCAGACAATGATGGGTTGGGAATCGGTCATCGGGACGCCGGCGCCTGTAGTCTGAACATCAGGTTTTGCTGATGATACGTCAGGCTGCGCCGTTTGGATCACCCGTGACCTGTATCCTGATGCACGGAATATTTTTTTGTCCGGCAATTGACGCGGTTGCCGGGAGAGATACCTGCATTGCGGATGGCGGCGTTTTTTCCCCCTCCCCCAGAGTAGCCTGCCATCCCATTTGACCCCCCAGGCGCCTTCCCCCAAAGGTGCCTGGGGGTTTTCGCTCAGGTCCAGCCCCGCGCCGCCGCGTTTTCCCGCCGTGTTGCCGCATCAGCGGACAGCCTTGTGCAGGGCAGGGGAAACAGACGACCGGTCCCCAGCATCCAGGCCTGGAACGGCCGGTGGAACAGACCTGAAATCGCAGGGTCCAGCACGTTCAGCCCACCCGTATAGGCACCGAAGGCTGGCAGCACCATCCGCCGCCCGTCACCCGCGAAGCAGCGTGCGCTGATCCGTTTGCCACGCACCAGCGTGGCTGCCTTGGGATGGTAATGCCCGGAAATCTCCCCGGCGGCGGCGCCCGCCTCCTTCACGGCCTCGTGCCGCAGGACAAGCGGTCCTTCGCGGAGTTCATCGGTCACGACGGTTCCCCCCCATCCCGGCGGTGGGGCGGGGTCGTGATTACCGGCGATCCAGACCCAGTCATGGGCCGATGTCAGGGCGATGATGCGGCGCCCGTCGGCATCCGATACGCGTGCAGCCGCATCCCGGTCGTGGAAACTGTCGCCCAGACAGATGACCCGTGTCGGTGTCCAATGCCGGCAGAGCATCTCCAGCCGTGACAGGGTGGCCGCCGTGTCATAGGGCGGCAGGAACTGTCCCATCCGCGCAAAAGCCGATCCCTTCTCCAGATGCAGGTCGGCGACCAGCAGCCAGCCGCGCGTGGGCCAGAACAGGGCACCGGCGGGATCGGCCTTCAGCGTGGCGCCATTCAGCAGGATGTCCATCGCCCCCACCCTCAGGCCAGCGTAACCGTCCCGTCCTCGGCCAGGGGCCAGTAGGGGTTGAGCGCAATTTCCCAATAATGGCCGTCGGGATCGGCGAAGATGCCGCTATAGCCGCCCCAGAACTGGTCGGCGGGGGCCCGGACCAGCCGCCCCCCCTGGGTCAGGGCGAAGGAGACAAGACGGTCCACCTCTGCCTTGTCGCGGACATTCTGGGCCAGCATGGTGGGGCCGGACGTCACCTTGCCGGCATCGCCCGCGATCTCGTCCGCGTACTTCTCGGCCGCCAGCAGGCCCAGTCCCATGCCCCCCATCTGGAAATAGGCAAAGCCGGACTGGCTGCCCGCGCAGGCTTGCCAGCCCAGCCCTTCATAGAAGGCGCGGGAGCGCGCGACATCGGTGACGCGCAGGGTGACCAGGGTGATGCGCTGTTCCATGAAGCGTTTCCTCAGGCGGGCGGGATCAGCGCCATTCACCCACACTGGTCACAAAACCGCAAGGGTGGCGGTGGACAAGAGGCGCCATCTGTCCCACCCCTATGGTGTCGTGACGACGATTCCCACCAGCAATAGAATTTCGGGGGCACTCCCAAGTCCTGCTCGCAATGGTGTGAATACGATTTGGGCCTAGTTTATTGCCCCTTTCACGGATTTGAAACTTTCACTACAATAAATCGGTTCGATACTGTCCGAGGCATCTGTGCTGAATGGCATCATAGAGCTGGTCCGGTTTGCGGTGATCACGTTCCTGGCGGCGGTGGCCGCGAACGTGCTTGTCTCGCTGGCTGCCTATGTCTGGGGCAAGGTCATCCGGGTGCAGGGGCATGAGATGGATTTGCGGGCGCGGCTGGCCCGTTACGCCCGCATCGCAACCGGCCTGTCCAACCGGGTGGAAGCCCGCAAGAATACAGCCGCCGGTGCCGCGACCCACCTGTTCTCTGCCCAGCGCCATGAAAAGCAGTTGAAAAGCCGGATACGGGAGTTGGAAAACAGCCCCCACCGTTTCGTGCGTATGATCGGGGCGGAACAGTTCCCCAACAAGCCCTTCGAATTCCTGGTGATCAACAGTTCGGTCTCGCATCAGGTCAAACGCGGGGAACGCCATCCCTTCTATGACAGTAGCTGGGCCCAGCCTTGCCCTGTGCATGTCTGGGCGCGCGGGCCGGAGGAGGCGAAGGCCGAGTTCGAACGTGTCTATCCCAAGGCTTCCGGCTTCAAGGCGGTCTATGCTCAGCCGCTGACCGGTGCTGCGGCGCCTACCGACTCATCTGAAGAGGAAGGGGCGGCCGCCGCCGACCCGGAAATGGAGCCGGTATGAGCGGCTTCGCCATTGGCCTGATGCTGATGATCGTTTTCCTGTCGGTTAAGCCCACGGTGATCAAGGCCAACCGCACGATCCATGAGGCGCGGAAGGCCATTGTCGAATTGCGTCGCCGCCAACAGGCGCTGAGTAACAAGATCCGCTCGCTGGCCCGCGAAAGCCTGGGGCAGCGCCTGACGGCCGGCCAGGACGGCCACGAGGCGGACGAGTTGCAGTCACGCACCGACCACCTGCAGCGCATGATCGAGCAGTTGGAGGGGGAGGACCGCCGCGTTCTGGTCATGGATGAACGGCGTGGTCTGTCTGAGACGGGTTGGATCATCTGTGTCCGCCGCCGGCCCGATGTCGCATCGCCGCTGGAACCCAGCAACATCACCCGATTGTGGGATGAGGGGCGGTATGTGTTCTTCTTCGCATCCGACATGGCGCGGGCCCGGCGGAAGGTCCTGATGCGGTTTTCGGAGGAGAATGGCTTCAGTATTGTCGATGTGAAGCCGCATGAAGGGGATCTGTCCGATCCGCCGGCCCTGGGTGCCCATAGCCCCGACAAACACAAGCAAAGCGCCTGACGTCACTGATACGGAAAGCCACCGATGCGGGCTGTCCGGCTCAGGCCGTGATGTCGAGGATATAGCCGCGATATTGCACCGGCTGCACCGGGGCCAGAGTCACAGGGGGAACCGGCGGCAGGTTCCGATCCGGCAATTGCGGTGCGGGTGCCGGTTGTGGTGGTGGCGGTGCCGGAGCAGGGGCCACAGAACGCCGGCCCGGCGCCCCTTCCGGGGCCGGTGGTGACGGCGCGGTATAGCTGCCTGTGTTGCCGTTGGAGATGCCGTTGATCGCCATGATGTGTCGTCAGTGGATGCGCGGTCAGTAATCCACGCACATGGTAGCGCGGATGGCGGGGTAACGGAATTGCGCGTTGGCGTGGGCGCCGCAACTGCGCACTGTCACCGCCGCAGGGCATGCCTTCTCCACCTGCCGAAAAAGTGAACACAGGCTGCCGCCTGACAAGGCAGTCCGGCCCGTTTGTACCGAATAGGGGGCCGGAAAAAAGAACGGCCGGAAAACCCGAAGGTTTCCGGCCGAGTTGAACAGGGAGGCTTCACGTCTGGGAGACGCTGGGTCAAGGACCCAACCCCGACCGGGTAAATCGGGGTGAAACATCGCTGCTGCGTCGCAGCAGCGATGGCCTAAGATTTATGCATCTCGGCTGATTATACCAGGGGTGAAGCCAAACCTGAGTTATGCGTTTTGTGCATGGCTTGCGGGGAAGGTTTCAGCGACCTTCTTCACAAGGAAATCGCGGAATACGGCGATGCGCTTGGAGTGGCGCAGCTCCTCGGCATAGACGAAATAGGCGTCGATGCGCGGGCCGCTGACTTCCGGCAGGACACGGACGATATCGGGCTGGTTGTCGACCACATAGTCGGGCAGCGACGCGATACCCAGCCCCGACTGAACAGCGCGGAACATGGCGTACAGGCTGTTGACGCGCAGGGCCGTGTGGCGTTCCCCGCCCGGCGGGTCGCCGACATGCAGGGCCCAGTTGATATTGCTGACCGGGGCCCGCGCCTCGTTCGGATAGGCGATCAGATCATGCTGATCCAGCTCAGCAACCGATTGCGGCGTGCCGCGCTTTTCCAGGTAGGATTTGTGGGCGTACAAATGCACGCGCACTGTCATCAGGTGGCGCTGAATCAGATCCGGCTGGCGCGGGGCCGACAGGCGGATGGCGATATCCGCCTCACGCATCGACAGGTCCAGCTCATTGTCATCAAGCAGCAGCGTGAGCTGTACATCCGGGTACAGGGACAGGAAATCCTTCACCCGCGGCGTCAGCCAGGTGGAGCCGAGCGCGATGGTGGTGGTGACCTTCAGCGGGCCCTTCGGATGCTCCTTCGATTCGGAGAGCATGGCCTCCGTCATCGACAGCTTGGCAAATACCTCCCGCGCGGTGCGGTAGAGCAACTCACCCTGTTCCGTCAGGATCAGCCCGCGCGCATGGCGATGGAACAGCGGCACATGGAGGCTTTCCTCCAGAGCGCTGATCTGCCGGCTGACCGCCGACTGGCTGAGGTTCAGGGTTTCCCCCGCATGCGTGAAGCTGCCCGCCTCCGCCACAGCGTGAAAGACGCGAAGCTTGTCCCAGTCCATGGACCCGTCCCTAGATAGTGGCGCAACTGCCGAACGCCGGAAGACGTCCCAGGCGCCCCGTCTGTTGGTCGGACACGGGAATGCGCCCGACGCATGGATGATATACAGCCCCCGCCGCCAATGCTAGGGCTTGTCATCGAAATGTCGATTTACCGCTAGCTATCGTATTGTTCTTGCAACAGTTCACCGATCAGCGGGTAGGGATTCCCCCTGCAAAGGTGGTAGAATCGGGACGGTGCCGGATCGGCGGCGGGCGAATCCGCCCCCGATCCGGGGGTGTTTCCACGTGATCACCGGCCGTAATGTCGAATCAGTGGCCGGCCAGGAACCGTTCCACTTCCAAGGCCGCCATGCAGCCCATGCCGGCGGCCGTCACAGCCTGACGGAACACTTTGTCCTTCACGTCGCCGGCGGCGAAAACGCCGGGAATGTCGGTGCGGGTGCTGTCCGGATCGGTGACGATGTACCCCTCGTCATCCATGCGCACCTTGCCCTTGAAGACGCTGGTGGCCGGGTCGTGGCCGATGGCGACGAACACGCCGTCAAGCGACAGATCGGTGACGGCCTCGGTCTTCACGTTGCGCAGGCGCACGCCCGTCACCAGCTTCGGGTCGGTGAAGCTCGATCCGCCCTGGCCCAGGATCTCCTCCACCACACTGTCCCACACGACCTCAATCTTCGGATTGGTCGCAACGCGTTCCTGCAGGATGCGTTCGCCCCTGAAGCTGTCGCGGCGGTGGATCAGGGTGACCTTGGAGGCGTGGTGGGTCAGATACAACGCCTCTTCCAGGGCGGTATTGCCGCCGCCGATGACGGCCACTTCCTTGCCCCGGAAGAAGAACCCGTCACAGGTGGCGCAGGCCGATACGCCGGCCCCCTGGTAATGCTGTTCGCCGGGGATGCCCAGCCAGCGGGCCTGGGCGCCCGTCGCGATGATCACGGCATCGGCCACGAATTCATCGCCGCTGTCGGCCTTGCACACGAAGGGGCGCTTGGTGAAATCCACATCGGTGATGATGTCGTAGAACATCTTGGTGCCGTAACGCTCGGCCTGGGCGCGCATCTGTTCCATCAGGTGCGGGCCTTCGACCGGGTCAGCGAAGCCGGGATAGTTCTCCACGTCCTTGGTGATGGTCAACTGCCCGCCCGGCGTCATGCCCTGCACCAGCACCGGCTCCAGGCTGGCGCGGGCGGCATAGATGGCGGCGGTATAGCCGGCCGGGCCGGCGCCGATGATCAGGACCTTGGAACGATGGGTGGCCATGATGGTTCCTTGAAAGAGGCTGGACGGAAATGGTGATGGCATGGGCCGGGAAGATGGGGCGGGTGCGCCCCGCCCGGCAAGATGACCTGGGCGCGGGTCGGGGTTGCGACCCTACAGGCACCGGCTCCGCCGGGCAATGGGGCCGGCGCTTTACCTGCCTGCCGTTCTGATGTACGGGATTTCGCAATGCACAATAAGCGGACCGGAGGAGACAGGCCATGAGTGCCAACGCCCAGGTGAAGCGTGTCAGCGTACCCGATATCGCCGCCCGCAAGGGCCGTGACCCTGTTGTGGTCCTGACCGCCTATTCCGTGTCCATGGCCCGGCTGCTGGATGAACATTGCGACTGCCTGCTTGTGGGCGACAGTCTGGGCATGGTGCTGTACGGATTGGACAGCACGCTGCCGGTCACGCTGGACATGATGATCAACCATGGCGCCGCCGTTGTGCGCGGGTCATCCAAGGCCTGCATCGTGGTCGACCTGCCCTGGGCCAGCTATCAGGAAAGCCCGGCCCAGGCCTTCCGCAATGCCGCCCGTGTCCTGGCGGAGACGGGGGCGTCGGCCGTGAAGCTGGAAGGCGGGGAGGAAATGGCCGGGACGGTTGATTTTCTGGTCCACCGCGGTATCCCGGTCATGGGCCATGTCGGCCTGACGCCCCAGGCCGTGAACGCGCTGGGCGGTTACCGCGCCCGTGGCCGGTCGGATGCCGAACAGGCCAAGATCCTGGGCGACGCCAAGGCCATCGCGGAGGCCGGCGCCTTTTCCATCGTGGTGGAGGGCGTGGTTGAGCCGCTGGCCCGCCAGATCACCGAAGAGGTGCCGGTCGTGACCATCGGCATCGGTGCCAGCGCCGCCTGTGACGGTCAGGTACTGGTGTCCGACGACATGCTGGGCCTGTTCAGTGGCTTCACGCCGAAATTCGTGAAGCGTTATGCCGAGTTGGGCGAGAGCGTGTCGAAGGCGGCGGCGGAATATGCGGCGGAGGTACGGTCACGCGCCTTCCCCGGTGCGGCCCATATCTTCCCTGCCCGCAAGGGCTGAAAACACGTCACGGGCCGGTGATGGTGGTGCCGCCGGCATCGGCGACGGCGGGACTGGCGATACGGCCGAAGGCCCGTGCCGTGTCGCGGGCATGCAGCGACAGGCCGGCCCGATGGGCCACCAGATCGCGGATATGCATCAACGGGATCATCGGCAGGTCAGTATCCAGGATGGCGGTGGCCTGCCGGGTCAAGCCGGGGATTGCCGCCGGCTCCGCCCCCCGGGCCTGTGACAGCAGATTGTCCAGCAGGGCGTTGCGGTAACCGCTGGGGTTGGAGATGCTGTCCTTCTCGGCCGCGCCTGCGACAGCGGCATATCCTTCCATCGCCGATCCGGCCGTCAGGCCCAGGCCCGCGAACATCATCTGGAAATCGCCGGCCGCCACCCGCGCCCTGGATTCGGCCGCCGGCACCGGGGTGATGGTCAGAGTGATGCCGATGGCGCGCAACATGCCGGCCAGGGCATCGGCCACACGCGGCCGGTCGGTGATGCGCGTCATCGGCAATAGCAGGGGCAGGTCCAGGCCGTTGGCAAATCCCGCCTCGGCCAGCAGCGCACGACCGCGCGCCGGGTCGGGCTGCATGGTTTGTGGCCGGTCCGGCAGGTACCCTTCCATGCCCGGCTGTGCCAATTGCCAGGCCGGTCCCGCGAACCCTTCCAGTCCGCGTTCAACCAGCACATGCCGGTCCAGTGTCAAGGCGATGGCCTGGCGCACCCGTATGTCAGCGGCGGGATTCGGCCGTCCGTCGGGCAGGGTGGGGCGCAGGTTGAAGGTCAGCACCAGGGTCCGGTCGGTGGGCAGCTCCGTCAGCGTCACCCCCTTCATCCTGGTGATATAGGGAAGGTGGACGGGGATCACATCCTCCATGATGTCGGCCTGCCCCGTGACCAGCAGGCGCAGCCGGTCCCGGGCATCGGGTGCCGACCACAGAACAACCCGTGTCCACACCGTGCAGTCACGCCAGCAATGGGGGGAGGGGGCCAGGACCCGCTGTTCCCGCAGGATGCCGGCAGTGGCGGGCACGGGTATATAGGGGCCGCTGCCCTGCTGCGGGCTGCCACGCGTGTCCTGTACCCGCGCCGCATCACAGCCCAGCGGGCCTTCGCCGGCACCATCGGGGGCCGCCACGATGAAGACCAGTGACAAGGCCGAGGGCAGCAGTCGGTAGGGAGCCTCGAGGGTGATGGTGACGCGGCCCCCGGTTTCCGCCGTCAAGCGGGTCAGCCCCAGCATTTCCCGCCCCATATGGCGGGTCAGCGCCTGATAGCGGCACAGGCTGTAGACGACATCGCGGGACGTAACCGGCCGGTTATCGGAGAAGCGGGCGGCGGGGTCGATCTGGAAACTCCAGACCTTGTGATCCTGACTGGACCAGCTTCTGGCCAGACGCGGGGTTACGTCGAAACCGTCGCGGGTAACCAGCGTATCGAAGATATGGTCATAATATTGAAAATCGGCGCCGGTGCGCGCCTCGTGCGGGTCATCGGCGGCGACCTGCCCGGAAATGGCGGCCACAAGCTGTTCGGCGCCGGCCGGATACACGGTTCCAACCAGCGCCAGGAGGCACGCCAGGAACAACAGTCGTATCCGGATGACCGCGCATCCCACCACAGCCCCGCATCCATGTCCAGTCGGGCAACCAATTGGAAACATGCCCGGTTTACGGGGCGGGAGGCAAGGTTGCTTTCATCCGGACCGCTGTGTCAATTCACGGTCGCGGGC
>NZ_JAGOGJ010000025.1 GCF_017996735.1 Niveispirillum sp.
GGTTCACAGATCAGGGCGCGGGCGATGGCCACCCGCTGCTGTTCCCCACCCGACAGTTCGGCCGGAAAGCGGTCGGCGGCACTGGCGGGCAGCGCCACCTTGGCCAGGGTCGCCGCCACGCGCGCCGCCGCCTGCCGCCGGTCCAGGGGGAAGAAATGCCGGGCCACCGCGCCCAGGATATCCCCCACCTTCTGACGCGGGTTCAGGGCGCGGGACGGGTTCTGGAAGATATACTGGATACGCCGCCGCTGCGCGGCATCGCGCAGGCCGCCGCGCAAGGATTGTTCCACCCCATCCAGCCGCAAGCTGCCGCCGATATCGTCCCCCAGCCCCATGATGGCGCGGGCCAGCGTGGTCTTTCCCGACCCCGACGCCCCGACCAGGGCCGTGCATTCACCGGCATGAAGATCAAGATCCACACCCGACAGCACCACCTGCCCGCCATAGCGGGCCGTGGCACCGCGCACCGACAGCAGCGGCGCCCGGTCATCGCTTGCGGATGCGGTACCGGACTGTTCGACGGCGACGGCCAATGGACCGGACACGGGGTGATGGCAGGCCACCCCATGGCCCCGCCCCTGTTCCTGCCATACCGACCTGTCCAGGCAGCGGCCGGTGGAGACCGCGCAGCGGGAACGGAAGGGGCACCCCTCCCCCCGTGCAGACGGGGCGGCGGCGTGGCCGGGCACGGCGATCAGATGGCGCCTCACCGCCACATCGGGCATGGCCGCCAGCAGGCCGCGCGTATAGGGATGGCGCGGTTGGGCGAACAGCGTGTTGCTGGCCGCCGCCTCCACCACCCGACCGGCATACAGCACGATCAGACGGTCGACCAGATCGCGCACCACGGTCAGATCATGGGAAACATACAGCGCCGCCACCCCCTGCCGCCGGCAGAGATTGCGCACGGTTTCCAGCACCTGCGCCTTGGTGACCACATCCAGGGCGGTGGTCGGCTCGTCCAGCACCACCAGGCGCGGGCGCAGCAGGAAGGCCAGGGCCAGCAGGACGCGCTGCTGCTGACCGCCGGAAAGCTGATGCGGGAAACGCTGGCGGAAGACGGGATCGGTGGGCAGGCCGACATCGGCCATCACGGCGGCAATACGCTCCGCCCGCCCATCCGCCTTCAGGGCGGGCGCATGCACATCCAGCAATTCCTCCAGATGCGCGCCGATCCGCAGCATGGGGTTGAGGGCGGCACCGGGGTCCTGCGGCACATGCGCCACCCTGGCCCCCCGCAGGTCGCGCAGGGCGACGGGGTCGGCGGACAGGATGTCCAGATCATCCAGCCGCACAAGGCCACCGCTAATCACCGCCCCCTTGCGGGTATGGCCCAGCAGGGCGGCGGCGATGGTGCTCTTGCCCGACCCGCTTTCCCCCACCAGCCCCACAATCTCCCCAGGGCGCAGGGTGAAGCTGATATCGCTGACGATATCGGCGCCACCGCCGGCCAGACTGACCCGCAGCCCCTCCACCCGCAGCAGCGGCGCGGGTTCAGGCACGATGGCGAATTCGGCGGCGAATTCGACGGCGAATTCAGCCGGCATGGCCGTTCCCCCTGGTCTGTGTACCGATACGGGCATTCAGGCGGGACACGCCCTCGGCCACCAGATTGGCGCCCAGCGCGAACAGGCCGATCAGGACCACGGGCGCCAGGGCAGCCCAGGGATGCAGCACCAGTCCCGCCCGGTTCTCATTGATCATCAGGCCCCGATCGGCGGCGGGCGGCGCAACGCCGTAGCCCAGTAAACTGAGCCCCGCTAGCATCGAAATGGCCCAGGTCAGCATGATGCCGAAATGCACCAGCAGCGGCGTGGCGATGTTGGGCAGGATTTCCCGGAACAGGATGCGCGGCGCCGGATAGCCCAGCAGACGCGCCGCCTCCACAAATTCCAGCTTCGCCACGCCCATCGTGACGCCACGCGCCAGCCGCACCACGCCCGGCACAAAGGCGATGGCCACCGTTAGCACGATCAATCCCGGCTCCCGGCCCAGCATGGACACGACCAGCAGCACCAGGATCAGGTCGGGAAAGGCCAGCAGCACATCAGTGCCCCAGACAATCGCCTGATCCGTGCGCCGGCCCGCGAACCCGGCCAGGATGCCGATGGCGGCGCCCACCAGCAGGGCGGCCAGCGCCGAGGCCAAACTCATCCACAGCACGGTCCAGCCGCCATGCAGCAGACGCGACACCACATCGCGGCCCAGATAATCATAGCCCAGCCATGCTGCCCCCGATGGCGGCGCATAGGGCTGGCCGACCAGCGCATCCTGCGCATGCGGGGCCAGGACGGGACCGGCCAGGGCGAACAGCAGAACGCCCAGCAGCAGCGCCAGGCCCAGGCGCAGTTGTCGTTCGCGCGGCAGGGCGGGCAGCGTAAAACTCATGTCCCACCCCCGCTCAGCTTCCAGGCGGCGCGCGACCCGGGCTTCAATGTCGGCCTTGCCGCCGTGCGCAGGCGCGGGGTCAGCAACACCGTGACGATATCGGCCAGCAGATTGACCAGAACGACCAGTCCCGCCTGCAGCAGGGTGATGGCCTGGATGACGGGGATGTCCCGCATCTCGATGGCGGAATTGAGCGCACTGCCCAGACCGGGATAGGAGAAGACCACCTCCACGATCACCGCCCCGCCCAGCAGGACACGCGCCGTCATGGCGATGCCCTGTACCGTGGGCACCAGGGCGTTGGGCACGGCATGCCGCCACAGCAGACGGCGTTCAGACAGTCCGCGCAGCCGGGCGGCGGCCACATAATCGGCCTCCAGCACCTCGATCACGCCCGCCCGTACCAGCCGCACCAGGAAGGGCAGGATGGACAGGACCAGCGTCACCGTGGGCAGCACGAGATAGGCGGGCTGTGCCAACGGTGACCGCGACGGGTCCAGCAGCGACACGGCCGGCAGCACGGGCAGGATATTGGTGGCGAAGATCAGGATCAGGCCGATGGCCAGGATGAAACCGGGCAGCGCCTTGAACAGGATCAGCCCCGCCATGGCGACCCTGTCCAGCCTTCCATCCCGCCGTACGGCCAGGGCCACCCCCAGCAGCAGCGACAGCGGAATGGTGACCGCCAGCACCAGCAGCATCAGGACCAGCGAATTGCCGAACCGGTCGCGCACGATGCTGACCGCTTCCACGTCGCTGTCCAGCGAGCGGCCGAAATCGAACCGCAAGGCATCGCCCAGCCAATGGGCGTACTGAACCGGCAGGGGCCGGTCCAGCCCCAATTGCCCGCGCAGCACCGCCACCGCCTGTTCCGTCGCCTCCGGTCCCAGGATCACGCGGGCCGGGTCGGACGGCAGGGCCTGGGTGGCGGCAAAGACGATGATGGTGATGGCGAACACCGTCGCCACCCCGACCAGCAGCCGGCGCAGAAGCCAGGGCAACCAGGACGGGACCGTCAGGGCGACGCGGCCCTCCAGGTCCTCCCCGATCAGCAGGCCACGGCGGGTGAAAGGCTGGCTTGTCATGCGACCAGGGCCTCCTTGGCGCCGGCCGCCGCCTTGGGTCTGGCCTGCACCTCTCCCGTGGGCTGTTTCACCCGTAGCGACGCGATGTCGAACCCATGGTCAAGGTCCAGCAGCGGGAACAGCAGGTCGGCCACCCTTTGCGCCTCCCCCACCAGCGGGAAGCCGGACAGGATGAAGGCATCGGTCCCCTGGTCGGCATATTCGCGCAGGCGGGCGGCCACATTCTGGGCACTGCCGACCAGCGTCGTGCCGGATGCGGGGCCCAGTATGTCGAAGCCGAACCAGGCCGGGCCCACCCAGACATTGGGATAGATTTCCAGATCACGGGCGCTGGGCAGCCGCCCCGCACGCAGCGTTTCAAGGTTGCGCTGCACCTGTGGATCGTCGCTGACATAGGTCTCAAATGTCTGGCCCGGTGGCAGACGCTGTTCCACCGACCGGCGGGCATGGGCGACAGACGAGCGTTGCAGCAGCCATTCGGCGTGCGCCCAGGCCTCCTCCTCCGTCTCCCGCACGATGATCTGCAGACGGGTGCCGTATTGCAGGGTCCGCCCGATCTTCAAAGCTTCCGCGCCGACACGCCGGAACTTGTCACCCAGCTTGGGCGGGGTGTTGGCGAAGGACAGATAGACATCCAGCAGCTTGACCGAATGCGCCACACCGGGGTCCGATGTGCCGGCACCCCAGAGCGGCACACCCGCCGGCTGATAGGGGCCGGCCCAGACACTCATGGGGGCGGCCCCTTCCGGGCGGGGCGACAGTTTCACGAACTGCCCGTCATAGCCGCTGCGGTCCCCCGCATAGGCGCGGCGGAACGCGTCCCAATATTCGAAGCTGAACTGATAACGCTCGTCATGGGGATAATGCACGCCCAGCGCCGCCAGACCCGCATCATTGCCGTTCACGACATTGAACAGCAGACGGCCGTTGGAGAAATGGTCGAAGGTCTGCGCATATTTGGCCAGAACGGCGGGCGACACCTCGCCCGGATGCTGGGCCACCAGGAATTTCATCCGCTCCGTGGCCGGGATCAGGGCGGCGGCCACCGCCAGGCTCTCATAGGCGCTGGTGCCCAGCAGCGCACCATAGAAGCCCAGCCGGTCGATGGTGACGGCCAGTTGCTGGAGATGGTCCAGGCCCGTGTGCCACCGCCCCTCCGGCTGCCACGGATAGGGGCCATCGGGGGCGGTCAGGTACCAGAGCAGCTTGATCGGTCGGGTCATGGATCGGGTTCCGTCGATGGGGCAAGCCCCTGAACGTGTATTATCACGCAAGGATCATGCCAATTTCACACATGATGAAATGGTAATGCAGCGCAACGATTGGACAGATCATCTGTGTTGAACTGTTGCTTTACGCGCAGGGACCGCGCACGGGACTGTTGAAATCCGTGCAGCCCGGCCCCGTCCTGTCCAACGCCGATCACACCCACAGCTTGTCGAAGCGCCAGGTGGGGAAATGGGAGTTTTCCGCCTCCGCCCCGCCCACCCGGTCGGAAATGCCGTCAAGGGTGTTGGAGAAGCCCCAGATGATCATCCCGCCCCTTTCATGCTGGATGCGCTGTGCGGCATGGACCAGCGCCTTGCGCTTTTCCAGGTCGGGCTGGGCCAGGGCCGCTGTAAACAGGCGCGCGAATTCGGGATCGCGGAAATGGGTCTTGTTGCCGGCCGATGTGGGGGCGTCGGTGTGCAGACCCGTGGGTATCCAGGACAGGCCCAGCATGCCGCTGCCCATGGCCCCGCCGCTGGAAAAACCCCAATCCAGCCGCTGTGGGCCGGTGAAGGTGGGATTGTCCACCTTGCGCACGGTGATTTCCACGCCCGCCTTCTTGGCCTGCTCCGCAAAGACCAGGGCCGCACTGGCCGCCGCCGGGCTGGCCACCAGTTCCACCTTCAGGACACCGTGCCCCGCCTCGTCCAGCAGACGTCTGGCAGCGGCGGGGTCATAGGTACGCTGCGGGATGGAACGGTCAAAGGTCGGGTCGTGGGGGGAATAGAGGTCGTTGGCAATCCGCCCCTGGCCCAGCAGGGCGCGGTCGACCAGATCCTGACGGTCGACAAGCAAGCGGAAGGCCTGGCGCACACGCACATCGTCGAACGGGGCGACCGATGTATTCATGTCAAACGATTGCCAGCCATTGGTCTGCGACACCAGAACCCGTGCACCGCTGCCCGGCTTGATCAGGCCCACCTGCTCGGGCAGCAGGGCATTGGCCAGATCAATCTGTCCGGACAGCAGTGCCGCGATGCGGCTGGTCTGGTCCTTGAACTCGATGATCTCCAACTCGTCGGCATAGGGCTTGCCGTCCTTGAAGTAATTCTCGAACCGGGTGAACAGTGCCCGCTGACCCGGCACATAATCGCCCGGATTCTTCAGCTTGTACGGCCCGGCACCGACCGGGTTGGTGACAGGGTGGTAATCCGCCGGCACGATGCCGCCGAAATTGGTCCAGGTGTCGGGCAGCGCGATGAAGCCCTGGCCGTCACGCACCGGGATGCGCACAGTCCGGCCGTCCAGCCGCTGCAGATTGTCCCGGTCGATCTGGTTGACCAGGGACCCGTAGGGAGAGGCCAGTTGCGGATCGGTCAGGCGGCGGATGGAAAAGATCACGTCATCGGCCGTGATGCTTTTGCCATTGTGGAATTCCAGGCCGGGTTTCAGACGGATGGTCCAGAGGGTGGCGTCGTCATTCACCTCCGCAAACTCGGCCAGGGCCAGATCCGGCGTCATCACCGGCGACCATTCCCACAGCTTGGCATAAAGGGCGAAGCCCCGGATGGTGCTGCCCAGGCCTACGGGCTTGTGCGCGTCCAGATTGCCCGACCGGTCGCCGTCGACGATACCCAGACGCAGGCGCCCGCCCCGGCGCGGCACCAGACCCGGTCCCGTGGCCTTGTCCTGCGACGGGCCGCAGCCCGTCAGGGCCAGCAAGCCGCCCGCACCGGCGGCGGCCAGCAGATGGCGGCGTGAAAGCTCGATCATCGTCCCTGCCCTCCGCTCAACGACCGCCGCCGGCCCGCAGGCCCAGGCGGGGAATGTCGAAACCATGGTCGATATCCAGCAGCGGGAAGACCAGATCGGCGAAACGCTGCGCCTCGCTGATCAACGGGAAGCCGGACAGGATGAAGGCCCCGCATCCTTGTGCTTCATACTCACGCAGGCGGGTCGCCACATTCTCCGCGCTGCCCACCAGGGCGGTACCGGCCAGCGGCGACAGGATGTTGAAGCCGAACAGCGATGGCCCCACCCAGACATTGGGGTAGATCTCCAGGTCCTTCGCACGCGGCAGCTTGCCCTGGCGGACAAGGTTCAGATTGTGCTGAACCCGTGGATCGGGGCTGACAAAGCTGTCGATGCTCTGTCCGCGCGGCAACTGCATCTCGATCGACTGCCGGGCATAGTCGATATGGGTGTGATCCAGCAGCCATTGCGCGTATTCCCAGGCCTCTTCCTCCGTCTCGCGCACGATGATCTGCAGGCGGGTGCCGTAATTCAGGGTACGGCCGACCTTTGCCGCCTCCGCCGCCACACCCCGGAACTTGTCGCCCAGCCTGGGCGGGGTGTCGGCAAAGCTGAGATAGGTGTCCAACAGCTTCACCGAATGCGCCACACCGGCGGGGGACGTGCCGGCACCCCACAGCGGCACGCCATCGGGCTGCACCGCCTTCAACGGTGCCTCCCGCACCCCGCGCCGGCCAAGCCCATATTCCGGCGGGGCCGGGGCCAGCTTCACATATTTGCCGGCATAGCCGTCGCGCTGCCCCTTATAGAAGCGCTGGAACGCATCCCAATATTCGAAGCTGAAATCATACCGCTCGTCATGTTCGTAATTGACGCCGAACACGGGCAGCACCGTGTCATTGCCATTCACGACATTATAGGCCATGCGCCCGCCGGAGAACCGGTCCTGGGTCAGCGCGATCTGCGCCAGCTTCACAGGGGATAGCAGCCCCGGATGGATGGCGGCCAGGAAGCGCATGCGCTTCGTCACCCCGATCATGGCGGATGAAACCGTCAGCACCTCATCCCCAAGACCAGTGCCAAGCAAGGCCCCGTAATAGCCCAGCCTGTCGATGGTGACCGCCAGTTGCTGCATATGCCGGAAATCAGTGTTCCAGCGCCCCTGCGGTTCCCAGGGAAACGGGCCGTCGGGGGCCGTAAGGTACCAGAGGATCTTGACCGCCATGATGGAGGCTCCCTTGAGAGTTCATACCAGCGGCATGGCTGATACCGCTGGAGGCCGGCGACCGCCGGTCCGGCGCCCATGCGCCGTCAGCCAAGCCGCCGGATGGCGGCGCCCGGCGTTGAGGGCACCCGCTGTTATCAGAAGCGTACGGTGAAGGTGGCCTGGAACGACCGTGGCTGCAGGGGCTGGAGGAATTCACCGCCCGTCAGCGCATTCAGGAAATTGTGCTGGTTGGTCAGGTTGATGACCCGGACCGCGACGTCATAGTCCGGCTGGCGGTAGGAAAGCGTCAGGTTCGCCTGATACCCGTCCGGCACCTCCACGCTCTGGCTCAGGTTCGTGTAGAACTTGCCCGTGTACCAAAGGGCCAGTTCCGCCCCCAGGCCGTTTTCCAGCCGGTAATCGACAAAGCCGTTCAGCGAGTATTCGGGCACGCCCGGCAAGCCGTAGCGTCCGCCGGTGCGGCCGATCAGGCGGTTGCTGTCACCGAACACGGTGGCGTTGTCGGCCACGAAACCGAAGGGGGAGAAGCCGGCCGGAATAATGAAGGTGTTGACCGCGTCCAGCTTGGTGAAGTTCAGCCCGCCCGACAGATTGGACGAATGCTGGTACCGCACCGACGCCTCGATACCCTTGATGCGCACCCGCGCCATATTGCCATTGGTGTCGGGCGACAGGTCGCGATACTGCACAAAGCCGGAGGCGGATGTGGCCAGCTTGCCGGGGATCGCGTCCCACTTCACCCCACCCTCATACAGTTCCGACAGGCTCTTGAAGGCCAGCGGGTTCAGCTTGTTGCCCGCACCCCAGGTCAGGAAGCTGCCGAACACCCCCGTATTGACGGCCTTGGACCGGTCATAGGTGGCATAGATCGTCGTCTCCGGCACCGGCTTCACGAACAGGCTGGCCTGATAGCTGGGCAGGGTATAGCTGTCCTTGTCGCTATATTGCGCGGCCGCCGTGCGATAGACGGGGTTCTGGATGAAGGCGTCGATGCGGGTGACGTTCACGCCCAGGTTAAGGCCCACGACATCGGCGAAGCGGAAATTCTGCTGGGTGAAGGCACTATATTGCCGGATATAGCCGCTGGAGGTATAGACCGCCCCCGCCGGCGGGAACCCGCCCGGTTCGGCATAGAAGCCACCCTCGACCGGTACCATCACGGGCAGGTTCAGATAGCCGAAATAGGGCGAAAGCTGGGGCACGCCGGGCGTGCCGATCCACGACCCCGAACCCTCCCCGGTCTGGCGCAGACCATAGAGAGAGGCCGGGGTGATGTTGGACGGGTCCAGCGTCAGGTCATAGGGATTGTAGTTGAAATTATTGTTGGCCGACAAAGCCTTGTAATTCAGGTTGCGGAAGGCGGCGCCGCTGTTGTTCTGCAATTCCACGGGCACGCCGAACAGGCTGAAATCGAACTTGCCACGTGCTTCCAGGCGCTGGTCGATCAGGCTGCTGCGGTTGCGATAGATGAAGGAACCGACACTGTCATTGGTGTTCACCGAATGCTGGAAGTAGGTGGATGACAGGAAGTTCCAGTTCTCCGACGCATCGAACCCGACCTGAAGCTGCGCGATCTCACGCGTGGCGGTGTTCTTGTCCTCCGCCCGACCGGAGCCGGTGGAACCGTCGATCTTGGTCAGGCCATTGCCGGGGATCGTGGGGTCATAGACCCAGCCGACAATGGTCCCCGCCGCGCCGGCCGTGGCGTTGGGCAGCGCGCCCAGGATGGTGGGGCCGGCAATATACTGCGCCTGGGCATTGCGGGTGCGCACCTGATAGCCGACGGGAGCCGATGTCGGGTTGGATGAGGTGAAGACGGGCGAGATGATGCGCCCGTCGGTCAGGCGGATCAGCGGGGTTGCGCGGCCGCCATAATAGCTGCCGAAATTGTCCACCAGTTCCTGCGTCGGCCGGTTCCAGCCGCGCGTGACGTTGAAATCATAATAATCGTCATAAGACGCATTGAAATCGACCGTCACCCGGTCCGTCGGGCGCCAGGCCAGCGCACCATAGGCGCTGTTATAATTGTTCTCGACATTGTCGTAATAGGTACCGCCGCGCTTGCCCTTCAGGCTGACGCGATAGGCCAGTTCCTCGGAAATCGGGCCGCCCGTGTCGGCGGTCAGGCTGAAATCGGAAAAGCTCTCATTCGTGCCCGGCACCCAGGTGCCCAACTCGCCGCTGACAAAGCTGCGCTGCCGGTCGAAGAAGGGCTTCTTGGTTTCGTAATTGACATAGCCGCCCGTGGCGTTGGACGGGCCGAACACCACCGATGACGGGCCGGCCACGATGTCCGCCGCCTCGAACGCGTTCAGGTTCAGCGGATGGTCGTTGCCTTCCTTGTAGATGCGCTGGCCATTCTGGAACACCTCTGACGCCAGACCGCGCAAGGTGGGGGCGGCACTGTTGCCCTGGCCGCCGCCACGGGTGATGCCGGGGGCATATTTCACGTAATCGTCCGTGCTGCGGATCGGGTCGCGCAGCAACTGTTCGGCCGACACTTCGGAGACGACACGCGGTGTATCCAGCACGCTGGCCTCGATCCCATAGATCGACCGGGGCGGGCGTTCGGGCAGGACCGAAGACTTTAGGCGCTCCCCCGTCACGACGACGGCATCCTCGGCGAGCAGGCTGGCGGTCTGGGTCGGCGGCTCCTGTGCGACGGCCGGAAACAGACCGGCCAGCAGGCTGCCGCCGAGCAGGGCGTTGCGGAAGGAATTGGGATGAAAATTCATAATATTGAGGCCCCTTTTTTGCGCCCCCTGTCGCGCGGCAACAGGGAGGCGTTCGCCGCCGGGCATGGCCCAGGGCGTGATTGGATTGGATGGTGATGGCCCGGCATTGCCAGATGCAGGGCCTTGTGGGATCAGGTGGGTTGCAGGAAGCGGCTGCGCGCCTCCGGTGCCACCGGGAAATCGATGGGCGCTACGTCGTTCAACGCATGGTCGCCGATGGCATGAAGGCGCCAGCGTATGGGATCATGCGTCGTATGGGCCCGCGCATTGCGCCAGAACCGGTCCAGATTGAACTTCTCCTGCACGGCACTGGCACCCAGCAGATCGAACAGGCCGCTTCCGACCTTCAGCGACGCCTGGTCCGACGCCACCCGGGCATGCGCCACGGCCAGAATGGCGTCGGTCGTCAGCGCCTCGTCCGCCGGGTCGGCCAGGGCGCGGTCATACAGATCCGCCGCATTGCGCAGCAGGATTTCCGCGGCGTAGACGGCAGATGTGAACTCCCCGATCTGCTTGATGACATGGGGTTCCCGGGTGATGTGATCGACGCCGCTTTCGATCCAGGCGCGGGAATGGTGGCGCAGATAATCGATGGCGGCATCCAGGGCGCTGCGTGCGATGCCCGTATCGATGGCGGCATGCAAAATCTGCGGCCGGGTCAGAACGGCCCGGTTCGCACCCCGGCTGCGCTGCGGCGCGTGATGGGGGGGAACGTAGACATCCTCAAAAATGACCGTCCCGCTCATGGTCGTGCGCTGACCGAAGGCCCGCCAGTCATCCAGCACCGTGACGCCCGGCGCATCCCGTTCCACAACGGCGAAGGCAGGCACCCCGTCGGGCGACACACAGCCGACCGACAGCCAGTCCGCCAGATAGGACCCCGTGGAATAGAATTTCCGCCCGTTCAGCAGGAAGCCGCCACCGGGCTTCGGGGCCAGCGTTGTCTTCAGGGCAAGCTTGTTCTTGCCCCCCACCTCCGCCAGGGCGTTGGCGAAGCGCTGCCCGTCCAGGATGCGCGGCGCGAAATAGTCCCGCGTCTCGGCCAGCGGTGCATTCACCAGCCCCGCGATCATCACATTATGCAGTTGCAGCACCTGACCGATGCTGCCATCCGCATGGCTGATGATGCGCACGGTTTCCACGATGGTCCGGATCGATGCGCCGATACCGCCCAGGTCACGCGGCACCGCGATGGCCGGAACACCGCTGGCGAACAGGATATCCAACTGTTCACGCGGCAGGTCGCCTTCGCGTGCCTTGTCCCGCGTGATGGGCCGGATACGATCGGCCACTTCCTGTGCGGCGGCAATCGCGGCGGCCTCATCGGTCAGGCGGGTGGCGGGTTTCCTGTCGGTCATGGCGGGCGCCTTCAATTATTGCCGCGCGCTTCCAGGCCAACGACCAGCGGTAGCGGCTGCTGATCATTGGCACCGGTGGCGGCGGCGGCGCGCTGGCGGAACCGGGGCAGCACATGCTCGCCCAGCCGGTAAATCTCCTCCAGATGCGGATAGCCATTGATGAAGAACCAGGACAGGCCCAAGGCCGCGAACTGGCGAATCTTGGCCTCCACCGCGTCATAGGACCCGACAAAGGCGAAGCCCGGTGGAATGCCGACATAACCGAAGCCGCCCCACAGGTTCGGCTCGATGAACAGATCCTCGAACCCGTTCACCTCCTTGTTGTTGTAGCGCTTGTAACGGGCCTTGTTGGCGTCCGACAATTGTTCGGAACGCTGGGCCGTGGCCTGCACGGTTCCGGCCTTCACCCCCTCGTCGAAGAAACGCTTGGCCTCACGGAACGCCTCCTCATCCGTTTCGCGGACGATGACATCCACGGACAGGCCGAAACGGATTTCGTCCGTGCGGCCATATTCGCGGGCCAGGGCCTTCACCTCGGCGATGTGGCCGGCGACGATGGCGGGGTCTTCGGCCAGCAGCAGATAATAATCCGCGTGGCGCGCGGCCAGCCGCTTGGCGGCGGGCGAGGTGCCGGCCGAGCAGATGACCGGAATGGGAGAGCGTTTCAGCGGACCGCGCAGGCCCAGCCCGTTGGCCTGATAATACCTGCCCTGGTAATGGAAACTCTCCTGCGCCCAGAAGCCCTTGACCACGTCCAGGAACTCGATGGCCCGATCATACCGGTCATCATGGGCCAGCGGATCACCCAGCGCGCGCTGCACCGTGTCCGACCCGCCCTGAATGATGTTCCAGACCAGACGCCCGCCGCTGGCGCGCTGAAAACTGGCAGCCATCTGCGTGGCTTGCCAGGGGCTGAAATGGAACGGGTGGAAGGCGTCGACGAAACGCAGCCGCTTGGTCTCCCGCGCCAGGATGGCCGAGGTGATCCACGGCTCATCCCCGAAGGGCGCATTGACCAGCAAGGCGCCGCTGAACCCGTTCAGCTCCGCCGCGCGCGCCACCTGGGACAGGTAATCGATATAGGTGAAATCATCCCCGACCCGGAAGTGGGAGACGGCACCCGTGCTGTCCGCCGGTGACCGGTTCCAGTCGCCCCGGTTCCGGTTGTCGCCCGGAATGTACTGCGTCTCCCCATGCAGGGGCAGCCGGGAAAAGAACTCAATCGCCATGTTAAATCCCCATGTTTTTAATGGGAATTAAGCAACAAGCGTGCCACATCATGGTGTGTAATGCTTACGCTTTTATGCAGGCACCGATGTTGATGATTTCCAAACAGCAATCTGTTGAAATTTCAGCATCCTGCACAGATTTGCGCAGAGGGAGCTTCACGCGGACATCCGCGTCTGGGCCAACCCGCCACGGCGTTCGTCCCGTCGGGCACAGGTGACAGGCTTTGCTTTCCCATTGCAAGTTCCGCAAAAAAGCATATGTTCTTCTTTTGTTCTATGGACGATGCCCATGTTCGAACGGAAAAACCAGGCTGCCAAGGGTCGCGGGGCCGTCAGCAACAATGATTCCCGTTTTGAAATCGAGAAGCGGGTTCTTGTCGATGATGGCTGGAGTGACGGGACAGAGCTTCCGGAGCCGATCCGAACACAGATCAATGTGGATACCGCGCGCAGCATCATCAGCCGAAACGAATCGCCCGACGTCCCCTTCAGCCAATCAGTGAATCCGTTTCGCGGATGCGAGCATGGGTGTGTTTATTGTTTTGCCCGCCCCACCCACGCCTATCTCGGCCTGTCTCCGGGACTGGACTTCGAGACCAAACTGTTTGCCAAGCGCGATGGTGCCGCGTTATTGGCCAAACAGCTCCGCGCGAAGAATTATGTTTGCGAGCCGCTGGCCCTTGGCGCCAACACCGACCCCTATCAGCCGATCGAGCGGACCGAACGGATCACACGGGCCATCCTGGAAGTCTGTCGCGATTTTAACCAGCCGGTGGGGATCATCACCAAGTCGGCCCTGGTGACGCGCGACATCGATATACTGGCCCCCATGGCCGCCGACGGGATTGCCAGGGTTGCCATTTCCATCACCACACTGGACCGCGACCTTGCCCGCAGGATGGAACCGCGCGCCAGTACGCCAGGCAAAAGGCTGGAGGCGGTGCGGGCGCTCACCATGGCGGGGATACCCGTCTCCGTCCTGGCCAGCCCGATGATCCCGGCCCTCAACGACCATGAGTTGGAAGATATCCTGGAGGCGGCGCAGGCGGCCGGCGCCGAGGGGGCCAGCTATATTCTGCTGCGCCTGCCGCTTGAGATCGGGCCGCTGTTCGAGGAATGGCTGCATGAACATTATCCCGACCGGGCCGGCCGGGTACTGTCTCTGATCCGGCAGACACGCGACGGTGCCCTTTACCGGTCCGCGTTCGGTTCACGCATGAAGGGAACCGGCCCCTATGCCGATCTGTTGCGGCAGCGGTTCCAGCTCAGCATCCGGAAATTGGGGCTGAACAAACGCAGTTGGGAAATGGATTGCAGCAAGTTTCGCGTCCCCCCATCATCCGGAGACCAGTTACGCCTGTTCTGACGACGGCAGGTCTCAGGATGGCTCGCAAAAGGTTGGGTGGATTGCAGCCGGCCAATCCCCGGCTTCCAAGACCTGCAACTGGCGAAAGCCGGTTTCCGTCAACCTGACGATCATCCGGTTTGCGTCCAGATCGATCTGATGACGCGGGACTGCGCGCAGACTTTCACCGCCGCCGCCCGGATCGTTTGTGGCAACCACCACGTAGCTGACGATACCGGAGACGCATTCGATCAGTGCCTCCACGGCCTTGCCCAGGGAGACACCGTTGACATCCTGAACGGGAGTGCCCGCGATACCGCCCGCTGTCAGCAGGGTCGGGTCCGCAGAGCGGCGGCTGGCCCGGATCGCGGACCTGGCGCCATCCTCATAGGCTGTTTGGCGCCCCAGCCACCGCCAGATACCCACCATGTTGACGGCTGTCAGAAACAGATTGGTCAACAGCAGATCATTCTGGTCAGAGGCGAAGCCGATCCATGTCCAGCAGACGGAGCCGACCGCGAACACGACAAAGCCCCAGCCCGTGACACGGGCACCAAGATTGGAAGCAGTCATCATGGCGGCGATCATGGTGCCTGCCGGCGCGATCACCCGGGCAATGGATTCAAGATCCACCGGTCCCCCCGATCCCGGTCAGCAAGCGGCTTCCACCGTCGCCCCCCGGATGGACCGGTAGCTCGGGCGTCCCTTGCCACCCCGGCCCATCGCACGGGTCCGGGTAGCTTCGGGCTTTGTACAGCCTGCGGTTTTCAGGACGGTGACAATTTCAGAGACGGAGCTTTCCAGGATTTCAGCAACCTCACGATTGGAAAACCCTTCCATCAGGATCAGCAACAAGATCTGCCGGGCACGTGCCTGGGCGGGATCTTCGCGGGTGAAAAGATTGGCATAGAGCCGGGTATAAAGCTTGAAAAGGCTGGTCTTGGCGCTGGAGGCGGCCGGCAGCACGGCGGCGTCCAAGGCCAGGATGTCCGCCATCGCCGCCATATAGGCGTCGGCGGATTCCCGACTGCCCGTCATCGCCTCGGCATGACGGCGCAAGGACGGCAAATGGGCTTTCATGACGCCGACGTCGGAACGCAGGTGCTGGAAGGGGTTCATGAGTGCAGTGCGCATGTTCCGTACTTCCCTGTGATCGGTTGAGCGCGGGCAGTGCAACCCGCCGACCCCCATCAGGACGGAAAATGACGGAAACGACAAGGAAACTTCCTGACTACGGCGTCCTTAGCCCTATCGGAATATTACCGATAGGCCGGCGTGCCTTTGGCGATAGAAAGGCGGATTGCCGGCGTTTACGCCAATACCTCAGGCCGATCCCGTTTGAAGGAACCAGACATTGGCGGCCGGCCGGCAGGTGCTGCAGCCCCGCACCATCACGCCGGGGCGTAATCACCGGCAAAGGCCCTCGCGCGTTCCAGCAGGCCCGTGCGCTTCCATTGCAGGTCGAGCGCACCGGGTGTGTAGACTTGTGCCCCGCCGATCTGGGCGGCGATGGCCTGCAGCCGGGCGCTTTCCTCGATCAGCAGGATAAGCTGCGCGGTCCTGAGGATGCCCTTGCCCCAGAAATTCGCCCCACCATTGCTTTCCAGCAGAGCCGGCGGCGGGGCCAGTTCGGGATGCTTGTCCAGCCGTTCCCGCACCACATCCAGGACAGTGCGCGTCCGTTCCAGATGGTTGGGGATTTCGCGCGCCAGCAGGTGGCGTTGGGCAGCAACATAAAGGATTGGAAACGGCTTGTGCGCCAACGACCAGGCGGCCAGATGCGGCGTGTGCGCATGGATCAGCGTATCGCTGTCCAACCGCTCCTCCGACAGGATATGGTCCTTATGGTCGGAGAATTTGGAGATGCTGATCTTCACCTCCTTGTCGCGTGTCCAGGGCGACGGGAACCGTACCGACAGCAGTGTGTCATGACCCGGAATGCGGTGGGCGATATTGAAGATCAGGCTGGCGGTCAGCGTGCCGCTCTCCTTCAGGAACTCGAACGCGAAGGTGGCGTCGGTCTTGGCCTGGGCCACATATTCGGACAGTTCGACATCAGTCAGGGCATTGGTCATTTCAATCTCCTTTCGCAGGGATGACGTAGGGGGACCCGATCAGAAACGGGCGGTGACGGTGGCCAGGACGCTGCGCGGCTTGCCGTAAAGCTGCGAGCTGTAGCCGCTGGTCACGGGCAGGGCGTGGTTCTTGTAGACCTTGTCGGTCAGGTTATTGACCGACAGGTCGAAGGACAGCGTGTCCTCGTCATTGACCGACCAGCCGACATGGGCGTTGAACAGGGCGAAAGCCTTCTGGTTCAACAGCGGGTCAGGTGCCGTGATCTGCGAGGCGATGGTCGGGTAGAAGAAATAGCGCGACCGCCAATTGCCATCGACACCATATGTCAGCGCGCCGCCACCGGGCAGGCCATGGGTATAGCTGGCGATGAAGCTGGCCGTGTATTTGGAGGTGCGCGGCGTCCGCGCACCCAGGATCGTGGCCGTCTGACCGAAATCCTCGGTATATTCGCTGTCCAGGATGCCGGCGGAACCCGACAGTTGGAAGCCCGGAAACGGCACCGAATTGAAACGCAGCTCAATCCCCTTGATCTCCGCCGCGCCGGCATTACGGAACAGAACCGTGGCATTGTTGGGCAGCGGATCGATCTGTGTCGGCACATTCACGACCAGATTCTTATAGTCGTAGTAGAAACCGGTCAGGTCAACGGACAGACGCTTGTCGAAGAAATTGCTTTTCAGACCCAGTTCATAGCTGTCGATCTTTTCCGGGTTCAGCACATAGATCTGGTTGACGCGCAGGCTGGCGGGCCGGGCGCCCGTCGCGGCCAGCGGCAGGGTCAGCGTGCCCTGGCTGGTGGCAGGGATCAGCACATTACCCGTGGTCGTGTACCCGCCCGGCAGCACGCCATGGGCGAAGCGGAAATAGGTGCGGAACTGGTCATCGAACACATATTCGGGCGTGACGTCATAGGTCCAGGAACTGGTCTTCTGCGTCGCCCGCTCCGCAAAGATCAGATCGCGGGGGAGATAGCTGGTGTAATTGACCTGCGGCAGGTTGGCGATGAAGGTCGCCTGGGTGCCCGCGATGTTGGCGGCGCTGTAGTCCCAATCGAAACTGCTGGTTTCCCGCGACCAGCGCACACCACCCGACAGCTTCAGCGCGTCCGTGAAGCTGTAACCGATATTGCCGAACCCGGCGACATTCTTGGTTTCCTGGCGATAGGTGCTGTCGGTGAATTGCGGTCCCGCCCCCCAGGCATTGCCGGTGGAGGTGGCCGATCCCGGATTGCCGCGCACGTAATAGGCCTGGACGGTCCGGTTATCCAACACGCCCTTGAAGGCATAAAGCCCGCCCAGCCAGGTCAGCGGCCCGTCATCGGTGGAGGTGACCCGCAATTCCTCGCTGATCTGCCAGCTATCATAGTCGGTATCCGCCAGGCTGAACGGAACGCCGTTATTGTAAAAGGGACTGGTGGACGGAATCGGGGCGGCACCCGTCTCCACCTTCTGCTTGTTATCTTCATAGGCGGTGATGGAGGTGATGGAGAAACCCTGGCCATCCCAGACGATCTTGGCATTCGTGCCGCGCGCCTTCAGGGTTTCCGGCGAGGTGTCGGCCCAATGCGTCTCATCCTCCTGCCCCACCACATAACCGGTGGGATAGACCGAACGCCAGGCGGGCGTGGTGGCCGTGGTGAAGGTGGACGGCGCATAACGGTAGCCCTGCTGCGTGCCGGAAAAGTCGCGGCCATGGGCATTCAGTTGGATCGACAGATCTTCCGTCGGCTTGAACAGCACTTGCACGCGGCCGGCCACATCGCGGCCGCCCGGATGGTGACCGCCGGTGAAGCTGTTCTTCTGCCAGCCATCCCAGTCATTATAATAGAAGGCGGCACGGGCCGCGACCTTGTCCCCCACCACGGGACCACCGACAGCACCTTCCAACTGCTTCTCATTGAAGCTGCCAAGGCCCAGCTTGGCATAGCCGTCCTTGTTGAAGCCGGGCGCCTTGGAGACATAATTGACGGCGCCGGAATTGGAATTCTTGCCCCACAGCGTGCCCTGCGGCCCGTTCAGAACCTCTACACGCTCCAGGTCGAACAGCGGATAACCCTGATTGGCAATGTCGGCGATATAGACGTCGTCGTAATAGATGCCCAGCGGGTTGACGGTATTGTTGCCGGTATTGTTGGTGCCGATGCCGCGCACGAACCAGCGGGCGCGTGACGGCCCGTGCGGCTGAAGCGCCTGGGCGTTCGGCAC
Organism: Niveispirillum sp.; assembly: GCF_017996735.1. Taxonomy (GTDB): domain Bacteria; phylum Pseudomonadota; class Alphaproteobacteria; order Azospirillales; family Azospirillaceae; genus Niveispirillum. The sequence continues at coordinate 18,610 of NZ_JAGOGJ010000025.1, forward strand.
AAACTGCAACACATCGTTGGTGGTCTTGATCTGTTCGGCCTTCAACAGATCGTCACCGGTCAGCACCGACAGGGCCAGGGGCACATCGGACGCCTTTTGACCACGGCGCTGGGCATAGACGATGATGTCCTCGATGATGCCGGCTTCCGCGACTTCCGTGGCATCGGCCACCTGCTGGGCGTCGGCCCGCTGTTCCTGGGCAAAGGCAGTGGCGGGAATGGCCACCAGGGCGAGGGCGCTGACAGTGTGCAGAAGACGGCGGGAACGGGTCATTTCTTCATCCTTGGGAATTCGTTCGCGAAGGGCGCACCCGTCCCGGCGGCGCCACGATGGCGGCGCTCCTTTGCCCTGGCGGGTGCGGTCGATCTGGGTTTGTTTGCGGGGAACCGTGGCGGCGCGCGTGATCGGCGCCGGCAATCAACGGGTCCCTATCGACAGGTCTGCAAAGCCATTGTGGCGATGGCGTTCATCACATCCACCCTCTATCGGAAGCCACCGCCCCATTGGCGGCACCGGCTTACACCAAGAGCCATGGATCATGGCTCTTGGTGTGTGCACTTGCCCTCAGCGCCGGGCGCCGCCAGTCGGCGGCCTCCAAGGGTCATGGACCATGACCCTTGTTACACTATCCCGTCACCTCAGGATGACAGATGCATGTCTAATATATTAGATAACGCGCCGCAATAGCATCTTCGTGGAAATCTTGAAAAATTTTACAGAAACAACATTTTTTATGTGTTGATATTGCCGACAACATATTGTCACCCGGCCGGACGCCACGTGGCAGACAGGCATGGAACGCCATAGGGGTAACACTTGGTAACGGCCCTGTCGTCTGTTATAATGGACATCATTCGTACATTATATTTGCAATGTGTCTGTTATCTTGTCATTCTCTCCATCGACACCGCCAAGGCCGAATTGGTGAGCTGCGGCGGTATCCGATGGAGATGGATGATGGTTGAGTTTCACTGGCGCCTGCCCACGCATGGCGACCGCGCCGATGTTTCCTTGGCCCATGACACGCGTGGCGACTGGGGTCCGCTGAAGGCGGGCAATCAGGCGCCCGGTCTGGCGCAGGGTGAACCGGACGGCATCCCCTATCACGATCATCTGCTGGAAATTGCCCGCGCCGCCGAACTGGCTGGCTTCGATGGCGGGCTGGTCCCGTCCTTTCCCAACACCGACGATCCCTGGGTGATCAGCGCGGCCATCGCGCGGCGGACCAGGGCATTCAAATTCATGATCGCGTTCCAGCCGGCCTGGATCGACCCGGCCTATGCGGCCAAGGCAGCGGCCAGCCTGCAGCGCCTGTCGGGCGGGCGGCTGAATTTCAACATCATCACCGGCGGCGGCGGCCCTGCCCAGCTCTGGTGGGGTGACCGCATCGCCCATGATGACCGCTACGCCCGCACCACCGAATTCCTGGACGTGTTCAAGGGCCTGTGGGACGGTAAGCCCTTCAGCTACCAGGGCAAGTTCTTCCAGCTCGACAATGCGCAACTGCCGGCCCCGCTGGCGGGTCAGGCCTTCCCCAGCCTCTATTTCGCCGGGTCGTCCAACGCGGCGCTGGAGGCACAGGGCAAGCATGCCGATTTTAACCTGACCCATATGGAGCCGCTGGAAAGCCTGCGCATCAAGTTCGACCGGGTGCGCGAACTGGCCTCCAAGGAAGGACGCAAGGTAAAACCCGCCGTGCGCTTCAACATCCTGGCGCGCGAGACGGAAGAGGAGGCCTGGGACGAGGTGCGCCGCGCCTGGGCCAACGTTGATTGGGACGAGCGCGACCGGCAATTGAAGGCGCGCGGCCGGGGCGATGGCATCGGTTCCCCGCTGCCGCCGCACCTGATCCCCTCGCGCGACAAGGACCCCAGGGATTTGCAGATCGACGGCTTCTTCTCCGGCCTGGGTGTGCTGGGCGGCCAGGGCACGCCGCTGGGCGTGGTTGGTTCCTACGAAACGGCGGCCGAACGCATCGACACGCTGATCAATCTGGGGGTCGAAGGTTTCATCCTGGCCGGCAGCCCGCATCTGGAGGAAGCCTACCGCATCGGCGAGGAAGTGATCCCCTTGGTCCGTGGCCGCAAGGCACAGTACGCCGCGGCAGCGGAATAACAACCGCCTTGGTGGCGCGGATCAGCGCAAGCGTGATCCGCGCTACGTCTTCAAGACATGGACATATTATGGCGACCACCAAATCCTTCCTGGCCGCCTCGCCCCTGCTGCGCCTGCTCGCCATTTACCGCGAGATGCCGTTCCGCTTCACCGCCACCGCCGTCCTTTACGCCATCGTCAACGGCTCCCTGGCCTGGCAGCAATGGCTGATTGGCCATGCCGTGGATGAGGTGCGCAATGGACAGGTGGTGGTGCGTGCGGCGGATGGCGGCCTGGATGCCGACCGCGCCTGGTTCTGGCTGGCGGCCCTGATCGGCCTAGCCGGCGCGCGTGCCATTGTGCAGTACGGGGCGGGCGTGTTGGCCCTGATCATCGGCCAGGAACTGCTGACCATCATCCGTGAACGCATCCTGGCACAGGTGCAGCGGCTGGATCTGACCTACCACTGGCGCCACGGCATCGGCGAACTGATCACCCGCACCACGCGCGACAGCGACAAGGTGCGTGACGCGCTTGTCGGCTTCTGGCGGCAGGTGGTGGAGATGGGCATGGTCGTGGTGGCCTCCATCGCCATCCTGTTCTGGTACGCGCCCAGCCTGGGCATCGTGCCGCTGCTGGCCATGCTGACCGGCCTGACCGTGTTGATGCGACAGACCGACCGGCTGGTGACACTGGATCGCGCCGTGGGCGAAGCCTATGACGCGGTGAACCAGGACCTGTCAGAAGGCATCAATGGCGTGCGCGTGGTCAAGGCCTTCGGGCTGGAGGCTGTGCGCATCGACCGGTTTCAGCATCAGGTGACCCGTTTCACCGATGCCGCCCGCGATGCGCTGGCCTATGCCACCCGCAACATCCCCGTGCCACAGACCATCGTCGCCCTCTCCCATGTCTGGGTGCTCGGGTATGGTGCGCTGCTGGTAGGGGCGGACCAGTTGACGGTGGGCGGTCTGGTGGCGGCCCTGCTGGCGGCCAACACCCTGGTGCTGCGGGTGGAAAGCATCGGTACCATCATCCAGACCTTTGCCGATGCCCGCGCATCGGCCGCCCGCATCTGGGACCTGCTGGATGAGGAGCCGGCAATCCGGTCCGGCGACCGGCTGTTGGCCCCCGGCCCGCTGGGTCTGCGCGCAGAGCGGGTCCGGCTGGCGGCCCCCGGCGGCGGCCGCGACATCCTGCACGACCTGTCCTTTCAGGCCGCACCGGGGGAGATCGTGGCCATTGTCGGCAATACCGGATCGGGCAAAAGCGCACTTCTGTCCCTGCTGCCGCGTCTGGCCGATATTGATGGCGGGTCGATCCTGGTCGGCACCGACACACGCGGCTGGACCGATATCCGCGCCCTGGATACCGGCTCGCTGCGCCGTCAGGTGCATGTCGTGCCGCAGGAAAGTTTCCTGTTCTCCGACACGCTGGCCGCCAACCTGCGCTTTGCCCGGCCCAAGGCAACCGAGGATGAGTTGCGCCATGCGCTGGCGCTGGCGGCCGGTGACGAGATCCTTGACCATCTTCCCGACGGGTTCGACACGAAACTGGGCGACCGGGGCGCGACCCTGTCGGGCGGACAGCGGCAACGGCTATGCCTGGCCCGCGCCCTGCTGTCGGGTGCCGCCATCCTGGCCCTGGATGACGCCACCAGCGCGCTGGACGCCGCCACAGAACGCCGGGTGCTGGAGAATATCAGGGGCCTGCGGGACCGGGGTTCACCCGTCACGCTGCTGATCGTGTCCTCCAAACTGTCGACCATCCTGATGGCAGACCGTGTGCTGCTGCTGTCCGGCGGGCGCATCGCGGCCAGCGGCACCCATGCCGTTCTGGCGCAATCCAGTGAAGCCTACCGTGACCTGATGGGGATCTGACGATGCCACCCAACCGCAGCCTGAAGGCCCTGTCCGATATCGAGATTGAGGAACATCTGGCCAAGCAGGCGCTGAACCGGTCCATGGCCAAACGCCTGCTGCCCCTGCTGGCCCCCGTCCGCCACCGCGTCGCCGCGGTGATCGGGATCGAGGCGTTGCTGGCCATCGCCGTATTCCTGCGCCCCTTCTTCATCGGCTATGTCATCGACCATGGCTTCATCAAGGTCGGCAGCCATTGGCAAGCGGAAACCCAGGTGGTGCTGTGGGCCAGCCTGGGCCTGTTCGCCACATGGACGGTACGTTTCGCGCTAGGCGGCCTCTCGCGCTATCTGGCCAGCACCGCGGCGCTGCGCGTGCTGAACAGCCTGCGTATCCAGGTCTTCGCCCATGTGCAGGGGTTAAGCGTCGGCTATTTCGACCGGACCAAGGCCGGTCGCATCATTTCCCGCGTCGATCGCGATGTCGACACTCTGGAACCGCTCCTGATCCAGGGGCCGCCGGAATTGCTGTCGGCCCTGCTGCGCTGTGGTCTGGCGGGCCAGCTGCTCTGGTCGATCAGCCATGACCTGTTCCTGTCTTTGGCCGCCATCGTGCCGGTGCTGGTCGGCGCCACCTGGCTGTTCAAGCATATCTCGCAAAGCCGCTGGGCACGGGTGGCCGAAGCCCGTAGCCGCTTCACGGCCCATCTGGTCGAAAGCGTTTCCGGCGTGCGGCTGATCCAGCAGATGGTGCGGGAAAAGCAGAACGGGGACCGCTATTCCTGGCTGGTGCGGGATTTCTCCTGGGCGCTGGTCAGCGGCAATATCAAGACAGGCTGGTTCGCCCCCTTCACGGCCCTGCTGACCACAACGGGCATGGCGATCATGCTGGTGGTCGGCGCGCGCGGCATGGCGCTGGGCGAAATCACGGCGGGGCAACTGGCACAAAGCCTGTTCTTCGTGTTTCAGTTCTTAGGGCCACTGCAGGAACTGAACGACCTGTTCGAACGCTATGCCAATGGCTCCGCCTGCGCCCAGCGCATCTTCCTGACGCTCGACACCAAGCCGGATATTGTGGACGCGGAAGACGCTGTCGATCTGCCGGCGGTGCGTGGCGATGTCGGTTTCCACAATGTCCGGTTTGCCTATGATCCGCGCCGTCCCGAACCGGTGATCCGGGAACTGGACCTGCATATCCAGGCCGGCGAAGTGCTGGCCATTGTCGGCCCTACCGGTCACGGCAAAAGCACGCTGGTGCAGTTGCTGACCCGTTTTTACGACGCCAATGGCGGGGCGGTCACCATCGACGGCCATGATGTCCGCCACCTGTCACAGCGCAGCCTGCGCCGGCATGTCGGCGTGGTGTTGCAGGACAATGTCCTGTTCGGCGGCACCATCCTGGACAATCTGCGCCTGGCCCGGCCCGACGCGACCGACGCCGACCTGATCGAAGCCGCCCGTGACCTGGGCGCCGATGAGGTGCTGGAAGCCCTGCCGCTGGCCTACCACACGCCCGTCGGCCCCATGGGCAGCCATCTCAGCCTGGGTCAGCGTCAGTTGGTCTGTCTGGTGCGTGCCTATATCGCCGACCCGGCCGTGCTGGTGCTGGATGAGGCGACGTCGGCCGTGGATGTCCATACCGAACGCCGCATTCAGCGGGCGCTGCGCCGCCTGTGCGAGGGCCGCACCTCCATCATCATCGCCCACCGTCTGGCCACCATCCGCGATGCCGACCGCATCGCGGTCATCCGCCAGGGCCGCGTGGTGGAAATCGGCAGCCATCAGGCCCTGATCGGTGCCGGTGGGGCCTATGCCGGGCTGTACCGGGCGTATGAGGCCAACGCGCTGGGCCTCACGTCTGGACCGTTGCCAGCGGCGTGACGTCGCCAGAACGCATTTTCCTAGAGCTGGTGCGGCACCCCGGCTATAATGAAATGGTAACGATTATCTCTCAACAGGATTGAGAATGAAGACGATCCGGACAGCCATGGTCGACAAACATGAACTACGGATCGTCTTGAAGAATGATATCCATGTCGGACTGATCTTCGGTCCTGATAAGACCCGGCTTGCGATGATCGAGGGCCTCTCGGCCGATGAGGTCTGGCAAATTCTTCTGAACAAGCTGGCACAATCCAGTCCGCGATATTTCGGTTTCGATGGGGCCATCACCCATTTCCAGAAATTCTTTCCAAACGGTTTTAAGGATGCTGCCTTCCTAGACAAGGAGCGCAACTACAAGGAGGGGGCGCTCAAGCTGCTGGGCGACGCGCTGCCGCTCGCGCAGGCACTGGAGAGCCAGGACATGGGTGAGAAGGTGCTGCGCGTGTTCCAGCGCACCAACCTTCTGTCCCCGTTCGAGAAGACGCGGCTACAAGAACTCTTGCGCGGGAAGTCCGCCGATGCGTTCATCCGCGCCGCCGCCGGGTTTGCCCAAGGTGACCGGTCGATGCTCGGTGTCCTGGAGCGCATCCTGAAGCCGCATGATTGCGCCAAATGGACCATTGTTACCTATCTTCCCTTCCTCTGGTGCCCCAAGGCACACATGTTCCTAAAACCGGAAGTCACCAAGGACTTCGCGGAACGGGTCGGGCATCGTTTCGCCCATGATTACAGTCCACGCCTGGAAACCGGCGTCTATGACAGCCTGCTCGACCTGGCCCGGCAGACCGACGCCGCGCTGGCGCCGTTGGCCCCACAGGACTGGATCGATATCCAGAGTTTCATCTGGGTGGTGGGCGATTATCAGGCCCCTGCCGACTTGCCCAGGCCGGTATGAGGAACAGGGCGGTCGCGTCTTTTCCCTTGCCCTGATAATTCCAATATATTAGAAATTTGTTCGTTAAGTTATCCGATCCTCCGCACAGCCTTGCCCGCCCCTTCGTCCGCGATGCCGCCGACGTTGCCGGTCCCCCTGTGCCCGCCTTGCAGCCATAAGGAAACGACCATGCCCGACATCCATACCCCGGCCAGCGGTGCCGACGCCGCAACCACCCTGGACAAGATCTGGTTCACCCGCTGCCCCGTGCCCACGGCCACGGGCCTCGCCTATAAGCTGGGCTGGCTGGGTGAAGAATTCGCCGGGGACAAGATCGACCTGGAAACGCTTCAGGAAACCGGCCAGCATCAGCTTCGCCGCCATCATTACGACCATGCCCTGACCTCCCTGATCCGCGAGGGGGGCAATATGTTGGCACTGGGGACCCGTGCGCAGGGGGCCCCGACGCGCCTGATCGGCCTGACCTGGATCGATGAATGGCAGTCTATCCTGGTCCGCCCCGACAGCGGCATTACCGAAGCCAAGCATCTGAAGGGCAAGCGTCTGGCCCTGCCCTCCTATAATGAAAACCCCATCCCCGACCATGTGCGCGGTACCTCCATCGCGCGCGGCATGTCGCTGCACGGCTACAAGGGCGCGCTGTCCTATGCCGGCCTGACCTTTGACGATGTCGAGTTCGTGGAGGTCGCGTCGGGTCGCGGCAATGGCCGGGGCGATCTGGCCGGCGGGGATGACCGCGTCGGCGCGCTGGGCGGGCTGTGGGCGCTGGATGCGCTGGTGGCGGGCAAGGTTGACGCCATCTATGTGAAGGGTGCTTCGGCCGTGGATGCGGCGCGGCAGCATGGCGTCGTCGTCGGCATTGATCTGGACCGGCTGCCGGAACGCCGCTTCCGCGTCAATAATGGCACGCCGCGCCCCATCACGGTGAACAACCACCTGCTGGAAAACCATTTCGATCTGGTGGTGCGTTTCCTGGCCCAGACCCTGCGCGCCGCCGACTGGGCAGCGGGTAACCTGGACGGGGTAAAGGATATCCTGCAATCCGAAACCCGCGGCAGCCGCGATGCCGTGACCGAGGCCTATGGCCCCGATTTCCACAAGAACCTGCATCCGGACCTGTCGGATGAACGTCTGACCCTGTTCGAACAACAGAAGAAGTTCCTCTGGGTCCATGGGTTCCTGGACCATGATTTCGACCTGCGCGCCTGGGCCGATCCGCGCCCGCTGGAAGCGGCGCGAAAGCTGCTGAACAGCCGGGCGTAACAAAGGGGGGGCCGCCCGCGCGACGGCCCCCCTTCCCATTCAACTGCCCCCATTATCACGCTGTCGCGAAGCGGCCTTCCGCCACGATCCGATCCAGCGGGAGACGGTCGGTCAAAATCTCGCGCGCCCGGTACTTCTCCGGCAGGTCATCGACCGTCCCACGCCGTCCGATGACAATGGCGACATTGATGCTGTAATCATCGGGCACGCCCAGAGCCGCCTTGGCATCGGCACGGTTGATGCCGCCGACGGTACGGGTGTTCCAGCCCAGGATGCTGGCTTGCAGCGACAGGCTGAACGCGGCGGCACCGGTATCGAAAGCGTGGGACGTGCTGTCATGCCATTCTCCATTGCGTTCAAACCGCTTTTCCGACAGCACGAACACGATGGCCGCCGCCTTCTCCGCCCAGGGCCGGTTGGTTTCGGCCAGCAGGTTCAAGAACAGCGGGAAATGGTCGGTATCCCGCCTGGCATAGACAAAGCGCCAGGGCTGCTGATTGAACCCGGACGGTGCCCAGCGCGCCGCCTCGAACAGGGTCAGCAGATCCGCCTCGTCAATCGCCTCCCCCGTCAGGGACCGGGCCGACCAGCGCTCCAGAAACAGGGGGGAGACAGGATGCACAGCGGTGCGAACAGCATTCGACATGAAATGGCTCCGACGGTTGGGAATGTGGGGGGATGGCTTGAAAAACCCCGGCCGGCTGGGTACACCGCAAAGCGGCGGAAGGGCCGGGGTCATGCTGCTATATTGAACGGATGCTATAGCATACGTCTGTAAAATATAGTGGACGTTTTTGCATCCTGTGCCATGCTGTCCTTACAACCCTTACTGCGTGGAAGGCTGTGCGCCATGGCCAAGGACGAGATGCTGGACGATACGCTGGAAGCCGTGAAGCCCGACGCCAGCGCGGATGAGCTGGGGGAGCTGATCGGCGCCAACCTGAAGCGCATCCGAACCAAGCGCGGCCTGTCGCTGGAGGCGCTGGCCAAGGCCGCCGGGGTCAGCCGTGCCATGATCGGACAGATCGAAACCGGCCGGTCCATGCCGACCATCGGCCTGTTGTGGAAGATCACCTCGGCGCTGGACATCCCCTTCTCCACGCTGATGGGTGGGGGCGAACGCGCCAATCTGCGCGTGATGCGGGCCGCCGACGCCAAGCTGCTGACCTCCAAGGATGGCAGCTTCACCTCGCGCGCCCTGTTTCCCTTCGAGGGCGACCGCAAGACGGAATTCTATGAACTGGTGGTCAAGCCGCGCAGCCTGGAAAAGGCCAGCGCACACGCACCCGGCACGGTGGAGAATATCGTGGTCACCAAGGGCCGCATCGAAATCAGTGTCGGGACCGAACATGTGACGCTCGACGCTGGCGACGCCACCTGGTTCAACGCCGACCTGCCCCATTCCTACGCCAATCCCGGGGATGAGGAAGCGGTGATGTACATGGTCATCACCTATGCCCAGGCGGTCGGGTGAAATTATGAAATCCAACATAACAACGGACTGTAAAATATATTGACACACCATCCGCGATGGTGTGAATTTAGCGGACAGTTTCTCCAATATAACGGAAGCCGCGCTGGAGGTCCAGGGGACCGGAGGCGGGCTGGATGGAGTGTCCGCGATGAGCATCGAGTTCTATTGGCGCCTTCCGCCCCAGGGTGATGGCCGCGCCGCCGACCGCCAGGACTGGAACCGGGGCGACTATGCCCATCCCGCCGGTCACCAGCGTGACTATGCCCGCACCGGCACGGGCCGCGACGGCTTCACCTATTATGACCTGCTGGTGCAGGTGGCCCGTGCGGCGGAACTGGCAGGCTTTGACGGGCTGTCGATCCCGCAGACATCGGGCGGGGAAGAGCCGCTGATCGTGGCAGGCGCACTGGCGCGGGAGGTCGGGCGGCTGAAGCTGCTGCCCTCCTTCCCCGCACAATTCATCGCCCCCGTCTATGCCGCCAAGATCGCCACCAGCTTCCAGCGCCTGACCACGGGCCGCCTCGCCTGGCACCTGCATATCGATGATGGCGAGGAAGGGGCCTGGCACGGCCGCAGCCGGTCACGCGAAGAACAGGTGGCCCGCACGGGAGAATTCCTGGACATCGTCAAGGGCTTCTGGAACGAAGCGCCCTTCGATTACAAGGGCACCTATTACGAGGTGGAAAAGGGCGGTTTCGCCGGTCCGCTGGCCGGACAGAAGCTGCCGGAAATCCACCTGTCCGGCGATACGGAGGGTGAGTTGGCTCTGGCCGGCCGCCATGCGGATGTCTATCTGCTGACCCCGGCGCCGCTGGACGAGTTGAAGGCCCGGATCGCCGATGTCCGCACCCGCGCGGATGGGCGCGAGGTGCGTTTCGCGCTGGCCGCCGACATCATCACCCGCCATTCGGACGAGGCCGCGTGGGAGCATCTGCGCCGGCAGTGGGAAGCGGCGGGCCGGCGGGTGCAGCGCCTGTCCGGGGAACAGGCTGAACGGCCCAGCTTCGACAGCTTCCGCCGCAGCGATGACCAATGGGCCGGCTTTGCCGCCCTGCGCGGGGAGGAAGGCGTGGGTCTGGTCGGCGGGTATGACACCATTGCCGCCACCATCGCCGACTATGCACGCGCCGGCATCGACCGTTTCATCCTGGGCGCCAACCCTCATCTGGAAGAGGCGTACCGCGTGGGTGAGCATGTGATCCCCCGCATCCGCGCCCTGCTCGACGCCGCCAAAGCGGCCTGACATCTACGCTCATCGGAGATCAGAATGACCGACACCGTCGCCACCGGCCTGACGGCCGAACAGCTTGCCTTTGTCACCCAGGCCCAGAAGGATGCCCGCAAGGCCTTCCGCGTCCTGCGCGAGACGCGGACCATCTCCCCGTCCGGCACATTAGGCTTCACCATCCGCTTGCCCGAAAGCCAGATCCTGGTCAATCTCAACTATGCCGGCCCCTGGGGCGATGATCTGGACGAGGTTAAGACCAGTGTCGTCGGCTTCGACGGCACCGTCTATCTGGGTAAGAGCGCAGGTCCCGGCGGTGGGCGCTACACCAAGCTGTTCCGCACCCATGACGATGTCGTCGTCATCAGCCATGTCCACACCCCGCATCTGGGGGCCTATTCACAGGCACATCTGGAACTGCCGCTGCTTTACGTGCCCAACCGCCGCTTCCGCAAGACGGAAAGCCTGCCCGTCTATATCAATCGCCGCCAGGCGGAGGTGGATTTTATCCTGGACAGCATCGCCAAGGATACAGAAGTCCCCGGCATCATCGAGGCCAATGGCGGTGCCACCGTGTGGAGCCGGAAAGGCATCATCGATCTGGCCAACACCATCCTGTTCCTGGAGGAAGGGGCACATTTCCAGATCCTGGCCGCCGCTGCCCTGGGCGGGTCAAAGCCCTTCGGCCCCGGCGTGTTGCAGCAGCAATGGCGCATGGGCGGCCTGATCCCGTCCACCGCCACCGTGGACGATGATGGCACCATCCATCTGGCTGCGGCGGAATGATAGGATAGAGGGTCGCGCGGCCGACTCTGTTGGAACAGCGCAGATATCAAGGGTCGTGGCATACGGTCCTTGATATCCGCGCCTTTCTTGTCGCAGCGGCCGCCGATCGCCCCTGAAGCTTGTCAAGGCTGGGCGCGCGCCAGAACGGCATGCGCCCGCAAAACGACGGGCCGGTCGATCATGACGCCGTCCAGTGTGGTTACGGCCCGTCCCTCAGCCTGCGCCGTCTCCCACGCCGCAACGATGCGGGCCGCCTGCACCTGCTCAGCGTCGGACGGGCGGAAGACGGCGTTGGCGACACGGACCTGATTGGGATGGATGCACAGCGCGCCGGTGACACCAAAGGCCGCCGCCTGACGCGCCGCAGCCTCATAGCCCTCGACATCCCGAAATACGGCGATGGAGAGCGGAACCGCCAGTGCCATCTGCCCCCGGCTGGCGGCGGCCAGCGCCAGTTGCCGGGCGGGCAGGTCCAGCAGGATCGGGCTCGGGGCCACGCCGAGAGACACGGCCAGATCTTCCGGCCCCAACGCCAGACCGATGACACGCGGACAGGCGGCAATCTCCGGAAGGGCCATCAGGCCGGCCGGGCTTTCGATCAGGGCGATCAGGCTGGTATGGCCCACAGGCAATCCGCGTTCCGCCTCCAACTCTGCCAGCATCTCTGCCAGGACGATCAGGCGGGAGGCGCTTTCCGCCTTCGGTACCATGATGGCCCGGACGGGCGCGGACACGGCGGCACGCAGATCGTCCATGGCGGTTTGCCAATTGCCGTTGATCCGCACCACGCAGTCCGGTCCCGCCGCGACGACGGCCGCCGCCGCCGGGGCCACGGCCGCCCGCGCATCCGCCTTGTTGGCAGACCCGACCCCATCCTCCAGATCCAGGATGACGGCGTCGGCCCCGGCCCGGGCCGCCTTCTCCCGCCGCACCGCATCGTCGGCGGGCACGAACAGCAGGGAACACCAACCTTGCCGCACCATCAAACCGGATCCTTGCGCTTGCGGGGCGGGGTCACCTGAGCGGCGGCGATCTCCGCCGCGCTAAGGCCAATGGCGGCCAAGACATCGTTGGTATGTTCGCCCAGCAGCGGGGCCGGTATTTCCACACCGCTATGCTGCCCGTCGATGATGGCCGGATAGCGCACATAGGTGAAGGGGCCGGCGCGCGGATGGTCGCCATCGAACAGGATGCCACGTGCCCGGTTGTGCGGGTCGGTCGGCACCTGATCCAGCGTATTGGCTACGGCCAGCGGCACATTCTTTTCCAGCGCGATGCGCATCCATTCATTGGCATCGCGTTCGCGGAAAATCTCCGCAAGCACGGCACGCAGCCACGGCTTGTCGATACCGTAATCGACGGGGATGTCGGTGCGGATGACATCGCGCAGGTCGGCACGGCCGATCGCGTCGCAGAAATTGTACCAGAATTTGGGCTCGATGGCGCAGAACATGATGAAGCGGCCATCCTTCGCCTCATAGAGCGCGTAAAGGATGGAGCCGGCGGGCCAGCCGTCATTGGGCGTGCCGCGCGGGGCCATGCCCGTCAGGTCGGTGATGCGGTCATAGTTCAGGTTGGTGACGGCGGCCATCCAGCTTGTCGCCAGATTGGCATCCGACGCTGCCACGTCGATATAGGCACCCTGCCCCGTCTGCTGTCGCCGCCACAGGGCCGCCAAGCCGGCCATCACGGCATAGGGGCCGCCCGGCCCGCCCTTGATGCCGCCGAACAGGTCCCCCTCGTTCCCACAGCGATCAACGAAGCCGTCCGCATCCTTCTTGGCCGGCAGGCCGCCGACGATGGCCAGCATGGAATAACCATGCGCACCCAGCCGTGCATAGGGGCCGGTCATGCCAAAGCCGGTATTAGCCATATAGATGATGTCGGGCTTGACTGCCTTCTGCGCCTCGTACCCGATACCCATGGCCTCGCACGCGCCGCCGCGCAGCCCGTCGGCGAAGATGTCGACCGTCTTCAACAACTCGAAGAAGGCATGCTTGCCCTCCGGGGTGTTGACATTGATGGTGACGCTTTTCTTGTTCTTGTTGACCTGCAGATGCGCCGGGCTGTGGTGGGGCGTGATGATGCCCAGCATGTCGCGGATATAGTCGCCCTTCACGGGCTCCTCGACCTTGATGACCTCGGCCCCCAGGTCGGACAGAAGCATGCCCAGCAGGTCGCCGTTCAGCAGGATGCCGAACTCCAGCACGCGCACGCCCTTCAGAAGATCGAACATGGTCTGGTCCTGTTTATGACGGGAAAGATGGGGGAGCAGCGCCCCCTCAGATGCTTGCCCCGTGCAGCAGGTCAGCCAGCCGCTTCAGCGCCTCGATATGCTCGACCGCATTGTCGCCCGGCAGGCTGAAATTGATGTGGGTGCAGCCGAAATCGCGGCGGGACTTCACCTCGTCCAGGATCTGGTTCGGGGACAGGCCGGCCGTTTCCACCGTCATTTCCATGATGATCGATTTCGGGTCGCGCCCGGCCTCGATGGCCGCATTCTCCATGGTTGCCACGGCCTTGGCCCCTTCCGCCCCCGGCGCGAAGATGGGCAGCCAACCATCGGCCATGCGGCCCACACGCTTCAACACCACATCGGGCGGGATCGGCGCGATCTTGCGGCCCAGGCCGAAGAACAGCGGGATCGGCCGCTGGATGGGGCGCGGCGACAGGCTGACATCGTCGAACTTGTGCCATTCGCCATGGAAGGTGACGTCGTTTTCCTGCCAAAGACGGCGCAGGACCACCACCTGTTCCTCGAACCGCTTGCCGCGATCGTGGAAATTCATGCCCATGGCATTGAATTCAGGCTCATTATAGCCGACAGCCACGCCCAGCGTCAGCCGCCCGCCCGACAGGATATCGACCTCTGCCGCCTGCTTGGCGACCAGCACGGTCTGACGCTGCGGCAGGCCCAGCACGCCGGTGACGAAATGGATCTTCGTGGTGACGGCCGACAGATAGGCCATCAGCGTGAACACTTCCCGGATCGTGCTCTGGTCCGTATAGGGGGTCTGGGCGATGCCGCCATGCTTTTCGGCATTGATGCCGACGACATGATCCAGCAGGCGCAGCCGGTCGAAGCCCAGCGCTTCCGACTGTTTCACGAATTCGATCAGCGGCGCCACATCGGGGCCGAATTTCGGGAAGCGGTACAGGTTGGTGCCCAGCTTCAGACCGGCGATCATGTTCTATCCTCCCAGCGGTGGCTTTTGATTTCGGCGGGCGGCGCCGGGCAAGCCTGTGGATTCCCGGAGCGGATACCGCCCTAATTCATTTGGATAATGCGCTTGACGCAGGTTGATGGCAATGGAATTCTAACCTGGATGGCAATTTTTAGAAAATGCCAAGCCCAGAATATCCCATAAAATGCAGTGAGGAAGTGACCGATGGCTGAAGCATTTATCGTCGCCGTGGCCCGCAGCGCCGGCGGCAAGCGGGGCGGCCGGCTGGCCGGGTGGCACCCAACCGACCTGGCCGGCGCCGTGCTGCGCGGGCTGGTGGAACGGTCCGGCGCCGACCCGGCCGCCATCGAGGATGTGATCATGGGGTGCGCCTGCCCCGGTGGCGAACAAGGCGCCAATATCGGCCGCTATGCCGCCCTGTCGGCCGGGTTGCCGGAAAGCGTGCCGGGCACCACTGTAGACCGGCAGTGCGGATCGTCGCAGCAGGCGCTGCATTTCGCTGCGGCCACTGTCATGGCCGGGCAGATGGATATCGTCATCGCGGCCGGTGTGGAAAGCATGACCCGCGTGCCCATGGGCCTGCCCTGGACCCTGCCGGCCCAGCATGGCTATGGCACCTATCGCAGTCCGGGGCTGGAGGCGCGTTATCCCGACACGCCGTTCAGTCAGTTCAAGGGTGCAGAGATGCTGGCGAAGAAATATGGCTTGAGCCGGGATGACCTGGACCGTTACGCCCTGCAAAGCCACCAGCGCGCCAGCGCCGCCACCAAGGCCGGCCTGTTCAAGGATGAGATCGTGCCGCTGGCCGTGACGCTGGCCGATGGCAGCGTGGTACAGCATGACATGGACGAGGGCATCCGCCATGACGCGACGCTGGAAGGCATCGGGTCGGTGAAACTGCTGCAAGAGGGCGGGGTGATTTCGGCCGCCAATGCCAGCCAGATCTGTGACGGGGCCGCCGCCCTGCTGGTGGTGAACGAAGCCGGGCTGAAGCGGCTGGGCGCCAACCCCATCGCCCGCATCCATCAGATGAGCGTGCTGGGCCATGACCCCGTGATCATGCTGGAAGCTCCGGTCCCGGCCACGGAAAAGGCGCTGACGAAGGCTGGGCTGTCCATCGCCGATATCGACCTGTACGAGGTGAACGAGGCCTTCGCCCCCGTACCGCTGGCCTGGGCCAAGGCGTTCGATGCCGACCCCGCCCGGCTGAACATGCATGGTGGCGCCATCGCGCTGGGCCACCCGCTGGGCGGCAGCGGCGCCAAACTGATGACCACCCTGGTCAGCGCGCTGCACACCCATGGCAAGCGTTACGGCCTGCAAACCATGTGCGAGGCCGGTGGCATGGCCAACGTGACGATTATAGAGCGGCTTTAAAAAAACGGTGGAGTTTGTTCCCCCTCCCCCGGCGAAAACGGGCGAGGGGGAGGGAGTGCCAGGCGGAAACGGCGCCGATCAGGCCCTTACCAGGGGCAGGCGCGTCACCGGCTTGCCCGTCAGGGCCAGGATGGCATTGGCGACGGCGGGGCCGATGACGGGGGTGCCGGGTTCGCCCACGCCTGTCGGCGGCTGGGTTGAGGGCAGGATATGCACCGTAACCTGCGGCGCCTCCTCCATCCGCAGCACGCGATAGCTGTCGAAATTGGTGCGTTCCACCACGCCATCGACGATCTTCACCTCGCCATAGAGGCTGTAGGACAGGCCGTACATCAGCCCACCTTCCATCTGGGCCTGCACCTGATCGGGGGCGACGGCCGTGCCGCAATCCACCACCACCGTCACCCGGCGCACACGCGGCTCACCGTTTTCCAGCGATACTTCCGCGACATTGGCCACCGTTGACCCGAAACAGGCATGCACGGCCAACCCGCGCGCCCAGCCCGATTCAAGGGGGCTGCCCCAGCCGGATTTTTCCAGCGCCGCCTCCAGCACCGCCAGATGCGATGTCGCATTGGCGCGGGTATAGAGTGTGCGGCGATAGGTTGCCGGGTCGATGCCGGCCTGACGGGCCAACTGGTCGACCATATGTTCCATGGCCATGGCGGTATGGGTGGCGCCCACCGACCGCAGCCATAGCACGGGGATCTTTTCCGGCGGGTGGAAGACACGGGCATCCACGGCCGGAACGGCAGCCAGATAGGGGCTGTCGATCACCCCTTCCACACCGTGCCGTTCCACCCCGTTCTTGATCGCCGCCTCGAACATCGTGCCGCGCAGCAGGGAAGCGGTGACCAGCCGGTGTTCCCAGGCCGTGGGATAGCCATCCTTGTCCAGCGCCACACGGGCGCGGTGATGGGTCAGCGGCCGGTAATAGCCGCCGGCCATATCATCCTCCCGCGTCCAGACCAGCTTCACGGGCCGGAAGCCGCCGACATGGCGGGCGATCGATACCGCCTCCTTCTGGTAATCCGACGTGGCAACGGAGCGGCGGCCGAAACTGCCGCCGGCCGGCAGGGTGACGATCTCCACCTCTTCCGGCTTGCCGCCCAGCAGGCGGGCGATGTTGCGCTGATCCGCCGTGTGGCTTTGCGTACCAAAGGTCAGGCGGCACCGCGTGCCATCGACCTGCGCCACACAATTCATCGGCTCCATGGTGGCATGGGCCAGGAAGGGCATGGCGACATCCAGGGTGACGATGCGCCCCTTACCGGACAGCGCCGGGGCCACGTCTCCCTTGGTGACGAAGGGGGCCCAATCGGCCTTTGCCTGCCCCGCCGCCATGGCCTGATACTGGGCCTGGATGGCGTCGGATGACCGGGTTTCGGCTTGGGCGTCATCCCATTCGACGCTCAGCGCCTCCCGCCCGGTCTTTGCCGAAAAGGTATCGCGGGCGACAACCGCCACGCCGGACGGGATCTGGAAGATATCCACCACGCCCGGCACGGCGCGGGCGGCCTTATCGTCGAACGACTTCACCACGCCGCCGAAACGCGGGGAATGGGCGACCATGGCGACCAGCATGTCGGGCAGGCGCACATCCTGGGTGAAGATGGCCGTACCGTTGGATTTGGCGCGCGCATCCAGGCGGGTGACCTTCTCCGTCCCGATCAGGCGGAACTGGTCCGGCCGCTTCAGCACGGGATCGGTGGGCGGCGTCAGTTTCGCCGCCGCCTCCAGGAACTGGGCGAAGGGGGCGCTGCGCTTTGATGCGGCATGGGCGATGGTGCCGTTGGTCACCGACAGGTCGGCCACCGGCACCCGCCATTGCGCCGCCGCCGCCTCCAGCAGGACGGCGCGGGCCGCGGCCCCCGTACGACGCAGTTCCAGCCAACTGTCGCTGATGCTGGCTGATCCGCCCGTGATCTGCATCTTGAAGGCCGGGCGGCCATAGGTGATGGGATCGGCCGGGGCCGTTTCCACCCTCACCTTCGACCAGTCGGCGTCCAGTTCGTCCGCCACCAGGGCCGCCATGCCCGACTGCGCGCCCTGGCCCAACTCGGCATATTTGGCGATGATGGTGATGGTGCCGTCACTGCCGATACGCAGGAACGGGCCGAAATCAGCGAAACGAGCGGGTTTGGCCGCCGCCAGTCCGGGCACGGTGCGCCCGACCAGCAGGGCGCCCCCGGCCAGAACAGTGGAAAAGATCAGGGTGCGGCGGGACAGGTCCAGGCTCATGACTTCACCCCCGCCGCATCCTGAATGGCCGCGATGATGCGGTTATAGGTGCCGCAGCGACAGATATTGCCCGACATGGCGGATTTGATCTCCGCCACACTGGGCTTGGGCGTTTCAGCCAGCAGGGCCGCCGCATTCATGATCTGGCCGGACTGACAGTATCCGCACTGGGGCACATTGTGCTTTTCCCAGGCCACCTGCAGCGGATGGGTGCCGCCCAGTCCCTCGATCGTCGTGATCTTCGATCCCACGACGCTGTCGATGGGGGTGACACAGGATCGGGTGGCGACACCGTCGACCTGAACCGTACAGGCCCCGCACTGGGCCATGCCGCAGCCGAACTTGGTCCCCGTCAGACCCATATGGTCGCGCAGCGCCCAGAGCAGGGGCGTGTCCGGGGCGGCGTCGACCACACTCTCCTTGCCATTCACATGCAGCGTCACGCCCATGGCCTCAACCCCCGTTCAATTCGGCCAGCAGCGCGTAAAGCGGGTCTTCCGGCTTGCGCTTGCCAAAACTGTCGGGGGCGGCTGTGGCGAAGGTGCGGTCGGCGCGCGCTTCCACCCGTTCCAGGTCGTTCAGACCGCGCCTTGCCGCGATCTTCCACACACCGTCACGCTTTTCGAACCGGTCCAGATAGCGGCCGGACAGGAAGTAATCCTCCTCGTCCGTGCCGTCCTTGTTCATGCGGCGGTGATGGGCAGCGAAATAGCATTCGGCCACGGCCTTATCGCCCTTCACCTCGATTAGCACGTTGCTGATGGCGTGCGTGGTGCTTTTCACCTTGGCGACCATGGGGAAAGCCTTGGTGATGAAATCCTGCGACAGGCCCTTGAACCCGCCATGCTGGTGCTGCGCATCGGCGAAGAAGCAGGAACGCAGTGTTTCCTCATCCAGCCGGTCCCAGCCGCGGGCGTAGCGGTAGAGAACCTCCGTGATCTCCTGCTTGGCTTCCAGCAGGGCCAGACGATCGGTCCCCTTGTCCCGGGCGGATGCAGCACCGGCAACGGTCGCAACGGCCACCATCCCGGCGGGAACGGCAAGCAGGCTGGTCAGGGCGCGGCGGCGTTCGGTGGGGTTCATGGGCTTCCTCCTGGGCTTGTCGTTCTGTGTCAGGTCGGCGGGAAAGGGAGGTGGATCACATGACCCCACCCTGCTTCAGCGCCGTGATCGCGGCCACCGGGATGCCCCAGTCGGCCAGCGCAGCCTCATTATCCGCCCCCACATCGGGGGGCGGTCCCTGTACGGCGCCGGGGGTGGCTGAGAAACGGGGCGCGGGCGCAGGCTGTACCACACCCGCCACCTCCACAAAGGCCTGGCGCGCGACATTGTGCGGATGGTGCGGCGCTTCCGACATGCTGAGCACGGGCGCAAAACAGGCATCCGTGCCTTCCAGCAGGGCGCACCAGTCGGCGCGGCTGCGCGTGGCGATGACAGCGGCCAGCTTGTCGCGCAGTTCCGGCCATTGCGTGCGGTCCATCTGCAATTTGAATTGCGGGTCGGTGATGCCGGCCTTGTCCAGCAGCAGGGCGTAGAATTGCGGCTCAATCGGGCCCAGGGAAATCCAGGTGCCATCGGCGCATTGATAGGGGTTGTAGAAATGCGCGCCGCCATCCAGAGCGTTCACCCCGCGCGCATCCTTCCAGCGGCCCGTCACCTTCAGCCCATAGAACATGGACATCAGCGACGCCGCCCCTTCGGCCACGGCGCAATCCACCACCTGCCCCTGCCCCGTGGCGCGGGCATTCAGGATGCCGGCCAGCAGACCCAGCGCCAGATACAACGAACCGCCGCCAAAATCCCCCACCACATTCAAGGGCGGGGTCGGCCGGTCGGCGGGGCCGATGGCGTGCAGAGCCCCGGAAATGGCGATATAGTTGATGTCATGCCCCGCCGCCTGCGCCAGCGGACCCGTCTGGCCCCAGCCCGTCATGCGGCCATAGACCAGCTTCGGATTGCGGGCCAGCACCACATCCGGCCCCAGGCCCAGCCGTTCCATGACACCGGGCCGGAACCCTTCGAACAGGGCGTCGGCCTGATCCAGCAGCGTCAGGCAGGTTTCCACCGCCTCCGGCCGTTTCAGATCCAGCGCCACCGACCGCCGGCCGCGCGCCGTCACATCGGTCGGTCCGCCCGACTTCGCCCCCTTGCGGTCGATACGGATGATATCGGCCCCCAGATCGGACAGCAGCATGCCGCAGAACGGCCCCGGCCCGATGCCGGCGAACTCCACGATCCTCAACCCGCTGAGCGGTCCCTGTCGCACTTTGGCTGCCCTCCCTCTGGGCCTTGGTGTTTTTATGCATCGTTGCAGAATATTACACGGCAATCGTGGCGCCCGTCACCGTCCCGTCAGTTGCCGCCATCCAGCAGGCGTCGGGCAATGACCTGGGCCTGGATTTCGCCCGCCCCTTCAAAGATGTTCAGGATGCGGGCATCGGCCAACAGTCGGCTGACGCCATATTCCATCGCGAAACCGTTGCCACCATGGATCTGCAGGGCATTGTCCGCCGCCGCCCAGGCCACGCGTGCCGCCACCAGCTTGGCCATGCCGGCTTCCAGATCGCAGCGCTTGCCGCCATCCTTCTGCCGGGCCGCAAAATAGGTAAGCTGGCGGACACCCAGCAATTCCGCCGCCATCATCGCCAGCTTGTTGGCGACGCGCGGGAAATCGATGATGGGCCGGCCGAACTGAATACGGTCCAGCGCATAGGACAGGCCGGTTTCCAGCCCCGCCTGGGCCACGCCGACGGCACGCGCCGCCGTCTGGATACGCGCACTCTCGAACGTCGCCATCAATTGCTTGAAGCCCTGGCCTTCCACACCACCCAGCAGGTTGGCGCGGTCGACGCGGAAACCGTCAAAGCCGATCTCGTACTCCTTCATGCCGCGATAGCCGATGACGCCGATCTCTCCGCCGCTCATGCCTTCGGCCGGGAACGGGTTCGCCTCCGTCCCGCGCGGCTTGGGCGCCAGCAACATGGACAGGCCGCGATAATCGCTGGTCGCCGGGTCGGTGCGGACTAGAAGGGTCATCACATCGGCGCGGGCGGCATGGGTGATCCAGGTCTTGTTGCCGGTCACCAGATATTGCTCACCCTCGATCACTGCGCGGGTGCGCAGCGCCCCCAGGTCGGAACCGGTATTGGGCTCGGTGAACACGGCGGTGGGCAGGATGTCAGCCGCCGCGATCTTGGGCAGCCATTCGCGTTTCTGCGCCTCCGTCCCCCCGCACAGGATCAGTTCGCCCGCGATTTCAGACCGGGTGGCCAGCGATCCGACGCCAATCCAGGCGCGCGACAATTCCTCCGACACCACGCACATGGCCATCTTGCCCATGCCGTGACCGCCATATTCCTCCGGAATGGTCAGGCCGAAGACGCCCATTTCCCCCAATTCGTTCACCAGTTCGATGGGGATCAACTGGTCTTTCAGGTGCCAATCATGGGCAAAGGGGGTGATCTTTTCCTCACCAAAGGCATGGAACTGGTCGCGGACCATTTCCAGCGTCTCGTCCAGGCCGGTCCGTTCGATGGTGGGCCGGCCGCGCGCGGCGATGATCAGTTCGGCGATGCGGGTCTTTACCGCCTGCGTCGTGCCGGCCCGTGCCAGCCGGACCAGGGCGGGGGACTGCAAGGCCGCAAGCGTGGCCGGATCGTCGGTCAGGTCGGTGGGGCGGATCACCTCCCCCTGGTTCATGGGGATGCCGCCGGCCAGTTGCGCGGCATATTCGCCGAACAAAAGCTGGGCCAGCAGCGCCTCGGTTTCCCCGAACAGCCCGTCGGCCTCCAGCCGCTCCGCCCAGCCCGCCACCTGATTGAGCAGTTCGGCATAGGCGGCAAACCAGCCATAGCCATGGACGACATGCTGTTCCAGATCGGCCAGCCGCCGGTCGACCTTGCCACCCTGGGCGATACGGGCCAGGACGGGCACACGGGCGGCGGTGACGAAGCTTTGCGCGGCACCGGCGGCACTGCGCAGCAAGCCGGTCAGGTTGGGCAGCCGCACGGCATCGGTCTTTGTCTGGATCATGGCCGCCATGGTTACGCCTTCCCGCCTTCGCCGGCCGCCGCCTTGTTGGCCGACGACATGGCCTTGGCGTCCATGCCGCCGACCAGATTGCCGGTGACAAGCTGGTTATGGGCATGGGCCAGATGATGGATGTGGAACAACGCATCCATCGAGGTGCGCTTGCCCCGGATATTCTCGATGAAATTCATCGCCTGCTTGGCCAGCACCATGCCGAAGGCCGGCTGTTTGGCCAGATCGGCAGCGATGGCGGCCGTCTGTGCCTCCAGATCGGCGCGCGGCACGACGCGGTTGATGACACCGAAATCATAGGCGCGCTGTGCCGTCAGGCGCTGGCCCAGCATCAGGAATTCCCGCGCGATGCGGGGCGGCAGGTCGAACAGGTGCGGGGTATATTCCACGCCCGGCACACCCATGCGCAGCACCGGGTCCTGGAAATAGGCATCGTCGGAAGCGACGATCATATCGCACATCATGGCCAGCATCACGCCACCGGCAATACAGGCCCCCTGCACCATGGCCACGGTCGGCTTCGGTACTTCCTGCCAGCGCCGGCACAGCCCCAGATACGCATCCTGTTCAAGCGCATACTGCGCCTCCGCCCCGCCGCGCGTCAGATGATCGGGCCAGAGATGGATACGCTCACGGGGCAGATGCTTGTCCTTGTCCGGCGTGCCCAGATCATGGCCGGCGGAAAAATGCTTGCCTTCCCCACCCAGAACGATGGCCCTGACCGCGTCATCCTCCACCGCACGGCGGAAACAGCCGTCCAGTTCGTTCAGCATCCGGTAATTCTGGGCGTTGGAATATTGCGGACGCGCCAGCCAGATCCAGGCGACGGCATCCTTCACCTCGTACCGGACGAACTGGTCCGGATTCTGCTCCTGGGGGGCGCTGTCCATGTCCCGATCCCTTTCCTGCCGGGGCTCTGCATCGCGCCGGCTATATTTGCACTGTAGTGCAGTTTTATGGCAAAGCCAAGCTCAGCGGGGCGCCATGCGGATGGCACCGTCCAGGCGGATATTCTCGCCGTTCAGATAGGTGTTGGCGATGATGGACAGGGCCAGCGCCGCATATTCCTCCGCCTTGCCGAACCGCTTGGGGAACGGGACCGAGGCGGCCAGCGACTGTTTCACGGCGTCTGCGGCCCGGCTCATCAGCGGTGTGTCGAAGATGCCGGGCAGGATGCCATTGACACGGATGCCGTCATTCATCAGGTCGCGCGCCACGGTCAGGGTCAGCGACGTGATCCCGCCCTTGGACGCGGCATAGGCCGCCTGTCCGATCTGCCCGTCCTGGGCCGCGACGGAAGAGGTGTTGATGATGACACCCCGTTCTCCATCCTCCAGCGGGGCCAGATCCAGCATGCCCTGAGCCGATTTGGCCACACAGCGGAAGGTGCCGACCAGATTGATCTGGACGATACGGTCGAAGGCGTCGATGGGGAAATGCCTGGTTTCCCCCGTCGCCTTGTCGCGGCTGGCCGTCTTCACGACATTACCGGTGCCGGCGCAATTGACCAGGATACGTTCCTGCCCGTGGGCGGCGCGGGCCTTGGCGAAGCCGGCATCCACCGCCGCCTCGTCCGTGACATTGACGGGGCAATAGACGCCGCCAATCTCCGCCGCCAGCGCCTCGCCGGTCTGTTCATTCATATCGAAGATGGCGACCTTCACGCCCCGGGCCGCAAGGGCGCGGGCCGTGGCGGCCCCAAGGCCGGAAGCACCACCGGTGACGATGGCGGCGATATCGTTGCCGAGCTTCATTTCTTCATCCTCCCTGATCGGGTGTTCATCAATCGCGGTCGGCGATCACGCCGGCCTGTTTCAGGGCGCCCAGTTCGTCCGGGGCCAGACCCAGCCAGTCGGCAAGCGCCGTATTTGTATGTTCGCCCAGGCGCGGCGGCGGATTGTCATAGCGGGCCGGTGTAACGGACAATTTGCCGGGATAGGCCACGGTCGGCACCGCAACCCCATCCTCCCGCTCGAACCGCTGCACAACGCCGCGTGCGGGCACAAACGGGTCTTCGAAAATCTGGCCGATGGTGTTGACCGGCCCGGCGGGCACGCCCTTGGCCGGGAACTGTGCCATCAGATCGGCCACCTTGTACCGGCCAATGATCTCCTGGAGCAGCGGCTCCAGTTGCGCCCGGTTCACCACCCGCTTGGCATTGGTGTCGAAACGCGGATCGGTCGCCAGTTCCGGCACATTCAGCACGGCACACAGCGCCGCATACTGGCCGTTATTGCCCACGGCCACGACGATGGGGCCGTCGGCGGCATCGAACACACGATAAGGCACGACCGTCGGATGCGCGTTGCCCAGCCGACCCGGCGACTTGCCCCCCACCAGATAGGACAGCGCCTGGTTCGCCAGCATGGAAATCTGCGTATCCAGCAGGGAGCAGTCGATATGCTGTCCCTGTCCCGTCCGCTCCGCATGGCGCAGCGCCATCAGGACGGAGACGGTGGCATACATGCCCGTCGACACATCGGCCATGGCCACGCCGGGCTTGATGGGCGGGCCGTCCGTCTCCCCCGTGATGCTCATCATCCCGCCCATGGCCTGGGCCACGAAATCATAACCGGGACGGTCGGCATAGGGGCCGGTCTGGCCGAAGCCGGTGATGGAGCAATAGATCAGCCGGGGGTTCAGGGCCGACAGGCTCGTATAATCCAGCCCGTATTTCTTCAGGCCCCCGACCTTGAAATTCTCCACCACAATGTCGGCTTCGACCGCCAGCCGGCGGATCAGCGCCTGTCCGTCGGCCGACGCCAGATTGACGGCGACCGAACGTTTGTTGCGGTTGCAGGACAGGTAGTAGGCGCTTTCCCCTGCCCCGTCCCATCCGTCCTCCCGCGGCAGGTCGGGCGGGCCCCAGCTACGGGTATCGTCCCCGACCCTCGGCGCCTCGATCTTGATCACATCGGCGCCGAAATCCGCCAGGATCTGGGTGCACCAGGGCCCGGCCAGCACGCGCGACAGGTCCAGGACCTTCACGCCGGCCAGAGCCATCGGGGACGGGGCGTTACCGCTCATCGCTGCCTCACGCCCGCTCGAACACGGCTGCCAGCCCCTGGCCGCCACCGATGCACATGGTTTCCAGACCATAGCGCCCGTCGCGGCGGTGCAGCTCACGCGTCAGGTTGGCCAGGATGCGCCCGCCCGTGGCCCCGATCGGGTGGCCCAGCGAGATGCCGGAACCGTTGACATTCAGCTTGTCACGATCGTCCCAGCCCCAGCCCTTCAGCACGGCCAGCACCTGCGGCGCGAAGGCCTCGTTCAACTCGACCAGATCGATATCCTTCCAGGACAGGCCTGTGCGGGCGAACAGCCGCTCCACCGCCGGCACCGGGCCGATACCCATGCGCGACGGCTCGCAGCCTGCGGCTGCCCAGCTATGGAACCAGGCGATGGGCTCCAGTTGCAGTTCCGCCAGCTTGTCTTCGGCCACCACCAGACAGGCGGCGGCGGCGTCATTCTGCTGGCTGGCATTGCCGGCGGTGACGATACCGCCCTTTTCGATGGGGCGCAGGGCGCCCAGCGTCTCCATCGACGCATCGGGGCGATAGCCTTCGTCATGGGCGAACAGGACGGGATCGCCCTTTTTCTGCGGGATCGGCACGGGCACCAGTTCGTCGGCGAACTTGCCCTCCTTCCAGGCCTGGGTCGCACGGCTGTGCGACATGACGGCAAACTCGTCGGCCTGTTCGCGGGTGATGCCGTAATCCTTGGCCAGATTCTCCGCCGTTTCGATCATGCCGGTGATGATGCCGAAGCGGGAAATGGGCTGTGACATCACCCGGCCACGCGTCAGCCGGTCATGCATGGTGACGGAGCCGGAGCGGGCGCCACGGCGCATGTCGGTGGAATAATATTCCACATTGCTCATGCTCTCCACGCCGCCCGCGATCACCACGTCGGCGGCCCCGGTCTGCACCATCATGGCCGCATCGATAACCGATTGCAGCCCCGACCCGCAGCGGCGGTCAAGCTGATAGCCCGGCACGCGGATGGGCAGATCGGCAGCCAGGGCCGACCAGCGGGCGATGCAGGGCGCCTCGCCATTGCCATAGCCCTGGGCGAAGACGACATCGTCGATCCGTTCCGGATCGATGCCGGTGCGCGCGACCAGCGCCTTGATGATGACGGCACCCAGGTCGCCGGCCTGGAGAGTGGCCAGAGCGCCGTTGAACTTGCCCACCGCCGTGCGCAGCGGGGAAACGATGGCGGCTTTACGCATGATATGGGTTCCTTCCAGGCCTTATGCCTCGGCGCCACGCAGCATTTCGCGGGCGATGATGATCTGCTGGATCTGGGACGTGCCCTCATAGATGCGCAGAAGGCGGACATCGCGGTAGAAGCGTTCGACCTTGTATTCCGCCATGTAGCCGGCGCCGCCATGGATCTGCACGGCGCGGTCAGCCACGCGTCCCACGGCCTCGGTCGAGAAATATTTCAGCACGGAGCAATCCAGGCTGACCTTCTCGCCCGCATCGAACTTGGCGGCGACGGACCGCATCAGCGCCTCTGTCGTCAGCGTATCGACCTTGCTGTCGGCCAGCAGGGCCTGGACAAGCTGGAAGTCGGCGATGCGCTGGCCGAACTGCTTGCGCTCCATGGCGTAGCGTAGGCTCATGTCAATCAACCGGTCGCACATGCCCAGCGCCACGGCAGCGATATGGATGCGGCCGCGGTCCAGAACCTTCATGGCCGTCTTGAAGCCACGACCCGGTACGCCGCCGATAATGTTGGCGGCCGGCACCTTCACATCGTCAAAGATGACGTCGCAGGTGATGGAGCCCTTCTGCCCCATCTTCTTGTCGGGCTTGCCAAAGCTGATGCCGGGCGTGTCGGCCGGCAGGATGAAGGCGGAAATGCCACCGGCCCCCTTCACGTCGGCTTCGGTGCGCGCCATCAGGGTGAATACCGAGGCGCGCGGGGCGTTGGTGATGTACCGCTTGGTGCCATTGATGCGGTAGAAATCGCCCTCGCGCACGGCAACGGTGCGCAGGGACGCCGCGTCCGACCCCGCTTCGGGTTCGGTCAGGGCAAAGCTGGCGACGGCTTCACCGGTTGCCAGACGCGGCAGCCATTCACGCTTCTGCTGCTCCGTCCCGTCCATGACGATGCCTTGTGAGCCGATGCCGACCGTGGTGCCGATGACGGAGCGGAAGACCACCGAGGCGCGGGTCAGTTCCCGGATGATCGCGGCCTCCTCGCTCATGGTCAGACCCAGGCCGCCATATTCCTCCGGGACCGACAGGCCGAACAGGCCCAGGTCGCGCATTTCCTGGATGATGGCGGGCGGCACGGCATCGTCATGTTCGACCTGATCCTCTGCCGGGATCAGGCGTTCATCGACGAAACGGCGCACCGTGTTGCGCAACAGATCGAAGGTTTCGATATCCATGGGTCTGCCTCTCAAAACCGGGCCGTGGCATTCATGGCCACCGTGCCGTCGCAACGGATGGCGCGGACCCCGCCGGGGGCCGCGTCGGGTGCCAGACGCACCCCTTGTCCAAGGAAAAGCGGGGCCGCAGCCCGGAATTCGAAGCCCGCCGGCGGCCGGCCAGCACGATGCCGGGCAAAGCCGAACAGCCTCACCGCCGTGAACGGACCGTGGATGACCAGGGCGGGATACCCCTCCTCCTGCATCGTGTAGGGGAGGTCGTAATGGATACGGTGGCTGTTGAAGGTGACAGCGGAGAAGCGGAACAGGTCCACCGGAGTGGGGTGCCACGTCACTTCCCCCGCCTCCACCGTCAGGTCCGCATCCACCACGGGCATCGTGCGCTCCCCGGCGGCGCGATAGACGATGCTCTGTCGTTCCTGCACACGCGTGACGCCGTGCTGGGCGATGGTGCGATCCACCTCCACGAAGACCAGATCACCGGACTTGCCGGACTTGTGCTTCACCGAAGCGATGGTCTGGGTCAGCAAGGCGGCTTCGCCCAGGGCCAGCGCGCCGTCGAACCGCATGCTGGACGCCGCGAACATACGCCGGGCAAGCGTGATGGGCGGCAGGAAGCCCCCGCGCCGGGGGTGACCGTCGGGGCCGATCTCATCGGCGGCGACGGTGGGCAGGAAGAAGGCCCAGTGCGCCAGTGACGGCTGTACCGCCTCGACATCCAGGCTTTCACCGATGGTGGCGGCGAAGCGGCGCAGCGCCTCAGCATCCAGCACCTGCTCGCGGGTTTCCTGCCGACCGGTCCAGCTTTGCCAATGGGCCAGTTCCTCGGGCGTGACGGCCATGGTTCAATCCCCCTGTGCCGGGCCGGCGACGATGCCGGCATCATGCAGACGGCCGATCTCCCTACTACCCAGGCCCAACAGGGTTGCCAGCACCTCATCCGTATGCT
Source organism: Niveispirillum sp. (assembly GCF_017996735.1). Classification (GTDB taxonomy): domain Bacteria; phylum Pseudomonadota; class Alphaproteobacteria; order Azospirillales; family Azospirillaceae; genus Niveispirillum. The sequence continues at coordinate 47,280 of NZ_JAGOGJ010000025.1, forward strand.
GGCCCAGCCGGGGGGCCGGCAGCAGGGCGCCACGATCCAGCCCCGCCAGGGTGGCGGCCGGTCCGGACACCGGATAGGTCAGGCCCGACGGGTGGTCGGACAGGGTCTGGAAAATCGGGTTGGCCTTGAACAACCTGTCATCGCCCGTCACCGCTTCATGAAGGGTCTGGTACTTGCCCCAGGTGACGCCGGCCGCATCGAAGGCCGGTGCCAGGCGATCCAGCGGCTGTGCCGCCACGGCCGGCGCCACCAGTGCGAACAGACGCTCGCGATGCCGGAAGCGTACCCCTTCATCGGCGGCGAAGCTGACGCCCAGTTCCCCTTCCAGTGCGGCCACCTTTTCCTTCAGCGACAGGACCTTGACCAGGCCCGACCATTGGCGGGGCGTGATGGCGACAAGCATGACGCGTTCCCGGTCGGCCGTGATGAAATCCCGGCCAAAGGCGCCGAACAGGTCATTGCCCATGCGCGGCCGGTCCGTGCCCGTCGCCAGCACCTCTGCCACGGACCCGATATGCGACAGGCTGGACGCCACCAGATCGGAGAGCGGAATACGGATATCGCGCCCCCGGCCCGTCAGCCGGCGGGACCGTTCGGCCGCCAGCAGGGCGAAGGCGGCATAGGCGCCGCCCAGCAGGTCCCAGGCCGGCAGCACATGGTTCACCGGTCCCGCCGCTTCTACCGGCCCCGTCATGAAGGGGACGCCGGCGGCGGCATTGACGGTATAGTCCACGGCGGGCGCCCCATCGGCCCAGCCCATGATCCGGGCGCAAATGATGTCCCGCCGGCGGGTGGAAAGCGCCTCGAACGACAGGAAACCCTCGACCGGGTAATTGGTCAGGAACAGGCCGGCATTGTCACCGGGTGCCGTCGCCAGCGCCAGCGACAGTTCCCGCCCCTCTGGCGAGGACAGGTTCAAGGCGATGGATTTCTTGCCCTTGTTCAGCCCTTCCCAATAAAGGCTGTCACCCTTTTCGCTAACCGGCCAGCGCCGGAAATCCGGGCCACCGCCGATATTGTCGAAGCGGATGACCTCCGCCCCCAACTGGGCCAGATGCAGGCCGCAGGAAGGTCCGGCGATGAACGCCGCCCCTTCCACCACGCGCAGTCCCGACAGAATGTCGTACATTCCCGCCCCCTTCAGGCCAGCTTGACCAGCATGCGGCCCAGATTTTCACCCCGGAACAGGCCGAAAAACGCGTCCAGGGCATGGTCGATGCCCTCATGCACCGTCTCCGCACTGTCCAGCTTGCCTGCCCGATGCCATTCGGTGACCTGGGCCAGGAACTTTTCCTCCAGATGCAGGTAGTTCAGCGCGATGAAGCCCTGCAGGCGCAGGCTCTTGACCACGACCTGCATCAGGTTGCGCGGGGCGGCCGACGGTTCGGTGGCGTTGTACTGGCTGATCATGCCGCACAGGGCGAAGCGGGCGAACGGCTTGGCCACCGCGATGGCCGCCTGCAGATGGTCGCCGCCGACATTGTCGAAATAGACGTCGATACCGTCCGGCGCGGCCTTGGCCAGGGCCTTTGTCAGGCTGGGTTCAGCCTTGTAGTCGATGACAGCATCCAGCCCCAGCGTCTCGCGCAGGAAGGCGGCCTTGCGTTCACCCCCGGCCGAACCGATCACGCGGCAGCCCATGATCTTCGCGATCTGGCAAACCACGGACCCAACCCCGCCCGACGCGGCGGAAACAAAGACCGTCTCCCCGCCCTTCAGGCCCGCCACCTCGAACAGTCCGGCATAGGCGGTGAGGCCCGTCATGCCGGCAAAGCCCAGATAGGCCTGGGGCGGCAAAGCACCGGCATCCCGCTTCTTCAAGGCGGCGGCAGGGGCGTTGACGTACTCCCGCCAGCCCAGCCGCGACCAGACCAGATCACCTGCGGCAAAACCCGGATCGTTGGAGGCGGTGACGATGCCGATGCATGGTCCCTCCATCGCCGCGCCCAGGGTGAAGGGCGGGACATAGCTTTTGGCGTCGTTCATCCGGCCGCGCATCGCGGGGTCAACGGCCATCCAGTGATTGCGGACCTGCACTTCTCCCGGACCGGGGTCGGGCACGGTGACGGTGGCCAGTTCGAAATTCTCCGGCACGGGCATGCCGGCGGGGCGGCTGACCAGACGGACTTCACGCGATTGCGGCATCGGTTTCCCCCGCCTCTCAATAGCCATTCAACAGGGCATAGCGTTCGCGATGGAACGCGACGTCGCCATAGGACATGTCCAGCACGCGGCCGCGTTTCAGATACAGTCCGGCATCATGTTCATCGGTCATGCCGATACCGCCATGGAGCTGGATCATTTCCGCCCCCATGCGGCGCACCAGATCGCCGGCCAGCGCCTTGGCCACGGACACAAGCGACGCTGCATCGGGGGCAGCATCATCCAGGGCCGCCAGCGCCGCCTCCACCGCCGACCGGGTCAGTTCCAGTTCGCCATAAAGGGCGGCCGCGCGATGCTGAAGCGCCTGGAACCGGCCGATGATCTGGCCGAACTGCATGCGTGTCTTCAGATAATCCAGGGTGGTATCGAAGGCCTGGGCGGCTGTGCCCAGCATTTCCGCCGCCACGACCGCCCGGACACGGTCCAGCACGCCGTCCAGCAGGCCGGGGGTCGACAGGCGTGCATCTTCCGCCACCATGACCCCGTCGAAATGGCATAGGGCCGCCCCCCGGACGTCGATCTCCTTCAACGGCGCGATGGTCAGGCCTGGCGCCCCGGCATCGACCAGGAACAGCGCGACACCATCCGGCGTGGCCGCCGATACCAGAAAGGCATGGGCGGCCAGACCATTGATCACGGGCCGTTTGGCCCCGGACAGGCGCCAGCCCCCGCCCTCACGCGCGGCGGTCAGGCCGGGGGCGGCCGGATCATGGCGGGGACCTTCATCAATGGCCAGCGCCAGCACGGCCCGGCCTTCCACGATGGCGGGCAGCCATTCATCGGCCAGCACCGGCGCGCCACCCAGCCGCAAGGCGGATACCGCCCCCACGCCTGAGGACACCAGCGGTGAGGTCACCAGATGACGCCCCAACTGTTCGGCAACGATCCCCATCGTCAAAAGGCCCAGGTCCGATCCGCCGTGATCCTCGCCGGCCAGAATGCCTGTCCACCCCATCTCCGCCATCTCGGCATAGAGCGCCGGATCATGGCCGGGGGCGGGAGTGCCCTGACGCAGGGCGCGCAACGCCGTGACCGGCGCGCGGTCGCGCACCCAGGCCTCGGCCGCATCACGCAGCATGCGCTGTTCTTCATTGAGGACAGCCATATCGACTCCTCCCGCAACCTTCTTGGGTTTTATTGGTGATCGAGCAGACCCAGGGTCTGCTTGGCCGTGATGTTGTTCTGTATCTCGTGGCTGCCGCCATAGATGGAGAAGGCGCGGCTATGCAGCCAGGCCCGCGTCGCCTCGATCTCTTCCGCCGTGAAGCCCTGGCCTTCCCAGCCCAGGCCGGCATTGCCCATGATCTCCACAATCAGGTCGGCCCGTTCCTGCGACACCTCAGCGCCAAGGTTTTTCAGGGCCGACACGGCGATGGTCTTCAATCCCGCCTTCGTTTCAGCGCCTGCCCGCCGCACGGTGTGCGAATAGGCCTGGGCGCGGATGCCGTTGCGGATCAACCGGGCGCGCAGATCGGAATTGGCGATGCGCCCCTGGCCGTCGGTGCCGACATAGTGACGGGCCAGCTCGGTCAGCGGCGTTGCCTCCGCGCGGTTACCGGCCAGACTGTCGCGTTCGAACTGCAACAGGCGTTTGCCGACCGTCCAGCCGCCATTCAACGCGCCGACCATATTTTCCTTGGGCACCTTCACATCGGTCAGGAACACTTCGCAGAAATGCGTGGTGCCGGAAATCAGGGTGATGGGCCGCGCCTCTACCCCGGGCGTCGCCATGTCGATCAGCAGGAAGCTGATGCCCCCCTGCTTGCGCGTCGTGTCGGTGCGGACCAGGCAGAAGCACCAATGGGCGTGGTTGGCGCCTGAGGTCCAGATCTTCTGACCGTTCACCAGCCAATGGTCGCCCTGGTCCACACATTTGGTCTGCAGCGAGGCCAGATCGGACCCGGCACCGGGTTCGGAAAAGCCCTGGCACCAGCGCGCCTCGCCACGCGCGATGGGCGGCAGGAAGCGCAGTTTCTGTTCCTCGCTGGCAAATTCCAGCAGGGTCGGACCCAGCATCATCATGCCGTAGCTGCGATTGGGGTTGAAGGCACCGATCCGCGCCATCTCCTCCCCGATGATCCTTTCATGCGCCACCGTCAGGCCGGCACCGCCATAGATCACGGGCCAGGTGACCGCCCCCCATCCCTTGTCCGCGATCCGGCGCAGCCACAGGCAGAAATCCGCGTCGGCGTCGGCATAGCCGCCATCGGTCAGATAGGGCTGCGGATTCTTGAAGGCCAGCGCCGGCGGGAAATTGGCGGCAAGCCACCCCGCTGCTTCCTCCCGGAAACCGGACGCCATAATGTCATCCAAGCCAGCCAATTCCCGTCCCTCTCATTTTTCCGCTGGTGACGCCGGCCCGCCCATTCCCGGCCACGATGGGGCGACAGGAGGGCACCGCAAGGAGGCGCGATACGCCACCGGCAGCAATCTTGATTGGGTTGACCTTAATTCAGCGGGCCGGGCTTTGCACGTCAAAAATTGCATCACAGGTTATTTTCTGGAAGCCACCCAACCCTGCACCCGGCAGATATCACCAGCACCGGGGCCGGCGCGGACCTCGACGGGCTGGCGTAAAGTTCTCCATATGTGCAATGTTAACTCTGAAGCGGAGCCGGCCGGTCCATCGCTGGCAATGGGGAGTTCAAAGCACGTGTCGCGGATCGAGCCGGAAAAAGCCCTGATCTATTCCAGTCCCGCCATCCATGCGCGGCGGCGACGCATTCTGGATGAAACACGCAAGCTTATCGCCGAAAAGGGCCTGATCCATTTCAGCATGGATGAGATCTGCAAGCGCGCGGATGTGTCCAAGCGCACGCTCTACAACGCGTTCCAGACCAAGGAACGTATGATCGCCATGGCGATCCATGAATATTTCGACCGCTATATTTCCCGCCTGCCCTATACGCATCCGGCCGGAACGCTGCAGCGGAACATCGAGCGCATGGTGTTCGTGATTCAGCGAAATCGTCAGATCCGCAATTATATCAGTGCGATCATGACGATTTATTTCTCCCTGGATGCAGACAGCGATATCTGGACGACCATGCATTCCATGGCCGTGACCCCCAACCTGCAATGGATCGAGGTGCTGCGCGCCAAACGGCAGTTGCAGCCCTGGATCGATGCCAAGCGGTTGGCGGATGACATCGTGCGATTCGAATATACGATCATCTATGATTGGTGCCGGGGCCATATCGCCGACGATCAGATCATTCCGCATCTGATCACCACCTACCTGTCCTTCATGGCCGGGGCCACACGCGGCGCGGCACGCAAGGAAATCGAAACGGTTCTGTCGGATTTCCATGAGAAAGGTGTGTCCCTCTCGCCGTCCGGCGGCCCCCCGATGGACGGCGCGACCCCGCAGGGATGACGATTTAAAATTAACCTGTCGTGTAGTTTTAGGGCGTGATATAACCACCCCGCAATGATGATGCGCGGGGTGGACAACCCCGCCCGAACGACGGAATTCCCGATGGCAGACAAAGACACCGCCCCGCAGGCGGGAACGATGCGGCTGCTTGTTGACCGGCGCGACGGCGACGTGGTGCTGGTGACACTGAACCGGCCGGAGGCGCGCAACGCCGTCTCCTTCGAGATGTGGGAAGCCTTTTCCACCCTGCTGGACGGGCTGGAACGGGAGACGCCGGCCCGTGCGCTGGTGATCACCGGGGCCGGCGGGCATTTCTCCTATGGCGGCGACATGAAGATCCCGCCGGCACGGGGCGAGGGCGCGTTGTCCGCGGCCGCACGGCTGGAATGGGGACAGCGTATCATCGCCCGCCTGCGTCGGCTGCCCATGCCCGTCATCGCGGCGGTCGAGGGCGGGGCCTTCGGCATGGGGTGGAGCCTGGCACTGGCCTGTGACCTGATCATCGCGGCGGAAGGCGCCAGCTTCGGTGCCCCCTTCGTCAATTTCGGCCTGACACCGGATGGCGGGGCCGCCTGGCTGCTGGCCCGTCAGATCGGCCGTTACCGCGCGGCGGAACTGGTTATGTCGGCCCGCACCCTGCCGGCGGCCGAGGCGTTGGGCATGGGGCTGGTCAGCCGCCTGTGCCCCACGGGCACCGCACTGGAAACGGCGCTGGCGTTCGCCGGCACGCTTGGCAACGGCAACCGCCAGGCGGTGGAGTTGACCAAGCGCCTGCTGCACAATGCCGAAGGCAGCGACCTGGATGCAAGCCACGCCCTGGAACTGGTCTATTGCGCGCATCTGCAGAGCGGGGATGAATTGCGTCGTGCCCGCGACGCCTTCATCAATGCCCGCAAGCAAGGCTGAGGACGACGAAAATGCAGTTCGACATGCGCGCCCTGCCCCTGCCGGCTCGGTACAAGATCATCAATTCCACCGTCACCCCCCGGCCCATCGCCTGGGTAACGACGCTTTCCACCGACGGGGTGCGCAACGCCGCCCCCTACAGCTTTTTCAACGCCGTGGGCGATGATCCGCCACTGCTGGTCCTGGGCCTGCTGAAGCATCCCCGCCATGGCGGCATGAAGGACACGGCCAGCAACATCATGGCCACCGGTGAATTCGTGGTGAACCTTGTGTGCGAGGCCGACGCCGAGCGCATGAACCGGTGCAGCGTGGATGCCCCGCCCGAGTTGGACGAGATCGAGTATGCGGGGATCGAGACGGCACCGGCAAGCGTGGTCAAGCCGCCGCTGATCGCCACGGCACCCGTCAGCTTCGAATGCCGCAAGGTGGCGGCGCTGGATATCGGGCCGCGCCAGACGGTAATCCTGGGCGAAATCCTGATGGCCCATATCAAGGATGAATTCGTGATCGACGCGGCCAAGGCCTATGTCGACAATCCCGCCATGAAGCTGATTGGCCGCACCCATGGCAGCGGCTGGTACCTGCGCAATGGCGACGCGTTCCAGATGGACCGTCCCACCTACGACCCCGACTGGCGCGAACGGCAGTAATGCCAGGGTCGGAATTTATCGGCACTGGTATAAGTGACCTCATCCCCCGCGTGCGGGGCCTGCCTCAGCCCCAGTGTGGCAGGGGCAGGCCCGGGATGGGTGTGCGCAGGGTGAGAACCGCGCCATTGCGGCGGGACACGATCGACAGATCGCACAAATCCGCGCCGCCCCAGGCCAGACTGGTAGGCATCTGCATCACCTGCCCCTCCGGATCGGACAGGATGGTCACCACCTGCCCAGTGGGGGTAATGGCGACGACGCGGTTGGCGAAGGGCAGCGTCACCCAGAGATTGCCGGCAGCGTCCAGCGCAACACCATCGGGATGGCCCAAGGCAGCGCGTTCCGCCGGCGCCATCCGTCCATAGATATCACCGGCCGACAGGTTGTCGGGCGCCAGACCCAGGACCGGGCCATATTGCACGGGATCACGATAGGAACCGTCAGCGCCACGGCGATAGCGCAGGATGGTGCCCGCTGCCGTCTGCGCCACATAGAGATGCCTGAAATCCCGGTCGAAACAGATACCATTGGCCCCCCGGATGCCATCGCAGACACGCGACACTCGCCCATCCGCCGCCACCTTGTAAACAAATCCCGCCGGATCGGTCGTCCCGATATTGGCCGGGTTCGCCCAGGTGGAATGGCTGCAATAGACCTCCCCACCGGGGCCGATGGCGGGCGCGTTGGAGGCGACAAGACGCCGTCCATCCAAACTGTCGGCCAGGGTTTCAACCGCCCCCGTGCCCAGGTCCAGCCGTTGCAGGGGTCCGTTTCCGTCGGCCAGCAGGCCGAAATTGGCGATGATGACGCGACCCTGCCGGTCCATGGCCAGCCCCGTGGCGGCAGGGGCCTTGCCGATGCGGGAAATACCGCCGTCCGGCGACAGGATCGCCACAGCACCATCCGGGTCCGACACGATCAGCCGGCCGTCCGGGGTGGTGACCACACCTTCGGGCTTGGTCAGGCCGGAAAGACGGCGGGCCTTGGCCAGCGGCAGGGGGGATGGGAGATTTCCCCCCGATGATACGCACGCTGTCATCGCCAAGGCCCAACCGCCCGCCGCCACCCGCGTCAGCAGGTGGCGGCGGGAAAGGGAGAGTGCCCCGGTCACAGGACGCCGATGCGCCGGCTTTCGGCCAGCCGCGAGATTTCCGCGTCCTCATAGCCCAGTTCACGCAGTACCTCACGCGTGTGCTGGCCCAGGCCGGGCGCCGTGCCCCTGACCACACCGGGCGTGCCCTTCAGCCGCGTGAACAGGCCGATTTCCTGGATGGGGCCATGCAGGGAGGTGGGCTGGTCCAGCACACGCTGGCTGTCCAGCGCCCAATCCTGCTTGAAGAAGTCGGGCAGCCAATGCGTCTCCGTGGGGATTTCGCAAGGGGCGCCGGCGGCGTCCAGGATGGCGAAGGCGTCAGCGCTGGTATGGGCAGCGAAGAACGGCTCCAGCGCTGCCGACAGGGCGGCGTCATGGGCGCTGCGGTCACGCGGTGTCGCGAAACGTGGATCGCTGGTCAGTCCCGGCTGTCCCACGGCCCCGGCCAGGGCCGCAAACCGTTCATCGGTTTCACAGGCGATGCAGATCCACCCGTCACGGGTTGGATACAGCCGGTCCAGCGCGCCGAAGCCCATCTGGTCCTTACCCATCTTCAGGCTGAGCGTGACCTGACGGTCGGCATCCAGGAAATGTTCGGAGGTGGTGAACAGGCTGGAATGAACCTGGGGACATTCCAGATAGTCGCCCTTGCCGGTCCGGTACCGGTTCTCCAGCGCCATCAGCACGCCGACGGCCCCCAGGAAGCCGTTATTGTAATCCTCGTTGCCATAGACGCTGGGCACGGGGGCGTTGCCCTCCCCCGCCCCTTCATACAGCAGGCCGCAGAAACCGGAGATCAGCGGGGCGAAGCTTTTCAGCTTGGATTTCGGTCCCTTGGAACCATAGCCGGGCAGGTAGGCATAGATCAGCTTCGGGTTGATCGCCGACAGCGCGGCATAACCTATGCCGGCCTTGTCCGCCTTGCCCGGCCGCCAGTTATGCATGACGATGTCGGCGGTCTTGACCAGTTTCTGAATGATCTCGATGCCTTCCGGTGTCTTGATATTGACCACAATGCCACGCTTGCCACGCTGACAGGCCTCGAACGGGTCGGGCAGCGGCCGCATCTGGTCGCCGCCATCGGTTTCGATCTTAATGACGTCCGCCCCCATGTCGGACATCATGCGCCCGGCATAGCCGCAGGCGAAGAAGGAGCTGAAATCCAGCACCCGGATGCCTTCCAGTGCCGCCTTCACCGGACGCACGGCGGCACAGGCCACGCGTACCGGCCGCGAGAGGAACGCCGGCAACCGGTCATTATCCTGCCCCACGGCGGGCGCCGGGCTGACGGTGATGCCGGGCGTGGCGGCGAAGCGTATGGCGGGGCCGGCCTGATGGATGGTGCCGAAATCGGCATCCTGCACCTCCACCCGCTGGCCGACAAATTCCACCTGCTCATCCAGCAGCGCCTCTGCCGGGCGCAGCACGGGCAGGGCCGCGATGTCGGCCTCGTGGAACAGGCGCAGCCATTCGGCACGCGGCTTCTTCTTCATCGCTTCATACAGTTCGACACGGGCGATGCGGTATTCATCCTCTGACAGCGGTACGGCCATTTCCGGCCCGTCGACCGCCTTCACCCGGTCGCCGAAACCCAGCAGGTCCATGGTGCGCTTGAAGCCGCCGGGTCCACCGGTGTGAAGCTGCAGATACTCGCCATCGCCACACTGGGCCAGACCGGTGACCAGGCGGGTATGGCCGAACGGCGTGCCCTTGGTGGACGCCTTGGCTTCCCGCTTGATGTAGGAGATGTTTTGCGGGTGAGACCACCAGTTCATAGGCGACTGGGCCAGGAAACTGTCCAACAGCGAGGCTTCCACCCCCTGCCCGACCCCGTTCTCATGCCGGGCGCGCAGGGCCGCCAGGATGTCAATCACCGCCACGAAGGCCTGGCCATAATGCAGCGCCGGATGGCCCAGATAAAACGGCCCCTCGCGATGGGGATTGCCCTTTTCGATCATGGCGCCCAACCGCGCGGCAGCCAGGCTTTCGCCATAGGGCCGGTCGGCCAGCGGCGTGTCGGCACCATAGGCGGTCAGCGCACAGACGATCAGCGCCGGATGCGATTTGGCAAGCATTTCGGCATCCAGGCCCAGCGCCCGGGCCTCCGCTTCCTCCAGGGAATGGATCAGGATGTCGGCGCGGGCCGCCAGGACCAGCACCTGCGCCCGCTCCGCCGCGTGCCTTATGTCCAGCTCCACAGCGCGCTTGCCCCGGTCCCAGCCCTTGCGTGTCAGCTCATGGGCGAACGGATTGCCGCCCTTGGGCTCCACCTTGATCACCTCGGCGCCATGGTCAGCCAGAAGCACACCGGCGATCAGGCCGGCGCGCACCTGTGACACATCGACGACGACAAGGTTTTCCAACGGACCGGGCATCTCTCATTTCCTCCATGATGGCGTCGAACGCCACTTAAAATTTGCACTATGGTATATTTTTGTAAGGACCAGGACAAGGGGCTAAGTCCCCGTCCGCAGCCCCTTTACAGGTCCTTGAACCCCTTGCCTTCCGCCACCAGCCGTTCCAGCAGGGGCGCCGGCTTGAAATCGTCGCCATAGGCCGCGTGCAATGCGCGGATACGGTCCAGCACCTTCGGCAAACCTTCCAGGTCGGCCCAGAACATCGGGCCGCCACGATAGGCGGGCCAGCCATAGCCCGTGAACCAGACGATGTCGATGTCGGACGGGCGGGCCGCCTTGCCCTCTTCCAGGATCTTGGCGCCTTCATTCACCATCGAATAAAGGCAGCGTTCCAGGATTTCCTGATCGGTGACGGTGCGGCGCTGGAACCCTTTGCGTGCGGCGAAATCCAGGATCACCTTTTCCGCCACCGGCGACGGGGTGCCGTTGCGCTTTTCATCGTAATCGTAATAGCCGGCGTTGGACTTCTGTCCACGGCGGCCCATTTCGTTCAGGATCTCGCGCACCGTGGACGAACTGGACTTGTCCGGGTCCCAACCCACATCCATGCCCGCCATGTCACGCATCTGGAACGGCCCCATGGGGAAGCCGAAATCATACAGGACGCGGTCGACATCCCAGGGCAAGGCGCCTTCCAGGATCAGCTTTTCCGCCTCGCGCTGACGCTGCGCCAGCATACGGTTGCCGACGAAGCCGAAGCAGTTGCCGACCACGACGCCGACCTTGCCAATCTTGCGGGCGATGGCCATGGACGTGGCTAGCACATCCTTGGCCGTCGCCTCCCCACGCACAATCTCCAGCAGCCGCATGATATGGGCGGGCGAGAAAAAATGCAGGCCGACCACATCCTGCGGGCGTTTCGTGGCGCCGGCGATGGTGTCGATATCCAGGTAGGAGGTGTTGGTCGCCAGGATGGCACCCGGCTTGGCAATGGCGTCCAACCTGGCGAAGACATCCTGCTTGATGTCCATCTGTTCGAACACCGCCTCCACGATCAGGTCACAAGCGGCCAGATCATCAAAGGACAGGCTGCCCGTCAGCAGGCCCATGCGTGTTTCCACGTCGGCGGCGGATATCCGCCCCTTGGCGGCCGTCGCCTCATAGTTCTTCCGGATGATGCCGGTCCCGCGCGCCAGCGCCTCTTCCTTCATCTCCACCAGCGTGACCGGGAAACCGGCATTCAGAAAGGCCATGGCGATGCCGCCGCCCATGGTGCCGGCACCAATCACACCGACCCTGGCGATGGGGCGCTGGGAGACATCGGGGCCGATATCCGGCACCTTGGCCACCTGGCGCTCGGCAAAGAAGACATGGCGCTGCGCCGCTGACTGGCTGCCCTTCAGCAATTCCTCAAACAGGCGGCGTTCTTCCTTCACACCGGTATGGAAGGGCAGGCTCACCGCCGCCTCGATGCAGCGGATATTATATTCCGGCGCCAGGAAGCCGCGGAATTTCTTCGCATTGGCCTTGCGGAAGGCGGCGAAAATCTCCGGCTGGCCGCGTGCCGCCTCGATCTTTTCCGACAGGTCGCGGACCTTGGCCAGGGGCTTGCCCTCGGCCACCACGGATCGGGCGAAGGCCACGGCGCCCGCACGCAACCCGCCCTCCTCCACCAGCGCATCGATCAGGCCCATGGCATGGGCGGCCTTGGCGGGCACATGCTGCCCGCTGGTCACCATTTCCAGCGCCTTTTCCACCCCGACGATGCGCGGCAGACGCTGGGTACCGCCGGCACCCGGCAGCAGGCCCAGATTGACCTCCGGCAAGCCACACTTGGCCGATGGCACGGCGACGCGGTAATGGGCCACAAGCGCCAGTTCCAGCCCGCCGCCCAGCGCCGTGCCGTGAATGGCGGCGACGACAGGTTTCGGCGCATTCTCCACGGCGGCCTGCACCTCCTGCAGCGTCGGGTGGATCGGACCCTTGCCGAATTCGGTGATGTCGGCGCCGGCGAAGAAGGTCCGGCCGGCACAGATCAGGACGATGGCCGACACGGCGGGATCGGCCACGGCCCTTTCGAAACCCTGGTGGATGCCGGCCCGGACGGCCGCACCCAGGGCGTTCACCGGTGGGTTGTCGATGGTGATGATTGCCACGCCGTCTTCGATGGCATAGGTGGCGACATCGTTGATCTTCATATCCATATCCTCGCAACCGCCGGCGAGGGTCCGCGAACGCCTCAGGGTTTCAGCGCGGCGCGGGCCTGCTGGCGGATATAATGTTGCAGCGTCCCGATCTGGGCCGGGGTGAATTCCGGGAATTGCGGCATGCCGTTGGGGACCAGCGCCCCGTCATGCAGAACCGCCGTCAGGCTGTCGATATCCAGCGGCATGGGGGATTTGCGCAGGTCCGGCGCGGCCCCGCCCGACTTCACGGCCGGGCCATGGCAGATGATGCAGCGCTGGGCGTAAAGCTCGGCACCCGCCGCCGCCTTGGCCGGATCAATGACAAAGGCGGCATCGTCCACGAACGGCAGGGGTGTCCGGTCGAAGGGCGGCAGGCTGGCCTTGCCATCCAGTGCAAAGGTCAGGACGCGGCGCTTCTGGTTGTGATAATCCCAGTCATGCGCCGCACCCGACGGGCCGGACGAGCGCCATCCTGTTAGAACGGTGACATATTGCCGGCCCTTGACCTGATAGGTGATGGGCTGGGCCATGACGCCCACTTGCGCATCGAAGGACCAGAGTTTCTTGCCGCTGTCGGCGGCATAGGCGGCCAGTTCCCCTTCGACATTGCCCTGGAAGACCAGATTGCCGCCCGTCGCCAGCGTGCCCCCGTTCTTCATGCCCGTCAGCGGCACGGACCAGCGGGCCTTCTGCGCAACCGGGTCCCAGGCCAGCAGCACGTTGGACGGCGTTCCCGGCACTTTCAAATCGGCCGGCGGCTTGCCGATACCGTTATTGATGAACTGGCCCTTCTGGAACTGCCAGCCCGCCAGATCCGGCGGATCGGTGTAGATACGACCCTGTTCTATGGCGGGGATATAGACCAGGCCCGTCTTCGGGCTGTAGGACATGGCCTCCACGCTATGCGCGCCGACCGGGCTGGGGAAGAGGATGGCGGCCTGCCCATCGGGAAAACGCGCCTCCGGATTTTCCACGGGCCGGCCCGTCTGCGTATCGATCCGGTCGGCCCAGGTGACCGTCGGCACGAACTTCTCCGCCGAGACGAGTTTGCCCGTCTTGCGGTCGATGACATAGAAAAAGCCGTTCTTGGGCGCGTGCAGGATAACGTCGCGCTTCTGCCCGTCGATGGTCAGTTCCGCCAGTTCGATATCCATGGCGGCGTTGTAATCCCAGGTTTCGCCGGGATTGACCTGATAATGCCAGACATACTCGCCCGTATCGGCATCCAGCGCGATGATGGAACAGAGGAACAGATTGTCGCCGCCGCCGGGGCTGCGGATCTTCTGGTTCCAGGGGGCGCCGTTGCCGGTGCCGATATAGACCCGGTTGTACTTGGGATCATAGGCCATGGCATGCCAGGCCGTACCCCCGCCGCCGAACTTCCACCAGTCACCGGTCCAGGTCTTGGCGGCCATCTCCATGGCCTTGTTCTCGAACCCGTCGGCCGGGTTGCCGGGAACGGTGTAGAAGCGCCAGGCCTGTTTGCCGGTATTGGCGTCATAGGCGGTGACATAGCCGCGCACGGGCGCGAAATCGGCGCCGCCATGGCCGATCATCACCTTGCCCTTGAACACCCAGGGTGGGCCGGAGATATAGCGGCCATCATCCTTGTCCAGGGTCTGGGCAGACCAGAGCAGTTTTCCCGTCTTGGCATCCAGTGCGAGCAGGCGCCCATCGACCGTGCCTGTGAAAATCTTGCCTTCCCAATAGGCGATGCCCCGGATACCCCAGGCGCTGCGCATCTTCTGGCCCGCGATTTCCGGGGCCTGCGGATCATATTTCCACAACAGCGTGCCCGTGGCGGCATCCATGGCATGGACCACGGAATAGCCGACACCGAAATACAGGACACCATCGACGGCCAGCGGCGCCGAAAAGGCATTGGGCAGCGTGTCGATATCATAGGACCAAGCCAGGTTCAGCCGGCCGATAGTGTCGGCATTGAGCTCCGCCAGGGGGCTGTAATGCGTGTCGGTCCAGTCGCCGCCATAGCCGGGCCAGTCCCGGCCGCCATGGCTGACGGCCGCCTGCCCGGCATAGGCGTCGGGGCCGGCATCGACGGCCGACTTTTCCCGGCCACAGCCGGCCAGCGCCAGCGACGCAACCATCATCATACCCGCGATCCGGGTAGCGGCAGCCGGCTTGCGCATGGCCCGCCCCATCACTTGGCAGCCGCCAGGGCGGCACGGGACTGTTGGCGGATATAATGCTGCAGGGCCTCGATCTCGGTGTCGGGCATTTCTTCGAACGCCGGCATGCCATTCTGCTTCAGGGCGCCATCATGCAGCACGGCCTTCAGGCTGTCGAATTCCAGCGGCATCTGGCCGCGGCGCAGGTCGGGCGCCGCACCACCGGCGATCAGGCGCGGGCCATGGCAGACATGGCAATTGCGATGGAACACGGCCATGCCAAGCGCGGCCTTCTTGTCATCCACCACAAAATCGGCCTTGTCCAGGATCGGTGCCTCCGACTCCTGCGCGACGGGCGGCAGTCTGGCTGCGCCGTCCAGGGTGAAGGTCAGCACCCGGCGCTTCTGCGTGTAATAGTTCCATTCCGTGGGAAGACCGCTGGCCCCGGTCCCGCGCCAACCGGTCAGGATGGTCATGTACTGCTTGCCACCCGCCCAGTAGGTCACCGGCTTGGCCGCCGTCCCCACCTGCAGATCATAGGCCCAGAGCTTCTTGCCGGTATCGGCGGCATAGGCAGACAATTCGCCCGTCACCTGCGGCTGGAACACCAGATTGCCGGCCGTGGTGAGGGTGCCGCCATTCTGCATGCCGACCAGCGGCACTTCCCAGGCGGGCTTCTGCGCCACCGGGTCCCAGGCCAGCAGGCTGGAACTGCCCGGGGGTGCCTTCATGCCGGCGGGTGCCGGTCCCAGACCGGAATTGACGGCCATGCCGTCACGGAATTTCCAATCCTTCAGACTGGCCGGATCGGCATAGACGACACCAATATCGGTGGTGGGGATATAGGTCAGGCCGGTCTTGCGGTTGAACGACATGGCCGCGACGCCATGCGCACCCCAGGACGACGGATAGGTCAGGAAGGCCTTGCCATCGGGAAAACGAGCATCAGGGTTTTCGACGGGCCGGCCCGATGCGACATCAATCTTCTCCGCCCAATTGACGTTCTTCACGAACTTCTCGGCGGAGATCAGCTTTCCGTCCTTGCGGTCGATGACATAGAAGAAGCCGTTCTTGGGCGCATGCAGGATGACGTCACGCTTCTTGCCATCGATCTTCAACTCGGTCAGCTCGATATCCATGGCGGCGTTGAAATCCCAGGTCTCGCCGGGATTGACCTGATAGTGCCAGACATACTCCCCCGTTTTGGCATCCAGCGCGATGATGGAGCAGAGGAACAGGTTGTCACCGCCGCCGGGGCTGCGGATCTTCTGGTTCCAGGGAGCGCCGTTGCCGGTGCCGATCAGGATGCGGTTGTACTTCTTGTCATAGGCCATGGCATGCCAGACGGTGCCGCCGCCGCCCAGCTTCCACCATTCGCCATTCCAGGTCTTGGCAGCCATTTCCATGGCCTTGTTCTCGAACCCGTCCGCCGGATTGCCGGGAACGGTGTAGAAACGCCAGGCCTGTTTGCCGGTCTTGGCGTCATAGGCGGTCACATAGCCACGGACAGGACCGTAATCGGCCCCGCCATGACCGATGATCACCTTGCCATCAGCGATCCAGGGCGCGCCGGTAATGTAACGGGCATCGTCCGGTTCGACCGTCATGGTGGACCACAACAGCTTCCCCGTCTTGGCGTCGAGCGCGATCAACCGGCCATCCAGCGTGCCGGAATAGATCACACCCTGCCAGTAAGCCAGGCCCCGATTGCCCCAACCGGCGCGCATCTTGTGGCCGGCGACCTCGTAGACATTGGGATCGTACTGCCAGAGCAGCTTGCCGGTCACCGCGTCCATGGCATGGATGACGGAATGTCCGACCGGGAAATAGAGTGTGCCATCGATGGCCAGCGGGCTGGCCAGACCGTTGGGCGTGACCGGCAGATCATAGGACCAGGCCAGTTTCAGCCGGCCGATAGTCTTGTCGTTGATCTGGTTCAGCGGGCTGTAATGGTTCTCGCTGGTATCGCCGCCGTAGGAGGACCAGTTGGCCCCCTCCCGCGCGGCGGCCATCGCCACCGGCACGGACGCGCCGGACAGAAGCAGCATTGCCGCCAGAACCATGGAAGCCCGCTTACGGCCCATCTCTATTTCCTCCCACTTGATTTTTATACGCTTTTGACATGGACAAGGCCCGGCCCGTCAAGACCGGCCGGGCCGTCCTGATCAGAACTTCATGCCGAAGGTGACGCCATAGGTGCGCGGCGGCGTGGCATGATATTCGCCGAACAGGGTGGAAACCGGCAGGTAGTTGAGGATTTCCACTTCGTTCGTCAGGTTCTTGCCCCAGAGCGTGACCGTGTAATCCCCATCATCCGGGAGCCAGCGCAGCGACGCATCAACGGTCGTCATCGGCGGACGGTAGGAACCGGCGATGTTCAGCAATTGCACATAGGCACCGCTGCGATAGTTCATGGACGCGTTCAGTTCCAGGTCACCAGCATTGCCGACCGTGAATTCCTTGGTGAAGCCGGCCGTGATGTCCCAACGGGGGGCGCGCATCGGCTTGACGTTGGAATAATCGGTCGGCACCAGGAACAGAGCACCGATCTGCTGGATCGCGCCACAGACGGCGCGGCCATCGCTGGGCGTCCGGGTGGGCTCCAGCCCATTGGCATCGAAGCAGTAGGAAGTGTACTGGGCCTTGTTCCAGCCCAGATTGGCGAAGACGGTGAACTGCGACATCGGCTTGGCAGCCAGTTCCAGTTCCACGCCGTAGCTTTCCAGATCGGCGGCGTTGGTGGTGGTGGTCACCACGCCGGACGGTGCCGTGGTGGACGGGGTCACCAGCGAGCGCTGCAACCCGTCATACTGGGCATAGAACACGTTGACATTGGCGCGCAGGCGACGGTCCAGCCATTCGCTCTTCATGCCGACTTCGTAATTGTCCACGCGCTCCACCCCGAACGGGGTGCGGAAGGCATCGCGGTCGGCGGAATTGGCGTTGAAACCGCCGGACTTGAAGGCGCGCTGCCAGAAACCGAACAGCATGATGTCGCTGTCGACCTTGTAGTTCAGGCCGATGCGCGGCGACAGGTTTTCCCACGACTTGGAGGGGGCCGTGAAGATCAGGGCGCTGTTGGTCGGATAGACATGGTCGCCGAAATCGGTGGTCCGGGAAATGCCGGTCGCGTTGAGCGTGGCATTCACGCCCTGGTAGTCGTACTTCTTTTCCCACGAATAGCGGGCGCCTACCACTGCGCTCAACTCATCGGTCAGCTTGTACTCACCCTGGGCATAGGCGGCCACCGACTTGCGCTTGCCGTCATTGTTGATATAGCCCGGATTCTGGGTGCTGTCGGCAACCGTGAAATCGGGAACGAACGGGATCGAGAAGTCCGTGAAGGAAAGCTGGGTCGTCTTGTAGTGATCCTGGAAATAGAACAGACCCGCGATCACATCCAGCCGGTCGGAGAAGTCAGAGATATATTGCAGTTCGCCAGAGAAGGATTTGTAGGTTTCCCAACGGGCGGAGGTAAAGGCGTTATAGTTCTCGCCATCGGTGTCCGACCAGATTTCCGAGGTCGAACGGCCGAAATTGACGATCCCCTTGATCGTGCCGATATCGGTGCTGTAGGCGGCGTCCGTGGTGACGTTCCAGCTATCGACATCAGTGGGCTTGTCAGCCAGGGAATGGCCAATGCGGAACGGGTCGGAACCGTCGGACGCGATGCCGAATTTCTTGTCGCCGAACGGGTACTGGCCCGTCAGACCCATATTGTCCAGCGTACCGCCGGTCATGGACAGGTGACCGGCCGGTGCCGCCTCGCTGCGCTCGCGGTAGATTTCGCCCATGACCGAGATATCCCAGTCGTCATTGGGCGTGAAACGGATCGACGGACGGACAAACAGGCTGTCTTCCTTGCCGATCGACTTGCCTTCCAGCAACGGATCGACCGTGGTCGTGGCCTTGCCATTGTTGATGCCGGTGACAACGACGCCGTTATTCTTGTAGAACCCGTCGAAATTATGCTTCCGCACGGCGATGCGGGCGGCAACCTTGTCTTCCACCAGCGGGATATTGCCGACGACATCGGCATCAACCTTGCCGTAATTGCCGATGGTGATGTCGGCGCTTCCCGTGGTTTCCGTCATGTCGGGACGGTTGGTGGTCAGGGAGATGACACCGGCAAAGGCATTGCGGCCGAACAGCGTACCCTGCGGGCCGCGCAGCACTTCAACCGATGCGACGTCGACCGTGCTGGACAGGGCCTGGACGTTGCGCGCCTGGTAGACGCCATTCACATAGACGGGGACCTGCGGGTCCGCGAAGCTTTCCACGCCGGAGAAGCCGACGCCACGGATCGACAGCGAGGCGACGCCGGGGAACAGGCCCACATGCTCGATCACCGCGTTGGGGATCATGCCGTTCAGCCCTTCCAGGGTCACGGCACCGCTGCGCTGCAACTGATCCGGGGTGATCTGCATCACCGACAGCGGCACATCCTGCAACGCCTGGGTGCGGCGCTGCGCCGTCACAATGATCTCTTCCAGCGCCTCGAAGCCGCCGGGCGCAGCGGGCGTCTGCTGCTGGGCGTGGGCAATGCCGGCCGCCGCCGTGACGCACAGGGCGCCAACGGCGGACGTAGCGAACAACTTGGCAATCTGATTCCGTGCCACGATCTTGGTC
>NZ_JAGOGJ010000251.1 GCF_017996735.1 Niveispirillum sp.
ATACGAGCCCCCTGCCATCGGGGCTCAACAGGCCATAAGTTGTCCCCACAGACCTGTAGACCAGCAGCGACCCCGCTTCATCCAGCAATACTCGCGCCACTGAAAAATCCGTGCAGCGGTCGTAGACAGCGCCCCATGGATAGATTACCGAAGCCCCTGCCGTCGTCGCCACGGCCACGGTCGGGATCGGCAGGCCGGCACTGTCCAGCGGGCCGCCAGGGATGACGCGAGCGTGAACATCGAGGCAATCGGACGAGGCCAGACCGCCGGCCGTCGTTGAGGTCGGCACGGCGAACCTCGCGGTCGCAATGCCACCGGGAACAAAACCGAGCGCAGCGACAGACCGTCGCGTAATCGTGTCCAGTGCGAAATTGATCTCGTGCAACCGCCCGTTACCGGCACCATCTGAGGTGCATATCCATAGCCGGCCATGAGACATGTACGCCGCCCTGCTAAAGGCGGGCGCAGTCCACCAGGGCGAGGACGCAGCCGGGAAGTCCATCCACATGCGGGGCATCCCGCTGGCATCCAGGTCATGCAGGTCATAAATCGTTAAACCGGAGGTCCGCAAAACCCAAAAGCACACGACGGGAAAACGTCGTGTGACCCCACGCGTAGCGGTGCCCAACAGCTCCCAATACCAGGATCGGCCGGGGCGATCACCCCATGCGCCGCCATCGCCATCCCGGCGGCGGTCATAGAAACCAACCGCGATCACATCGGCCGCCGACGCCAAGCTCTTGGTCGCCGCGGCATAAGCCAACCCGGTCGCCGTGCCGGTGCCGGCCGATCCCACCAACAATTGTGCGGCCGCCAGCGCCGTGCCGGTGGCGGCCGCATTCGCCGCCGTCTGCACCCGGTCGGCAGCCGCCGCGCCCGCGCTGCCGGCCGCCGCAAGCTGTGCCGCCTGCGCCTGGGTCAGGGCGGTCTGGGTGGAAGAGGCGGCATTTTCGACATTCCCGACCTCCACCATCACATCGGTCCAGAACGGGTCCCAGTTCTGGTAATAATCGTATGGACTGAAATCGTCGCGCGTCCAATCGGTGCCATTGATCATAGGCATCAGATCAGCTCCTCGAATTCGAATGTCACAGACCAGCGGCCATAGCGTTCAATCGGCACCTCACCCGTGGCAGACAGGGCGCCATACAGGATCTGCCGGCTCATCACGGCCGCGTCTTCTGCCGGGTCCCAGACCAGGAACAGATCGCCGGCAATACCTTTCAGCCACATCAGGTCCAGATAGACACCCATGGCCGCGCGCCTGTCCTGATAGGCCAGGGCGATTTTCCAGGTCCGCCATTTGGCACGCCGGCGGACCAGGCGGCGCCCGCCATCGGTCCGCTTTTTCTCCGACGCATCGACCACGCCGATGGAACTGCCAAAACTGAAGTTGATGGGGGGCTGCCACGCCACCCCGGCCATCAACCGCCCCGCCTGGAAATATCCCGCTGCATTGCCGGGATCGATGAAGTCCACCCCCAGATATTGCGCCGTCACCGGTTCTGTCAGACGGTGCCAAAGAATGGGCGCGCCTGGATAATTGCCCGTGTCGATGCCCGAAAACGGGAAATCACCGAAGGGGCGAGAGCCCCAGATATAGGTCGCCCCCCACATCGGCATAGGATCCGGCTGATAGATCGAGGCCGACAGATCGGCATTGGCCGACAAGAGCGGACGCCATGTCCCCGCCTCACTGCCATTATGATTGATCACCGCCACGATATCGATGGGGCGCGCCCGCGCCATGGCCGTCTTTACCCGGGCAGTGGTGGCGGCGATGTCCGTATAGCGGGCCACCGCCATCACATCGTCGGTCCGCAGGTTCTGGACGGACAGCCCCCCACCCTCAACCCAGCCCCCCGGGTTGGTACCGGCGGCAGACAGGGTGCCCGTGTCGGACGCGATGTCCCACAGCATAAGCATGGAGGCCATATCACACCGCCTTTAGTTCGATTTTACGGACGGCGCCGTTGACCAGCACCTCCAGGTATTCCGAAACGGCGCCGGCGGTGGCGTGAGTGACCAGGGGGCGTCCACTCGAACCTAGAACAAGCTGGTTATTTTTAGTGGCGGAAGCATACGCACCCAGGACGACGCAGTATTCATAATTGCCCGCATTCGCCTGATGACCCACAACTGTGTTGCCGTCGCCAGTGGAATTCAGATTTGCGCCAACTCCAATGACAACATTATATGAACCGGAGGTTCCATACGCCATCGCACCTTGACCGATTGCAACGTTTCGACTTCCATTTGAATTTCTCTCCATCGCTCCCTGCCCGACAGCCGTATTATAATCACTGATATTATCAGCCATTGCGTTCTGTCCGAACGCCGTGTTGCCGTTACCACCGGCGTTGGAGCAAAGGGCAAAATCGCCAACAGCAGTGTTGCGCTGCCCATCCTCTAGATTCGCGGCAGCATTAGAGCCAATACCCGTATTGCGCTGCCCATCCGTCACGTCTCGCAGCGCGTTTTCCCCAAACCCGCAGTTAAATAACGATAAATTAGTCGCATAAAAGCCACCATTTCCAATAAATGTGCTGTTGAATTCACCGTCGAAGTTGTCAGTTAGCCGAACCCAGCGCAAAGCAACTGGATTATCGTCAATACAACGATAGAGTTGCGGTTTTGTATTTGTCGTATCCAGCCACTCGAACCCCAAACGGATATCATACCCCGTCACGCCCCGATCATTGGACGCAGGCGGGGGCGCCGCGTCCTCCAGCAGGACGGGCGGGCCCAACGGGCGGAATTTAACGGCCATGTCTTATCCCCACAGGGTCAGAAGATGTTCTTCGGCGGCGGCATCACGCTCCGCCGCCATCACCACAAAGCGCTTGCCGCCCGACAGGCCGTGGCGCTCATGCGTCACGGCCACGGTGGCGCCGGCATCCAGGCCCGGCGTGAAGGGCACGCGCAATTCAAACCCCTCACGGCGCGGCCCATGCAGACCGACACGCCGCTGCGCTTCCGCCAGCGCAGCACTTTGCGCCATCAGGCAGGTATCAACCCGTTCTGTCCGGGCCAGTAGGCTTTGCACGGACACAGCCGTATCCGTATAGGTTGCCAGCTCCCATTCCTGTCCCAGCAGATCGCGGCCATCGACGACGCTTCCGGCAATTTCCGCGTCGGCCAGCGGCTTCCATCTCCGTCCATAACCGATGGTCTGTGCGGCAAGCCGCCGCTCGGTCGCCGTCGGATCGATGGACAGGATATCGCGCTGCCGGAAACTGAAATCAGGCACCAGCTTCGGCACATCGAACCGGCCCAGCGCCAGGCGCCGGCTCAGATCGAACCCCCAATAGGCACCCAGACTTTCCGCCCATTCGTCGACAATGGCCGAAACCATCACTTCCGATCCACCATCATACCAATGCCCCAGCACCTGCGGGCACAGACTGTTCATGGCGGCGACGGTACCGGGGGCGAAGTCCGTCAGGGTCAGGCTGGTATCGATCGGCAGGACCACGGACACCATGTCCGCGAATGTCAGCGCCGTCGCCCCGCCGGTCAGCTTTCGCCCCTCCACCTGCAACGTCAACGGCCCCACGGGCTGTGCCGCAAACCGGATCAGGCCCAGGGCGTTGCAGGTGACATAATCCAGCCCTGCCATGCTGGCCGCCACCATGGCGGCATAGGTCGGATAATCCGGCCCCACGGCGGTAAACAGGTCACCCCGGTCATACGCCGCCAGGACCCCGCCGCATGGCCCATCGCCATAGGCATAGACAACCGGGTTCTTGCAGATCTGGACCGGCGTAAACTGCCGGGGCCGCCCCATGGCGCGCGGTTTCCGCCGCCCCGCCAGTTCCGCGAACCCTTCCGCCCCGCCCGTGCCCGCGAAACGGTTGACCTGATATGACCGCTCCAGCAGCAATGACAGGTCCCGCAACTCTACCCGCACCTCATCCCCGCCGGGCACAAAC
>NZ_JAGOGJ010000026.1 GCF_017996735.1 Niveispirillum sp.
TGTGTGGCGGTCAGGCCATGGATCTGCTTCACCGATATGGCACCGACCTGCGCCTTGGACAGTTCGCCGATCTGGTCCAGCGAGAAAGAGCGGATCTGTTCGGCTGTCAGCGAGGCCATCGTCCGCAGGGGGATTTCGCTGATGGAGCTGTAGGAACCGATCGCAACCATGTCTGGCTCTTTCATTCTTGGAATTTCCAACCAGGAACCTTTAAGCAAGAGCCGGGCCAAGTTCCTGGGGCAAAAATTGCCGAACATGAAACGCCCCGCCGGCCAGGGGCGAGCGGGGCGTCATGTTGCGTACCTGAATGAGAAGGGGATCAACTGGCGCGGACGCGTTGCAGGAACCCATCAACTTCCTGACGCAGGCGCGTGGCCCCGCCTGTCAGACCCGTCGCCGCTTCGCGCAGGCCACGGGCCGCATTGCCCGTGCCGGCGGCCACCTGGGCCAGAGACTGCACCTCGCTTGCCGCCTCACGGCTGGCGGAGGAGGCCGATTGGACCGAGCGTGCGATCTCTTGAGTGGCCATGCGCTGCTGCTCCACCGCGGCGGCCACCGTCGTGCTGACGCTGGACACATCCCCAATCCGGTTGGTGATCTCGGTCAGGGCACCCACCACGGCATTGGCGGCATGGCGGACGGCGCTGATGCGGCGTTCGATCTCTTCCGTCGCCTTAGCCGTCTGCCCTGCGAGCTGCTTGACCTCCGAGGCCACGACGGCGAAACCCTTCCCGGCCTCACCGGCGCGCGCCGCTTCGATGGTCGCGTTCAGGGCCAGCAGGTTGGTCTGGCTGGCAATGGCGGAGATCAGGTCGACGACATTCTTGATGCCTTCGGCTTCGCTGCTGAGATTGCGGACAAGACCATCGGAGCGTTCTACGGCTGCCGATGCCTGGCGTGTGCTGCCGGTGACCCCTTCGACCTGGCGGGCCACATCATTGAAACTCACCGCCAGTTCCTCAGCAGCACTGGCCACCGACTGCACGCCCTGGTCGGAGCTTTCGGCTGCGCGCGACACGTGGCTGGCGGCCGTGCGACCATCCTCGGCCACCATGCCCAGCCGCTCCGCCTCGCTCAGTACCTTTTGCGCCGTATCGCCCACGGTGCGGACGGAGCCCAGCACTGTGGCCTCGAAACTGTCGGCCAGGGCCAGCAGGGCCTGACGGGCGCGGGTGTCAGCCTCCACCTTCTCCGCGGACAGGCGCGAGGCGTCCAGCAGGGCGGCCTTGAAGCTGAAAAGGCCATCCACTAGGCTGTTCAATTCATCGGCTCGAACCAGCGATGCGGGATCGACGGAGAGGTCGTTGCGAGCCAGCTTGCCCATAGCTTGCGCGATGCCGTCAATGCCGTTGCGCACCAGACGGGTGATGAAGAAGACCAGAAGCGACACTATGGCCAGGGCCGCCAGAAGGCCCAAGACCAGCAGCCAAGAGGCCGTCACCGCACTTTGCGCCTGACGTTCCACACTGGTACGGGCATCCGCCTGGATTTGGGCCGCAGCCTTGTCCAGCGCCACTACAATGGTCTGCACCTTCTCATTGAAGGGCAGCACTGCGCCGGCAGCCGTGGCAATATCCACCTCAAGCATGGTGGACACGACATCGACAGCACCGCTGAACCCGTCAAGCTCTGCTGCCGACTCTTTCACGATAGCTTTCAGCGCGGGATCGCCGATGGTGCCGGAAATGGCAGCCAGGCGCTTCGCTTCCTCGGCAATGGCTGCTTTAACGGATTCCAGTTTTTTGATGGCCCCGTCCGCCGGGTTACCTCCCGCCACTGACAGTACGGCGAAATAGGCGGAGGCCAGGCTGCCTTTCAACTCGGTCACCAGATTTTGCATCTCGGCGGCCCGGGCCAGCTTCTCATCGACCAGGATACGGGTTTCCGAAGCCTGTGACCGAAGCTCACCAATGGAGATGCCACCCAACACCAGCATGGCAAGGGCGGCGACGATGGGACCGGCCATCAGCTTGGCCAGCAGTGATAACCGGTCCAGACGAGCGAGAAGTGTTTGATGCATATTTAATATCCTTGTGCGTCAGTCCGGACGGCGGCGTTGGAAAGTCCCACCGGGGTCGGGCATTCGAAGGAAGACCCGACCCCTTTGTCGGATCAAAACGACTGGGACAGGCTCAGATAGACCCGGCGTTCCGTTTCCAGCACCGATGTCGTCGGCGTGCTGGCGCGCAGGAAGTCCGTTGCGGTTGCCCGCACCTCGGTACCGGTGGAGAATGTGTAGGCAACCGAGGCGGTGCCGCTCGTATAGGAATCGATCTTGGTCGGTATCAGGAAGCCTGTCTGCGCACCGGCTCCCGGCCGCAACTGGTACCGGCCGGATTGCCAGGTCAAGCCCAGGTCCGCCGACAGGGCACCGCTGGTCCAGCCGACATTGCCCCGCAGCTTGTGCTTGGGGCTGGCCTTTTCATAATAGACGGGCCGGGTCGGCAAAGGGCCCTTGTTGATGGTCAGGTTATCGTCGATATCGGTCCAGGTGTAGGACGCGCCATAGGTGAAGCCGCCTGCCACGGCGCCCCTTATATCGGCTTCCATACCCCAGGATGAGGATTCGCCGGCATTGATGAAGGTCTGCGTCAAGGTGCCATTGACCAGGATGCGGTCCGCCGTGCCGCCGGTCGTCGCCTTGACATCCTTGGTCTGCTGACGATAAGCGGTGATGCCGAAGCTGCCATTTATCACTGGCAGTGCATGATCATAGCCCAGTTCGATGCTGGTGATGCTGGCAGGTTTCAGCTCTGGATTGCCAACGGTGCCAGCGCCATAGAAGCCACCAAGTTCAAACATGGCCGGCAGTTGATTGGCCAGACCGTAGGTGAAGCGCAGCGTGTCCTCAGATGTGGGCTTGTAGACCACGCCGCTGTTGAAACTGCCCTTCGTCAACTTGGTGTCGAATTCGGACAGCAAGCGCGGTGTCATGGCCGCACCGTCGTAGCCCAGGTTGAAATTATCGACCCGCACCGCGTTGGTGAAAGAGATATTGTCCGAGACTTTCCAGTCCCACATCAGCGACCCGGCGAAGATATCGGCGCTGATCCGACCGCCTGGCGTGGGCCAGCGTCCCATTTCGGAGCGGCGGTATTCACTGGTGATTTTCACCGTGTGGTCTGTATCGAGCTGGATCAGATCGGAGACCTGCGCAACCGTGAGACGCGCGTCGGATGCTGTGCCAAGACCCAGATAATTGAAGTCCAGCCAGTTGCGATAAACAGAAAGATTTAACAGACCAACATTGCCAGCATCGACGTCGACATCCAGCTTTGCTGCCCGCGCGACATAGTCGATGGCATAGTAGGTGTTGGTGGTGGTGTAATTGTCCTGTAGTGAATAGCTGCGTGACAGTTCAACACCCACCTGGATATTGTCGGCCACCTGTGCCAGACCGGAGGCGGAAACGTGGTTGGCCTCCATATCCCGCAGACGGTTACGCTCCGCGGTGGTGAGTTTGCCGCGCTGAAACTCATCAGCCTCCTTGTAACCGGCTGAGAGCTTCAGACCCAGGCTGTCGCCGAGCTTAAGCGTCTTGACCATATTGGCCTCGCGCTTGTCATTATTACCGGCACGCAATGTGACGGTACCCGTCTCGTCATACAGCGGGTTGACCGTGATGATGTTGATCACGCCGGCCACGGCATTAAAGCCATAAATGGCGCCAACCGGACCCTTGACGATCTCGATCTGTTTGATTTCAGACAGGGCAACCGGGAGTGTGTTCCACACCACCATGGCGTAATGGTCGTTGAATACCTGGCGGCCGTTTACCCGAACCAGGAGGCGTCCATAATGGCCGTGGTTGTAGCCGCGGATGGCCACGTCAGCAGCGCCGGTGCCCCAACGCAACACATCCAGGCCGCTATAGCGGCTCAGAATGTCCGGAAGGTTATCGAGGCCGCTGGCCTTGATGTCGGCGGCGCTGATGATGCGCAGCGATGCCGGAGCGTCGGAGGCTACCTGCGGCTTGCCCGTAGCGCTGGTGGTCACCGGCTGACCGAATGCGTCCTGAAGTGCAGTGTAGTTGATGGTCTGCGCCTGGGCGCCGACAGCGATGAGCGCAGTGGCGCTCAGCAGAACGTATTTTTTCATTGTTGGTGACTCCTGGGGATTCGTCGGGCTCAGTGCGCGGTCACGAGCATCTGGAAATTCTTGTCAAAGCTGACGCCGGCCTTGGCCAGGGCCGCCGTATTGACATGGTATTTGGCGGCACCGGAGGCCTGACGCTCGACGGCCAGGGCGCATTTGCCGGCTTCCATGCAGGCCATGTCGCCAATGATCAACTGGCCGGCTGCGGCCTTGGCGGAAACATCGACACCGCCGACCACGATCACCGCGACCGCCCCGGCCAGATCGTTGCCGCTATTGACCACCGTTGCTGTCACGTCGGCGCCGAGAGCCGTTTTGATCGCGTCACCGGCGGCGGATTGACCGCTGTCTGCAACGATGGTGATCGGGGTGGGCTTCCCAGGCTTCGGCTGTAAGAAGTTGATGGCCTTCACCGCCACGGCGGCTGTGGGGCCGTCTACGGTTGCTGAGGCCGGGTCAGCGCAGGCCAACGCCGGCAAGAGCATTGCCAAGCTGAGGCCGTGGCGGGCACTGAGTTTTAGTCCTCTCATGGCATTTCCGTTCTTTTGTTTTATTGGTGAATTTGGGGGAATCTGATAGATTTTAATTATAAAACGGAAATACAAAGCTGACATCTAATCAAAAGGTCATTATAAAATACCTTTGTATGTTAATGAGATTATGCATTGCATGATCTGTCCTGATGGGAGATTGTGATCCAGCAACCTCGCCATAAAGGCGAGGTTGCTGGACGCGGCGGGGTCAGAATTTCTGAGAAACGCTGGCATAGACCCGCCGCTCGGTCTCCAATTTCGAGCCGAGGGCTGTTTCAGTGTGCAGGAAATCACTGGCCGTGAAGCGCACTTCGGTTCCAGTCTCAAACTGGTAGCCGATGCTGGCGGTTCCGGTCCATGTGCCGTCAATCGGGAATGGGCCATAGCCGCCCGTCACAGGCCGCAGCAATGTACGCTTCGACTGCCAGGACAGGTTCAGGTCGGTGGACAGTGCGCCATCTGACCAGCCCATATTGCCCTGGAGCTTGTGCCGTGGGGCTGCCCCTTCGAATTTGACCGGACGCGTGGCGATAGCCGCCTTGTTCACGGTCAGGTCGTCATTGACGTCATTCCAGGAATAGGATGCACCGTAGCGAACACCATTTGTGGCATGGCCATCGAATGCCGCTTCAAAGCCCCAGGATGCGCTGTCACCAGCATTGATCACGATGGAAGCCGGACGGCCATTCACAACACTACGGTCGGAGCCCAGGAACGACTTGATGTCATCCGTCGTCTGTCGGAAGACTGACAAATGCAGCCCGCCATTGATAGCCGCCAGGGCGCGGTCATATCCCAACTCATAGCTCTGCACCTTGCTGGGCTTGATAGAGGGATTGCCGGCCGATGCGAAGATGCCCGCCGCCGTGACCGTGGGCAGGTAGAAACCGCCCAGTTCCAGGATGGACGGAAGCTGGTTGGCCAGACCGTAGGTGGCGCGCAGTGTGTCGACGTCGGTCGCCTTGTAAACCAGGCCGCTGTTCACGCTGAACTTGCTGATCGTGCGGTCGAAGTCCGAAGCCACATAGGGCGGCGAGGCGGCACCCGAATAGTTCAGATCCAGCCAGTCAGAGCGAACGGCAGTGGTGAAGGAGAGCTTGTCGGTCAGGCGCCAGTCCCACATGCCCGCCAGGGCCCAGACATCATAGGAAATGGTGGCGCCGGGAGCGGGGAAGCGACCCATGCTGTTGCGGCGGTATTCGCCGGAGATCTTCACCGTGTGATCGGTGCCGATCTGGATCAGGTCCGACAATTGCACCACACTGGTGGTCACATCGGACTTGCCGATGCCGAAATATTCGAAATCCAGCCAGTTGCGGTAGGCGGTAAAGGAGATGAGGCCGGCATCTCCGGCATCACCGACCAGATCGAACTTGGCCGATTTGGTCAGGTAGTCGTCGCCATAAAGACCATTGGTCGCTGTGATGTCGGTCTGCTTCATCTTGGAGCGGGTCAGTTCCAGCCCGGCCTGGATGCTGTCCGTCAATTGCCCCAGGGCACCGATGGCGACGTAAGAGGATTCAGGGTCCAGCAGGCGGCTGCGCTCCACAGCGGTGATGGCGCCCTGGCTGAACTCGTCCTGCTCCTTGTAGCCGGCGGAAAAACGCAGACCAAAACCTTCGGAGACCTTCAGATTCTTCGACAGGCCGATTTCACGGGTGCCATTGTTGCCGATACGGGCTGTGGCCGTCCCATCGGTATCATAAAGCGGATTCTGGGTGATGATGTTGATCACGCCGGCGACCGCGTTGAAGCCGTAGATGGCGCCCACGGGGCCCTTCACGACCTCGATCTGCTTGATCTCCGACAACTGCACGGGGATCGTCGACCAGTTCACCAGGGCGTAATGGTCGGAATAGACCTGACGGCCGTTCAGCAGGACCAGGAGGCGCGGGCTGTTGGGTTGATTGTAACCACGCATGCCGATGTCAACGCCCCCGGCACCCCAACGCAGCAGGTCGATCCCGCCGACGCGTGCCAGGATGTCGGGCAGATTATCCAGGCCGGTAGCCCTGATATCCGCCGCCGTGATGATGTGCAGGGCGGCCGGTGCATCGGCGGCGACCTGCGGCTTGCCGGTCACACTGGTGGTGACAGGCTGCCCGAACGCGTCCTGAAGGGCGGTATAGTTGATGGTCTGTGCCTGGGCGCCGATGGCAAGAAGGGCGGTCGCGCCCAGCAGCATGGTTTTTTTCATTTATGCGGGCTCCTAGTGGTCGTGACGTCGGGCTCAGTGCGCGGTCACGAGCATCTGGAAATTCTTGTCAAAGCTGACGCCGGCCTTGGCCAGGGCCGCTGTATTGACATGGTATTTGGCGGCACCGGAGGGCTGACGCTCGACGGCCAGGGCGCATTTGCCGGCCTCCATGCAGGCCATGTCGCCGATAATCAACTGGCCGGCAGTGGTCTTGCCGGAAACATCAATTGAGCCGATTACGATCACTGCAACAGCCCCTGACACGTCGCCGGCCCCTTCAACCACCTTGGCCGTCACGTCGGCGCCCAGGGCCGACTTGACGGCGTCGCCCGTGGCCGCGTGGCCACTATCCACCACGAGGGAAACCGGCGTAGGCTTGGCCGGCTTCGGCTGCAGAAAATTCAACGCTTTGATGGCGACCGTGGCGGTCGGACCATCGACCGCTGCCAAAGCCGGGCCAGCCCAGGTGAGCATCGGCATCAGAAGCCCGGCCAACAAGCCGTGCCTTACTGGCGAACGCAAATCGCGCATCATGTCTCCGTTATGGCATTGGAAGGGAAATGTTCCTCGTTCCATGCCTACAGTCGAAGAATAGGTGCGTCACTACGGCCGATATAATCCGTCTGGTTAGGTTTCCAAAGAAAGACACCTGTTTTTTAAGTTCGTGCTATTTAGGCAACATATCATGGTATTCATTTATAACCTTTAGTATATGTTTTTGGCTAAAAATAATAAATTGATAATTATCAATTCCGCTTTCTATATTTCCGCCGATCGGATTAATTTTATGCGTATACGCTGATTCCAAATGGCTAAAATAAAAACCCACCGGTCCAATAGGAACCGGTGGGTCGTCAGACGTTCTTGGATCAGAGACGGTTCCGCCCTTGCCCGAAAGCGAAGGGCGGTTCCGCAGGTTGATCAGAACTGGAACTGCATGCGGGCGGCGGTGATGTCCAGCTCGACATCCAGGCCATTCGGACGCTCCGTCTTGCTGATCACGTGGTTCAGCATGAAGCGGATGGCCGGGTTGACGTACCAGTTCACGCCGAAGGTCCAGTTGGTCTCCTTGCCCGTGCCGGTGCCGGCGATGCCGCCGGCGCGGTCGGTCAGGTCCACCTGGCTGTAGCGGGCGGCGACTTCCCAGGCTCCGAAACCGTTCTGGCCGACCGGCCAGGCGGGCTTCACGCCCGTCCATTCGCCGATATTGTAGTTGCGGCGCTCACCGGTCAGGATGTAGCCGGCGGACACGTAATAGCCGCTGAACTCCGGATCGGCCAGCGTCTGCACGGCGCCCGAGGCGGTGCGGTCGGCATATTCGGCACCGAAATTGTAGTATTCGGCGGCGGCCCAGAAGCTCTTGAAGTTCACGCCCAGGTCGGCGCCATAGGCATAGGCGCTGTCGATCTGGTTGATGGCACCCGTGCTGGTCAGCGAGGTGCGGTTGCCACCGACGCGCAGGCCCGGACGGTCGCCGAAGGTGATGGAGGTGGTGGCGGTGCCGGCGGTCACCGGGCGGGCCGTGGCCTGCGGGGTGGTCTGCAGGACGCCCGACACGCCGATGCCGGCCGAACCCTCGGTGCCCTGCCAGAAGGCATAGGCGGCGCGGCCCAGCAGGTTGACCTGATCGTCGATGGTGCCCGACGTGTTGGTGGCGTTGCCGGTGACATAGGCGGCGACGAAGTGGCTGGTGCCCTTGTTCGTCACGCCGATGGCGGTGCGGCTGTCGGAACCGCCAATGCCGACAACGATGTTGCCGATGGGGGCGCGTTCCATGAAGGCGATGTCGTTGGACGACGTGCTGTCATCCAGGGTGAACTTGGGCTGCATCACGCCGGCGACGATGGTCCAGCCGGGAATGCCGGTGTAACCGATATTGGCGGCCTGGATCTGGGCGCCGCCGCCGCGATTGTCGGCGAAATTGGCGGTGAATTCATAGGTCCAGTCGGTATAGACCTTGCCGGCCACGCCCAGGAAGGCGCGGCGGACCTGGAAGCCGTCCGTGGCGTCGGTGGTGAAATTCTTGCCGCCGTTGAAGAAGCCGTAATCCATGTGGATGCGGGCGCGGATGGCGGCGTCGAAGGCCTTGTCAGCCGTCTGGACGCGGATGCGCCCGCCATCGGCGGTGACCTTGGGCATGGCATCCATCGCCTTCTTCGTGGCGGCGGATTCCTTGGCAACCGAGTCCTTCAGCGAGGTCAACTGGCCCTGCAGGGCCTGGATCTGCGCGGCCAGGGCATCGATCTGGGCCTGGGACGGGGCGGTCTGGGCGACGGCCGGGCTGGCGGCCAGAACGGCGACGGCGGCGCCGGCCAGCAGGGTGGACTTGAGGCTCATTGTTGTTCTCCGGTGGGATCTCACGGGCGACAAAGCCTGTCGACGCGCCGATCCCCACTCCCGGGTATGTATCGGCTGCCCTTCAGGCCCCGGGGGAGGGCTAACAGAGGTGCATTGCCGAATTGATGCGGTTTTATTACGACTTCATGACGTCGGGTGCCTGTTGCATTATGGGCACGCGTCCGTTCAGCCATTTTTTACAATGCAATGCCACGAAACTGTCATGAAACGGGCCGGCAGCCATCAGCCGGTCAGGCGGCCCGCGCCCGCGTGAACACGGTTGCAAGCTACCTCGAACGGGTAGAGGATGAGCCCCCCACGCCCAACGGAGCAGCCATTCCGGCGATGCAGCATCCGCATGCCACACCGGACCCGTCGATGCCGGGCGATCGTCACCCCTCGCCACCTCTGGCGACGATCCCGGTGCTTTTGCTGCTGGGATTCGCGGTCGTATCGATCATCGCCATCCTGTTGACCACGGCCCGGCATTTCGATGACGGGGAGGCGCAGCGGACGACACAGCGTGTGACGCGCATGGTGGCGGGGTCGCAGGCATTCCTGGGCCTCGTGCTGCGCGATTATGCCGGCTGGGATGCGGCCGTCACCCATGTGGTGGAAAAGTTGGACACCGTCTGGGCGGACGAAAATATCGGCGTCTATCTGTCCGGTGGCTATCGGCTGTCCATCTCCATGGTGGTGGATCGTGGCGGACAGGTGATCTACGGGGTGGAGGATGGCAAGCGCATGTCCCCGTCGCGGATGCGCGACATCGGCCTGCCCGAAACCATGCGCCGCATGATCGACCATACGGTTGCCGCCCTGCCGGGTACGACGGAGGTGGCGACGGGCGTGGTCCATATGGGGGATGCGCTGTATCTGACCGGCGTCGCGGATATCCGCCCTGGGCTGGGCGGTCCGTCGCGCGACGATGGGGTCGTGCTGATCTTCATGCAGAAGCTGGACCGTGTCGCGGTGGCCCGCATACTGGACCCGCTTCTGCTGGACAATATCGACATCGTCACGCAACCGGTCGCACTGGATGAACGCGCGCGCCTGCCCCTGGCGGCCTTCGGGAGCGCACCGGGGGAGCCGCCGATCGGTTGGATCGGCTGGCGGGCGCCGCGACCGGCACAGGATTTTCTGGCCGGCATCTATTGGGTGCTGGCACTGGTCATCATGGTTCTGTTCGTCCTGACGGCCCATCTGCTGAGCCGGGCGCAACGGGCCGCCCTGCGGGAAGCCGGGATGAACGAGGCGTTGCTGCAATTGTCGGGGCGCTATCGGGGCCTGATCGATGCGCTGCCCGACATGGTCTGCCTGATGTCGGAAGGTCGGGTTTCGCTGATCAATGCGGCGGGCCTGTCGATGCTGGGTCTGGACAGTTCCAATGCGGCGCAGGTGGTGGGCCGTCCTTTCCTGGATCTGGTGGCAGAGGATGACCGCCTGATCTTCCATCGCGCCATGCAGGTCCGCGGCCGGCCCGGCATCGACTGGGTTGCGCTGCGACTGGGGGGCCGGGGTGGAGAGCCGGTGCCGGTGGAACTGGCGGTCGTGCCCGTGCTGGGCGAGCCTTTGGGGGAAATGACCCTGGTGGCCCGCGATCGCCGCCCCGAACTGGCGCGGAGGGAAACGTTGCGGGCGGCGGAAACACGGGCCGCCGTGGCCGATCGGGCCAAGGGCCAGTTCCTGGCCAATATCAGCCATGAACTGCGCACGCCCCTGAACGCCATCATCGGCTTTTCAGAGATCCTGCGCGACGAGTTGCTGGGGCCGCTGGGCGTGCCCCAGTACAAGGAATATGCCATCGATATCCATGAAGGTGGGCTGCATCTGCTGCGGCTCGTCAATGATCTGCTGGATATTGCCCGCATGGATGCCGGGGCGCTGGAACTGCGGGAAAGCTGGGTCGAGGTGGCGCCGCTGATTGAACGGTGCGAACGGCTGCTGCGGCAGAAGGCGGCGGAACGTGGCGTGCCCGTGCGGCTGGATATTTCGCCGCCCGGTTTGCGTGTCCTGGTGGATGAGATGCGGTTGAAGCAGATCGTCGTCAACCTGCTGGGCAACGCCATCCGCTTTTCAGGGTCGGGACAGGTGGTGGTGATCGCCGTGCGGCTGGATGGGCCGACAGGGGATATGCTGATCGATGTGGCAGACCACGGGATCGGTATGAATGTCGAGGCGATGCGGATCGCGCTGGAGCCGTTTGCCCAGGTCGAGGGCGGGCACAATCGCCGCCAGCCGGGTGCCGGCTTGGGGCTGCCGCTGGCCAAGGGCTATGCCGAGGCGCATGGCGGCGGCCTGACCATGCAGAGCACGCCTGCCGTCGGCACGACCGTCACCGTTCGCCTGCCGGCGGGACGCGTGGCGGAGGCACCGAAGCGGGCGTGACCGAATCGCCTCAGCCTTCGCGGCGGTCCCGGAACATGGACAGGACATGGGCATGCAGCGCCGTGTCGCCTGCCGCCACGACATTACCGTTGCAGCCAAGGCGAAGCGGCTGGCCTTCCCAGTCGGTGATCAGCCCGCCGGCCCCTTCGATCACGGCCACCAGGGCGGCCCAGTCATAGGGTTGCAGCCCCGCCTCCACCATCAGATCGATGAAGCCGGCCGCCAGCAGGCCGAAAGCATAGGCATCACCCCCCCAGACCATGTAGCGGCTGGAGGCCTGGGTCATGGCGAATTCCACCTGATGGAAGGGCATGGTGGCCGCCTGGGTGGCCATGGCGATATCGCCGCAGGCCCGTGTGGTCACGGGGGCACCGTTCAGCGTGGTCGGCCGGCCCGCCACGCCCAGCCAGCGGTCGCCCACGACCGGCTGGTCGATGATGCCCAGCACAGGCACGCCCCGGTGCAGCAGCGCGATCAGGGTGGTGAAGAGTGGCCGGCCCGTGATGAAGGATTTGGTGCCGTCGATCGGGTCGATGACCCAGACATATTCGGCGTTCAGATCCTGGCTGCCATGTTCTTCGCCCAGAACGCCGTCATCGGGCCGTTCGGTGGTCAGGATGGCGCGGATGGCGCTTTCCACCTCGCGGTCGGCGATGGTGACGGGCGAGGCGTCGGCCTTCACATCGACATCCACCCGCGTGCGGTAATGGCGGCGGGCAACGGCACCGGCGGCATCGGCGCAGCGCAGGGCAAGATCGACCAGGAAATCGGGAACGGCGGACATGTCAGGCGACTCCGGAATGCGCTGTTTGCCCCTGCAAAAGAAAAGGGGCGGCATTGCTGCCGCCCCCTTCTTACCATGTTCCGCCGGACTTGCCGATTACGGCAGTGCCACCGGGCTGTCGGACAGCGTGCGCAGATATGCGATCAGCGCCGCGCGATCCTCCACCTTCTTCAGGCCGGCGAAGTTCATCTTCGTGCCCGGGATGGTGGCCTTCGGGTTCGCCAGGAACTTGTTCAGGTGTTCGTAATCCCAGGGGCCTTCCTGCGCCTTCATGGCGTCGGAATAGGCGAAGCCTTCAGCATGGGCATGCTTGTTGCCCACGATGCCCCAGAGATTCGGCCCCACCTTGTTGGCGCCGCCCTTTTCGAAGCTGTGGCAGGCCGCGCAGGCCTTGACCAGCTTCTGGCCGGCGGCCGGATCGGCGGCGGCCAGAAGCGGCGTCACCGGATCAGGCTCGGCCGGAGCGGCAGGCGCAGCGGCGGCGGTTTCGGTCTCCTGCACTTCCACCTTATAGGCGCGTTCCGCCGGGAAGTTCGGGTGTACCAGCTTCTTGGAGACGAAACCCGCCAGGAGAGCGATCAAGGTCGCCGTCAGGATCGCCATGAAAATCTTATTGAAGGTGCTGCTCGCCATCAGTCCTAATCCCTTGGGTTCGCCAAGCGCGGGCACAATAACGCCAAGAAGCGGACACGTCCATGCCCGCCTTGCCGTAAATCCATGCGCGATACTTAGCTTAAGGATGCAAGAACGCACATGGCTTTCCGCCTTGACCCGGCGGACCAAATGTCGCACGGGAGAACCATGACCCATCCGAACCGTCCCCAGACCTCCGCCCCGTTGGCTCACCCGCTGGTGGTGATCCCCGCCCGCCTCGGCTCCACGCGCCTGCCGGACAAGCCGCTGGCCGACATCCATGGCGTGCCGATGATCGTGCATGTCTGGCGCCGCGCCATGGAGGCCGGGATCGGCCCCGTGGTCGTGGCCGCCGCCGAACAGGCCATCGCCGATGCCGTCACTGCCGCCGGCGGCACGGCCATTCTCACCGATCCGGACCACCCTTCAGGGTCGGACCGGGTGTGGGAAGCGGTGCGCCGCGTCGATCCCGATGGGCGGTTTGATGCCATCGTCAATGTGCAGGGCGACCTGCCCACCATTGATCCCGCCGCCATCCGCGCCGTTTTCGGCCCCCTGTCCGATCCCGGCGTGGATATCGCCACCCTGGGTGCCGTCATCACCGACCCGGCGGAACGGACAAATCCCAATGTCGTGAAGGCTGTGGTGGAAATGGTGCCCGGCGCCGATACGGGCCGCGCGCTCTATTTCACCCGCGCCACCGCGCCCTGGGGGGAGGGGCCGCTGTTCCATCATATCGGCCTTTACGCCTATCGCCGCGCCGCGCTGGAGCGCTTTGTCTCCCTGGCGCCGGCGCAGCTTGAACAGCGGGAAAAGCTGGAACAGCTTCGCGCCCTGGCCAACGGCATGACCATCGCGCTGGCGCGGGTGGACATCGTGCCGCTGGGGGTGGATACAATCGAAGACCTTGACCGCGCCCGCCATATGCTGGCCCCATCCCCCACGCCGTGACCCGCGGCATTCCGTCAACCGCCTCATCTGACAGACAGAGCCCTCCCATGCCCGCCTCCACCATCGCCTATCAGGGCGCACCCGGTGCCAATTCCGACCTGGCTTGCCGCAGCGTTTTTCCCGACATGGTCACGCTGCCCTGCGCCTCGTTCGAGGATGCGTTTGCCGCGGTGCATGAGGGCAAGGCCAAGCTGGCCATGATCCCGGTGGAAAACTCGGTCGCGGGCCGCGTCGCCGACATCCACCATCTGCTGCCGCATGGCGGGCTGCATATTATCGGTGAACATTACCAGCGTGTGGTTCACTGCCTGGTGGCGCCCAAGGGTGCTACGATGGAGGGGTTGACCGAGGTCCATTCCCATATCCAGGCCTTGTCCCAGTGCCGCAATTATCTGCGCGAACGCGGGCTGAAGCCGGTGAACAATGCCGATACCGCCGGTGCCGCCGCCGATGTCGCCCGTTGGAACGACCCGACCAAGGCGGCCATTTCGTCCGATCTGGCGGCCGAGATTTATGGCCTGCAGGTGCTGGCCGAAGGGATCGAGGATGCGGCCCACAATACCACACGCTTCCTGATCCTGGCGCGGGAACCGAATGTGCCGGAACGGGGCACGGACAGCGTCACCACCTTTGTCTTCCGTGTCCGGTCACGACCGGCAGCCCTGTACAAGGCGCTGGGCGGTTTTGCGACCAATGGCGTCAACATCACCAAGCTGGAAAGCTATCTGGTTGACGGACGGTTTACGGCGGCCCAGTTCTATATCGACGTTGAAGGCCATCCGGAGGAACGGTCCCTGCGGCTGGCCATGGAGGAACTGGGCTTCTTCGCCAGCGAGGTGAAGTTCCTGGGCGTCTATCCGGCCCACCCGTTCCGCCGCGAACAGCAGCAGATGGGCGGCGGTATCTGATTGCGGGAACGCAGGTTGGTGCCCTAGGCTGCATACTTTACCCAAAGTGTGGTCATGGACACCAACCTGATCCTGCTCATCGGGCCGACGTTTTTTGCCCTGGCAGCCCTGTTCGCGCCGCAGCGGCAAATACGACGCCTGGAAGACCGGATGCGGGCAGGGGACGACCGTTATCTGGATGAACAACGGTCCTATCGGGCCTATCCATGGCAACGGAACGCCCGGGTCCTGCGCGGGCTGGCCCTGATCGTGCTGTCGTTGGAAGCGGTTTATCTGGGTTTTTACCTGCTGAACCCGTGACCTCTTTCCGGTCATCCCAGAAACGCTTTCGTTCCGTCCAAATTCCGCCATCCGTGGCACGCCAAATGAGGTAGCCGGCGGATGGCGCCGGTGACCGCCTTCCGGGGCCAATAATCATGCGAAACCGTTTCCTGCCCGTCTCTTTCGCCGCTGCCCTGCTTTTGGGCCTCGGTGCCTGCGCTGTCGATCCCGCCGTCAAGGATGGGGAGATGCGTAACCGACAGATTGCCGCCGGTTCCTGGCGGCTGTCGGAACTGCGCCTGATCTGCATGGGCAATCCCGATGCGGGCCTTCCCGGCCGTGCCCTGACGCCGGACGAGGCGGCGGAACAGTTGCGGCTGGTTCTGGAACTGTCGTCGCTGGCCCCCGATGTCTGGCCCAACGTGCCCTTGTCCAGCCGGCGCATGGACGAATTCCGCCGCATCTGCGCCGGCGATCCCGCCACGAATACGGCCGCCCGCGCC
Organism: Niveispirillum sp.; assembly: GCF_017996735.1. GTDB lineage: Bacteria > Pseudomonadota > Alphaproteobacteria > Azospirillales > Azospirillaceae > Niveispirillum. The sequence continues at coordinate 15,591 of NZ_JAGOGJ010000026.1, forward strand.
CTGACCCCGGCGGAGCGACTGGAATTGATGGCGCTGCTGGCCACCACGCCGGCCAGTCTGCCGACGGTCGCCGGCAGCGGCGGGTCGGCCGGTGCCGTGATCTGGAATGATCCGGGCTATCGCAGTGGTGGCGGCGGCTATTCCGATGACCGGTTCCGCGACCCCGAATATGACCGGCTGATCTGGGAGATGGAGCGTGACCGGGCGCGGTGGGATGCCTATCTCTGGGAACAGCGCCGTCAGCAGATCTATTGGGAACATGAGCGTCGCCGCCGCGAATGGGAACGCGACCGCGCCCGTTGGGAGCGTGAACGTCGTGACCATGATCGTGCGGAAGAAGACCGGCGTCGCGCTGAGGATGCGCGGCGCCGGGCCGAGGAAGATCGCCGCCGGTTCGAGGAGGAACGCCGCCGTAATGAACGGCCGCCGGTGGTCCAGCCCCCATCGCCGCGCCCCCCCGATGAGGATTTCCGCCGCCGGCGGGAAGCGGAGGAGGCTGCTCGTCGCCTGGAGGAACAGCGACGCCGGGCGCAGGAGGAAGTCCGCGACAATGACCGTCGCCGCGAGGCCGACGAAACGGCGCGGCGTCTGGAGGAACAGCGACGCCGGGCGCAGGACGAGCAGCGCCGTCAGGCCGATGATGACCAGCGCCGCGCCGCCGAGGATGGTGCCCGCCGGATGGAGGAGCAACGCCGTCAGGCAGAGGAGGCGGCCCGCCGTCAGGCCGATGACGATCGGCGCCACGCCGCTGAGGAGAATGCCCGCCGGATGGACGAGCAACGTCGGCAGGCAGAAGACGCAGCCCGCCGCCAGGCCGACGATGACCGTCGTCAGGCCGCCGAGGAGAATGCCCGGCGGATGATGGAACAGCGGCGTCAGGCGGAAGAAGAGGCCCGCCGCCAGCGCGAACAGGCACCGCCGCCACCGCCGCCGCGTACCCAGCCTGGCGGGGACACTCAGATCCCCTGAGGTCGGCCCAAACAACCCCGGTCCAACGCGGGAAAGGTGCCGGACGCGCCCCCGGTTCCGCCGCAAGGCAGGGCCGGTTGCCGTTCGGCTTCGATTGTCGTGCATCAAAGATGGCCCTGGGGCCTCGGGTCCGCTATCGTCGCTGCGGTTGAACCGCCTTGGCCTGCTGTGACATGCCGAGGCCATAATTCCCCGCTTTCCTGTCCGGCATGATGACGCGCCTTCCCCACGCCCTCGCCCTGTCGCTGTTTCTGTCGCTGCCCGGCATTCAGGCGGTCGCCCAGAACAGCATTCCGTCCCTGCCCGCCAGCCCGCCCGTCGCGGTACAGGCGCGGCCTCCCCTGAAGGTGCCGGCAACACCGGACATGGCCTTGCCGCCATTGCCCGCGACCCCGGATCAGACGGGTATTCCAGCGGCACCGGTCACGTCCTTGCCGCCATCGCGATATCCCGGACCTGTGACCGGTCCGGAGCCGGCCCGGCTGCCGGCCGAACAGAGCACCCTGGTCTACGCCCCGGGCGCGGCACCGCTGCCGGCCGGGACCGATGCGGTATTGGCCGATATCGTCGCCCGGCTGAAGGCAAGGCCCACGGAGCGGCTGGAACTGCGCGCCCATGCAACGGGGACCGCCGAACGCCCGACCGACGGGCGGCGTACGGCCCTGCTGCGGGTGCGGTCGTTGCGTGATTATCTGGTGAAACAGGGGATCGATCCGCTGCGTCTGCTGGTCTTCGCCGATGGATCGCCCCTTGACGCCGCCGCCGGCAGCCCGCCTCCCGACCGTGTCGATCTGGTGATCCGCCCATGAGCCTGTCCGCCGACCGCCGCAGCCTACAGCCCGATCCGATGCAGGTGCCCGGCCCGCCGGCCAGCCCCCCGCGCCGGTTCCTGACCCGGATGGCGCTGTTCACGGTGGCGGTGGCGCTGATCACGGCGGTTCTGCTGCCTTCCCTGGTGCAGGCCTTCCTTGCCAATCCCGCGCTGAACGGTCTGATCCTGTTCACCCTGCTGCTGGGGATCGGCTTCATTTTTCGGCAGGTCACGACGCTTGGGCCAGAGGTGGCGTGGCTGGAGGCCTTCACGGCCAACCAGCCGACCGGTGTACAGCCGCGTCTTCTGGCCCCCATGGCCCGTATGCTGGGCGAAAGGCAGGGTGGGCGTTTTACCCTGTCGACAGTGGCCAGCCGGTCGCTGCTGGACGGTGTCGGTACGCGCCTGGATGAAGGGCGGGAGATTTCCAAATATCTGATCGGGCTGCTGATCTTCCTGGGCCTGCTGGGCACTTTCTGGGGATTGCTGCAGACCGTTTCATCCATAGGCACTGTCATATCCGGCCTCAGTTTCGATAATGCCGATGTGGCGGGCGTGTTCGGCAACCTGCAGGCCGGGCTTTCGGCGCCCCTGTCCGGCATGGGCATGGCCTTTTCCTCCTCTCTGTTCGGGCTTGCGGGTTCGCTGGTCCTGGGGTTCCTGGAATTGCAGGCAGGCCAGGCGCAGAACAGGTTCTATACGGAGCTGGAGGACTGGCTGGCCGGCGTCACGCGCCTGTCCAGCGGTGCGCTGGGCGAGGGGGACGGCGCCGGCATCGGCGGCGGTGGCGCCTCCGTTCCCGTCTATATCCAGGCGCTGCTTGAACAGACGGCCGAGAATATCGAGCGGCTGCAATTCACCATGGCCAGCGCGGAGGAGGGGCGGAAAACCCAGAATCAGCAATTGGCCCAGTTGACCGAGCGCATCGCCACCCTGACCGACCAGATGCGAACCGAACAGCAGGTGATGCTGCGCCTGGCCGAGGGCACGGCCCAGATGCGCCCCTTGTTCGAAAAGCTGGCCGAGGGTCTGTCCAATGGCGGCAGTCTGGCCATTGATGAGGCGACGCGCGCCCATATCCGTAATCTGGAACTCTATACCGCCCGCATCCTGGAGGAGACGACCCAGGGGCGCATCCAGTCGACCCAGGAATTGCGCAGCGAAATCAAGATCCTGGCTCGTACCGTGGCGGCATTGGGCGATACGGAGCGCTGATCCATGGCCTATGTCCGGCGGCGCGGATCACGGGGGGAGAAGGTCGATATCTGGCCCGGCTGGGTGGATGCCCTGTCCAGCCTGACCATGGTGGTCATCTTCCTGCTGATGGTGTTTGTGCTGGGCCAGTTCTATCTGACCAGTGCCCTGCAGGGCCGTGACCGGCAATTGGCCGACCTGCAGGGGCGGGTGGCGCAACTGGCCGACGCCCTGGCCCTGGAACGGGATAACAATGCCCGCATGCAGGCCGATCTGGGTCAGTTGACCGACCGGTTGCGAGCCACCCTGGCGGAGAAGGAGGCCCTGCAAGGGCGCCTGGATGCGCTGGGCGCCGCAGAGGATGCCGCCCAGACCGCCGATGAACGGGTCGCGGGCCTGACGCGGCAATTGGAGGAGGAGCGCAAGGCCGGCACGGCTGCGCGGGACGAGGTGGCGCTGCTGAACCAGCAGATCGCGGCCTTGCGGGCGCAGTTGCAGCAACTGGTGGCCAGCCTGGACGCGTCTGAGGCCAAGGCCAGGGAACAGGAAGTCCAGATCGTCGAACTGGGCAAACGCCTGAACACCGCCCTGGCCGGCAAGGTGGCCGAACTGGCGCGCTTCCGGTCTGAATTTTTCGGCCGCCTGCGTGAGGTTCTGGGCAACCGCGATGATGTCCGCATCGTTGGCGACCGGTTCGTCTTTCAGTCAGAAGTGCTGTTCGACAGCGGTTCGGCGGACCTGGGGGAGGCGGGGCAGGTACAACTGGGCCGGCTGGCCCAGACCTTGATGGAACTGGCGGCCAGGATGCCGCCGGAGATCAACTGGATCCTGCGGGTGGACGGGCACACGGATATCGTGCCCATCCGGGGCGGTCGCTGGGCCAGCAATTGGGAATTATCGACAGCCCGCGCCATTTCCGTCGTCAATTTCCTGGTCGGCATGGGTGTGCCGCCGGAGCGGCTGGCCGCCACGGGCTTTGGTGAGTTCCAGCCGCTGGAGCCGGGCAACAGCCCCGGCGCGCTGGCGCTCAACCGCCGCATCGAGTTGAAGCTGGACAGTCGCTGAGCAGCCGGCCTATCGCGCCTTGGGGAAGGCGGGCAGGTCGGGCTTTTCCGCTTCGCGATAGGTGATGGTGTGACCGGGGGCCCATTTGCCTTCGGACAGAAATTCGGCCTGATTGGTCAAAGTCCCGTCCTTGATCACCATGGTGGAACGGACCTTGGTGATCTTGGGGTGGCCGGCCACATCCTCCTCCGCGATCAGGCGCCCCGGCCCATCGGCCCGCATCACGCCCTGGGTGTGGAAGCCGGCGGTGGTGAAATAATGATAGATCAGGGTCTGGCGCGGCTTGTCCCAGAAGACCAGCGTTTCCCCGCCATAGGAAAGGTCGGCCAGGATATGGGTGATCCGGACGGCCCGGCCGCCCAGCGCCCATTCCCAGCGCGACAGATCGACCATCGGCTTGCCGTCCGGCCCCGTGCCCTCACCGCGCCAGGTCTTGCCGACGAAGCCGTTGATATCGGCGAACGGGTCGGCGTCGGCCGCCCGGACCGAAACCATCGGCAGTAAAACCATGGCCAGCAACAGGCCGAGTCCGGCCATCCATCGGCGCATCATCATTCTTCCCTCCTTCTGGATTCAATTGGATGAACGGTCCTGCAACGGCCAATGATCGGCCAGGGTCCGCTTTGGCAGCACAAAGCCCAGCATGCCGAACATCACGTACATCAGGCGGGTGCCCGGCGGTACGTTTCCCGTCTCCACAACGGATTTCAGGCTGGTCAGGATGGACGTGCCGCCCTTGCCCATTTCCCGCTCCGTGCGGGTACCTGTCGGGATATTCTCCACGGTCAGGGTCACGATGACGGTCCCGTCCGCCTGTGGTGACAATTCATAAATCACGGTGCAGGGCGCATCATCGAACTGCGTGAAGCGGAATGTGTGGGCGAAGCGCCGGGGCCGGTCATATTCCAGTATCTCCCCAACCACCAGGGTGCGGCGGCGGTCGGCCGTACGCATCTGAACGGCGGCTCCTGTATGGAAGCCGGTATTCACCATCAGGGCGTTGAAGACCGCCTTTTGCGGGCTGTCGGTCTTGGTCAGTTCGTGCCAGATCGCCTCCGCCGTGCCCCTGATGGTGGTGCGGAAAACCCGTCTGTTTTCATCTCCCATGATGCCCCCGTCATTCCCCGGTTTCGATCTTCTGCTTCAGGTCCAACAGCTTGCCGGCCCAGAAATCGTCGAACTCGTCCGACCAGCGGCGGTGGATGGCGCGCAGTGGCAGAGTGTTGACGTAAAGCCGCCGTTCCCGCCCCGACCTTTCCGACACCACCAGATCAGCTTCTTCCAACACGCGCAGATGTTTCAGGACACCGATGCGGCTCATCTCGAAGGCCGACAACAGATCGGCAACGATACAGCCGGGACTGCCACGGATCAGGTCCAGCATCCGACGCCGCTCCCGGCTGGCCAAAGCCTGGAACACCGCATCCGTCGCCGTCTCGTCCAACTGGTACGATTCATTCTTCATAGGTAACCAGTAGGTTACATATTTGGGCACAAGTCAAGAGGCGCCTGCGACACGCTGTCTTATCCCATCGGCACGAAATCATGACCGTTGGTCAAGCTTTCGTGCGCCGGCGGGCGCATCCGCGCCCTTGGCTACGCGGCATGGGCCGCGCGACGGCAGTCGCCGCCGTACCATCGGTCAAGAATTTTGACCGATGGTATGATGGGGCCTGGCGGTAGATCAGGCGAAGCCGCGTGCGGGATCGCGGGCCGGGCGTTGCAGCCAGTTGCTGGCCGGATAGTGACAGGCGCCATCCACGACATGGATCGTATAGGCATGGCGCGACCTGTCGGACCGGTTGGGTCCCGACAGATGGGGCAGCAGCCCATGCAGCAGGATCAGGGTGCCGCGTTTGGCTTCCAGCGGGACATAGCCGTTTTCGGGCTTGCAATCGGGCCAGGGGCTGTCATCCAGCACTTCCATGGCCACACCAGCGTCGGCGGCCGCGCGGTTGAAGCGCTTCTTCAGACCGTGCTTGTGCCCGCCCGGCAGGGCCCACATGCAGCCATTGTCCAGCGTCGCATCCTGTACCGCGAACCAGAAGCCGACCACGCTCATTGGTTCGGTATAGAGGAAGGTGCTGTCCTGGTGACACACGACCTCGCCGCCGATATGCGGCTGTTTGAAGATGTACATGGACTGCATCAGCAGGGGTTTTTGCATGCCGATATCGCCGGCAATAGCGCCCAGGCGCGGGTCACGGGAAAAGCCGTCGAAGACCGGGTCGCGGTCATGCATGGCATGGCCGATCTTGTTGATCGACAGGTGCTTCTCCTGGCGCAGCCGCCCCTGCGGGTCGAACGCCTCCTCCTCGAAGAAAAAGCGGATCTGGTCACCTGACGACAGGAAATAATCGTCCGACGTTTTCTGCTGGTTGACGGTGGAGAAGACGGAGGCATGAGCCTCGGCATCGAACCCATCGACCAGCCGTGCCGCCTGGGCCATCAGTGCGTCGCACGCGGCATCGCCGACAAAGTCAGGCAGCACCAGGAAGCCGTCGCGGTGATAGGCATCGATCTGGTCGGGCGAAAGATGGGGCATGGTTTGCGCCGAACGGGATGGGGACGATGGCCCCATCCTAGCGCAAAGCGGGCCTGTCCCGGCAATCCTCAATAATGGCCGTCGCTGTCCTTCTGCTTCTCCACCCGCATCTGGCCGTCGGCGCCCAGATAGATGGCCAGGATCTTCACCGGCTCCTTGCCCAGGTTGCGGCCATTGTGCCAGGCGATGGTCTCCACGAACGCGTCGCCGGCCTTGAACACCCGGTCGGGCATGCCCTGGGCTGACACCGTCACCTCGCCCGACACGATATAGCCGACCACGGGCATGGGATGGCGGTGCAGGCCGGTTTCCCCATCCGGCGCCAGTTCCACCAACAGCGCGGAAACCTTGGCCTGACCCTCTGGATATTTCAGCGGCTTGCCGTCGCCTGTGGTGATTGTATCCAGCAGCGGGACCGCCGTCAGGCCCCTGGCGTCGGCCAGGGCGGATGCCGGTGACAACAGGGTCAGTAACAACAGGGCGGCGGCGCGCTTCATCATCATCTCCGTTTGGTGGTGCCGCCGCGATGATACATCAACCACCAATCCGCCGCCCCCTACCCCTTGGCCATAGTGGACAGCAGATATTTCGCTGCCCAGAAGCCCTGGCCATCATTGGCACTGCCCCCCTGTCCGGCTGCCTTGCGCAGCAGGTCGAGCCCGGCCTGCTCCTTCGGCGTCGCAGCCAGACCGCCGGCGATATCCGCCTGTGCCGGTGCGTTGACGGTGCCGTCGGCGATGGCCGGTGCCTTCGGCCCCAGGCCGGGAACATCGGCCTGCCGGGCATAGGCGCGCAGGGCGTCCCGGTAAAGCGGCAGGCTGAACCCGGCGGCCTCCAGCTTCTCCGCAGCCTTGGCCCCCGCTGCATCCGTGGCCTCCGGCGTGCCACCGGGGGTGGAGGCGGTCGCTGTTGACCAGTGCCTCCAGGGCGCCACGCGCCTTGTTGTCCATCTGAGTATGCAGGTTTTGGTATCTGTACTGTCAATCGTGTGAATGGAAACGATGCAATCTAGGTTTAGGTATCGGGTGACCGCCTCGCCGGTCATTCCGCCGGTGATCACTGCCCCAGCGCGCGGGCGCGCAGGAAATGGTCGGCAAGGACGGTGGCCATCATCGCCTCGCCCACCGGTACGGCGCGGATGCCGACGCAGGGATCGTGGCGACCCTTGGTCAGAATATCCGCTTCGTTACCGAAACGATCGACCGTGTGACGCGGAGTGAGGATCGATGAAGTCGGTTTGACAGCGAAACGAACCACGATTTCCTGACCTGTGGAGATACCGCCCAGGATGCCGCCGGCATGGTTGGACAGGAAGACGGGCTTGCCGTCCGGCCCGATGCGCATCTGATCGGCATTTGCCTCCCCGGTCAGGGATGCGGCCTCAAACCCGGCGCCGATCTCCACGCCCTTGACAGCATTGATGGTCATCATGGCCTGGGCCAGATCACTGTCCAGCTTGTCATAGATCGGCTCACCCCAGCCGGCGGGAACGCCACTGGCCACCACTTCGATCACGGCACCGACTGAGGACCCGGCCTTGCGGATGCCGTCCAGATAGTCGGCCCATTGCTCGGCCATCACGGGATCGGGGCAGAAGAACGGGTTCTGATCCACCTGCGCCCAGTCCCAACGGGACCGGTCCACCTTGTGCGGTCCCATCTGCACCATGGCGGCGCGGATAATGATGTCGCCGGGGGCGGTTTCCAGAACGCGACGCGCCACGGCACCGGCCGCCACGCGGCTGGCCGTTTCACGCGCGGATGACCGGCCGCCGCCGCGATAATCGCGGATGCCATACTTGGCATCATAGGTGAAGTCGGCATGGCCGGGGCGGAACTTGTCCTTGATGTCCCCGTAATCCTTGGAACGCTGATCCTGGTTCTCGATGAACAGCATGATCGGTGTGCCGGTGGTCAGCCCTTCGAACACGCCGGATTTGATCTGCACACTGTCCGGCTCGCGCCGCTGCGTGACATATTTGCTTACACCCGGCTTGCGCTTGTCCAGAAAGGTCTGGATGAAGCCTTCGTCCAGGGGCAGGCGCGACGGCACCCCGTCCACGATGCAGCCAATGGCCGGGCCATGGCTTTCGCCGAAGGTGGTGAACCGGAACAGGGTACCGAAGCTGTTGCCCGCCATTTGGAAATCAGCCCTCGCCCATGCCGGCCAGCAGCGCGGCCGTGCCCGCAGCGGCATCCACCTGCACCATGCCGACCGTGTGATAGCCTGCATCGACATGCAGGTTCTCACCCGTCACGCCGCTGCCCAGATCGGACAACAGGAACAGGCCGGCATTGCCCACCTCCGTGATGGTCACGTTGCGGCGCAGCGGGGCATTCAGCTCGTTCCATTTCAGGATATAGCGGAAATCGCCGATGCCGCTGGCGGCCAGCGTCTTGATGGGGCCGGCGGAGATGGAATTGACGCGGATGCCCTGCGGACCCAGGTCGTTGGCCAGATATTTGACGCTGGCCTCCAGCGCCGCCTTGGCCACGCCCATGACATTATAATGCGGCATCACCTTTTCCGCGCCATAATAGGACAGGGTCAGCAGGCTGCCGCCTTCCTTCATCAAGGGCACGGCGCGCTGGGCCACTGCGGTGAAGGAGTAGCAGGAAATATCCAGGCTCTTCAGGAAGTTACCGCGCGTGGTATTCAGATACAGTCCATCCAGCTCGTTCTTGTCGGAAAAGGCGATGGCATGAACCACAAAATCCAGGCCGCCCCACTTTTCCTTGATCGTTTCGAACGCGGCGTCGATGCTGGCCTCGTCCGTCACGTCACAGGGCAGCAGGATGTCGGAACCGACCTGTTCGGCCAGCGGCTTCACCCGCTTCAGCAGGGCGTCGCCCTGATAGGTGAAGGCAAGCTGGGCGCCATGCTGGGCCGCGACCTGGGCGATGCCCCAGGCGATGGAACGGTCGTTGGCGACACCCATGATGAGGCCGCGCTTGCCGGCCATCAGGCCGCTGCTGATCTGGGTGGTGGCGCTGTTCGTCATTTTCTTCTCTCCGTCATGGCCCGTCGGCCATAAATCGGGGCGCATCCTACACGAACGGAATTGAGGGTCAAACGCATGCGGGGCGGGTCAGGGTTTTCGGGGGCAAGGATAAGCAACCTGTTGGGGATGCTGCGTGACGGGCACACGATCATGGCCCATGCGGCCCGCCGCTTCACCCGTGACAAGGGATTCGTGTCGGCGTCGGCCCTGACCTATACGACGCTGCTGGCCCTGGTGCCCCTGCTGACTGTGATCTTCGCCATCTTCACGGCCTTTCCCGCCTACAAGAAATTGCGGCAGCAGGCGGAGACCCTGTTGTTCCAGAGCCTGGTGCCGCAGGTCGGCGACCAGATTCAGGCCTATGCCGGTACTTTCGTGGCCAAGGCCGGGGCGCTGACGGGGTTCGGCGTGATCGGTCTGACCATCACGGCCATCCTTCTGTTCTTCTCCATCGAAGGGGCGCTGAATTCCATCTGGCGGGCGGCGGAACCGCGCCCGCTGCTGACGCGACTTCTTTCCTTCTGGGCCGTGCTGACCATGGCGCCGCTGCTGCTGGGCGCCAGCCTGTCGCTGGGGTTGGGCGTGCTGGCCCGGATGAAGGCGGATGGCGATCCGGGTCTGGCCCTCGCCCTGTCGGCGATCCCGTTCCTGTTCGAAACGGCGGCTTTCACCTTCATGTATGTGGCGATCCCCAACCGGGAGGTGGCGTGGAAGGATGCGCTGGCTGGCGGGGCGGTCGCGGGACTGGCGACGGAGGTGGCCAAGACCGGCTTCTCCCTCTATCTGACGCTGTTTCCCACCTATGAGGCGATCTATGGCGCCCTGTCGGTGGTGCCGACCTTCCTGTTGTGGCTCTATCTGTTCTGGTCGGTAATCCTGTTCGGCGCGGAACTGGCGGCATCGCTGCCGGAATGGCGGGCCGGGCGCCTGAACGGGGAGGAAGGGGGCCTGTCCACGGGCCAGCGCCTCATGGTCGCGCTGGCCGTGCTCGATACGCTGCATCAGGCCAGCCGGCACGGGGTGGGGATGAAGCGCGAGGCCCTGGCCCGCCGGGTCCCCGTGGGTGGCGCCGTCATCGACGACATACTGGAAGCCCTGCGCAGGGCCCATTGGGTGGACCGGTCCGGACGGGGGGCGTGGATGGTGTCGCGCGACCTGCACAGGGCGACGCTGGCCGACCTCCGGCTTGCCCTGGACCTCGCGATTCGTGGCGAAAATGCCATGGCGGGGCGGCTGGATGCGTCTTGGGCGCCACAAACCGCCGACTTGATCACTCATGCCGAACTGTCGGGCCGCGAGATGCTGAACGTTTCGCTGGCAACGATTTTTGCGTCGCAAAATGACCGGGAGGCCCCTTCTGAACCGGCCTGAAACCTTGAAACCTGCCTGTTACAAGGCGGTGCCCCCCGGTTACAGGTGCCGTCACCGGCAAAGCGCGGAATCTCTGACTTTCGGTCTATGCAAGTGCAAAGATGCAACGGTCCTCAGCAATGTGGAGTCACCAATGTGAAACACCTATTGCAAGCGCGAGAGAATAGATTGTTATTTGCGGGCAGCAGCTATGCGACCCTCCGGGACCTCGGTTCCTGATCCTGGAAGCGGGGGGTGGCTCCGGTCCTGAATGGGGCTTGGAGTCTGGGGCAACCCCATCGGTGTCCACCAACGGGCACCTGGAAAAGGGAAAGAGATAGATGAAGCAGTCCGTATATTCCGCGCGGTCGATCCGCGGCCTTCTGATGGCCGGCGCCGCCGTGGGCGCTGTCGCCATGACCGCCGCACCGGCCATGGCCCAGGAGATTGAAGAAATCGTTGTGACCGGTTCGCGCATTGCGTCGCCGAACCTGGTTTCGACGTCGCCGATCACCGTGGTCGGTCAGGACGAAATCAAGTATCAGGGCACGACCCGCGTCGAAGACCTGATCAACAGCCTGCCGCAGGCCTTCGCCGGCCAGACCAGCCAGGTCTCCAACGGCTCGACCGGCACCGCCACCATCGACCTGCGTAACCTGGGTTCGACCCGCACGCTGGTCCTGGTCGATGGTAAGCGTCTGCCGCCGGGTTCGCCGGGTTCGGGCGGTTCCGCTCCCGACATCAACCAGATCCCCGGCGCGCTGATCGAGCGCGTGGAAGTGGCAACGGGTGGTGCATCGGCCGTGTACGGTTCCGACGCTATCGCCGGCGTTGTGAACTTCATCATGAAGAGCGATTTCGAGGGCGTGGCCTTCGACTATCAGTTCTCCTTCTATCAGCATAACAACGATAACGGCCCCGCCCGCGACGCCGTCAATCGTGGCAAGTATCCGCTGCCCGACGACAGCGTGACTGACGGCTTCGCCCGCGACGCCACCGTCGTCATGGGCGCCTCGACCGAAGACGGCAAGGGCAACGTGACCCTGTATGCCGGCTACCGCAAGATCGACGCGATCCTGCAGTCCGAGCGTGACTATTCCGCTTGTACGGTTGCCGCTGGCGCCGGCGTCTGGAACTGCTCCGGTTCGGGCACGACCTTCCCGACCCGCGTCGTTCTGACCACCGGTGCTGTTGGTGGCGGTACCGCCCCGGCCAACGGTCAGTTGAACGATGCCGGCGTGTTCGTTCCGTACTACCAGGCCTACAATTTCGGCCCGCTGAACTACTATCAGCGTCCGGACGAGCGCTATACCCTGGGCGCTTTCGGCAAGTACGAGATCAACGAGAACGTCACTGCCTATACCCAGTTGATGTTCATGGACAACCAGACGGTTGCCCAGATCGCTCCGTCGGGCATCTTCGGCCAGTCGTTCGCCATCCGCTGCGACAACGCCATGCTGTCTGCCGCCCAGCGTACGCAGTATTGCGGCTCGCTGGCCGGGACCAGCAACACCGTCAACATGACGCTGTTCCGTCGTAACACGGAAGGTGGTGGTCGCCAGTCCGACCTGCAGCACACCTCCTGGCGCATGACCGGCGGTTTCAAGGGTGAAGTCGGCGGCTGGGACTATGACGTCTACGGTCAGTATGCCCGCGTCAACTTTGCTCAGACCTACTACAACGACTTCTCGATCTCCCGTATCGGGCAGTCGCTGGACGCCGTCCGTGACGCGTCGGGCAACATCGTTTGCCGCGACACGTCCAATGGCTGCGCCCCGTACAATATCTTCACGCCGGGTGGCGTGAACGACGCGGCCCTGAACTTCCTGCAGACCCCAGGCTTCCAGCGCGGTTATACCGAGCAGAAGATGGCCTCGGGCAGCATCTCGAAGGATCTGGGCGATTACGGCCTGACCCTGCCGACCGCTTCCACGGGCATCGCTATCGCCCTGGGTGTGGAATATCGTGAAGAGTACCTGCAGCGCACCGTGGACAGCGCCTTCGCCACTGGCGATCTGGCTGGCCAGGGCGGCCCGACGCTGGGCGTTGCCGGCGGCTTCGACGTGACGGAACTGTTCGGCGAAATGCGCGTGCCTCTGGTGGAGGACGTTCCGTTCGTCAAGCAGTTGACCCTCGACCTGGGCTATCGCTATTCGGACTACTCGAACTTCGGTGGCACCGACACCTACAAGGTGGCCGGCGACTGGGCGCCGATCGATGATTTCCGTATCCGCGGCAGCTACAACCGCGCCGTCCGCGCGCCGAACGTCCAGGAACTGTTCACGCCGCAGGGCCTGGGCCTGTTCAACATGGACGAGGATCCCTGCGCCGGCACCGCGCCGACCTTCACGGCGGCACAGTGCGCCAACATGGGCGTGACCGCCGCCCAGTATGGCCGCATTCTGGAAAACTCCGCTGGCCAGTACAACTCGCTGGATGGCGGGAACCCGAACCTGCAGCCGGAAACGTCTGACACCTACTCGATCGGTTTCGTGGCGACCCCGTCGGTCGTTCCGGGCCTGTCGCTGACGGTCGACTACTTCAAGATCAAGATCAAGGACGTCATCTCGACCGTTCCGCCTGATCTGGCTGTCAACCTCTGCGGCACCACCGGCAACCCGGCTTACTGCTCGCTGATCACCCGTGACCCGACCTCCGGTTCGCTGTGGATCGGCACTGTTGCCAACGTGCTGGCCACCAACGTCAACATCGCCTCGCTGGCCACCTCGGGCATTGACGTCGATCTGTCCTATCGCTTCGATCTGGACGACGTGGGTATGGCCGAGGCCGGTTCGCTGGCCATTAGCATGGTCGGTACCTGGATGGACACGTCCTCCAGTGAGCCGCTGCCGGGTGAAGGCGAGTATGACTGCGTGGGCTATCATGGCTCCACCTGCGGCGTGCCGACCCCGGAATGGCGTCACCGTCTGCGCACCACCTGGGCGACCCCCTGGGATGCGAACCTGTCGGTCTCCTGGCGCTATATCTCCAGCATCAAGGCGCAGGCCGCTTCGCCGAACCCGCTGCTGAGCGGTGCCGTCAATCCGCTGAACCGCAAGTTCGATGCCTACAACTATATCGACCTCGCGGCCACCTACAGCCCGATCGAGAACCTGTCCTTCTCGGCCGGTGTGAACAACGTGTTCGACAAGGATCCGCCGCTGTCGAGCGTCCTGGCTTCTGTTACCGGCAACGGCAACACCTATCCGGGCGTGTATGACTCGATGGGCCGTTACGTGTTCATGGGCGCCCAGGTCAAGTTCTGATCTGGTCCGCACAGGGCATAAGTTTGGGAATGGCGGGGCTTCGGCCCCGCCATTTTCATTTTGGCAGGCGACATGATGCCGCCCATACTTGTCACAGCAATATGCACCATTCCGCCGCAATCCGGCCGTGATGCGGGGTCAGCCTGATCCCATGTCCATGGCAGTGGATTGGAACGGAAGATGAAAAAGCGTTTGGCAATGGCCGCCCTGGCGGCCGCACTCCTGGCCCTGGCGCCCGCAATGCAGGCGTCGGCGGGCGATCACCGGCATGGCCGCGACCGGCACCACCACCACCATCATCATTATGATCGTGGATATGAACGCGGGCCGCGATACCATGACCACCGCCACTATCGGCCGCCACCCCCGCCGCCGCCCGTCCATTATTATTATTACGCGCCGCCCCCGCGTCCGCCGGCGACCGTCATCTATCGCGACTATGGCTATGGCCCGTCGCTGGTCCTGGATGTGGAGATCGGCCGTCGGCGTTAAGCGTCAGGTCGGAACCAGATCGAACGCGATGGTGATGCGCGGTATCTCGTCCTGAAACGGCACCGTGCCGTGCCAGAAATAGGATGGGAACAGCACCAGCCGCCCCGGCTTTGGCTGGACCGCGTGCAGAGAGGGCAGGCTGATCTCCGGTCCCAGATTGGGAACACCGAAGGTCAGCCAGCCTGACTGGTCCCCCGCGTCGGCGGCTGGTGGCACCTGCAGGTAATAGACGCCGCTGATCCATCCCTCCGGATGGATATGGTGGGTGTGGAATCCGCCGTTGCGCAGGCGCGACGACCAGGAGCCGGCAAAGGCCAGCCCCTTGCCGCGTCGCCCGAAATAGGGATGGCGCTGATCGGCCGGCATGCCATCCACATAGCCGCGAACGGCGGCCAGGATCTGTTCGCGCAGGGCCACAAGGGGCGCGTCGTCACGGTGGGCGAACAGATTGGCGCTGGTCTGCGTCCCCTTGCGCAGGGTCAGGTGAACGGGTTCGTTCACCGTGTCGTGCAGCCGGTCCAGCAGCGAAAGGCAGTCGTTCAGGAAAATATCGCGGTCGGTCCAGCCGGCCGGTGCCGGCAGATCGAACACCGCCACGCAGCCATCAATGTCCAGGGCATCGTTCCCGGCCAGCCGCTCCAGCGTGCCCAGCAGGGCCAGGGCATATTGGTCATGCGGGGCTTGCGCCAGGGTCTGTTGCGCCGCCACGCGTGCGCCATCCCGATCGCCAGACCGCACCAGCGCCAGTGCCAGATCGTTGCGCAGGGGGATGTTGTCGGCATGTGTTTCAAGCAGCCGGTGCAACAGGGGGATGGCGTCTGCCGGCCGATCGGCCCGCAGCAGCAGGGCCGCCTGCCGCCGCAGCACCGATACATCATCGGGCGCCAGCTTCAGGGCCAGGGCACAATTCTGCATCGCCGCATCAACAAAGCCGAATTCGGCCTGCAACTCGGCGGCGATGTCCAGCGCGCGGGCCGATGCCGGCTGTGCCCGCATCACCGCATAGATGGCGTTGAACACTTCCTCCAGCCGGCCCAGGGTCCAGAGCCGCCGGGCGAGATTGCGATGGGCATCACGGTCCAGCGGATCACGGGCGATGGCAGCCTGGAACGCCTCGATGCTTTCCTCATAATGGCTGAGATCGCCCAGCACATTGCCCAGCAGCAGCCACCCCTCCTTGGCATCGGGGGCCACCTGCGTGGCGCGCCGCGCCAGGGGTTCGGCTTCGGCATAGCGGTGCTGTTGACGCAAACAAGAAGCGAGATTGATCAGGGCCAAGGCATGATCCGGTGCCAGCGTCAGCGCCTGGCGCAGAACCGTCTCAGCCTCCAGCGGTCGATCCGCATCCGTCAGGGTCAGCCCCAGCATCAGCAGGCCCGGTACGTGGCGCGGCGCCAGTTTTAAGGTGTTGGCGCAGGCCCTCTCCGCCTCCGGCAAGCGTTTCAGGGCGTGCAGGGCCTTGGCGCGGTGATAGTGGAATTCGGCGTTGCCTTGTGTCAGGCCGATGGCCCGGTCATAGCAGGACAGCGCCTCGGCCGCCCGGCCCTCCGCCAGATGCAGGTTGCCCAGATTGCTCCACACGCCCGGCTGTCGCGGGTTGGCTTCCAGTGACCGGCGCATATGATCGACGGCCAGATCGGGCCGCCCCAGCGTCTTGGCCAGCAGGCCCAAGAGCTGCCAGGCATCGGGATTGCGGGGATCGAGGGTCAGGACCTGACGATAGGCCCTTTCAGCCTGCGCCGCCTGTCCGGCCTTCTGTGCCGCCAGCCCGGCCTGTAGCAACTGGCCGATGCGCTGGGCCGCCGTTCCTGAAAACCCCGCCATCGCCCCGGCCTCAGGCGGGAATCGCGTGATGGCCAAGCTCGGCCACCACCTGTTCATAGGTGGCGCGCTTGAACGGCACGATCAGGTCCGTCAGCTTATCCAGGGGCACCCACTGCCACGCGTCGAATTCCGGGTGGGCTGTTGCGATATTGATATCGGCATCGGTGCCGGTGAAACGACAGGCGATCCATTTCTGGGTCTGCCCGCGATACCGGCCGCCCCAGACCTTGCCGACAAGATGCGGCGGCAGGTCATAGGAAAGCCACTGTCCGCTTTCGGCCAGGATGGTGGCCTTGGCCGTGCCGATCTCCTCTTCCAGTTCGCGCAGCGCGGCTTGTGAAGGGCTTTCCCCCTTGTCGATGCCGCCCTGCGGCATCTGCCAGGCGTCGGGCGTGTCGGTGCGCTTGGCCACGAAGATATGGCCATCCCCATTGATCAGCATGATGCCGACGCAGGGACGATAGGGCAGGGTGGCGGGGTCGGGCTTGTGCTTGGCCATTTTTGATCGGTCTTTGGATTGCTGTCGCATGTTGGCCGCCAGCCTAGCCCAGCGGTGGGGCCGGCGTCACCTGCCGCGATGCATCAGATGCGCGCGCGGCGCAGTTCCGGCATCGCGGCGGAGCGGCTGTCCAGCGCCGCCCCCCGCAGGTCGGCGGCGGCGAAATTGCCGTCGGCGAAGTTTGCCCCCTCCAATCGTGCCCCGCGCAGATTGGCGCCGCGTGCATCGGCGGCGGCCATGTTTGCCCCGCGCAGGTCGGCAGGCCATTCCCGCCCCGTGGTTTTGCCGTCCGCATCGCGCAGGGTGACGAGGCCGAACTGTGTATCCAGCAGGCTAGCCTCGCGCAGGTCGGCATTGGCCAGGTTGGCGCCGTCGAACATGGCGTCCCGCAATTCGGCGCCCCGGAAGCTGGACCCTGTCAGCTTGGCCATGCGCCAGACGGACCCGCGCAGGTTCGCCTTGTCGAACCGGCCATAGGTGATTTCGGCGCCGGACAGATCACAGCCGGTCAGGTCGGCCCCCGACAGGTCCGGCCGCAGCAGCACCATTCGTAGCCCCTCGCGTCCATTGCTGACGATCCAGCGTTGATGCTCGGTAATGGCTTCGCGCACTTCCGGTGCCAGCTTGCCATGGTCGGCACTGAATACGGCGCCGTCGGTATAAGCGGCCTTGAAATTGGCGGCGCCCGGGGGCACGTTGCGCAGCCGTGCGTCGCGCAGATCGGCGCGGGCAAAATCGGCACCGGCTACCTGTGTATTGTCCAGAATGGCGCCTTTCAGTTTCGCTTCCACGAAGCTGGCGCCACGCAGGTCGGCCCCCGACAGATTGGCCGCGAAAAGCTGGGCTCCCGACAGATTGGCGCCGGCGAGATTGACGTTGCGCAGGTCGGCCCCCGACAGGTCCGTACCGGTCAGCGACGCATCGGACAGGTTCGCCCCCGACAGATCGGCAACCTGGATCACCTTCTGCTGCACCTTGCCGACCCAGACCACCAGTTGGCCTTGCCGGATGTCGGCCCGGTCCAGCCGGGCCTGACGCAGATTGCATCCTGCCAGATTGACGCCGCGCAGATCCGCGCTTTTCAGGCTGGCGGCTTCCATATCCGCCCTGGCCAGATTGGCACCGAACAGATCCGACCCGTCCAGGATGGACTGCCGCAACACAGCGTCTTCCAGATTGACGCCGCTGAGCAGGGCGTTGCGCATATCGGCGGCGATCAGCCTTTCGGCGCGCAGGTCATGCGACTTTAGTTCAAGCCGCCGGCCGCCGGGGCGTCCTTCCAGGAAACGCTGATGCAATGTCAGCGATTGCTGAAGGTCCACTACCGCCACTTTTTGCTTCACCTTTCCCTGTTGCCGATGCACCCGGTCTGGAAACCGTTCATTAGCACGAAAGAGAGTTAATGACCCGGTCGGGGACCATGTCCGAAAGGATAGATTGGTGTCGGCGGGCCTTGGGAAACCACCGCCGAATCGGCATTCTTGTGCTGCGGTGCGATAGTGCGCTGCGGCAGTAACAAAGCGCCAGAAACCCAGGAAATCCATGCACGAATCCACGCATGGATCGGCCGGAAACAGACCGAAAATAAGTCAGTAGAATTGACCTATTTTGTGGGTTACGGTCGATGCCAGACAGGGTCAATATTCGGACCTGACCTAGCGGTCCGATAGGGGAGGGTATCCAGAATGGCCAACGCCGCCCGCACGCTTGCCACCGTCGCGCTTGACGACAAATACACCCTTCAGCAGGGCCGGGCCTTCATGACCGGCACCCAGGCTCTGGTGCGGCTGCCCATGCTGCAACGGCAGCGGGATCAGGCCGCGGGCCTGAAGACGGCGGGCTTTATCTCCGGCTATCGCGGCTCGCCCCTGGGTGCCTATGATCAGGCGCTGTGGCAGGCCAAGAAGTTTCTGGCCAAGGGCAATATCCATTTTCAGCCGGGCGTGAACGAGGAACTGGGCGCTACCGCCGTCTGGGGCAGCCAGCAGGTCAACCTGTGGCAGGGGGCCAAGGTCGATGGCGTTTTCGGCATCTGGTACGGCAAGGGGCCGGGCGTGGACCGGTCCATCGACGCCTTGAAGCACGCCAATTTTGCAGGCACCAGCCGGCATGGCGGCGTCCTGGCCTTTGCCGGTGACGACCATAGCTGCAAATCCTCCACCCTGCCGCACCAGTCGGACCAGGCCTTCATCCATGCCTTCATGCCGACCATCAATCCGGCCGGCGTGCAGGAATTCCTCGACATGGGGCTGGTGGGCTTTGCCCTGTCGCGCTATTCCGGCGCCTGGGTGGGTTTCACCTGCATCGCCGACACGATCGATACCACGGCCATCGTCGATATCGATCCCGCCCGCATCATCATTCAGGAACCAACCGATTTCGAACTGCCGCCCGGCGGGCTGAACATCCGGCTGCATGACACGCCGCTGATTCAGGAAGCCCGCATGATCGATTGGAAGCTGGACGCCGCCCGTGCGTTCGCCCGCGCCAATCGGCTGGACAAGGTGGTGTTCGGTCACGCCGCCCCGCGCCTGGGCCTGGTGACCATCGGCAAGTCGTATCTGGACGTCCGGCAAGCGCTGGACGAGCTGGAGATCAGCGAGGAGATGGCCCGCGAATGGGGCCTGGGTATCTATAAGGTGGCTATGGCCTGGCCGCTGGAGCCGCAGGGCATGCGTGCCTTTGCCCAGACCACCGAGGAATTGCTGGTGGTGGAGGAAAAGCGCTCCGTCCTGGAAAGCCAGATCAAGGAGCAGTTGTTCCACTGGGACCGCCGCCCGCGCGTGCTGGGCAAGACCGATCATACGGGCAAGCCGCTGTTCACGGAGAAGGCGGAACTGAACCCGGTGGACATTGCCCGCGTCCTGGCCGGGCGTATCCTGTCCTTCGGCCCCAATGATTATGTGTCGGAGCGGCTGGCCCGCATGGAACATCGCGTGCGGCAGAACACGCCGTCATCGACCACGGTCCGCACGCCCTTCTTCTGCTCCGGCTGTCCGCACAACACCTCCACCCGCCTGCCCGATGGCAGCCGGGGTCTGGCCGGTATCGGCTGCCATTACATGGTCACCTGGATGGGCCGCAACACGGAAGTGTTCAGCCAGATGGGCGGCGAAGGGGTGCAGTGGATCGGACAGTCGCAATTCTCCGGCGAGAACCATGTCTTCGCCAATCTGGGCGACGGCACCTATTTCCATTCCGGCATTCTGGCCGTCCGTGCCGCCGTGTCGGCCAAGGTGAACATTACCTACAAGATCCTCTACAATGACGCCGTCGCCATGACGGGCGGGCAGCCGGTGGACGGCACCCTGTCCGTCTATGACATCGCCCAGCAGTTGGACGCGGAGGGCGTGAAGCGCATCGTCGTGGTCAGCGACGGGCCGGAAAAGTACGGTCTGGGCCGGGGCCTGCCGCATGGCACCAAGATTTTCCACCGGGATGAACTGGATCAGGTGCAGCGCGACCTGCGCCAGGAAACGGGCGTCACCATCATCATCTATGAACAGACCTGTGCCGCCGAAAAGCGCCGCCGCCGCAAGCGCAACAAGTATCCCGATCCCGCACGCCGTGTGGTGATCAATGAACTGGTCTGCGAAGGCTGCGGCGATTGCTCGGCCAAATCCTCCTGCTTGTCGGTGGTGCCGGTGGAGACGGAGTTCGGGCGCAAGCGTCAGATCGACCAGTCGTCCTGCAACAAGGATTTCTCCTGCCTGAAAGGTTTCTGCCCCAGCTTCGTGACGGTGGAGGGCGGGAGCCTGAAGAAGCCGAAGCCGGCGGCGGCCAAGGGTGACGCCAAGGGGAATGAGTGGGGTATCCTGCCGGAACCGGCCATCCCCACCCTGGACAAGCCCTGGAACATCCTGGTCACCGGTATCGGCGGCACGGGCGTCGTCACCATCGGCGCCATCCTGGGCATGGCCACCCATCTGGAAGGCCGAGGCTTCACGGCCATGGACATGGCCGGACTGGCGCAAAAGGGCGGGTCGGTGACCAGCCATCTGCGCATCGCCGAACGGCCGGGCGACATCCATGCCAACCGCATCGTGGCCGGCGGGGCTGATCTGGTGCTGGCCTGCGACATTGTCGTGGCGGCCAACGCCGACGCCCTGTCCAAGATGGCGGCGGGCCGCACCCGCGCGGTCGTGAACACGGCGGAGACGATGACGGCGGCTTTCATCACCAATGCCGATGCGACGGTACCGTCGGGCGGCCTGACCCGCACCATCGCGTCGGGCGTGGGTGGGGCGGATGCCGTGTCGGCCATCGATGCGCAGAAGATTGCCACGGCCCTGTGCGGTGACAGCATCGCCACCAACATGTTCATGCTGGGTTATGCCTGGCAGAAGGGGCTGGTCCCGACATCGGCCGCCGCCATCGAAAAGGCGATCGAGCTGAACGGGGCGGCGGTGAAGATGAACACCGACGCCTTCCGCTGGGGCCGTCGTGCCGCAATCGATCTGGCCCGTGTCATCGACACCGCCATCCCCAAGCAGGAAAAGGCGGGCGCCTTCGGCCATCGCCGTGCGTCGGAGACGCTGGCGGAGATGGTGGAACGCCGCATCGCCTATCTGACCGACTATCAGGATGCCGCCTATGCCGGCCGCTACAAGGCCATTGTGAACCGGGTGCAGGCCGTGGAGGCGGAGCGCACGCCCGGCCGGGACGCCCTGTCCCGCGCGGTGGCCCGGTACCTGTTCAAGCTGATGTCCTACAAGGACGAGTATGAGGTGGCGCGGCTTTACAGTGATGGCCGGTTCCAGGCGCAGGTGGCCAGCCAGTTCGAAGGCGATTACAAGCTGAAATTCCATCTGGCCCCGCCGGCAACATCTGCGCGCGACCCGATCACCGGGCACCTGCAAAAGCAGGAATTCGGGCCGGCCATGATGCTGGGTTTCAAGATGCTGGCGAAGATGAAGGGCCTGCGCGGCGGCAGCCTGGACATTTTCGGGCGCAATCCGGAACGGGTGATGGAGCGGAAGCTGATCACCGACTATATCGCCGTGGTGGAGGAGTTGCTGGCCGCCCTGTCGCCCGCCAACACACATCTGGCCGTCGATATCGCCAGCATCCCGGAGAAGATCCGCGGTTTCGGCCATGTGAAGGACGAATATCTGCACAAGGCCAAAGCGGAGGAGGCGGAACTGCTGGCCCGTTGGCGCCGCCCGATATCGCCGGTCAGCGCGGCGGCGGAGTGACCGCGCCAACAACAGATCGCGTCGTTAACCATAAATATGGCCGGCGCGATCTGCTGGCAGGGTTTTAACCATAAATACTGTTTGATGCCCCGGCAGACTGGGCCGCCGCGCAAGGTGACACCCTTCAGGTTTATTCTTGGGCCGAATCGGCAAAGGCGCTGGGGGGAAACCCTGGCCCTTCGTGAGTACAAGGGGCCATCACCAACAAGGCTGCATGACGCCATTTTTAGCGCCCTAAACGCTTCGTCATCACAACCGGAGGCGAGCCGATGGTCCGGAGACTCGCGGATTGCTGCCTGGTGGACGACGAAACAGCGGAAACCAATGCCGGAAGAGATCCGGCTAGCGGCTGGGTTCCGGGTAATAAGATAACGCGCTCCGCGGTAGCTAGCGGTGGCGACGTCGTTCACCCCGATCAGGATGCAACTTTCAGATGCCATGGGGCCTTCCTTGTTCATGGCGGGGTATTCAGGATCGGCGGTGAGTTTTCGCTGCTGGGCGTGCACTTTAAGCCGTTGGCAGTGACACTGTGCTGCTGCTGTTCATAGGCGGTCACACGCGCAGCGTGCGTCGCCTGCGGGGGTGGAAATGCGTCTGGGGTCGCGAATCCTTCTCACTTGTCGATCAAAATCATGCATAATTGTCATCCTTATAGGGCATGTGTTCTCAAGACGATAAGTTAAGCTGTTTGGCAGTGTTGATCGGGGACGGAGGGGCACCGTTTCATGCGCAGCATCAATGGAGACAAGGCGGAAACATCTGCCTTGTCCGCGTATGCCGTGGGTGTGGTCGCTTGGCATGCGCAATCATGGTCTTTTCCTGGAAATCAGGTTCCACCTGACAAATTCAGGTGGAAGCCACCATGGCTGACTGCCCGCATTGGGCAGTAGGCGCGGGTTGGCAATCGGCTTTATGGATTGGGTGGGGATCACTTGGTGATTCACCAATGCCATTTTACGCCCGCGCTACGGGTAATTCTCCCCCTTGTAATCGTTGGATATCAATTTCCGAAGGGCACCAACCATCCCGATCAGGGTGGTGTGACGTAGCGGAATTCAGTCATGGAGTTGGGCAGCATGAGCAACCAGACGGGCACCGCCGGTAACGACCAGATCACCGGCACGGCGGATGAGGACTTCATCGATGGCAATTCCGGCGCCGACTTGCTGCTGGGTGGTGATGGGCCGGACACCCTGAATGGCGCGTGGGGCAATGACTCGCTCGATGGTGGGGACGGCAACGACACGATCGTGTTCAGTCCCGGCAGCGACCAGATCATGGGTGGAAACGGCTTCGATACCGTGACCGTCGCGGCACCTATCTCTGACTTTACATTTTCCCGCTATGGCTATTCGCCGGCCGTGGGCAACTTTACATTGTCATTTTATGGAACCATCGGCAGTTCGGGCTTCGGTTCTGCCCAGATCCAGGGTGTAGAGCAGGTCATCTTTACCGATGCTACCGTCACCTTGCGGACCGGTACAGACAGCGGTGAACTGTTCACCGCAGGCGATAACCCTGTCCTTGTCATCAATGCGGAAGGTGGTGCCGATACGATCATCGGGGGCAATTTCAAGGACCTCATCGGTGCCGGTCTCGGTTCTGACAGTGTCTTTGCCGGTGGTGGCAATGATGAGATCGTGATCGGTATTCCCGAGAATGATACGGTCGATGGCGGCGACGGCTATGACACCGTAATCATCGGTGTTCCCGAAGGTGACGCGGTGATCATCGCCAGCGGCGATCTGGTCAGCCTTTCCGGCGGCGGTAGCGTGACTCTGGCCAATGTCGAGCGGCTGGACGTTTTCGGTGCCAGCGGTAATGACCTCATCATCGGGAGTGATCGAGAGGAATTCCTTCAGGGCATGTACGGCGACGACACGCTCCGTGGTGGCAGCGGCAATGACAGTCTCGACGGCTATTATGGCGATGACAGTCTCGACGGTGGTGCTGGCGATGATGTTCTGAACGGCAATTTTGGTAATGACACCCTGGATGGCGGTGCCGGGAACGACACGGCCAGTTTCTCCAGTTCCAGCAGTTCGGGCGTGACCCTGGTTCGCCTGGGAGAGACCAGCTTTAGTGTCGTGCATGCCAACGGTACCGGTACATTGCATAATGTCGAGTTTTTGCAGCTCGCCGATACGAGGATCAATCTTCTGACCTACGGCATGGTGTCGGGCGGCGGTACCACCGGCGATGACAACCTGTCGGGCGATGTCGGCAATAACCTGATTCAAGGCGTGGATGGCAATGACACCATCCTGGGTCTGGACGGCAACGACACGCTGGAAGGCGGGGCCGGCAATGACAGTCTGGATGGTGGCAGCGGCAGCGACAGCGTGCTGGGCGGCAATGGTGATGATACCATCATCGCTTCTGCCGGCAATGACACGCTGGATGGCGGCAGCGGCTATGATACGGTGAACTATTCAGTTGCTTCGTCGGGAATGTCCATCCAGCGCAATTATTTCCTCGCCGATGAAGGCTGGTTTAGCGCCTTGACCATCATGGGTCTTGTTGGGAATACCTACGAATACAAGAGCCTTATTGATATTGAGCGAGTGAATTTCACGGACCGGACGCTCAATATGGTGGGGTGGACCACGGGCGACGACACCGTGATCCTGGCGGATACGGGTGCCCAGCTTCATGCCGTTAATCTGTATGCCGGTAACGATACGCTGACGGGCAGCAGCGGTAACGACCTGATCGGTGCCGGTCTGGGGGCCGACAGCATCATGGCCGGCGCCGGTGATGACTATATCATGGCGGGTCGGCCAGAGGGTGACGTCATCGATGGGGGGGCCGGCTATGACACGCTGGAGGTCGGATACAGCAATTCGACCGGCGCCGTGACCATGATCATCAATTCCGGAAGCATCACCGATAATTCTGGCGGATCGCTGACCTACAGCAACATCGAATCCGTGCAGGTGATGGGCAGCTATCAATATGCCAATACCCTGTCCGGCGGAGAGACGAGAGATTCTCTGTACGGGGGTGTTCAGGCTGACTTCTTGTTCGGTGGCCTGGGCAACGACTCTCTTTGGGGTTCCAGCGGTAATGACACCCTTGACGGGTCGATGGGCAATGACACGCTGGACGGTGGCGCTGGCGATGACACGCTGAATGGCGGTGACGGTATCGACACGGTGACCCTTTACAGTGGAACCGTGGAGAACACGACTATCGTCAGTAATGGCAGTGGCAGCTTCACCGTCACCCTCAGCGGTTCCACCGATACCTTGTACAATATGGAGTATTTGCAGCTCAGCAATACCCTCATCGACCTGA
The DNA here is from genome assembly GCF_017996735.1 of Niveispirillum sp. GTDB lineage: Bacteria > Pseudomonadota > Alphaproteobacteria > Azospirillales > Azospirillaceae > Niveispirillum. Next base: position 41,099 of record NZ_JAGOGJ010000026.1, read on the forward strand.
CCACCTATGGTTCCGGAACCGGCTCCGGTTCGGGGTCGACCTCCGGTACGACCGGTGACGACAGCCTGACGGGCGGGGCCGGTAGTGACCTGCTGCTGGGCGGTTCCGGCAACGACACGCTTTCAGGCGGCCCTGGGAATGACACGCTCGAAGGTGGCGTGGGCGATGACAGCCTGGATGGTGGCGTGGGTGACGACAGCCTTGCGGGTGGCAACGGCAATGACACTCTGGTGGCCTCTGCTGGCTATGACACGTTGGATGGCGGCAGCGGCTATGACATCGTCCAGTATATGAGCGCCGCTTTCACCGGCCTGTCGGTCACGCGTAACAATTATAACGCGTCTGAGGGTGTGTTCTATGCCGTAAATACGGCTGGGACGGTCAATGGTGTTTATGAGTACAAGCAGTTTTTCGATGTCGAGCAGATAAATTTTACCGACCGGACCCTGTATCTGGTCAACTATACAACCGGTGCCGAGAATATCGACCTGTCGACTGGTGCCGTCGACCGTTATGCTATCAATCTGGGCGCGGGTAATGACACGTTGACCGGCAGCATCAATGACGACCTGATCGGTGCGGGTCTTGGTGCCGACAGCATCATGGCTGGTGGCGGCAATGATTTTATCCTCGCGGGCCGTCCTGAGGACGACATTATCGACGGTGGCGCCGGTTATGATGTGCTGGAAATCGGTTATGAGAACTCTACCGGTTCCATCCTGGTTGTGGTTGGCAGCAGCGGTATCACGGATAATGTCGGCGGTACGCTGAGCTTCAGCAATATCGAAGGTATACAGATCGCCGGCAGTTTTTCCGGCAGCAATACGATCAGCGGCGGTATCGGCGATGAAACGATCCGGGGCGGATTCCTGGCCGATTACATATTCGGTAATACCGGCAATGATTCACTCTTCGGTTCTTCGGGCGATGACACCCTTTCCGGCGCGGCCGGCAATGACACGCTGGACGGCGGTGCTGGCAATGACACGCTGGATGGCGGTGACGGTATCGACACGGTTTATTTCTTCAGCGGGAACACGGGTAACGCGACCATCGTCAAGAATGGGGATGGCAGCTTCTCGGTCACGCTGAGCGGCTCCACCGACACCCTGTATAATGCGGAATATCTGCAGCTCAATGGCACCACGATCGACCTGACCACCTATGGTTCCGGCACTGGTACCACCGGTGACGATGATCTGACGGGCGGCACGGGCAATGATCGGTTGTTCGGTGGCGATGGCAATGACACGTTGTTTGGCGGTTCCGGCAACGACACGCTGTCGGGGGGCAATGGCGATGACCGGTTGATCGTCAGCCAGGGCTTTGATCTGGTGTATGGTGGCTCTGGTACGGATGTCCTTGTTATCCCCGGCTCCATGTCTGGGTTCGCCGTCGAGCGCTATAATTACAATTTGGCCGATGATGGCTCCTTCAGCAATATCAGCATCAGCGGCTCCTATTCTGGAAGCTACGTCTATACCCTGGCCTTTGAGGTCGAAGGGCTGAGCTTCAGCGACGGCGCCATGGTCTGGCGCACGGGCACCAATACCGGCGACCTGATTATCGCCGACACGGGCACCGGCCTGATCGTCAATGCTGGTTCCGGCGCGGATACCATTGTGGGCAGCAACCTGCATGACATTATCGGCGCTGGTGCCGATGCCGACAGTATCGCGGCCGGTGATGGCAACGACTCTATCATGCTCGGCCGTCCCAATGACGACACGGTCGATGGCGGGGCCGGTATTGATACGGTGGAAATCGGCTATTCCGCGACCACTGGCCTGACGATCACCATCGGCGACAGCCAGATCAGTGACAATAGCGGTGGCTTGGCCACCCTGAACGATATCGAACGCATCAGTGTTCGGGTCGCCGGTCGCGATACAACCATCACCGGCAGCAGCCGTGATGAATATCTGGAAAGCGCCACGGGCAACGACATCCTGTTAGGCAATGACGGCAATGACACGCTGAGGGGCGGATCGGGCGACGACAGCCTGGTGGGGGGCGCCGGTTCGGACTATTTGTATGGTGGCACCGGTAACGACACGCTGGATGGCGGGTCTGGCTATGACACGGTCAGCTTCTATCCCTTCTCCTCCACCGGCGTCACCATCACCCGTGTTGATGCCAACAGCCTGACCATTACCCATGGCGGCAATACCAGCCTGCTGCGCAATGTTGAAAGCCTCTCGCTTGCCGATACCTTCATCGACCTGACGACGTATGGAAACGACACGGGTCCCACGGGCGATGACCTGTTAACCGGCACGACGGGGGCCGATTCCATCGTGGGTGGTGCCGGCAACGACACCATCCTGGGTCTGGACGGCAATGACACGCTGAATGGCGGTATCGGCAACGATAACCTGGATGGTGGTGCCGGCAATGACAACCTGTCAGGCGGCAGCGGGGACGATACCATTATTGCGTCCTCCGGGTTCGACACGATCGATGGTGGCAGCGGCTTCGACATTGTAGCGCATGATGTGGCGTCCACCGGCCTGACTTTCAGCCGCAATCATTGGTATGCCTCTGAGGGGCGCTTCGATGCCGTGACCATCGAGAGCCTGTTCAGCGGCGGCAATTCAGCCGAAACCCTGTACAATATCGAGCAGGCAATTTTCATCGACCGCACGTTGCATATCACCAATTATACGACGGGTGCCGACAGCCTCACCCTCTCGGACACGGGCCTGTATGCGGTCAACCTGGGTGGTGGCAACGACACGCTGACGGGCAGCAGCAATGATGACCTGATTGGCGCCGGTCTTGGTGCCGACAGCATTGTGGCGGGTGCCGGCAACGACTTCATCATGGCCGGGCGACCGGAGGGTGATTATATCGACGGCGGTGCCGGCTACGACACTCTGGAAATCGGTTACAGCAACGTCACCGGCGTCACAAATGTCAGCATCAGCGACCTGATCATCAGTGATGGGTATGGCGGCAAGCTGACTTTCTCGAATATCGAGGGCATCCGGGTTACGGCTGACTACGCGACGGCCATCAATATTACGGGCAGCCTGCTCGACGAGGAGGTCTGGGGCAGCAACCAAGCCGATCTCATGGTCGGCAATGGCGGCGATGATAACCTTTTTGGTGCTTCCGGGAACGACAGCCTGTATGGCGGCGATGGCAATGACACGTTGAATGGTGATTACGGCGACGATCTATTGAACGGCGGTTCCGGTAATGACATCGCCTACATATACGCTACCGGCGCCACCATCACCAAGAACCAGGATGGCAGCTTCACGGTGGTCGGCAACGGTGCCACCGATACGCTGATCAATATCGAGACGCTGGTGCTCAACGGCCAGAATATCGACCTGACCACCTATGGCTTGACGGGGGAGACCCTGAATGGTGGCACAGGTAATGACTTCCTGACCGGCGGCACCGGCGCCGACCTGATCATCGGGTTCGCCGGTGATGACAATGTCTATGCCGGCGACGGCAACGACACGGTGCAGGGCGGTGACGGCCTTGACACCCTGTTTGGCGGCCTGGGTGCCGACAGTCTGCAAGGGGGCAGCGGCGACGATTACCTGGGTGGTGACGATCCCGGTATTTCCGGCAGCAACGACACGCTGGACGGTGGTGAAGGCTACGACATCGCCTCCTATAATGTTGAGAACGCGACCGACCCGGTCACCTTCATCGTCGCCCCCAACACGGGCGGAACAACCCAGCAGAATGACGGGTTGGGTGGCACCGATACGCTGATCGGCATCGAGGAGGTGCATGTCCTGGGGGGCAGCGGCGGTGACCTGATCATCGGTAACGACAGCCGAAACTATTTCGAAGGGCGCGGCGGCAATGACAAGCTGACGGGCGGCGGGGGGGACGACACTTTCTCCTTCCTGGTGGATGCACCGGTCGGTGTCGATTACATCAGTGACCTCAGCATCGGCGATAACATCAATTTCTATCAGTCGACCGGCGCGGTCACGTTGAACACCGTCATCCAGGCGGGCGACGATAAAAGTGGCATCGCCCTGGGCGAGGTTCGGGTTGCCGCCAGCAGCGGCGGTTACTCGACCCTGTTCGTTAATGCCGGTGGCGGTGCCGGGATCGTGACGATCCAGTTGGCCGGCTATGTCGAAGCAGGTGACTTGCGGGTCGATCACTGGAACTCGACGGCCAGCATCAGCCTGACCGGCGGTAGCTCTGGGGCCTCGGCTGGGAATGATACGCTGGTCGGCGTGGCCGGCGGCAATTTCATCGTCGGCATGGCCGGTGATGACAGCATCCTTGGTGGCGCGGAGAGCGACAATCTGTTCGGTGACCGGCATCTTTTCAACAATAACAACCTGCGCGGTGACGGCAACGACACCATTTTCGGCTATGGCGGCGCTGATTTCATCCGTGGTGGCGGCGGCGCCGATCTCATTGACGGTGGTGACAGTGACGACGTGCTTTATGGTTCCTATTCCAGTTCGCCCGTTTCGGCGGCTCTGGACGGTGCCGATACGCTGATCGGTGGAGCCGGTGACGACGTCCTGCGCGGCAACCATGGCGATGACAGCCTGCTGGGCGGTGCCGGCGATGACAATCTGCGCGGCGATGCCGGCAGCGATACGCTGGATGGTGGCGATGGGTTTGACTTCGTTTCCTACTATTATGACGGGGTCGACCTGACCGGTGGGGTGAATGTCAATCTGAACGCCTTTACACCGGGTGAGACCTATACATTTGTCGATGCCTTTGGCGGCACCGACACATTGATCGGCATCGAGCGCATCGGTCTGGGTGGGACCCAGTTCGCCGATACAATCACGGGCAGCGCCTTTGATGATCAGGTGGCCGGCGGTGACGGCAATGACAGCATCGATGGCGGGTCGGGGAATGATTATCTTGTCGGTGATGCCGGTGAAGACACGCTGCGGGGTGGGGCGGGCAATGACACGCTGATTGGCGCCGAAGACAATGACCTGCTGGATGGAGGCGACGGCTACGACCTGGCGAGTTTTGATTTCACGGCCGGGACGGGCGCCATCAGCTTCACCGCTTCCGGATTGGTGAGCGGGTCGGGCGTGATCCATGGGGATACGCTGATAGGGATCGAGGCCGTCGAAGTCTGGGGTACCAGCTTCGATGATACGATCCATGGCTCCGCCGGCAATGACATCATTGATGCTGGTGCAGGCAATGACGTCATCGATGGTGGTGCCGGGCGTGACACGGCCTATATCTACGCCACAGGCAATACCTCCATCGTCCGCAACAACAATGGCAGCTTCACGATCACCAATGATGGGTTCACCGACACGCTGTTGAGTGTTGAAACCCTGGTGCTGAACGGTGAGACGATTGACCTGACCACCTATGGCGGCTCGGGCGCAGGTGACCAGAACCTGACGGGGACCAGCGGCGGCGACCAGTTGAACGGAGGGGCCGGCAACGACCTTATCCTGGGTCTGGGCGGTAACGACAATATCAGCGGCTTTGCTGGCAATGACACGCTGGATGGCGGCGATGGTGACGATTACCTGTTCGGCAATGCCGGTGACGACAGTCTGGTGGGCGGTATCGGCAACGACTATTTGCGCGGGGATGATGCCGGCAACAGCGGTGGCAATGACACGCTGGTCGGCGGCCTTGGATCGGACGTCGCGGCCTATAGTTTTGAAGGCAGCAGCACGGCCGTCAATTTTACTGTTGTGACCAATACCGGCGGTACCGTCACGCAGAGCGACGGGCTGGGCGGCACCGATACGCTGATCGGCATCGAATATGTGCATGTCCTGGGCAGCGACGTCGCCGACACGTTCGTCGGTAATGATGGCGAGAACTACATCGAAGGTCGCGGCGGGGACGACACGCTGACAGGCGGCGGCGGCAATGACAATTTTGCCTATCGCGTCGATGTGGCGGTCGGGGTGGATCGGATCACTGATTTCAGTGTTGGCGACGGCATCAATTTCTATCTGCCGTCCGGCACCGTCGCGCTTGGCACCACCATCCAGACCGGTAGCGACAGCAGCGGCATGGTCCTGGGGGATGTGCGCGTCGGCGCAACCAGTGGCGGGTATACCACGCTTTACGTCTATGCCGGTGGCACGGCCGGTCTGGTGGAGATCCAGATTGCCGGCAGCCTGGCGGCCAGCGATCTGCAGGTCGGCCATTGGGGCAATTCGGCGGGCATCTACCTGATCGGCGGTACGCCGGGTGCGTCACCCGGCAATGATACGCTGGTGGGCACCTCCGGTTCGTTCAGCCCCATCGCGGGTTTGGGCGGTGATGACCAAATTACCGGCACGCAGGATGGCGACAGCCTGTTCGGCGGCAGTCTTTCCAATAACAACAACAACCTGACGGCCGATGGCAACGACACCATCCTGGGCTTGGGCGGCGACGACATTATTCGTGGCGGTGGCAGCAGCGATTATATCGATGGCGGCGACGGCAACGACGCGCTCTATGGCTCCAACAACAGCTCGCCGGTCTCGGCGGCGCTTGACGGTGCGGATACGCTGATTGGTGGTGCCGGTGACGACGTCCTGCGCGGCAACAATGGCGATGACAGCCTGCTGGGAGGTGCTGGCAACGACAATCTGCGCGGAGATGCCGGCAACGACACCCTGGATGGTGGCGATGGCATCGACTTCGTTTCCTATTATTATGGCGGGATCACCCAGTCAGGGGCCGTGAGTATCGACATCTCAGATTTCACGCCGGGCGCCAGCTATACATTCACGGATGCGTTCGGCGGCACCGACACCCTGATTGGCATCGAGCGGCTTGGTATCAGCGGGTCGCAATTCGCCGATACCATTACCGGCAGCGCCTATGACGACCAGCTCAACGGCTCGGCTGGCAATGACAGTATCATTGGCGGTGCCGGTAACGACTATATCACTGGCGATGATGGCGACGGCGACACCGGTGTTGACACGCTGCGCGGTGGGGATGGCGACGATACGCTGGTGGGCGGTCTTGGCAATGACCTTCTGGATGGTGGTGCCGGGTTTGATTTCGCGGTCTATGAGTTCTACGCATCGGCGTCGGGCATCAATTTCTCAGCGACGGGTCTATCCGGCGGATCTGGCATCCTGTTGGGCCAGACGCTGGTGGATGTCGAAGCCGTCATGGTCACGGGCAGCTCCGGCCATGACACGATTACCGGGTCTGCCGGTCATGACGTGCTGTCCGGCGGGGAAGGCAACGATCTGCTGTTCGGCGGTGCCGGCAACGATACGTTCAGTTTTGACGGCTACTACTCCGCCCCCAACGGCATCGACACGATCGCGGATTTCGGCGACGGGGACACGATCCTGGTGAACGGCGCGATGCTGAGCGGCATCACCTCCGGCGGTGCCACCGGCATCCCCTTTGGCGGCGTACACATCCAGGCGGGCGCCAGCGGTACCACGCTGGTTCATGTCGGGCTGGGGGGCACGGGTGCGGCCGATCTGACAATTGTCCTTAATGGCACGCATACGGCCAGCGAATTCATCATCGTTGATGGTAATCGTCTGGCCCTGGCCGCCGGTATTCCGCAAAGCCTGACGGGAACCACCGGTGCCGATACCATGGTTGGTGGCAACCAGAACGACACGATCCTGGGTCTGGCTGGTGATGACGTGCTGGCCGGTCTCGGCGGGTCGGACAGCCTGCAGGGCGGTGACGGCAATGACGTGCTGGCCGGTTATTCCGGCGGTGAGGGCAACAGCGTCGGCGACGGGGCGGACACGCTTGACGGTGGTTCGGGAACCGACACGCTGATCGGTTTCGACGGCGACGACCTGCTGCTGGGCGGTGACGGCAACGACCAACTTCGGGGCGATGCGGGCAATGACACGCTGGATGGTGGCGCGGGTAACGATGTCGCTTCCTACCGGTTCGACAATCTGGGCCTGACGGGTGGCATTTTCTTCGATGCGGGCGGTTTGACCGGTGATGGCGTGACCATCGCCGATGGTCGCGGCGGCACCGACACCTTGTCGGGCATCGAATCTATCATCGTCGTCGGTTCTAATTTTGCTGACACGCTCTCGGGTAGCGCCGGCGGCGATCAGATCACGGGCGGCTCCGGCAACGATTTCATCCAGGGCGGTGCGGGTGACGATTTCTACCTGGAGGGTGGGGTCGGCAACGATACGATTGATGGTGGCGCCGGCTCGGCCGATGCGGCGGTCTATGACCTGAGCGTCATGACCACGGGTGTGAAGTTCGATGGCGGTGCCTTCGCGCAGACGGCCCCAGCGACCCTCGCCGATGGCCGGGGCGGCATCGACACGCTGATGAACATAGAGGTGCTGAAAATCAGCGGCGGTTCCGGCAATGATCTGCTGATCGGCTCCACGCTGGTCGATCATCTGGCCGGCGGCATGGGCGCCGACACGCTGATCGGTGGCGCCGGAAACGACGTCTTTATCTTCGCGGGCGAACAGGGCGTCGATCGTATCCGTGATCTGGAGGCGGGCGACAGCATCCTGGTCCTTGGCCGGGACTTCACCGGTATTAGTGATGTAACCAACACTGGGGGCAGTCTGCTGGCCAATCAGGTCGGTGTCATGTCCCTGGGTAACAACGCGACCCGTCTGTTTATCGGCATCAACGATGTTGCCGGCGCCGATCTGATGATCGATCTCGATGGCAGCTTCACGGCGGCGGACTTCACCCTTTCCGGTGGGCGCATCACCGCCAGCTACGCGGCGGCTTACAGCACGGGCGACGGCACGGCCAACACGCTGACCGGGCGTGGGCTGAATGACAGCCTGAACGGCGCTGGCGGCAATGACACGCTGTTGGGGGCCGGGGGCAGTGACACGCTGCTGGGTGGAGAGGGGGACGACCTCCTGTTCGGCGGTGCCGATACGGGCAGCCTGTCCACAGTGCCCGACCTGGGCGACAGCCTGGATGGCGGCGCCGGCAACGATCTGCTGCACGGCGGCGACGGTGCCGATACGCTGCTGGGGAGTGACGGCAATGATCATCTGCGTGGTGATGCCGGCAATGACCTTCTCGATGGCGGCAGCGGCAGCGACACCATCTCCTATCGGTTTGATGATCTGGGCCTGACGGGGGGTGTCAGCTTCTCCCTGGCCGAGATCATCAGCGGCAACAGCGGGACGGTTGGCGATGGTCGCGGCGGCACCGACACGCTGCTGAATTTCGAGACCATCAGCGTAACCGGCAGCAACTTTGCCGACACCTTTACCGGCAGCGCGCTGGGGGATGAGATATCGGGCATGAGCGGCGCCGATCTGATCGCTGGCGGTTCCGGCAATGACACGCTGTCGGGTGGCGAGGGCAATGACACGATTTCTGGTGATGCCGGCAATGACATGATCGCCGGAGACGGCGGCAGCGACAGCCTTCTGGGGGGCGATGGCGACGATACGCTGGCTGGTGGTGCCGGCACCGATACCTTGGACGGTGGCAGCGGGAACGATACCGCCTATTACGACCTTTCCGAGGGTGCCACAGGCGGCGTGCAACTGCGCGTTTCCGGCAATTTTGTCCAGGTCAACAACAGTGTCACCGACACCTTGCGCCTGATCGAGCGGATCGAGGTCAGGGGCAGCAGCTTTGCCGACACGATCCAGGGCGGGCTTGGCAATGAAACCATCGCCGGCATGTCCGGCAATGACAGCCTGTCGGGCGGGGGTGGCAACGACACCTTCCTCTATTTCGCCGCCGACCCGTCCAACACGGGCGCGTTGCTGGCCCAGGGGGTCGATCGTATCGTCGATTTCGCACCCGGCGACCGTATCACGGTGCAGGGGTTGACCTTCGGTAGCGGGACCGTCAGCAGTGGCAATGGCGCCGGCGTGCAGTCTGGTGTGGTGCAGTCGGAGATTGTGAACGGTGTCACCCGGATCCATATCGGTCTCGACAGCAATGCCGGCGCCGATCTGATGATCGAATTGGGAACTGCCGTGGAAGCGGCGAACCTGCGCCTGTCCGGCTCTGACATCGTTTCGTCCGCAAATCTGCTGCTGACCGGTACCGCCAACGCGGAATATCTGGCCGGCGGTGATGGGGATGACACCATCAACGGCTTTGGGGGTAACGATTTCCTGGTCGGCGGTGCCGGCAATGACAGCCTGAATGGCGGCGACGGCCAGGATCAACTGGATGGCAGCGTCGGCAACGACACGCTTAACGGCGGATCGGGTGATGACACTGTGCAGGTGGGCCAGGCACTTGCTGACGGTTACACCATCGCGCGCAATGGCGATGGCAGCATATCGCTGACCACCAGCGCATATGGCACCGATACGCTGATCGATGTGGAGGGCCTGTCCTTTAGCGACGCCTATGTACGTCTGACCGTTGCCAGCTTCGTGGGCCCCGGTGGTACTTCCTATGACGGCACGGATGCCTTTGGTGACAGTATCGCCGGTGGCACTGGCAACGATTATCTGAACGGCCGTGATGGCAATGACACGCTGGTCGGCGCCGCCGGTGGCGATTATTTCTTCGGCGGCAAGGGTAATGACGTCATCCAGGGTGGCGACGATGGCGTGCAGCAGGGCAATGTCCTGGTGGATGTGGCGCGCTACGAAGGCAATTTCGCCAGCTACACCATCACCCAGTCGATGGTCGGCAATGTGTTGACCTTCACCATCACTGATGACCAGCCCACGGTTGGCGGTGATGACGGGACCGATGTCTTGACGGGTATCGAGGCCTTGAGCTTCAAGGATGACGGCTTTGTCCGGCTGGTCCCGCAGATCTACACGAACCAGGATGGCTCGACCTATGTGGAGGGGACGCGGTTTGCCGATGATCTGACCGGTTCGGCCAATCGCGACAACTTCAATCCCGGCCTGGGGGCTGATACGGTTGATGGGGGCGCCGGCGATGACAATGTGTTCTACAATGTGACCATGTCGTCGGTTGTGGTGGCGGCTTCAGGAGCGGATTTCACCATCACCATCGGTGGTGCCACGTCGCTGCTGAAAAATATAGAGAGCGTCAATTTCCAGGACGGATATCTGCGCCTGATGCCCTATGTGTCGACCGATGCCAGCGGCAACAGCTTCATTGACGGCACGGACTTCGCTGAGACGCTGACGGGCGGTACCGGCAATGATTACATCCGCGGCAATGCCGGTGCGGACAATCTGTCCGGCGGCGCGGGTGGCGATTATCTGGAAGGCGGTTCCGGCAACGATACGATCGATGGCGGCGCCAATGGCACTACCGTCGACAATTACGTGCTGATCGATGTCGCGCGCTACAATGGCAATTTCGCCGACTATACCATCACGCGCAATGGCGGGACGGTGACCGTTACCGACGACAATCCCACCGATGGCGATGACGGTACCGACACGCTGACCAATGTCGAGGTGCTGGGCTTCAAAGACGACGGCTATGTTCGCATCGTGGCGCAAACCGTCACCAACACCGATGGGTCGCTCTATATCGAGGGCACGCGGTACAACGACAATCTTGAAGGTGTTGCCAGCAACGACTATTTCCGTCCGGGCCTGGGTGTCGATACGATCGATGGCAAGGATGGCAATGATACGGTCGGGCTGGACTTCGCCTACAACCAGGCGAACCTGACGCAGAGTGGCGGTTCCTGGGTCTATAGCCAGGGCGGTAACGTCTATACGCTGACCAATGTCGAAGCCCTGTCCTTCACCGACCAGTATCTGCGGCTGGCGCCGGCGGTCTATTCAGGGACGGACGGCAACAAGTCGGTAAATGGCACCGACTTCAGCGACAACCTGTCCGGCCTTGCCGGGACGGGCAATGATTACATCGATGGCGGCAGCGGCAATGATACGATCGATGGTGCGGCCGGCGGCGATTACCTTTATGGCGGTGCTGGCAACGACGTGATCGATGGCGGCGCCGAGGGCACGGGCAGCGGCGGCGAGATTTATATCGATGTCGCTCGCTTCAACGGCAACATGGCCGATTATACCATCACCCGGTCAGGCGGCACCGTGACGGTGACCGATACGCTCGACGGCAGCGAAGGCACCGATGCGCTGACCAATGTTGAGGGGCTGAGCTTCAACGACGTCTTTGTGCGCATCGCGGCCCAGACCTTCATCTCCAGCGACAATCTCACTGCCTATACGGAGGGAACGCAATTCGATGACAATCTGACGGGCAGCAGCCGCGCGGATTATTTCGATGGGCGTGGGGGTGCGGATACGATTGAGGGCGGCGATGGGGACGACACTGTCCGCGTGGATGCCAACCTGTCGGCGGTGGTGATCAACGACACGGCCGACGGTTTCACGGTTACGGTGGGGGCCGCGGTGCTGACCCTCAGCAATATCGAAGGGTTAAGCTTCAACGACACCTACGCCCGCCTGACGACCTTCGTGTCCAGCGACGGCCGGACCCATATCGGAACGGAAGTGCTGGGCGACACCATCACCGGTTCCTCCAACGGTGACTATATCAACGGCTATGCCGGCAATGATGTCCTGTTCGGTGACGCGGGCAGCGACGTCCTCATCGGCGGTGCCGGCAACGACACGATCGATGGCGGCGATAACGCTTCCGGTCTGGATGTGGCCTCCTATTCCGGTGCTTTCACGGATTATGTGATCGCCGCAAATGGCGGCACCATCACCATCACGGACAGCAATGCCGCCGATGGCAATGAAGGCACCGATACGCTGACCACTATCGAGGCGTTGCAGTTCAGCGACCGGTTCGTGCGTGTGGCCGTGGAACGGGTGGCCACCAACCTGTCCGCCAGCGGGGAGTATGTCTATGGCACCGTGCTGGGCGAGGTCATTGCCGGCACCAGTGATGGTGACGGGATCCTGGGCCGGGAAGGCAACGACACGATCAATGCTGGCAGCGGCGATGATTATATCGATGCCGGCCTTGGCGACGATTTCATCGATGGCGGTGCCGGCAACGACGTGTTCCGCTGGGTGACCGGCGACGGCAATGACACGATCAGCGGTTTTGAGGCGGGCGACATCCTGTCCATCAACAGCGTGGTCAATGCCAGCGACGTTGCCTTCAACATTGTCGGCAGCAACACCGTCATCACCGTCGGTACCGCTACGCTGACCCTCCTGGGCTATACCGCCCTCCTCACCGACGACAATTTCGGCGCTGGTTGAGGCGGGGCCGCGTCCCCGTCCTCACCCTCTCCGCGATCCAATTATACGGAAGCAAGATATGGCCCTGGTTCCGCCCGATCAGAACGTTGCCCCCACCAACACCGTCCCCGGCACCACGCTTTCCGCCACGCAGGGCCTGGCCCGCACGGTGGCGGGCCTGTCCATCGCCGACGCCACGCAGGACAATTCCATGAGCGTGGTCCTGTCGACGACCAGCGGTGCATTGTCCGTCACCGCCATTCCCGGCGTGACCGTTGCCGGCAATGGTAGTGCGACCGTCACCCTGTCGGCTAGTTCCGGCAGCGTGGTCGCCAACCTGAATAGCGTGCTGTCCAGCCTCAGTTTCACGGGGGCAGCGGTCGGTACCGCGACTATCCGAATGGAAACGACGGACAGCGGGAACCTGTCCGACGTGGACACGTTCAATATCGGCGTCACGGCCAACCAGGCGCCGCTCAATGCCGTGCCGTCGGCTCTGACGGCCCAGGTCTCCACGGCGCTGGCCCTCTCAGGGGCCAATCTGGTCTCCGTGTCGGACAGCGATGTCTCGACCATGACGGTGACCCTGACGACCAGCAATGGCCGTTTCACCTCGGCCAGCGGGACCGGATCGGGGACGGGCAGCCTGACCCTGACCGGCACGGTGTCGGACGTAAACACGGCGCTGGCCAATGTCAGCTACACGCCGGCGACGGCGGGCAGCACCACGATTACCGTGGCCAGCAGCGATGGGCTGGGCGGTTCCGACAGCGATACGATCAATGTGTCCGTTGCGGCCGCCCCCAACAGTAACCCGTTGAACACGGTTCCGGTCAGCACGCAGACCGCGACGGAGGATGTCGCGGCGACGGTGACCGGCGTGGAAGTCAGCGATGGCAATGCGGGTGACACGTTGACGGTCACCTTCACGGCCAGTGCCGGCACCCTGTCGGGTTCCAACGCCTCCCGGCAGGGAGTGACCTTCACCCAGAATTCCAGCGGTTCCGTCACCTTCGCGGGCAGCAACCAGACCGATCTGAACGCGGCGATCGACACCCTGACCTTCACGGGGACCGATCCGGGCGTGGCCACCATCACGATGAGCACCAGTGATGGCCAGGGCGGCACGGCCAACAGTTCCATCACCTATTCGGTGGCGGCGGCCAGCAATACTCCCCCTGTCAACACCCTGCCGTCGGGCACCATCACCGGTGCCACCCGCGGTGTCGCCTTCGCGCTGACCGGTTCCAACCTTATCAGCGTCGCCGATAATGGCAGCAGCCTGACAACGACGGTGGCCACCGACAACGGCACCCTGACCCTGGTTGCCAGCGGTTCCGCAAATGTCAGCAATTCCGGCACGGCAACGGTCACCATCACGGGCACCCCGTCCGATGTGTCCGCTACGTTGGCCAGCCTCAGCCTGCTGGCCAGTAATGCGGGCACCGCTACGATCTCCGTGACCAGCAGCGACGGCAGCCTGAACGATGCCGACAGTTTCCAGGTCACCATCGCCGCTCCGGCCAACAATGCCCCCGTCACCACGGCACCACCAAGCGTCTCGGTGGAAAATGGCAAGTCGCTGGCCCTGACCGGCGGCAATCTGATCAGCGTCACCGACAGCGACAGCGGCGATACCCTGACGGTACAGCTATCCTCCAGCAACGGTACGCTGTCGGCCAATGGAGGTGGGACCATCACGGGATCGGGGACGACATCGCTATCCATTGTCGGCACGGCGGCAGAGGTCAATGCCGCTCTGGCCAACCTGTCCTTTACCCCCACGGCGGTGGGGGCAGGGACCATCACGGTCACCACCACCGACCTTGCCAGCGCCAATGACAGCGACCAGATCGCGGTCACGGTGACGGTCGATGCCACGGCGCCCACCACGCCGCTCGATACCAACAACACCGCCAATGCGATATTGACCAGCGCCATCAACGGTGCCTTTGTGGGCATCACGGCCAGTTCCACGGACGCGGTTGGTCCCATCACCTACAGCCTGACGACCAATCCCGGCAATGCCTTCGCCATCAACAGCAGCACCGGCGTCGTCACCGTGGCCAATGCGTCGGCTTTGACCGGTGGCACGGCAACCCTGACGGTGCGGGCGACCGACGGCGCCAGCAATTTCAGCAGCGCCGATTTCACCGTCACCGTCACGGTGGCGGACACGACGCCTCCGACAACTCCCGTTGACGCGGATAATACCGCCAATAGCGTTTCCACCAGCGCCAGCAACGGCACAGCCGTGGGTGTCACGGCCAGTTCCACGGATGCGGTCGGCACCATTACCTACAGCCTGACAACCAACCCCGGCAATGCCTTCGCCATCGACAGCAGCACGGGCGTCATCACGGTTGCCAATGCCTCCGCCCTGACCGCGGGCACCGCGACCGTGACGGTCCGGGCTGTCGACGGCGCCAGCAATGCCAGCAGTGCCGATTTCGCGATCACGGTCACCACACCGGATGTCACCCCGCCCAGCACGCCGGTGGACACCAATAATGCCGCGAACACCGTGTCATTGAACACGAGCAACGGTGCCGGTGTCGGCATTACCGCCAATTCAACGGACAATGTCGGGCCCGTCACCTACAGTCTGACGGCCAATCCCGGCAATGCCTTTGCCATCAACAGCAGTACGGGCGCCATCACGGTTGCCAATGCCTCCGCCCTGACCGCCGGTGCCGCGACCTTGACGGTCCGGGCCGTCGACGGCGCCAGCAATGCCAGCAGTGCCGATTTCACGGTCAATGTGACGGTTCCCGATACACCGCCGCCGTCGGACACGACACCGCCGAGCACCCCGGTGGACGCCAATAATGCTGTGAACAGCGTGTCGGTGGATGCGGCGAACGGTACGGCGGTTGGCATCACGGCCAGTTCGACCGACAATTTCAGCGGCGTCACCTACAGCCTGACGAGCAATCCCGGCAATGCATTCGCGATCGACAGCACGACCGGTGTCATCACGGTGGCCAATGCTGCTGCCCTGACGGTCGGTGTCGCCGCCCTGACGGTGCGGGCGGCCGATAGTGCCAGCAATGCCAGCAGCGCCAGTTTTACGCTCACCGTCACACCGGCCCCCGATATCACGCCGCCGACAGTGCCCGTGGACGCCAACAGCGCAGCCAACACCGTCGCGACCAGTGCCAGTGTCGGGACGGCCGTGGGCATCACCGCGCAGTCAACCGATGCCGGCGGACCCGTGACCTACAGTCTTTCCAGCAATCCGGGCAATGCCTTTGCCATCAATGGTACGACCGGTGTGGTCACTCTGGCCAATCCGGCGGCCCTGACCGCCGGGACGGTCACCCTGGCGGTGACCGCTACCGATGCTGCTCTGAACCGCAGTACGGGCAACTTTGCCGTCACCGTTACGGGCGCCAGTACCACCACCACGACGGAGACGGTGGGTGGCACCACGGTTACACGTCAGGTGACAACTGATGCCAGCGGTGTCGTTACCGCCACCACCAGTGTCGCGCCCGTACCGGCCGGGACCACGACTCCCGTGAGCTTCAATCTTGTGGGCGATGGCAGCGCCTTGCAGGCTGTCCTGCCCGCGGGTGCCGGCATCACCACGACGGGGCGCAGCGGCGCCCTTACCCCGACCCAGGCGGCGGGTGCCGCCACCAGCGGTCTCACCGGGGTGGTGACCAGCCCGGATGCAGTGCTGACGGGGTCCATCACAGGCTACACGTCATCGTTGCCGGCGGGGACTAGTCTGGTCGTCCAGACCCTGACCCCCACGCTGACCGGCACGACGGCTGCCCCGATCACGATCACTGGTGGCAGCCAGACAGGGCGGCAGGAGGCCCTGATCATCAATGCGACCGGCCTGCCGGCCGGCTCGACCTTGAACATGAACAATGTCGACTTTGCCGTCATTGCCGGGGCGGTCACGATCCAGGGAGGGGCCGGGGCCAATTTTGTGGTTGGTGACACGGCTGCCCAGCGTTTTACCTTGGGCGCGGACGATGACACGCTGCGCGGTGGTGGCGGCGACGATTACGTGGCCAGCCTGGGTGGTGACGATCTGCTTTATGGCGATGCCGGCAACGACACTGTCAGTGGCGGCATCGGTGACGACCGTCTTTCCGGCGGCGGGGGTAACGACCTGATCCAGGGCGGGGACGGTTTCGACGTTGTGCGCGTTGATGCCCTGTTCAGCAATGTCACGATCACCCGCAACACGGACGGTACCGTCACTGTTAGCGACCGTACCGGTGCCGCCGGCACGGACATTCTGCATGATGTGGAATTGCTGCGCCTGACCGACAGGGTTGTTGTTCTGGCCGGCGATGGCCATGGGGTCGCCACCAAGCTTCCCTCGGCCACATCGTTTGATGAGGCGGCTTATCTGGCCGCCAACCCCGATGTGGCGGCGGCCGTAAAGGCCGGCCTGTTGCCCAGCGGCGCACAGCATTACGCGACATTCGGCCAGACGGAAGGCCGCGTCACCAACGCCACCTTCGACAGTGCCTATTATCTTGCCCATAATCCCGACGTGGCAGCAGCGGTGCAGGCGGGCGTGTTCCGCAGCGCTTATCAGCATTTCCAGATTTATGGTGAAGCGGAGCTGCGGGCGCCCGCCGCCGACCGCGGCTTTGACGGCAGCCTTTACAGCGAACGGCTGTATCTACAGGCCAACCCAGACGTCGCCAATGCCGTGGCGCAAGGCGTGCTCAAGTCCGGCCTGCAGCATTATACCCAGTTCGGGCAGGCGGAAGGGCGTGCGGCTTTCCCCACCTTGACCGGCACCGTGGCGGCCTTGTTCGATGAAGCCTATTATCTGGCAACCAATCCCGATATCGCGGCGGCGGTGTCCGCTGGCGTCCACGCCAATGGGCTTGAGCATTTCCTGATATTCGGCCGGGCCGAAGGCCGCGCCCCCGATGCCTTGTTCGATCCGGATTGGTATCTGGCGAAGAATCCCGACGTGGCTGCGGCCATCCGGAATGGATATATCGACAGTGCCTTCAGCCATTATGTTGCTTTCGGTGCCCGCGAGGGCCGCGATCCATCCGCTTGGTTCGACGGTTCCGCTTATCTTGATGCCTATCCGGATGTGACGGCGTCCGGCGCCAACCCGCTCGCGCACTATCTGGCCATTGGACAAAACGATGGCAGGAGCAGCTTCACCGCCGACAGCGGGCTGTGGCTCTAAGGCCGGTGATGCCGGTCAGGGGCGGTTACGGCTGGCAACAGGACCGAACCGCCCCCCATTTCCTATCATTGACGATACATCACCCCCGGCCCCGACCACGGTGCCGGGGTGGTGACGCATGCTGATTTCGCTTTTCATTCATTTACTACTAAGTTAATGAGTTGGCGGTCACGATCCGCCGGCCCATTCGTCCCGACCAGTTCAAAAGAAGGCGCCGCCGGGGAGGATTTCCAGTCAGGAGGTGTCGCAATGTCCAATGACGGTGTCGCATTCAGTTCCATTCTCACCCACCATGCGCGCCGCTCCCCCTCCCGGGCGGCCTTGATTCTGGGTGATGTATCCATTTCCTTTGGCGAACTGGACGCGCGCGCCAACCGCCGCGCACGGATGCTGATGGCACACGGCGTCGGCCATGGCGACTTCGTGACGGTGGCCCTGCCCAATGGCCTGGATTTCTATGAAAGCGTTTTTGCGATCTGGAAGCTGGGGGCGGTGCCCAATATCGTGGCGGCCAAGCTGCCACCCCCGGAAATGGCGGCGATCCTGGAGATTGTCCGCCCCCGGCTGTTTATCGGGACGCCGCCGGGCCATGGCATCACGGCATTGGCCGCCGGGGCTGGCGATCTGGAAAGCTATTCGGCCGACCCGCTGCCGGAGGCGGTTTCCCCTCACTGGAAGGCCATCACCAGCGGCGGTTCCACGGGGCGGCCGAAGGTGATCGTCGATGCCATGCCGGCCCGATGGAATCCGGGGGAGGGGTTCCTGGGCCAGCGTCCCGGTGACGTTCTTCTCAATCCCGGGCCGCTTTATCATAACGCCCCGTTCCATTGCATCTTCATGGGCCTGTGCGTGGGGGCCACCATCGTCGAGATGGGGCGGTTCGATGCGCTGCGGTCCCTGCAATTGATCGACGCTCACAAGGTGAACTGGGTGACGCTGGTGCCGACCATGATGCATCGCATCTGGCATCTGGGGCCGGAGATCCTGTCGGGTTTCACGCTGCCCAGCCTGCGCATGATGCTGCACATGGCGGCCCCCTGCGCCCCCTGGCTGAAGGAGGCGTGGATCGGCTGGCTGGGGAGCGAGCGTGTGCATGAATATTACGGAACGACGGAGGCCATCGGGTCGACCATGATCTCGAGCACGGACTGGCTGGCCCATCGTGGCTCCGTCGGCCGGGTTCGTGACGGTTATGACCTGGCGATTCTGGACGCGGAAGGAGGGCCCAAGCCAACCGGTGAGGTCGGGGAGGTCTATTTCCGGCCCCATGGCGGCGCCGGGTCGACCTATCATTACCTTGGAAGTACGGCCAAGCGTATGGGGGAGTGGGAAGCGACGGGCGACCTGGGCAGTGTGGATGCCGATGGGTATCTCTACCTGTCCGACCGGCGCAACGATCTGATCATATCCGGCGGCGCCAATATCTATCCGGCGGAGGTGGAGGCGGCGCTGGACGCGCACCCGTCCGTCCGGACCAGCGCCGTGATCGGGCTACCCGATGAGGAATGGGGCGCCCGCGTCCACGCCATCGTTCAACCGGTGGCAGGGGAAGCGTTGGCAGAGGCCGAAATCCTGGCCTTTGTCGCTGAACGTCTGGCCCGCTACAAGCTGCCGAAAAGCGTGGAGTTCACAGACGAGCCGCTGCGTGACGAGGCGGGGAAGGTGCGCCGGGCTGCCCTTCGCCAGGCACGCCTGCCGGCCGGTTGAATATACAGGCCGCCCCCTCCCTGCCGGTCGGGGCGGCCGTCATTCCGCCTTTTGTCGCCGCTTGTAAAGCGCTTCGAAGCCGCCGGCCATGAAGGTCACGAACCGTTCACGGGCCGCCTCGTAATCATCGGATGAACAAAGATTATCCGACAACCGGTCGATGCGTCCGGTACGCGACAGGATCAGCGTATAGGCGCCCGACGTGAACTGGAAGCACCAGTACAAATCATCCAGCGGGGCACCTGGCAGGGCCTTTCGCAGGATGCCGACCAGACGGCGAACCGGCGGATCGAAATAGGTGTCCATCTTCTCCGCGCCATAGCCGGGCGCGTTGTTGACCTGGGCGAAGATGCGGCCGAAATTGCGCCAGCCGTCGCCGCCATTGATATAGATGTCGAACGCGCCGTCATAAAAGGCGCGCAGCGCGCCTTCGACGGTGGGGCTGTCACCGGTCGCCGCTTCATATGCATCCAGGGCCGCGGTGCGCGTGGCGACGGTATATTGCACGCGGCGTTCGAACACGGCGTCGAACAACGCCTGCTTGCCGTCGAAGTAATAGTGAATCAGCGCGGGATGGATGCCCATCCTGTCCGCGACATCCTTGATCGTGACCCCGAAATAGCCGAGCTGGGAGAACAGGTCCTCGCTGGTGTCCAGGATCAGTTTCAAGGTCGCCGCCCGCTGTTCCGCGCGCGTTCGGCGACCCGTTGGTTTCGGCTCTGCTGCCATTCCCTCCGGCCTTTCTGACAGGACACGTCCGGCGAAGACGCGATCCATCCGCTCTTTCACGGGAGACGATGGGCGTGGGAACCGCGTCTGGTCAAGCAATCCCAACACAGTACAGAAATTTCATTTACCACTAAATGAATGAACTTGACGCCCCCCGAAGTCCGGGCTATCGCTTGACGAAAGCCAAAACCAAACAAGGGAGGAGTTCGCATGTCAGGGGCCAGGAACGCCGCGCGGCGTATCGCGCTTTCCGGCACATCGGCGGCCGTCATCACGCTGTTGACCACCGGTTCGGTATCGGCGCAGACGGCGGGCGCCACCGGCACCCCGTCCGGCGCGTCCGACAGTATTCTTGAGGAAATCATCGTCACCGGTTCCAGAATCCGGGGCGTGCCGCCGACGGGTTCCAACCTGATCAGCGTTTCCCGACAGGATATCGAGGCGGTCGGCGCCCCCAGCACGCCCGACCTTCTGGCCAGCGTGCCGCAATTGAACAGTTTCAATACCGCGCCGCGTGCCAGCAGCGCCGGTTTCGGCCCCTTCGCCCCCGGCCTGCGCGCGCTGCCCTCCTCTGCGACGCTGGTGATGATGAATGGCCGCCGTCTGGTCGGGGCTGCCGCCAACGATACCAATCCGGATTATCCGCACCTGCCGGGTCTGGCCATCGAACGGGTGGAGGTGGTCGCCGATGGCGCGTCCTCCGTCTATGGCTCCGACGCCATTGCCGGTGTGGTGAATTTTGTCACCCGCCAGCGGTTCTCCGGCGCGGAGGTCGATGTCCGCCACGGGGTGGCCGACCATTATCATTCGACCTATGCCAGCACCCTGGTCGGGGAGAATTGGGGGAGCGGGTCGATCCTGGCGGCTTATCAGTACACGCAGAATGACAATATCAAAGGCTCTGACCGCGATTACCGCGTCCTGGATTTCCGCCCCTATGGTGGCGTCGATACGCGGCTGACCACGTGCCCGGCCCCGAATGTCCTGATCCCGCAGACGGGTGCCATCACCTATGCGGCGCCGGGCTTTGCGCCCAACACGACCAATTATTGCGACAATGGCGCCTCCGTCGACCTTTACCCCCGTACCCGCATGCATAGCGGTTTCGTGTCGGGCCGGCAGGAACTGGGCGAAAATGTCACCCTGTGGGGTGATCTGCTCTATTCGGATCGCAAGGACAAGATCCAGGCGGCGCCGTCGATCCAGGCGCTGACCATCCGCAATACCAATCCGTTCTTCGTGGCCCCGCCCGGCACCAACGCCACGCAGGAGACGGTGCTGTTCCGCACCGACAATCTGTATGGGCGGGACCATGTGATCAACGCCGACCGGGCCAAGGTCGGGAATTCCTCTCTGGGTCTTGATGTCTCCCTGCCGCACAACCTCAATCTCAGCGCCTATGGCACCTTCGGCTGGACGACCAACAGCGCCTTCATCCCCGATGTGAACCCTTATACGCTGGCCGCCGCCGCTGCCGGCACCACGACCGCAACGGCGCTGGACCCGTTCGGCACGCGCACGGCCCCCGCCGTGGTGGCGTCCATCATCGATTATTCGACCAGCGTCACCGTCAAGCAGAAGACGTCCCTGGGTGCAGTCAAGATCGACGGGCCGCTGTTCGATCTGCCGGGTGGGGAATTGAAGTTCGCGGCAGGGGCCGAATATCGCCGGGAAACGTTCGAGCAGCGGGGCTTTGTCGGCGTGTTTCCCGTGCCGGAGAATCTGGGCCGGAACATCTATTCCGTCTTCGGCGAAATCTTCGCGCCCCTTGTCGGGGCCGATAACGAGGCGCCGCTGCTGCACCGGCTGTCGCTGTCCCTGTCGGGACGGTACGACCGTTACAGCGATTTCGGATCGACGACCAATCCCAAGGTCGGCTTCAACTGGGACCCGTTTGCGGGCGTCACGGTGCGCGGCACCTATGGCCGGTCCTTCCGGGCGCCGGGCATGCGTCAGGTCGGGGCCACGGTGGGCGCCTATTATCTGGATGCGGCATCGGCGGCAGTGGCCGCCCGTGATCCGACACGCGGTGCCGATCAGGTCAACACCATCTATTTCCGGGGCGGCAATCGCACCCTGCAGCCGGAAAAGGCCCGGACCTACTCGTTCGGCCTCGACTGGCTGCCCAGCTTCCTGCCGGAGGTGCGGGCCAGCGCTACCTTCTATGACATCCGCTTTACCGACGCGATCGGCGTACCGGCGGCGGCGTTGATGTTCTCCGACCCGACGCTGGCGTCCATCGTCTACCGCAATCCGTCCCCGGCACAACTGGCGAGCCTGCTGGCGCAGGCGACACCGGTCAATCTGCCGACGCCCCTGCCGCAGATTGGCAATCTGCTGGACCAGCGCCTGGGCAATTTCGGTATCCGGGAGACCAACGGCCTGGATTTCGATATCGGCTGGCGCCGGACCACGGATTTCGGGGCGGTGTTTGCGGGTCTCGCCGGCAACTACATCCTGAAGTTCGATACACAATTGTCGCCGGGTGCCCCGGTGTCGGACAGCCTGGATCTGGGGCTGCCCCGGTCGACGGCGCGGGCGTCGTTGGGGGCCGTGGCCGGTCCTGTCGGCGTTATCGGTTTTGTGAATTATCGGGCCGGCGTCAAAAGCACCTACAGCACCCCCACCGGCATCGGCACCTACAAGTCCGATCCCTATACCACGGTCGATCTGCGTGTCACCTGGACCCTGCCCGACAGCGGCATGACGTCCGGCACGCAGCTGGCCTTGCAGGTCAACGACCTGTTCGACAAGAAGCCGCCCTTCTTCCCCGCGACCGACGGTATCGGGGGTAATTACAACCCCATCGGCCGGTTCGTGGCGCTCAACCTGCGCAAGGCCTTCTGATTATATGTCAGGCATCCGGCCGCAGCCGTGCATCATGACGGCTGCGGCCATCCGCGACAGGCCACGCAGCAACCAAGAGCAACAAGCCATGACCCCTGTCCATCCGCCACAGCCGCTGCCCCCATACCCGCCGACCGATGCGCGGGCCTGGTACGTGCTGGGTGCGCTCTGCTTTGTCTATGTGCTGAATTTCCTGGACCGGCAGCTTCTGTCGATCCTGGCCAAACCGATCCAGGATGATCTGGGCGTGACCGACGGGCAATTGGGCCTGATCAGCGGGCTCTATTTCGCCCTGTTCTATTGCACCATCTCCATTCCCGTGGCCTGGCTGGCCGACCGCACCAACCGGGTGAAGGTGCTGTCGATCGCCTGCGCGTTGTGGAGCGCGGCGACAGTGGCCTGCGGCCTGTCATCGACCTATCCGCAACTGGTGCTGGCCCGCATGTCGGTGGGCGTGGGGGAGGCGGGGGGCGTGCCGCCATCCTATGCCATCATCACCGACTATTTCCCGCCGGGCCGGCGGGGGACGGCGCTGGGCCTGTTCAATCTGGGGCCGCCGCTGGGTCAGGCGCTGGGCGTGGCCTTCGGTGCTTCCATCGCTGCGGCCTATAGCTGGCGCAGCGCCTTCATCGTGCTGGGTGTGTTCGGCATCGGGGCGGCGTTCATTGTCTGGACCACCATCCGGGAACCCAGGCGCGGCGGGCTGGACCTGCCGGCACCCGGCACCGTTGCGGACCAGGCGCCGGCCAAGGCCGGTTTCTGGGAAACAGTCGCCATGTTTTTCGGGCGGCGGACCCTGCTTCTGCTGTCCCTGGCCGGTGGGGCGACGCAGTTTGTGACCTATGCCGTGATGAATTTCACGGTCCTGTTCCTGATGCGGGAAAAGGGCATGACCCTGCAGGAGGTGGCGCTTTACTATGCGCTGCTGATCGGCATCGGCATTTCGCTGGGCATGTTTGTGTCGGGCCGGCTGGTCGACCGGTTCAGTGCCCGGTCCAAACAGGCCTATGCCGTGATCCCGGCTGCGGGGCTGGCGGCGTCGGTGCCCTTCTTTGTCGGCTTTGTCTGGGCGCCGGGATGGGAACTGGCATTGTTGTTCCTGATCGGGCCGACCATCCTCAATTATTTCTTCCTGTCGCCGGCCGTCACCCTGGTGCAGGAGGAGGTGAAGCCGCACCAGCGCGTGATGTCGGGTGCGCTGCTGCTGCTGGTCATGAACCTGATCGGGCTGGGCCTGGGGCCCACCTATCTGGGGGCGGCCAGCGATTATTTCCGGGGCACCCATCCCGACAATTCCCTGCAACTCGCCTTCTACACGCTGACGCCTTTCTATTTCATTGCCATCGCGCTCTATCTGCTGTTGGCACGGATGCTGAAGGCCGAAGCGGGCCGGACCGGAGGTCAATGATGCGTATTCTTCGCCACCTTGGTGCCTGCGCCGCCGCCGCGTTGCTGGCCTTTGCCGCCATGGCCCAGGATAATCCCCGGGTCCAGGCCCCCGCTGGCAGCGTGGAGGGTCGTATCATCGGCGACCGGAATGTCTTCAACGGCATCCCCTATGCCCGGCCGCCGGTCGGCCCCCTGCGCTGGAAGGCGCCGGAGCCGCTGCCGCCCTGGCAGGGGGTGCGCGATGCCGGGTCGCCGGGCCTTGCCTGTGTGCAGCCCACCGTGACCGCCGTCAGCGTCTATACCAATCCGCCACCCGCGTCGGGTGAGGATTGCCTGACCCTGAACATCTCGGTGCCCAAGGGGGCGAAGAAGGCGCCGGTCCTGATCTGGATCCATGGCGGCACCCTGTTGAACGGCCGTGGCTTCGGCGCGATGTATGACGG
>NZ_JAGOGJ010000252.1 GCF_017996735.1 Niveispirillum sp.
CTGCTGCGCCAGGAAGGCGGACACATTGGTCTGTTCGGACTTGAACTGGTCGAAATCCGGCTCCCCGATGAAGGTGGAGAAGCCGACCTTGCCATTGGGATTGTCATAAAGCGTGCCGGCCCAGGGGAAGAACTGGGTTGTGAGGCCGGTATCGTCCTTCTGGTGGTAAAGCTGGATCGTGGCTTCCGTGCGGTCGGTGGGGCGCCAGGTCAGTTGCGGGGCGATGAACCAGCGATCATCGTCCACATGATCGACCTGGGTCCCCGCATCGCGCACCAGACCGGTGACACGGAAGGCCAGGGTTTCCGCTGCGTCGATCGGACCGGTCAGGTCAAACTGCGCCTGCTTGCGATTATAGTTGCCATAGCTCAGGATCACCTCGTTCGCGGCGGTGAATTCGGGGCGCTTGCTGGTCAGATTGACCACGCCGGCCACACTGCCCTGGCCGTAAAGGACCGAGGCGGGTCCCTTCACCACCTCCACCCGTTGCAGCATATAGGTATCGGAGCGGGCCACATTGTAGCTGTCATAGGAGGTGCGCATGCCGTCCAGATACTGGAGCGGGCGGCTGCCGCGCACCAGATAGCTGTCGACACGGCTGTCATTGCCATAGGCGTCGGAGCGCACGCCGGCGCTGTAGAGCAGCACATCCTGCACAGACAATGCGCCGCGTTCCAGCATCTGTTCGGCCGTAATGACGGCAATGGATTGCGGCGTGACGGCGATGGGCGTGTCGGTCTTGGTGGCGCCGCTGGCCCTGCGGGCGCGTTCCCCCACCACCACGATCTGATCGCGGTCAATGGCCTCCGCCACTTGCTGCACATCGCCTGATACGGCGTCGGCCAGCGCCGGGGCCGACACACTGCCCAGCAGCAAGGGCAGAAGCAGCAAGCGATTGGCCGATAGGGAAGAGGGGCGGACAGACATGACAGGGCTCCAAAACGTATTAAGAATTATTCGCATGGTGTTTAATCGGGTGAGATCAAAATGCGAATGACTCTTAACTGCATATGTATGCTGCATGCTGTGCATGGGTGTTTGTGCCGCCATCGTCGCTGAATGTGCGTAGAACCATATATGCGAATGCGATTGACTCTCATTCAATATAATCAGTAACACAGCACCGACCCGTGGGGGAGGGTAACCATGTCCAGATCGAATGTCGTTTGTGCCGGCACCATCGCCTTGCTGGCGCTGTCAAACGCTGCTGTCGCACAGCCTGTTGATGCCACGATGGAAACCGAGATCATCGTGACCGGAGAGAAGGTGGCGCGGTCGCTTCAGGATACGGCCGCTTCTGTTGCGGTGACCACCGGTCAGCGGCTGGAGGAAGAAAATATCCAGTCCTTGCAGGAGATTATTCAGCGCACCGCCAACATGGCGGAGACCTATGGCTCATCGGGCTTCACCATTCGCGGCATTGCCGATCGCGGGGTGTCGGGGGGCGGTGATGCCCCATTGGCCACCATCTATCTGGATGGGGCCGCGTTGCCGGACGGGATCGTCGGGGCGGGGCCCACCGACACCTGGGATCTGGCGCAGATCGAGATTTTCCGGGGGCCGCAATCCACCTTGCAGGGGCTGAACGCCCTGGCCGGCGCCATCGTGCTGCGGTCGCAGGACCCCACCTTCCACTGGGACCTGAAGGGCAGGGCCATCCTGTCGAAGGAGGACACGACCAGCTTCGCCCTGGCTGGCGGCGGACCGCTGGTGGCCGATGAACTGGCGTTTCGTATCGCTGCGGAAAAGCGCGACAGCGACAATTTCATCCACAATGTCACCCGCAACACGCCGGAAGAGCCGCTGGACAGCACCAATCTCCGCGCCAAGCTGCTCTGGACACCGGATGCGCTGCCGGGGCTGGAGGCGCGGCTGGGCTACACGCATTTCAAGAAGCAGGCTGGCTACACCTTCACCTATGCCAGCACGGCGGTCCCGGATTATTATGATAACCGCGTCGCCTATGGTGATTATCCCAACAGCAGCGATACCAGGGCCGATATCGTCAATCTGGAACTGGATTACGACATCGCCGACCGTACCTCGCTGAGCGCCGTCAGCAATTACAGCGATGTCGATCATCGGCGGGCCTATGATGGCGACAATACCGCCCAGCCGGTGAGCTATGGCGTCAATCCGGCCCGGTACAAGACCTTCTCCCAGGAGTTGCGCCTGCATCATGATGCGGATTGGCTGAAGGGGCTGCTCGGCGCCTACTATTATCATCGTGACCAGCAAGCCAGTTCCGAAAGCCGGACCCTGGTGCCCACGCCGGCCAATCAGGTATCCCTGCTGTTGCAAGGGGCCGGGTTCGATGCGGCCACGGCGGGGCAACTCGCCAACCTTTATGTGAATGCCCTGCCCACCATCCCGGTTCAGTACAGTGCCGATCTGCCGATGAAGGTGGAGACGATGGCGCTGTTCGCCGACGGTCGCCTGGAACTGACCGATCAGTTCTCGGTGCTGGCCGGCCTGCGCTATGACCACGAGCGCAACATCGTCACCGTCACGCAGACCGCGGCCTTTGCGGGAACCTATCCTGACCCGGCAGCCTTTGGTCCCTATGCCCCCCTGATCACGGCCATCAATGGCGGTGTGCAGGGACTGGTCGATCAGGCATCGGGCGCCACGCCGCGCTCCACGCGTAATTTCAACGCCTGGCTGCCCAAGCTGGGGGCGGAATGGGCCTGGACCGACGATCTGTCCACCACTTTTCTGGTGCAACGCGGCTACCGCTCGGGTGGGACCACGGCCAACACGGCGCGGTCGCAGGCCTTTTCCTATGATCCGGAATTCACCTGGAACTATGAATTGTCGCTGCGTTCGCAATGGCTGGATGGGCGTCTGACCCTGAACGCCAATGCCTATTACATCGACTGGAAGGATCAGCAGACGACGGTCAATTTCGGCCTGAACCTCTACGATTATCACACGGTGAACGCCGGCAAGTCGCATGTCTATGGCGGGGAAGTGGAACTGACCCACAAGATCAGTTCCGATATCGACTGGTATGCCTCGCTGGGCCACACCCGCACGAAGTTCGATGAATTCCAGACCAATGTCGGATCGGCCACCGACCTGTCGGGCCTGGAATTCCCCTACGCCCCGCGCTGGACCTTGGCGGCCGGGGTCAATGTCCGCTTCGGCGACGGCTTTGCCCTGAATGTGAATGGCAGCCACCGCAGCGAGGTGTTCGGCGATGTCTCCCGCCCGCAGGAGAATATGCAGCTTGAAGCGCGCACCCTGGTGAATACCAAGCTGGCCTATGAGTATGAAAACTGGACCGTTTCTGTCTTCGCCAACAATCTGTTCGACGAGAAGTACAAGCAGTATGAGTACGCTGCGGCGCAGCAGGCCCTTCTGGGGGCGCCGCGCGTGGTGGGCGTGATGCTGGAGGGGCGGCTGTGAGCGACCTTCTGCCCTTCATGCTGATCCTGGCGGGCGCGCTGGGCGGTGCCTGGGCCTTGCGCCGTTCCTGGCAGCTCGGTGGTGACCGGGGCCGGTTGCCCTGGCTATTGTCCGGCTGGGCCTTGCTGGCCGCCGGCCTGATCGGTCCGGCCTGGGTGCTGGGCACGATGCGTGGCCCCTTCATTGCCTTGGCGCTCATACCCGTGGTGGCGCTGTTGCTGGTGGCAACGGGTTTTCAAATCCGTACCGCCCGTGCCGGGCGGGCGGTGCGCGACAGCTTGGCGCCAGAACCGCTGGAACGGCCCGGCTCCACCTGGCGCACGGTCCTGCGCTGGTCGCTGGCGGGACCGATCGGCATGATCGCCGCCCTGGCAATCGGGATCGCCTATGCCGTCTGGGTGCCGGGTGCGGCCCAGACACGGCTGGTGGTCGGGGGATTGCTGGTGCCGGTGGTCTGGGGCGCGGCCATAGCCTGGACCCTGGCCGACAACCGCATCATTCGCGCT
>NZ_JAGOGJ010000147.1 GCF_017996735.1 Niveispirillum sp.
CAGGGTCGGTGCGCTTGCCAAGGCAGTGCGGCTCTATCTTCGCCCATTGGGCGTCCGTCAGAAGATTCCTATCCATCCAGAGCTTGAATCACATAACGACCCTTTTGTGAATCCCCACAGACCCTAACTATTGCAGCGAAATATAATACCATGTGTGGACGGCCCCTTGGGAACAAGGGGTAGGCGACATGATTTGTTCGGGTCGATTGCGTTCAAGTGTCCGGCCTGTTTGTGCGGCACATGACCGCTGGCCCAGATGGGGTCCGCCAAGCGACTTCCAAACAAGGGAGCGACCTTTTGGGGCCACAGGTATTAACGGAATGTGTCGCCTGTCGGTTCGACCTGTTCTCATCTTATCGCTTTGCACTTGTTCCCGGCACCGGCGTGCGGGCGATGTCTCAGGCGGTTGCCGGCCTGTAGGCTTCGCCCGTGCGCATCATGGCCCACAGGATGCGGGCCCTCTTGTTGGCCAGAGCGACGGCCACGAGCTTTCGCGGCTTTCGCACCAGCAATTGCAGCAGCCAGGGCGAGGCGGTTTTGCTGCCTGGCCTTGCATGTCGGATGACGGCGGTGGCGCCGACGACCAGCAATTGTCGCAATCGCTCATTGCCGGCCGGAGGCAAAATGCTGCGGGTCCACGGGGCAGGGCGAAGGTGATGGCGATGGCTGGGCCCACGCAGGGCATCTCGGCCAGCGAGCGGCTGACTTGACTGGCCTTGTGCAGGGCCAGCAACTCGGCCTCCAGGGCATGGATTTGCTGGTTCAGCTGGTCGATATGCTCTTCCATGCGTGCGAACAGGGCGCGGGCCACAGCCCCCGGTATCGGCTCATCAGCGGCCAGCGTGTCCGCCAAGGTCTTCCACAGTTCTGATCGTGGCTGACAAGAGAACGGCTTCACTTGCCTCACCTCGTGATCATGTCTCAACCAGCGTGACGGAGCCGGCGGTGGGCGGGCCGCCGCACGTGACCGCCAGGTCGAGGGCTTCACCCGGACTGTCGAACTGGTGGGCCCTCTCTGCGTCTGGACCCCGGGCCGCGCCCTTCTCGTTCCACCAGTACAGGAACGTCTCTGATTTCCCATCATGCCGGCTGAGGTAGTATGCCACGGCTCGGCGTCCCTCACGTTGTGGTCAACGCGCTGACACGGCGACCGAATAAAAATTGATAGAGTCACAGCTCCAGGGGCAGGTGCTCAGCTATTTGCCTTCAGCATATGATAGAACTGCGTCCACTCCAGAAGGATATGCTTTCAGGCGTCCGATTTGAAGATGGAGTAACAGGTGCGTTGAAAATGCAAGAAGCGGAGTGATATAGGAAAGTTGCGATCCTTTTCCTGCGGTGATTTACATCTACGTTAATTGTATTACAGCTGACTTGTGCCCACCAGCGAAAACAGCATGCGCAATATATATTCCATTTTCATCGTTAACATCAAGATAAATGCTGCCGTTAACCTTTTGTACGCTGATCGATCTATCGTCGTATTTCTCCCGTAATGGATCGTCCAATGCAAGACCAGGGGGAATTTCTGCGACCGTAATTGTATAATTTCCGAACGTTTGCAAAAGGCTATTAAATTTATCAATTCTTCTGACCACCACTGTAATCCTCACCTTGTGGTCATGTCTCTACCAGCGTGATGGGCCCGGCGTTGGCAGGGCCGCCGCACGTGACCGCCAAGTCGAGGGCTTCACCCGGACTGTTGAACCGGTGTGCCCTCTCTGCTTCTGGACCCCAGGCTGCGCCCGCCTCGTTCCACCAGTACAGGCACGTCTCCGACTTCCCATCATGCCGGCTCAGGTAGTATGCCACGGCGTGGTCGGTCAGTTGGCGGCATCGACGGTGGCGGCCCTGGGGTCGGGCACCAGATCATCCATATCGACACGCAGGGCCGTGGCCAGCGCCTTCAGCGCGGCAACGCTGCCCGGCTTGCGACCAGTTTCGATTTCCGACAGGTATCCCGTCGCAATGCCGGCGGCGGCGGCCAGGGCACGGGCGGTCATGCCACGATGTTCCCGCCAGACCCGGACCGGGTTAGCGCCATCCAGCAAAGCCTTGGCCATGTCCCAGGGCAGGGTTTCAGTATGGCCGGCAGCCAGATCGGCCTTGAACTGCTGCACGGTCGCGATGTCCCGCGCTTCCTCTAGCGCTGCCAGCAGCGCATCATAGTCGGCGCGAGCCAGCAGGACGGTATCGGCGGTGATGGTCAGGGGGGTAATGGCGTTCATTTATACACCTCTCCACGGACGTCGACGATAACCACCATCATGATGTCATCGATACGCACCAGCTCATATACGGCGCGCCAGTCACCCTGGCGGATACGGTACATGTCCTTCACGCCGGTCAACGCCTTCACATCGAAAGGGTGGCTGACGAAGGGAGATGCCGCCACCGTTTCCAGCTTCTCCATCATGGAGGAGCGAGCCTTCGGCGGCATCTTCGATAGGCCTTTCAATGCGGCTTTGCTGAGTGCGAGCTTCATGGCTGAATATTCGCTGATGGAGAACGTGACGTCAAGAGAGAATTCTCTAACAGAGAACTATGTCAATGGGTTCGGGCCGGCGATGCGTCCTATGTGGATTGGCAGGCGCGGGCATTGCGTCTGCCAGACTCCAAGACGGGCGCCAAGATCGTGCATTTCGGGGAAGCGGTGGCCGCCGTCCTGCGGTCGATCCCCCGGCTGAAGGATAATCCCTGGGTCATCACCGGCACGAAGGAAGGTGCCCGGCTGACCGACCTGCAGCCACCCTGGCGCCGTATCCGCAAAAGGGCCGAACTGGACGATGTCCGCATCCATGAGCTGCACCAATTCCTGAAGCATATTCCCTATCAGGCTAACCGGACCTTGGGCGTATTGTCGAAGATGTTCAATCTGGCCGAGATTTGGGGGCTGCGGCCGGACGGCAGCAATCCCTGCCTGCATGTGAAGAAGTATCGTGAGGAGAAGCGCGAACGGCTTCTTGGTGCTGACGAGTACGCCTCCTTGGGTCAGGCACTGGCCGAGATCAAGGCGGATGGTTCCGAATCCCCAGCCGTGCTGGCCACCGTGTGGTTGCTGATGCTGACGGGCTGCCGCCTGGGTGAGATCATGACCTTGAAATGGTCCTACGTGGATTGGCAGGCTCGGGCGTTGCCTTTGCCAGACTCTAGGGTCCAGACTCAATCAGGTCCAGTACGCCACGATGGTTGCGATTGCGATGGTGGATAGGAAGTTTCTGGCGAGCTTGTCGTATCGGGTGGCGACGCGCCTGGAGTCCTTGAGGCGGCAGAAGACCGCCTCAACCATCCACCGGAATTTGTACCTGACCTTGTCGAAGCGGATCGGCTTCTTGCGTGACTTTCTGCCGGGAATGACGGGCTTCACGCCCTTCTCCTTGATCTTGGCCCGCAATTTATCACTGTCATAGCCCTTGTCGGCCAGGACGTAGCGGCAGTCATCGACCTCAGCCAGCAGGGTCTCGGCCATCGTGATGTCGGAAACATTGCCCGCCGTCACATGCAGGGCCACCGGACGGCCAAGCGTGTCGGTCAGGGCATGGACTTTTGTGGTCTGACCACCTCTGGAAATACCATGTGTGGACGGCCCGTTGGGAACAAGGGGTAGGCGAGATGATTTGTTCGGGTCGAATGCGTTCAGGGACGTACGGCTGAGCGGAACGGAAAACTATCATAAGCGGGGATAATTCTTTTCAAAAATCCCATTCGGAACTAGGGTCTCTCAGTGGCCTTAGTCCTCCGTTTGCGACGGTCTCGGGCAGAAGGAACTCGTAGCGCCCGAGGAAACTGATGTGACGCCAGCACACGGGGGACAATCGGGCGATGTCGTCGGCTTGGATCGCCATTCCGGAATCGTCAAGCTGGCGCAGCGCTTCCTGCATGTAGATTGCGTTCCAATGGATGATGGTGTTAAGGGCGAGGCCGAGCGCGCCGAGCTGTTCCTCCTGCCCCTGGCGGAGGGGACTTCTGATTTCGCCTCGCTCGCCATGGTGGACACGGCGGCCCAACTTGTGCCGGAGTTCCTGACGGTTCAATTGAACCAGGATTCGGCGGCGGAACGGCTTGTCGTCAATGTAATGCAGGATGTGGAGCGTTTTGATGACGCGCCCGAGTTCCGTCAGCGCCTTGGCCAGGGTGGTTGGCCGGTCCTTGACCTGCAAGGTGCGCATGATGCCGGCCGCTTTGAGATGGCCGAGTTTGAGCGAACCGGCCAAGCGGATCAGATCGCTCCAGTTTTCGATGATGAGGTTGATGTTGACCGTTCCGGAGGCGAGGGCGTCGAACGGTCCATAATTGGCGTCCCGGTCAATTCGCCAGAGTTTGGCACCGCCGATATCCGCCAGACGGGGGCTGAACTGATAGCCCAGCAGCCAGAACAATCCAAAGATCGCGTCGGAATAGGCCGCCGTGTCGGTCATGATTTCCAGTGGCTCAAGCTCGGTCTCCTGCTCGAGCAACAGAGCGAGAACCATGAGGCTGTCGCGCAGGGTTCCGGGAATGACGATGCCGCCCAGACCGCTGAACTGATTGGAGATCATATTGTACCAAGTCACGCCGCGCGCGTGGCCGAAGTATTTCGGATTGGGACCGGCATGGATGGCGCTGGCGGGCGCGGCGAACCGCATGCCATCTGCCGAAGCGGTTTCGCCGTCGCCCCAATGGGCGACGATGGGCAGGCGGCTGTGAGCGGCAACGATTATGGCGTTGGCGGCGGCGATGGTTTCTGGGCGAATGAAGTTCTGACTGATCCAGGACAACCGGTCTCGGCGCAGCGCCGGAACCTCAGGCCGAACCAACGGCTCGAGACCGATGTTGCAGGCCTCCCCGACCAAGGCGGCGCACAGGCTGATCTCGAAATTTTCGACGTTCGCTTGGCGTTCGCTGAGATGCGTGAAGGCCTGGGCGAAGTTGGCACGCGCCATGACCTCAAGAAACACGTCAGCAATTCCGGCATTCGGCATTCGGGCCTGAACGGCGGCGCGAAGCCCTCGCAAGCTGTCCGGCTCGTCGAGCCGATCCAGCGGGGTGACGACGAGTTCGGATTTGCCGTTCGTCGTCTCGAAGCGCAGATCTGGATTCTCAGCCACCCGCGCGATGGTCTTGCGATAGGCTTCGTCAAGCAACCGGCTCAAACCGGCGACTTCGGCAGCGCCGTCCAGCGAACGGCCGAGCGCGCGACAGACCATCAGCCTGGATTCTTGCCACGTCTCGCCATCAAGCATGCCGCAGCGAGGATCGCCATACCGGATGCCCGGCTTGGCAAACACGTCGCGCCGCTTGAGCGCGCCGCGCCACGCGTCAATGATCGCAATGACATAGGCGCGGGGGTCAACCACCTTGTTGTTCTGGTCCAAGGCGAATTGCCGCCACGGCCTCGGCACGGCGGCAGTCGGCGCGTCAACCATCTTCGCCTTGGACCAGTCGGCGATTCCCTTCAAATAATCGATGGCGTCACTGACGGCAGCGCCGTTCGGCGTGGTGCCGGTCTGGATGCGCAAGGTGATATTGGAGAACAATCGTCGGGCGCTCCGCCATCGGGCGCGCAGTTCGGCATAAGGCCTTGTCTCAGTCGGCTTGGCGATTTCTTCGATTTTGGCCATGGCGGCTTCGAGATCGGCGCGCGGCAGTTGTTCGAAGAGCACTTTGCGCCATTCAGTGAGCGGCAAGCTGTCTTCCGCCACCACCAAGAGGCCCATCTCCCGCAGCAGCATCGCGGCGGCGTCAAGATCCCGCAAGCTTCGAACGCGCCCCTGCTTGGCGGCGGCCTCGGCATCCTTGAACAGATCGGTCAGAAGCGCTTCGGCGAGTTCGGTGGCGTCATCCTGCGCCACAGCCTCCAGCGTATGGAACAAGGCGGCGATGGTCGCTGTTCGGCGAGGCTCTTGAAGAGCGATGATTGCAGACGGCTTGCTCGCCCGAGCGACACGGGCCAGCCGTTCGATGGTCGCGGCGGGAACGCCCCTGGGCGGCGAAGGCCGCAAATTGAACGCCCGTACAGCGTCGAGCCGATCAAGATGGCGGAAAAATTCTGTGGCCGAGCGCTTGGTCGGGGCGGTTCTGAGCGCATCCAACGCCGCGAAGGCGGAGGAATCGCCATCGTCGAACAAACGGGCAATGCGGGCGCGCTGATCATTGCTGAGGCTGGAGACCAAGCGACGCCACAGACGGATTCTGGCGCGATCCCGCACGGTTCCAGTGAAGCGCTCGAGAGTCGTGATGCCCGGCAGAAGCACCTTGTTGACGACGAGCCAGGACGCGGCGCGATCAACCAGCGATCCAGGCCGGTCATCGCCGTCAAAGCGGGCAAAGTTCTGGCGCTGGGCTTCAGTCAGGTAACGTGTCGGCATGTTGTGCGAAACTTAGGATATTTGCGAGGACGGCGGCAGGCGCGGCAAAACAAGGCTTTAGCCACCGCAAAAGTCCTGCGCGAAACAAAATTCTTTTGCAATATGTTTCGCACAGACACCGGAGCCGTCGCATGAAGCTCGGTTACGCCCGCGTCTCCACCGAGGATCAGAGCCTCGACATCCAATGCCGACGGCTCTCGGCGGCGGAGTGCGAGAGGTTGTTCGAGGAAAAAGTCTCCGGTACAGCGCGAAAGCGGCCTGAGTTGGAGACGTTGCTATCCGATCTGCGCAAGGGTGATGTTCTGGTCGTGACCCGCCTTGATCGGTTGGCGCGATCAACGGCCGAACTGCTCCGGATCGCCGAGAGGATCACCGAAAAAGAAGCAGGATTACAGTCGCTTGACGAACCCTGGGCCGACACGACCTCGCCAGCCGGCAAGATGGTCATGACCATATTCGGCGGGATCGCCGAGTTCGAACGGACGCTGATCCTGAGCCGCACCAGCGACGGCCGCCAAGCCGCAAAGGCCCGCGGCGTCACCTTCGGCCGCCCCAGCAAGATGCGCCCCGATCAGCAGGAACTCGCCCGCCAACTCCTCCTCGAAGGAAAATCTGTCAGTGCCGTCGCCAGGACGTTCAATGTCCATCCGGCGACCATCTATCGCTGCATCGAGCCAAAAACTTCCTTATGATAGTTTTCCGTTCCGCTCAGCCGTACGTCCCGTTCATGTGTCCGGCCTGTTTGAGCGGCGGATGACCGCTGGCCCAGATGGGTTCCGCCAAGCGACTTCCAAACAACGGCGCGACCTTTCGAGGCCACAGGTATAAACGGAATGTGTCGCTTGTCGGTTCGACCTGTTCTCATCTTCTCGCGTTGCACTTGTTCCCGGCACCGGCGCGCGGGTGATGTCTCAGGCGGTTGCGGGCCTGTAGACTTCACCTGTGCGCATCATGGCCCACAAGGTGCGGGCCATCTTGTTGGCCAGGGCGACG
This sequence comes from Niveispirillum sp., assembly GCF_017996735.1. Lineage (GTDB taxonomy): Bacteria > Pseudomonadota > Alphaproteobacteria > Azospirillales > Azospirillaceae > Niveispirillum. The sequence continues at coordinate 7,341 of NZ_JAGOGJ010000147.1, forward strand.
GCCGCGAGCTTGCGCGGCTTTCGCTCCAGCAATTTCAGCAGCCAGGGCGAGGCGTTTTTGGCTCCTGGCTTGGCGTGTCGGATGACGGCGGTGCCCCCGACGACGAGCAATTGTCGCAAGCGCTCATTGGGGTCACGACATAGAAGGGGCGAAAAACCACGCTAAGGGGACAAATCAAGAACGGTTCTCCCCTGTCCATCAAACCTCGGTTTAACGGACAAGGGGGGGGCGAATTTCCGGTTTGCGCCTCAACGTGATCGTTCACGGGGACGGTTGAACTTACTGGAAGCGGAGGTAGCGAGATACGAGTTGGAGGTTCCCTTTGTGGTTTAGATCAGACTTTAAGCAGCGCGGCGTAACGTCCGCACGATGCGCTTCGCCTCCAATTGAGGTCAGTCGACTATCTCAATGGCTTCGCCATTGAGACTGGCCTTCCGTCCGATGGTTTCCTCAGCGGCTTGCCGGGCCGCATCCCCGCTCACGAAACTGTCGCCGGCACCATCGTCCGCGTACTCGGCGCCCGCCTCCGTTACGCCCTGGGCGCTCCACGTCCAGCCGTCCTCGACAGGCTTTACAGCAATGGTCCAGTAGATGGTGGCCATGGGGCTTCCTCTTGTCATCTTCCTGGTCAACCCCGCCGGACGCGGCACCGCATCCAGCGATTTTTCAAAGCTGAGTACGACGCGCGGTCCAGTGCGACCGTCTCCACCATGTCTCCGCTGCCATCCAGCAGGTCAGCGAAATGATCTTCCACTTCCCCACCGATCTCGACCCGGCCGGAAATCGCAGCTCGTCGAAGAACGGTGTCGATGGCTCCGGCGCCGCCGGCGAACTGGACAGCTTCGCAGGGTACCGCCTCGTCCTTGACGACACAATAGAGCCGAACCGCGTGCGCGCTACCAGGAACTGCTGTGGTCACGATCCCTCGTTCCTCTCGTGGTGAGGTGTACCGATTCATCTGCCGAGGCGTGGGTTCATCCAGCCCGTCGGCCAGTGCGCGCCATCCATCGGCTGGCGTCACGCCTGCGTCGAAGCCCTGCCGATGTTTGGTGCCATGGTCATAGTTGACATTGCTATTTTATTTAGTAAATTCCATGCGTTAGGGCTAGTATTGGTTGCATCATACACCGGGGCGGGGGCGAAATGTCGAATCTGTACAAGGTTATCAGTTTTTTTGATAATGACAACCTGCTGTTCAACGTCGCTGGCGGCTCATTCACCGCCTATTTCGACAGCCTGGTGGAAAAGGACGAGGGATCTCTGCCCGTTGACCTTCCCGGGCTCGATTTCGCCCTGAAATACGCCTATGAGTTGGGAATCCCGGTCACGGCAGCCGTTAAGAATGGCGACTACGACTTCGCCTATGCGGTCGATTCCACCATTGTTGCACCCGACGCGGTCAAGGCCGGCAACAGTTTCGCCCTTGGCACCGGCGGATTCTCGTTCAACAACGGCGATATCGCGCTGACGGGGCCAGAGGTCGGACTGTCCGCGCAGGTGGTAGCAAATGTGTCTGCCTCGGTCACCGACATCGTGATTGATCCGCCCTTCGTGGATCCTATTGCCATACCGGAGATCAAGATCGCCGGTGTCGAATACTCATTCGACCTTTTCACCAAGGACGACCCCAGCTTCTCGCTGGGTGATTATGCCGAGATCACACTGGATACGGGTGCCACGGCCACTTTCGAGTCTACGGACACGGTTCTTGGCCCGAAAGGCGGTTATCTGCCGACGCTGGTGACATCGGCCCTCACCGAGGACGCATTAGTGGAACTGAATGTCGATCTGGACAAGCTGATCAGGGCGTTGCCCGTCAGCCCCGGCTTGTCCAAGGTTCCCATCGATGGCGAAATCGACCTTAAAAAGTACAATTTCGACGGAAAATTCAGCTATTCGCTGTTCGACCTGGATGCTCTTGTTTCGCTGCACCCGTTTGTACAGGTCAGTTTCAAGCCGACCGACATCCTGATGACGGTCGATAGCAGTTATAATGGCGAAAGCCGGACCGGCAGCATCGGCGACAATTTGTTCTTTACAACGCCTTCCACGGGCAAGGGCACCATCGATCTGTCGGCGCGATACGAACTGAGGGGCGAATACATCGTCGAGTTCGGCGTAGTGGTGAAGGGGGCCATTGAACTATCGGTGCTTGAGGCCTCTCTGTCGATGAATTCGGCGCTGGGCAGCTTCGACTTGTCTACGGAGGCACTCTCCACAACCTTCCCCGAGGAAGGGATCAACCTGTTCAGCCCCCTGATCATCAAGACGCTGAAGACGCCGGTATCGCTGTCATCCACCACGACATCGACCGTGAAGGTCGCCTATGACAGTTCACTTCCAGAGAATAACGCCTATTACGGCTATCTGGACACAACCAGTCCGGCGCAGACCGTATTCACCGGCACCGACAATAACGACCGCCTGCAGGGCAATGCCCAGGCCAACACGATCACCGGCGGAGGGGGGTTCGACACGCTCTACGGCATGGACGGCGCAGACTTCATCCAAGGCGGGGATGGTGGCGACCTGATTGATGGCGGCGGCGGGAATGATACGCTGGAGGCTGGCACCAGCGGTTTCGATACAATTATCGGGGGGGCGGGTGACGATCTCGTCATCGCCACCGGGGGAAACCAGACCCTGGACGGGGGCACGGGCAACGACCGCCTGAAGATCGACGTCAGCGCCTATTCCTACGGTGTTATTTATGATTTTGACAATTATCAGGGGATTTCGTCGGAATCCAGCCTGAGCATGCTGCTGACGGCGCTGAAAGGCTCGGTCAGGACCATCTTCAACAGCACGCCGCTCAACCTTCGCATCAGCGGTTTCGAGACGTACGAGATCATCGGCGCCAGCGGGAACGACGCGCTGATCGATTTCGCTGGAAATTCGCAGTTGGACGGGCGCGGCGGCTCGGATACCTACTTCGCCGACCTGTCCAAACTTTCCACTGCCGTGGTCTGGGTCAACGACCCCACCGCAACGCAATGGCTGACGCTTCCCAACGGCACCCTGGTTCGCGGCGTTGAACGGCTGGTCCTGCAGACCGGCAGCGGAAACGACGTGATCCGCAACACCCAAAGTGAGGCGAACGACGAAATCACCACGGGCGCCGGCAATGACACGATCGAGGCGGGTTTCGGGCGGGATACTATCCGGGCCGGTGCCGGTGACGACCTGATCATCGCATCCATGAGCGCCGTCACGATTGATGGCGGTGCCGGCCGAGACCGGCTGAAGGTGGATGCGGCCAATGCCGGGACGGCGACCGCCGGCTATGGTTTCTATTATGTGTTCCAGAACAGCCAGGGGTCAGGTCAGGTTGGTTCAGGCGCCAGCATGGATACGATCCTGGGCGCGAAAGAAAGACCGCTTGCGGGTATCTTCAGCAATAGCGGCACGTCGCTGAACGCCCAGATAAGCAATATCGAAACCTTCGATATGGTCGGCACGGCCAGTACCGACCTGTTCGTCGATCTGAATGGTGGTTCCCGGTTCGACGGGCGCGATGGCGCGGACACTTTCTTCGCCGACATGTCCAGATTCTCCACTTCGGTTGTGTGGGAAAATGACCCGACCTCCGCGAAATGGCAGGAATTGCCCAATGGCACTTTCGTGCGTGGCGTCGAACGGCTGCTGTTGCTGACCGGCAGCGGAAACGATCTAATCCGCAACATCAAGGTCGCCACCAGTGACGAGATCCGGGCCGGGGCGGGTAACGACACGATCGAGGCGGGTCTTGGACAGGACACGGTCCTGGCCGGGGATGGCAACGACCTGATCACCGCTGCCTTGTCCAGTGCCACGATCGACGGTGGTGCCGGGACCGACACGCTGAAGATCGACGCGGCCAACGGGGGGCGAGCCTCAAGCGGTTACGGCTTCCACTATACATTCCAGGACAGCCAGGGAGGGGGGATCCAGGTTAATTGGTCCTCGGACATGGACGCAATCCGCCAGGCGATGGCGAAGCCGCTCTCCGGCATTTTTAATAATGATGGCCTGTTCAGCCTGCGGGCCAGCAATGTCGAGCTTTTCGACATGGTTGGCACGGCCGGCACCGACCTGTTCATCGACCTGAATGGCAGTTCCCGGTTCAACGGGCGTGATGGCGTGGACACTTTCTTCGCCGACCTGTCCGCTCTGGCCAGCCCCGTTATCTGGGAGAACGACCCGACCTCCGCGAAATGGCAGGAACTGCCCAATGGCACCTCGGTGCGCGGCGTTGAACGGCTGCTGCTGCTGACCGGCAGCGGAAATGACGCGATCCGCAACATCAAGGTCACTGCCAATGACGAGATCCGGGCCGGGGCCGGCAACGACACGATCGAGGGGGGGGCGGGAAACGACACGATCCTTGCCGGCGACGGCAACGACCTGATCATCGCTGGTATGTCCAGTGCCACGATCGACGGCGGTGCCGGGACCGACACGCTGAAGATTGATGCTGCCAACGAGGGAAAAGCCTCAAGCGGTTACGGCTTCCACTATGTGTTTCAGGCCAGCCAGGGAGGGGGGACCCAGGTTAATTGGTCCTCGGACATGGACGCGATTCGCCAAGCGGTGGCGAAGCCACTCTACGGCATTTTTAATAATGATGGCCTGTTCAACCTGCGGGTCGGCAATGTTGAGCTTTTCGACATGGTCGGCACCGCCGGCACTGACCTGTTCATCGACCTGAATGGTGGGTCCAAATATGACGGGCGTGACGGCGTGGACACGTTTTTCGCCGACCTGTCCGCCCTATCCAAGGCGGTGGTATGGGACAACAATTCCGGATCCATCGACTGGCAGGAACTGCCCAATGGCACTTTCGTGCGTGGTGTGGAACGGCTGCTACTGCTGACCGGCAGCGGAAACGATGTGATCCGCAACATCAAGGTCACCACCAACGACGAGATCCGCGCCGGGGCCGGCAACGACACAATCGAGGCGGGTTCGGGCAACGATACGGTCCTGGCCGGCGACGGCAACGACCTGATCACCGCTGGTATGTCCAGCGCCACGATCGACGGTGGTGCCGGGACCGACACGCTGAAGATTGATGGGGCCAACGGGGGAAAAGCCTCAAGCGGTTACGGATTCCACTATGTGTTCCAGGCCAGCCAGGGAGGGGGGACCCAGGTGGGTTCGTCCGTTGACATGGACGCGATCCGCCAGGCGATGGCGAAGCCTCTTTACGGCATTTTTGACAATAGCGGCCTGTTCAACCTGCAGGTCGGCAATGTCGAGCTTTTCGACCTGATTGGCACGGCCGGCACTGACCTGTTCATCGACCTGAATGGTGGTTCCCGGTTCGACGGGCGCGATGGCGCGGACACATTCTTCGCCGACCTGTCCGCCCTGGCCAGCCCCGTCATCTGGGACAACGACCCGACCTCCGCGAAATGGCAGGAACTGCCCAATGGCACCTCGGTGCGCGGCGTTGAACGGCTGCTGCTGCTGACCGGCAGCGGAAATGATGTGATCCGCAACGCCAAGGTCACTGCCAATGACGAGATCCGCACTGGCGCCGGTAACGACACGATCGAGGCGGGTCTGGGACAGGACACGGTCCTGGCCGGCGATGGCAACGACCTGATCACCGCTGCCTTGTCCACTGCCACGATCGACGGTGGTGCCGGGACCGACACGCTGAAGATCGACGCGGCCAACGGGGGACGAGCCTCAAGCGGTTACGGCTTCCACTATGTGTTCCAAGCCAGCCAGGGTGGGGAGACCCAGGTTAATTGGTCCTCGGACATGGACGCGATCCGCCAAGCGGTGGCGAAGCCGCTCTACGGCATTTTTAATAATGATGGCCTGTTCAACCTGCGGGTCGGCAATGTCGAGCTTTTCGACATGGTCGGCACGGCTGGCACTGACCTGTTCATCGACCTGAATGGTGGTTCCCGGTTCGACGGGCGTGACGGCGTGGACACATTCTTCGCCGACCTGTCCGCCCTGACCAGCCCCGTCATCTGGGACAACGACCCGACCTCCGCGAAATGGCAGGAACTGCCCAATGGCACCTCGGTGCGCGGTGTGGAACGGCTGCTGCTGCTGACCGGCAGCGGAAACGACGTGATCCGCAACGTCAAGGTCACTGCCAATGACGAGATCCGCACCGGGGCCGGCAACGACACGATCGAGGGGGGTTCGGGAAACGACACGATTGATGGTGGTTCCGGGACCGACAGCGTCATCTTCTCCAGTGCCTATGACCAATATACGGTCACGACGTCGAACGGGGTCACAACGGTCCGGCATGGATCGGACGGCACCGATACGCTGGCCGGGATCGAGCGTCTGGTTTTCTCTGACCGTATTGTCAATCTGGGGGGAACGGGCCCGGTCATCCTGCCCACCCTGTCCGTCGTGGGCAGCACCGTCACAGAGGGCGACACCCGCGCCACCGTGCTGACCTACACTGTCACCCTGTCGGAACCGGCCACCAGTCCTGTCACCTTTACCGCCCGGACCAACGGGGGGACGGCCACCCCCGGGGTTGATTATGTCGGGATCGATACGAGCTTCACCATCGCCACCGGTGCCCGCAGCGCCACCGTCACCGTGAACGTCAATGCCGACAAGCTCACGGAGTTGGACGAGACGGTGACCCTGGTCGTATCAGGCATCAATGGCGCCACATCGACAGGGGGTGGTGACACGATCACGGTGACCGGTCTCATCATCAATGATGACCACGATACGGGCTTCTCACTGGAATCCTATCGCGCCCTGAACCCTGACCTGATCAGCGTGTTCGCCAGCGATGACGCCGCGTATATCCGGCATTACATCACCAACGGCAAGGCCGAGGGCCGGCCGGCAGCCGGGTTTGACGCCAGCAGCTACGCTGCACTGAACCCCGACCTGTTCCGCTTCTTCGGCCTGAACGAACAGGCGCTTGGGGACCATTACCTGCACAATGGGATGGCCGAAGGGCGGCAAGTGCACGGATTCAACGTCGAGGCTTACGCAGCGCTGAACCCCGACCTGTTCCGCTTCTTCGGCCTGGATGAACAGGCGCTGGTCAGCCATTACATCAGCAACGGCCGGGCGGAGGGCCGCGATGCCGGGGGCTTCGACGCCGAGGCTTACGCGGCGCTGAACCCCGACCTGTTCCGCGCATTCGGCCTGAACACACAGGCGCTGATCAGCCACTTCATCACCGACGGCCGGGCCGAAGGCCGTGTCACCCAGGGCTTCGATGTGGAAACCTACGCCGCTTATAATCCCGATCTTCTGGCCTTTTTCGGGCTCGATAAGTCCGCCCTGGTGGCCCACTATATCAGCAACGGCAGGGCGGAAGGCCGCATCGCGTATGTCCCCGATAGCGGGGATGGTGTGACGGCCCTCGACATCATTGGCATGACAGGGTTGGAAGGGTGAAGAATCATCGCTTGATATAGCACAGGCAAATTTGGCTGTGACGCTGCGGAATGGCCCTAATGAGAGGGGCGGTGGGGCCGTTTCGGACTTCAAGGGGCGCCACGCCCTTGTTCAGGCCAGCATTGGTGCGCCGGCACAGGGCCGGATCGCGCAGCCAGTCGAGTGTGAAGATCGTCCGTTCAACGCGCCCCAGTTCGCGCAGCGCCAGCACTCAGCATCCTGTAACCGTCCTTGTCGAGCTTTGCGGGTTCGGCCCAGAGGTAGTCGCCGGTGAGATTGATGTGCTGCCAGCCCAAGGGCGCCAGATAGGGGTCACGACATAGAAGGGGCAAAAAACCACGCCGCCATTATCAACCAAAGACAGCTTGAGTGTTGTTTTGTAATGATTTCAGTGTGATTCTCTTGGGGTGACCCAGGGGGATTTCCATGTCCGCTGAACTTGAGCTTCTTTCTCGCATCCGGACGCTTGCCGATGCGGTGGCCGCGTTTTCGGATGATGAT
>NZ_JAGOGJ010000253.1 GCF_017996735.1 Niveispirillum sp.
CCGGTACAGCGACATTCGCCAACTTCACCTTCCGGGCGCTGTGATCATGATGATCACAGCGCCAATGCCAGATCCCGCAGCTGGACATCAGAAATATCCTTCATCGATGATAAAAATTGCTAATGAAGCACGGAATAATATTATCGGATTATATTTGAAGCGAACTGATATGGTTAACGGGTGAATATAAACGATACGGTCTTCATCATCCTGACGGGTGGCAAGCACCATCCGTGCGGATAGCGGGCAAGGGTTGTGATTGCGGGCGCGCGCCGCCGCCGCTACGATCCGGTTTGAACGAAGCTGATCCCGGATTGATCGGCCAGGTGGTAACGTGGACGGTTGTCGATGATCGGAGAACAGAGTGCCCCGCCGGATTTCCTGGCACGCATGTCCGGCGCCATGCTGGCGGCCAGCAATGTCGAGGAACTGACGCGCCCGCTGCTGGAACTGCTGGAACTGGTAACCGGTCTGGAAAGCACCTATCTGACGCGGGTCGATGGCGATGCCGGCGTGCAGACCATCCTGTATTCCCGGAACAGCCGCACGATGCAGATCCCGGAGGGTCTGTCCGTTCCCTGGGACGACACATTGTGCAAGCGGGCCCTGGATGAGGGGCGTAACTTCACCGACGATGTGGCCAGTTGCTGGGGCGATTGCGACGCCGCACAGGCTTTGGGCATCCGCACCTATGCCAGTGTCCCCGTCTATGTGGATGATAACGCGCTTTATGGCACGCTTTGCGCCGCCAGCAGCGACAGCCGTCCGATGACGCCGCAGGGACGGCAGGTTCTGTCTCTATTCTCCACCCTTATTTCCAAGCAGTTGCAACGCGAGCAACTGCTGGACCGGCTGCGTCAGTCAAATGCGGCATTGGAAGCGGAATCGACGACGGACGCGCTGACCGGCCTGCCCAACCGGCGGTTCGCCATGGCCGAACTGCGCCGCCTGTTCGCCCTGGCCCGGCGGACCCGCCAGCAGGTGCTGCTGGCCTTCATCGATCTGGATGGTTTCAAGGCCATCAACGACACCCACGGGCACGAGGCGGGGGACCGGTTCCTGATCGCCGTGGGCCAGCGCCTGACGGCCGGCCTGCGCAAGGGCGACGTTCTGGGCCGGCTGGGCGGTGATGAATTCATCATCATCGGCCTGTCGGCCCCCGGAGAGGCGGCGGAGGATGCGGCCTATCGCCGGCTGGCCCCCCTCCTGCGCGGCCGATACGATCTGGAAAGTTGCAGCCTGGACTATCCGGGCGCCAGCTTCGGCGTGATCCAGGTCGATCCCGACAGCACGACGCCGGAAGATGCCCTGCGCGAGGCCGATGCCCGTATGTATGCGGACAAGAAGGCCCGGCGCGCAGGGTGACCACGGCGCGTAGCGTCAATCCTGGAAGCTGATCAGGTCATCCCTGATTGTGGCTTGGTCCAGAACCAGCGGCGCGGTGCGGACATCACCATCATCCGCCGGTACCGTATCGACCAGCGGAATATCCAGGCGGTGGCGATCCACCAGGGCCGCGACACCGAACACAGGCCGGTCGGCGAACAGGTAGGTGCCGGTGCGCGACCCCGCCACCAGCACCAGATCGGCGGCGTCGGTGCCGGCCACACCCGCCACCGTGCCGGTGGCCCCGAACCGCCCGGCCCCGCGATAGGTCAAGGACCCGACCCGCACATCCAGGCCCGTGGCCGTGCCCGCCGTTTCCAGGGTGAGATCGCCGGTCAGGCTGAGCGGGCCGGTCGCCGCAATGCGGTTTCCGGCGGAAAGCCGGGCACTGTCACCGGTCACGCCCGCCAGGCGCAGATCGGTTCCCGCATTGGCCGTCAGGGTCCGGGCAGTAACCGTACCCAGGGTGGCGCCCTTGCCCGCCGTGACACGTACATCCTGGCCCGCCGTGATGGGGCCGGCCGTCAGGGCCTCGGTGCCGGCCAGGGTGACGGCGCTGGCGGCAAGGCTGCCCGTGGTCAGGCGCGTGCCGGTGGCGGTCAGGGCGGCCGTGACATTGACGGGGCCGGCGAAGGTCACCGCCCCACCCGTAACGTCCAGCGCGGACAGACCGCTGACAGCCCCATCCAGGCCCACCGCCCCACTGCCGGCGCGGATGGTCATGCGATAGGGTCCGGAAACGGCGCCACCGATCAAAACCGCGTCGGACGCCGCACCGGCGCTGCGGATGCTGGTGTCGGCGGCAAGCGTGACCGGGCCGCCCAGACGGATATTGCCGCCCGTGCTGCTGGTCAGGTCACCGTTCAGGGTGATGGCACCGGCATAATCCTGCTGCCCCGTTGTCTTGACGCCCCGCAGGCTGACCCCGGCGCCGGCCACGGAAATCAGCTTCAGGGCGCTGCTGCCGCCCACGGCATCGGCCAGCGTGGCGCGACCCGCCCCGGCATCGATGACCAGCGCGTAGGGACCGTTCACCGCACCGGCCAGCCGGATGTCGTCACCGCTATAACCGGCGGAGACGATGGCACTGTCACCGGTCAGGGTCAGGGGGCCGCCCACACGGATGGCACCGCCGACCGTGCTGAGCAGATGGCCGTTCAGGGAGACAGCACCCGCATAATCCTGCTGGCCGACAGTGGTGACGTCCCTCAGAACGACAGACGCGGCACCCGCCGCAAAGCTGGTCAGGGCACGACCCGCCCCCACCATGCCCGTCAGTCCGATCCGCCCGGCACCGGCATCCAGAACCAGGGCATGGGCGCCATCGACCGCGCCGGCAATTTCGATATCGTCACCGGCAAAGCCGGCCGTGACGATGGCGCTGTTGGCCGCCAGACCCACAGGGCCCGCCAGACGGATGGAGCCGCCACCCGTACTGACCAGATTGCCGGCAAGCGTGATGGCTCCGGCATAATCCTGCAGGCCGCTGGTCGTTACATCACCCAGTTTGACCGACGCACCGCCGGCCGCAAACAGCGTCAGGGCACGTTTGCCACCCACCGTGCCATCAACCCGCACCTGTCCCTGACCCGCATCGGCGACCAGGCTATAGGCGCCATCGATATTGCCCTGGAAGCCGATGTCATTGCCTGCGAAGCCGGCGGTCACAACGCTGCTGTTGCCCGCCAGTGTGACCGGACCACCCAGGCGGATGGAACCGCCTGTCGTGCTGACCAGATCACCGGAAAGGGTGATGGCACCCGCATAATCCTGCAAACCACTGGTGGTGACGCTGCCCAGCCGGACGGAAGAACCGCCGGCCGACAGCAGCGTCAGGGCGCGGCCGGCGCCTACGGCACTGGCGAAGGTCACTGCACCGGCGCCCGCATCGGCGACCAGCGCGTAAGGGCCGTTGACGGTACCCGCGACCTGAATGTTGTCGCCTGCGAAACCGGCCGTCACAACGCTGCTATTGCCCGCCAGCGTGACCGGGCCGCCCAGGCGGATAGAACCGCCCACCGTGCTGACCAGATCACCGGAAAGCGTGACGGCACCGGCATAATCCTGCAGGCCGCTGGTGGTGACATTGCCCAGCCGTACGGAAGAACCCCCTGCCGACAGCAGCGTCAGGGCGCGGCTGGAGCCTACGGCACCGGAGAAAGTCACTGCACCGGCGCCCGCATCGGCGACCAGCGCGTAGGGGCCGTTGACGGTACCCGCGACCTGGATGTCGTCATTTGCGAAACCGGCCGTCACGATGCTGCTATTGCCCGTCAGCGTGACCGGGCCGCCCAGGCGGATGGAACCGCCTGTCGTGCTGACCAGATCACCGGAAAGCGTGATGGCACCCGCATAATCCTGCAAACCGCTGGTGGTGACGCTGCCCAGCCGGACGGAAGAACCGCCGGCCGACAGCAGCGTCAGGGCGCGGCTGGAGCCTACGGCACCGGCAAAGCTGACCGTACCGGCGCCCGCATCGGCGACCAGCGCGTAGGGGCCGTTGACGGTAC
>NZ_JAGOGJ010000254.1 GCF_017996735.1 Niveispirillum sp.
CCGACGGCCTGGTAATCCGTTGCCGCCTGCCGTTCGCGCGTCACGTCGCCCGACAGGGTGACCTGCAGGCTGTCGGTGGGCGTCCAGGCCAGGGTGGCGCGCCCGCTGCGCACATTCACGTCGTTGCCATTGCGCTTGGTCCCGTCGGCGGACGGCAGCAGGCGCTTGTAATAGCCATCCTGATCGCGCGACAGGGCGCTGACGCGCAGCGCCAGCTTGTCTTCCACCAGCGGCACATTGACCGAACCGCCGACATCCATGCGACCGTAATTGCCGACGCGCAGTTCGGCCACGCCGCCGAAATCGTCACTCGGGGCCTTGGTCGTGATGTTCAGAGCGCCGCCGGAGGTGTTCTTGCCGAACAGCGTGCCCTGCGGCCCGCGCAGCACTTCCACCCGCTCGATATCCAGCAGTTCCAGCACGGCACCGGGTGCGCGCGCCAGATAGACACCGTCGATATAGATGCCGACGGCGGGGTCCTTGGTGATGATGAAGTCCGGCTGGCCGACGCCACGGATGAAAAGCTGCGCAAAATTGCTGCCGCCGGAACCGTTGCCCGACGTGGTCATCTGGAAATTCGGGGTCGCGTCGGCCACACCCTTCAGATCGACCACACCCTTTTCGCGCAGGTCTTCAGCCGTCAGGGCCGTGATGGCGATGGGCGTGTCCTGAAGGTTCGTGGAACGGCGTTCCGCCGTCACGATGATTTCTTCCAGCACGATGGGCGCTGCGGCCTGCTGGGCGATGGCGGGGATTGCGTAAAGACCGACGGCCAGCGCAACAGGCGCGGCGCCGCGAGGCGTCCACTTCTGGAACATTTCATCCTCCCTGGATGTGCGAGCGGGGTTCTCTGCCCCGTCTGAAGGCACTCTCGCCTTTCGTTATTGTTCATAACATAGACGGTTGATGTTCACAACTATCTAAATTCCCGAATGCGATCCCGAAGAACGTAATTTGCGGACAGGGCGACCCGCTTGCGCTATCAAGCTTTTGTGCCAATCCTGTTCCCTTTCCGACGATGACCATGGCGAATGACAAGATCGATGCGGCCGACCAGCCCGAGGTTGAGCTGGGCCGCCTGGGTGATTTCATCGGGTTCCGGCTGCGCCGCATACAGAACCATTTGTCACGCAATTTCTCCGCCCGCAATGCCGACTGGAACCTGCGTTCCGGCCTGTTCAGTTCGTTGGCCATCATCGCCGCGAATCCGGGGATTTCGCAGAACCTTCTGTCGCGGGAGGTGGGGCTGGACAAGTCGGCCACGGTGCAGATCGTGGATGATCTGGAAAGCCGTGGCTGGGCCGAACGCCGCCGTTCCGCCAACGACCGGCGCTTCTATGAACTGGCGGTGACGGAGAAGGGGCAGCAGGCGCTGGCGCAGCTTTTCGCCAATCTGGAGGAGACGGAACGGGACGTGATGGCCCATCTGTCGGCGGTGGAACGTACCTTGCTGCTGGGCTTGCTGGATCGGATTTATCAAAGCTGCTTCAAGGGATAGTGCTGCAATTTTCATTATATGGAATAACATATCTCCGTTTTCCCCGCCGTCGGCGGGTCTGCCCCCCCCTGCTTCCCTATGATTATAGCGGGTAACAAGTGTTGTTCCCGGATGGCATCCCGATGACCGCCGCCCTCCCTGCCACGCGTGCGAAAGACCGGCCGATCCGGAGCGGCCGCCGAAAATTCGTGGCCGCATAATTTGTTATATTGAATTACGATTTATTCTATCATATCGTTGTGAAACTCAACGAATGAAGAGCCCGTTTCCAATGGAAGCAGGCCGTCCCAAGGGAGAAATCCATGAACAAGCTGGCATCGCGCCCGGCGGCGCGTCTGCTTACCCTTTTGCTGGCCGGCAGCGCCATCACCCCGGTAGCATTGGCCCAGGCGGACAGCGTGCCCGTGCTGGAAGAGATCGTGGTGACGGCGGAACGCCGGACACAGAGCCTGCAGGATGTGCCGATCAGCGCCACCGTCCTGTCGGGTGACGACATTATCCGCAAGGGTGTCGCGAACCTGGCGGATATCCAGCAGGTTTCCCCCTCCATCGCCATCAATCAGGTGAACCGTTCCACCTATGTGAATATCCGCGGCGTCGGCATCGCGCAGACGGCGCCCAGTTCCAGCCCCGGCGTCGCCTATTACATCGATGGCCAGTTGATCCCGCATGAACAGTTCATCAGCCAGTCCTTCTACGATATCGGCTCGCTGGAGGTTCTGCGCGGACCGCAGGGTACGCTGACGGGCCAGAATTCCACGGGCGGCGCCATCTATGTGCGTACGCCGGACCCGGAATTCGGGGTGGTGAAGGGTTTCATCGACCAGACCATCGCGTCCTATGACTGGTATCGCACCACCGGCGCGCTGAATGTCGGGCTGGGCGACAATGTCGCCGTCCGCGTCGCCGCCGTCCGCGACAAGCGCGACAGCTTCTCCAAGAATATCGGCCCCAGCCCCAGCGACCCCGGCAATATCGATCTGGAGGGCGCGCGCATCAACATCGCGCTGCGCAACGACGCGGAAACCCTGCGCATCAACCTGCGCGGTGAATATTTCAACAGCGACAGCGACAACAACGCGGTCAAGCGCCGCAACGACACCGTCAGCACCAACCCCTATGTCATTCAGGAAGACGCCATCTCCTACCTGAAGCAGGAGGGCTACCGCCTGTCGGGTGAGGTAAAGTTTGCCCTGTCGGAAAGTGTCGATCTGCGCGCGCTCACCTCCTGGCAGGATGGCAGCACGACGGACCAGACCGATGGTGACCGCACCGCCACGGCCCGCCCGCGTCCCCCTGCCGCCAATGTCGGCCGCGTCGGCTATACCGACACGACGATCGAGACGCTGATCAACGAAGTGAACCTGCTCTCCACGGGCGACGGGCCGCTGACCTGGGTGGTCGGTGCCTTCCGCATGGACGAGGATATTCCCATCACCGTTCTGCGCGACAACAACAACACCGTCAATTTTGTCTCCTCCACCTCGACCATCATCTCCAAGGTAAAGAACAAGTCGCAGTCCGTGTTCGGTCAGGCGAACTATTTCGCGACGGAGCAATGGGAACTGATCCTGGGTGCGCGCCATTCCTGGGACGACCAGACCTATAACCGCATCGTTTCCGCCGGCGGCACGGGCATCAGCAAGCTCAGCTCCAAGGAAGTCACCGGCAAGGTGGGGGCCAACTTCCACGCCACCGATGACACGATGCTCTATGCCAGCCTCTCGCGCGGGTACAAGGCTGGCGGCGGCAACCTGCCGGCCTCCAGCCCCGCCTTCGGGCCGGAAACCAATCTGGTGTATGAGGCGGGGTGGAAGACCACGCTGCTGGACCGCCGCCTGCGCCTGAACGGTTCGCTGTTCTATTCCGATTACAAGGACATGCAGTTGGCCAGCCTGGCCAACGGCCTGCCGCTGACCCAGAACGCCGCCGCCGGCCAGTCGATGGGTGGTGAGCTGGAGCTGGAAGGCCGGTTCGGTGCGCTGGGCTTCAATGCGGGCCTGGGCTATCTGGATGCGGAATTTGCCAAGGATACGACGCTGCAGAACACTGTCGCCAACCGGAACGAATTGGTGAAAAAGGGCAGCACGCTGCCCTTCTCCCCGGAATGGACCCTCAATGCCGGGGTGCAGTATGAAATCCTGGCGGGAGAGACGGCCATCACCCCGCGCCTGCAATGGAGCCACGTGGGCAAAAGCTACGCGACCCCGTTCCCCAGCGCCGTCACCACCCTGCCGGCGCGCGACGTGGTCGATGCCCGCCTGTCCATCGATCCCACCGACAGCGTACGCCTGGAACTGTTCGTCACCAACCTGTTTGACGAGACCTATATCGCCAGCCAGCTTCAGAACTCCTCATCGGCCGATGGCGGCATCATCTATGGTGCCCGCCGCC
>NZ_JAGOGJ010000255.1 GCF_017996735.1 Niveispirillum sp.
GCTCATTGCGGAGTGAAGACGTGGAGTTGGTCATGACCAAGAAGACCCTCCTTCGACAAGCGCTACCAGGGCTCAACATTGATGCTTCGGTAGTCGACGGTCTCGAAGGGGAAGTCGCTTTGGCCTTCGGGTTCGCTGATGAAGTGACTCCAGCCAAACTTCTCGCCAAGTTCGGAAAGACGAAAGATGCTCTCAAAATGAAGGGCGCCGTCGTCAACGGACAATTCCTGAACGCCTCTGAAGCCATCGCCTTGGCCAAGGGTGAATACCTGTTGCTGGTGGATGCGGACCTGATCGGACTTTCGCCCGCCGACATCACCGCGCTGATTGCACCGGTGCTTTCGGGTCGTGCGGGCCTGTCAATCAGCTTGCGGCGCAATGCGCCCTGGGTCTGGCGGCGCATTGGCCTTGACTACATCTCGGGCGAACGAGTCCTGCCGAAAGCGCTGATCGAGCCCCGGCTCGCCGGTCTGGCCAACTTGCCGAAATTTGGGTTCGAGGTGTTCTTGAACGAACTTTGCATTGCCGCCGCGCGGCCCGTTGCCGTGGTGCTTTGGCCCGGGGTCATCAGTCCGATGAAGGCCGCGAAATATGGTCGGTGGCGGGGCTTGCAGGCCGACATACGCATGATCGGCGATATCTTCCGGTCCGTCCCCGCGACCCGTCTGTTGCGTCAGATCATCGTCATGCGGCGGCTCCGGCTAAGGTAAGGCGGAAGCACTGGATGTCCGTGCTCGCGGCCAGGCAACCCCGGGCGCGGATTGAAAAAGCCGGTCGACGAGAAAGACTGAAGGGGGTTCTCTCTGACGGCAAAGCGTCTATCGACAAAGCCAAGGCACCTCGTGCAGCTAAATCAACGATCCCGCGTCTGTCGCGTCGGCCTGATCAATGCCGCCGATTTCCCGTTGAAGCCTGGCCGGTCGCCTAACCATCCATGGCCCCTGACGGGTCCGCCATACCCGCGTCGTCCAATTGCTCGGGGTCTGGCAGATCGCGCAAGGACTCCATCCCGAAGGCTGCAAGGAAGGTTTCCGTCGTGACAAAGGTATAAGGCGCGCCACGGCGGGGTTCGCGGGGACCAGTGCCGATCAGGTCGCGCTCGGCCAATCGGCCGATCAGGTCGCGGCTGATCTCTTTGCCGAAAATGTCCTTCAACCCATCGCGGCTGATCGGCTGGTGAAACGCAATCGCCGCCAGCACGGCGAAGTCGAACTCTGACAGATTCAGGGCCTGCCCCCCCACATCCGCCGCAGCGCGGATCGCCGGGGCATAGGCGGGCTTGGTCCGCAGCATCCATCCCGCACCCACCTGCACCACCTCAATGGGACGGCCTGCCAGATCCACCACAAGATCCCCGATCAGCAGATCGACCGAGGCCCCCGGCCCCACTACCCGCGCCAAATCGTCCCGCGCCACCGGCGAGGCGCTGGCAAAAAGCACCGCCTCGATCCGGCGCAGCCATTCCCGCCACCGCAGATCGGGCGGCAGATCGGCCAGACCACGGTCGAAAACCGTCTCTGTGTCAGCGCTTTTCATCGTCAAAGCCCATACAGGCGGAAGGTTTCGCGACCCGTCAGCTCGCGCAGCGCACCCAAGGCCACCAGCCGGTCACACAGCCGCCGGGCTGCCCGATCAGACATGAAGTCAAGCGCCCCCGGCGTCAGCGCCTCGCGCGACAGGAACAGATCGACGGCGCGGCCCGCCCCCCCGGCCCGCAGCTTCGGCGTCACCGCCCGCAGCCGCGCCGCCGCCCGCGACAGATCGCCCGCCAGAGACACCGCCTGCGCCGCACCGGACGCAACCGCCCGGTGGCAGGCCAGCCGCAGATCGTCGCCCCGCAATCGTAAATCGCGCGGCCTTATCGCCAGCGACAGCAGCGGAACGGCGTGATCTTGCCCCCATCCCCGGGCCAGAACCGCATCCGCCAGAATCAATGCGGCCGCCTCAGCGCGCGGAGCGTCGGCCAACACGGCTTCGATCACTGCTGCCGCACGGTCCACCGGCGTTGGCCCGGCCGCATCCAGATAGTGGCCGATCAGTTCGGGGGTGATCTCCTCCAGCACTCGGCCCAACCCGGCAACCGAGATCGGCCGCGCCACCGCCCTGCTCCATTGCCGCAGGATGCGCCCCGCCGGGCCGGGATCGTCGCCTGCCCGCGTCAGATGCAGCGCGTCGCGCAAAGCGCGCGCGCCTTCGCGCCGCCCGGCCATCGCCGCGCAGGTTTCCGCAGCCGCCAGCGCCAGCCGGTCGCGCCACAGCGGCAGGGGCACATCGGCCGCCGCAACCAGCGCCAGATGCGCCAGCGCCGCCCCCGACCGGAACGCCGCTGCGTCAAGGGGTTCAGCCGCCGCCCGGGCAATCCATCCGGGCAAGGGCAAAGGCCCCGGCATGGCTTGGCCCGGCTGTTCGTGCGGTTTTCTCATGCCTGCAGCCTAAGGCGTGGCGGCGCTTTCTGCCAGTATAATGCGCTGATAGCGCCGCATCTTTCCCAATGTTGAAATGTCCAATAAGATTGCATTATCGGACGTGCCGGGAGTATGCTCGACGGTATGACCGAAACGCCCGAGAAATCGCCTTCAGAACCCCCGGAACGTCCCGATCGCCATGAGCGGGACGACAGCGCTGATACGGAGCGCGACACGATCGCCCTGCCCTCCCATGTCGCTGGCTCGGGCACGCTCGACCGCCTGGTCGAAACGGCGCGTGACTATGCGCGTCAGGCGGCGTCGGAGAACACGCTGAAGGCCTACACCAAGGATTGGGCCCACTTCGCGCGCTGGTGCCGGATGCGTGGCGCGGACCCTCTCCCCTCGTCGTCCCAGCTGATCGGCCTCTACATCGCCGATCTGGCAGCGCCGAGCGGCAAAGCACCTGCCCTCTCGGCCTCCTCTATAGAACGGCGGCTGTCTGGCCTGACCTGGGGCTATGCGCAGCGCGGAGAGCGGCTCGACCGCAAAGATCGGCACATTGCCAGCGTCCTGGCTGGCATCCGCCGCAAGCACGCACGGCCACCAGCACAGAAAGAGGCCATTCTGCCGGAAGACCTGCGCGACATGCTGGCAACCCTCCCCCACGATTTGCGCGGCCTGCGCGACCGGGCGATCCTGCTGATCGGCTTTGCTGGTGGCCTGCGTCGGTCCGAAATTGTCAGCCTCGACCACGGCAAGGATGACACGCCTGACTCCGGCGGCTGGGTCGAGATCTTGGAGGACGGCGTGCTCCTCACCCTGCGCGGCAAGACCGGTTGGCGCGAGGTCGAAATCGCCCGCGGCTCATCAGATCAGACCTGCCCGGTCCATGCCCTGACGCAGTGGCTGCATTACGCAAGGATCGACTTCGGCCCGATCTTCGTCGCCACGTCACGCAACGGCCTGAAAGCTACGAGCGAGCGGTTGTCGGACAAGCACGTCGCCCGGCTGATCAAGTCCTGCGCCCGCGAGGCCGGGCTACGCCCTGATCTGCCTGAAGCCGAGCGCGTGCGGCTGTTCTCGGGCCATTCCCTGCGCGCAGGCCTTGCCAGCAGCGCGGAAGTTGATGAGCGCTACGTTCAAAAGCAGCTTGGTCATGCCAGCGCAGAGATGACCCGCCGATACCAGCGACGCCGCGACAGGTTCCGGGTGAACCTGACCAAGGCCGCAGGCCTGTAAGCCCCCTGCCCTTCCGTCGAGCCTTTGCTGAAATGCCAAGCTCCAACCAGACCGCTCAGGTTTCAGCTAATCGCTTCAATTGAAATCGGGAACCAAACGCGACAACCACAGATCGTCTTCTGATCTCTCCTCGGCCTCTTCTACCCCGGTCAAAGGGTCGTCAAAAATATCATGTGGCGCAGATGCTTGAGGCTTCATATGTGCAAAATACGTACGTTTTGCACTTTACC
>NZ_JAGOGJ010000148.1 GCF_017996735.1 Niveispirillum sp.
GCGGGTACCCAGCCGCAGTGGAAGCCCCAGCAGGGGGCAGCGCAGGACCGTCCCGGCGGGAATCGGATCACCCAGGGCGCCGACACCGATATCGTCCGGCAGGCTTTCACGAAACAGACGGACCAGGGCCGGCTGGACCTGCACATGGATGTCCATGCCCCGGTCACGCAGAAGCGGCACATAGCGGATGAACTGCAGGCTGTCCCCATGCCCCTGCTCGGCATGAATCAGAAGACGGCCCTCCGGCGCGGCGCCCCCGTCCCAGACGGGCAGCGCCCGCACGGCGGAGGGCACGACGAAGCCCGGCATCCGCCAGCGCCATTCATATTCGCGCCAACCCTCCTCCAGGTCCCCCGCCCGCAGCCGGGCCTGTGCCCGCTGCCAATGGGCCACAGGCAGGCCCGGCTCGTGCGACAGGACCTGACGGTAACATTCCTCCGCCCCGGCATCATCGCCCAGGTCGTTCAGTACATTGCCCAGGTTCAGCAGGGCCGGGACATGCGCCGGATCGACCGCCAGCACACCGCGCAGCGCCGCCGCCGCCGCCGACAGCATGCCCAACCCATGCGAAGCCACCGCAAGCGCCACCGGCGGACCCAGGGTCGCCGGCGCCAGGGCTGCCGCCTTGATCGCCGCGTCCCGCGCCTCCTCGAATCGGCCCAAGACCGACAAGGCGTCGGAACGGCCCAGGATCAGATTTTGGTCCTGCGGATTCTGGCCCAGCCCCTTATCGAATGCTTCGAGGGCCGATTGCGGTTGTTCGGCCCGCAAAAGGGCCTGCCCCAGGCGGAACCAGGCCGCCGTCCGCTGCGGCGCCAATTGCACAGCCTCGGCCAGGGCGGACGGGGCATCGGACCGGTCCAGCGCACCGGCACCGGCAAAGCGGTTAAAAAGCAGGGCGGCCAGATTGTCCCGCGCCAGGGCGTGCCCGGGGGCGAGGGACAAAGCCGCGCGCAACGCCAGCTCTGCTTCCGCATCCTGTCCCAGCGCCAGCAGCAAGGCACCCGTTTCGCTCAGCACTTCCGCCTGCAGGACCGGCGCGCCCGCGCATAGTGGGGCGGCGGCTCGCAGGGTCGCCAGGGCGGCTGTGGTTTCTCCGGTCCGACGCAGCGCGATGCCAAGATTGAGCGACCATTCCGCGACACCCGGTTTCAGGCGCACAGCCGTGCGCAACGCCTTGACGGCGTCAGCGGCCCTGCCCTGCCCCAGGACGGCCATGCCCAGCAGATAATGGATACCCGCCAGGGCCGGTGCCTCGATCAGGATCTGGCGGTACAACGCTTCCGCGCCGCCAAGATCCCCACCCTGATGCAGCGCAATCGCCCGATCGATCGCGGCGTTGATATCCATCTCAGGTCCCGCCCTTCGCCGGCGGTTCCGGCGCGGGCGGCTGCGAGGGCACGTACATATAGGTGTCGTTCACCTGCCCCTCGTGACTGGCGCAGGCGCCAAGCCCGACTGCAAGGCCCAGGAACAGAAAGGGCAACATGATCTGTTTGATATTCACGCAAACCACCGGGCTGTCTGGCCATCTCCCTACAGATTACGCCCAGTGTGCGGGTGGCAGAAACGGAATCGTGTCTGCCGTGACCCGTGATGGCCCGGTCCCGGGGGCGTCAGCGGGAAATCTGGTCCAGGAAGTTTTCATCCTGCACCACGATATAGCCGTTGCGGTAGGTGATGGCGCCGGAGGACTGAAAGCTTTTGAGGGTTTTGTTCACGATCTCCCGCGAGACACCCAGCATGTTGGCCAGATCCTCCTGGCTTACGAAGGTCGCGATCTTGATGCCGGCCTCCGTCTGCCGCCCATAGCTCTGGGCCAGCATCAGGATACGTTTGGCCAGCCGGCGCGTGACATTCAGGAACACCGTGTCCTCGATGATGGCGCTGGTCCAGCGCACCCGTTCGCACAGCACACCCATCAGGCGGATGCACAGGTCCGCCCGCTGTTCCAGGAACGGCATGAAATCCTTGCGATCGATGCGCAGCAGTTCGGTCGGTTCCTGCGCCACCACGGTGGCAGTCCGCTCGCCCCCGTCCAGCATGGCGATCTCCCCGAACACGGCGCCCGTGTCCAGGATGTTGAGCAGCATGACCTTCGCGTCCTGCGACTCCGTCTGTACGGCGACGCGCCCCCGCAGGATGACATAGAGGCTGTCGCCCGGATCTCCCTTGACGAAAATCCGTTCCTCCGCCGCCGCGCGGCGCAGCTTGGCAAAGTCCAGAACAGCCTGCATCTCCGCGTCGCTCAGGATACCGAACAGGCGGTTGCGGCGCAGGAGACCGGGATCGATATTGGGCACCACGGCAATCTCCCCGTCATGGCCGACAGCCCGGTGTGAACCGGGCTACAGCCTCAGGATTGATTCAGTGGTTCAAAATTGCAAGTCAAACGGGCGTCCGCAGGACGGGACGCGCGACCTGCTCCCACATGGTCGTATGCTCGAACGCATAAAGCGGGCGCACGCCCAGCGTACCCGAGGTGACCTTGTCCCGCACGCGGGACAGCAGCAGCATCGCGTCCTCGCGCTTCTGGTCCGCGCGGCCCATGGGCAGCCATTCACGGAAAGAGGCGATCTCCGCGGGGTCGATATCGCACTCTTCCTCTGCTTCCCGCAGGATACGGCCGTAATTGCGGTCGCGATAGCTGAGTTCCTTCGCGATCTCCTGCATCCGCCGGCGTGCCGGCACCGACAGGATGCCAGCATCATGGGCGTCCGACAGGGTGCGCCGGATATTGACCATGGCTTCGGACAAGGACGGATAGCCCAGCTCGGCCGGGCCATGCGTCACCGCCACCTCGTCATCATCTTCCAGGCGGCCGTCGGCATAGGCGTCGAAGATGGCGCCCACCCCCTCCATGCCAAAGGTCGCCAGTTCCGCCGCGCGCAAGGCACCCATGCTGGCCGCCCCCAGCACCGGGATGCCCTGTGACATGGCGTACAGGATTTCCTTGTGCCAAACGGCCGGCACATTCTCGAAATAACCGTCAATGATGGCGATGGCGGCCGGCCGGTCCATCACGGCACGCAGCACATCCCCCTGGGCCACCGGCGGCCGGTAATCGGCGCTCAGCACACGACGCGCGGCCGCGACAGGCAGGGTCGGACCCAGAAAGACAATGACGGGATTGCTCATGATATTCCTCCCAGAAGGGCGAAACGGGGGTCAGGCCAGGCCGGCGGCGCGGCGGCCACGATGTCCAAGGGCATAGTTGGCCGTGTTATCGACGCCTTCCAGACCGGGAACGACGACACGGACAACGGGAATGCCGATCTCTGCCCGGGTCAGATCGACCACCACCACATCCTCGATCCCGACATTGGCCAGACGCTGCCGCAATTCACCCAGGTCACCCCGCAGGGAGCGGCATTTCCAACCGCCAATCTGGTTGAAGTCACGCACCGTGGCCCCCAGCCGGATCCGGTTCAGCCAGAGGGCCTGCTGTTCTTCGGCCAGGAAATGGTCATATTCCTCACGGCGCATGTCGTCGCGGGCGCCGGAAATGAAGGTCAGCCGGCTCTGCGCCGCTTCGGTCAGCGCCCTGGACAGGGCGATCTCCGGCACCAGATGCGTGCCATAGCCGGTGGCGGGGCGCACGGTGGTGCCGGCCCCGGCATCAGCCTGAACGATCCGGGCAAGGAAGGTGGGCACGCCCACGTCCGACGTCATGTCCCAGACACCCACGGCGACCCCGGCATGGGCGAAGCGCGCCAGAAGGGCCCGGCAGGTCGGGTCCGCGATGGTTTCCAGATCGACGCGCGTCTCTTCCTGCGCATCGTCCGGCAGCAGGTTCCACAGCGTGCGGGCATCGCGCTCGATGACCTCGGACAGGCCATGGATCACGGCTTCTATCCAATGATTGCCGGAGGCCAGCCCGTTCGAGGTGGCCTGGAAACAGCCATGGCCGGTGGGCAGCGGCAGGGTGTAGTTGGTGTGGACCATCTCATAGGGGATCCACAAACTGTTACCATCGCGCAGATTGGTGCCTTCGGCCCACAGCATCTGATGATGCGGGGCATACTGGCTGTCCATGTTCGCGGGAAGCAGGGCGGGATCGACCACCGGCAGCGAATAACGCAGATCCTCATAGGACCCGATGCGCAGCGCCAGATGCGTGCAACGTTCCGCGTGCCAGCTTTCGATCGATTCCATGACGGCCGACGCCTTGGCCGCCGCCAGGGTCACGCCCTTGCCCTGGGAAACGGCAAGCGCCCGCGAATTGGGGCGGTTCACCATCACAACGGGGATGCCGATCGTGTCCAGGCCCGTGACATTGGCCACGCGCGTGATCCCGAACATGGGAAACAGGGGCTTCACCCGGGCCAGCGTTTCCTCGGCGGAGACCAACCGGCGCCATTGCGGCATCTCTAGATTGTCCCAGTCGGTCAAACGGACCTGATCCATTGCCGTTCCCCTATCACGCGGTTCGCTTTGCCAGATCGGGCGTATGGGGCCGTTCCGGAGCAGCACCCCGGAACGGCATCCCATGGCGTTACATCTTCGCGGAGTAGATTTCCGCGCTGGAGCTGTAAATCTCTGCGCTGGCGCCGGCATCCATGGAACCACGGGCGGCCACCCGGCTCACGGTCTGGTTCTGTGCTTCCTCGACCACAACGGTGACGCCGTTGGGAGCGACACGATACAGACGACCATCAGCACCACGAGTAAGCATATCAAAATCTCCGTATTGAAGGTTACTTCCGTATTCCGAAGATCGGGCCCGAAGGCTCCCGTTGTCTTCCCGGCAACCGTAATGCCGATACCCTGTTTCACCGTGTGAAGTGCTTCACAGCGGCGTATGCAGAAGGAACGCTATGGTGTGCTTACCAAGCGCGGCCTGCCAAACGGGGTATCCGCGACAGGCCGGAAAATGACGAAGGAAGGCGAGGTCGCCGATGAACGCTCCGCAATCCAAGAATGACATCACCGTCTATGAGCCGCACGACCTGGAGGTCGACGGACAATTGATCAGCCACAATGTCTGGGTTGACGGGCACCGGACCAGCGTTCGCCTTGAAGCCGTGATGTGGCAGGCGCTGCATGAAATCGCAGAGCGGGAGAGCCTGAGCATCCATCAGGTCATCACCATCGTTTCTCGCCGTCAGCATCAGAATGCTTCACTGACGGCCACGATCCGCGCTTTCCTGGTTGCCTATTACCGGGCCGTCTCGCGGGGGGTGTCGACCCTGCTGCTGCGGGACGCTGCGGAACTCTCGGCTGACATCAAGTTCTGATCGATCGGGTTTCCAGACAGACAAAATCGATGGGCAAGCCACCTGCATGCCCATCGATTTTGTGCGTCCGGATGCCGGCAATCAACGCAAAGACAGCAGGTTCAGGTTGGACCGGGCCTGTGCCGCGATTTCCGTCAGGTCCGTCAGGCCCGGCAACTGGTTGGTCAGCAGGCGGTAACCACGCTCATCCGCGAGAGCGGCCACCGCCGCGCGCTCCTTCTGCGCCGCCTGCGACTGCCCGACCAGCGCCAGGGCGACGGCCCGGCAAAGCCGCGCCTTGGCGACGTGAAGTGCCGCCCCGCGCATGGTGGCGATCCGCAAACCCTGGTCGATATCGACCAGGCCCGCCGTTCCACGCCCCAGATAAGCCAGCGCCAACCCACGCCGGGCCATGCTGACGGCGTCCAGCAATGTCGAACCCGTCGATCGGGAAATGGTGAGACATTCGGAACTATAGCCCAGCACATCCGCATATCGCCGCTGGCGCAGACGGATTTCCGCCGCATCCGAGCGGGCGAAGACGCGGTTGAACAGGTGCAGGCCGCTGTCGGCACACCGGATCGCCTGCTGGATCATGCCGTCCGCCTCGGCATCGCGGTGCAGCAGCGACAGACACCGGGCCCGCTTGATCGCCAGCATCATTTCGGTATCCAGCATCGTGTAGCGCCCGGCGACATGTCCCTGGCGCGATGCGGGCTGCTCCACCATGTCCAGCAGGCGCATGGCCACGTCCGGCTCGTCATTCTCAATGCGGCAGGAGGCGGCGATGATCAACAGTTCGGGATGTGCCGCCCTCTCTCCGCCGGAATAGCTGATGGCCGAATCGGCCAGCATCAGCGCCTGCGGCAGGTTGCCATACACCCATTCATAGTTGATCTGTTGCACCAGACCGACCATTGCCCGCGACTCGTCACCGGCGCGGCGGGCAAGGGTCACCGCCTTGTCCAGTTCGATGATGGCCCGTTCGCCCATGCCGGCCGGCATGGCGGCCTTCGCCAACGCAATACGCAGGTCGATGCCGGCTTCCAGGCTGTCCTGAGAAGCGGTCAGTTTCTCATTGGACTCCACGGCGATGGAGAGGAGTGAAACAGCCTCCACAGCCAGCGACCGGTTCAGGGCCTCGCGCCCGGCCGCCACGCCGGCCCGGACCGCCAGGGGCCAGAGTTCCCCGGCGGCGGCATGCCGCGCCTGGGCGGCCAGCCGGCCGGACAAGTCGGCGAAATCATCCAGCGCCAGCAGTTCGGCAAGCCGCCCGTGCAGTTGGCGCCGGTCACGCCGCGTGACGCAGGAATAGACCGCCTCGTGCAGAAGGGCGTGATGGAAGGAAAATTCCTGCCGGGGCAGCAATCTTGTCTCATCAATAAGGCCCGAACGGACAAGATCGGGCAGCCGGCGGGCGGCAACATCCCCGCCGATCAGCTTGGACAACAGCACCGAATCGAAGGTCTGCCCGACAACGGCCGCCGTCCGCAACACCCGGCGCGCCTCCTCATCCAGCATGTCGATGCGCACGGACAGCAGGGACTGCACGGAATCCGGAAGATCGAAGGCCGGCATCTCTCCCGGTCGCATGTCCCCCACATCGCCCAGCAGCGTGCCATTCATCATAAGCACGCGGATGCATTCGACCAGGAAGAACGGATTGCCACGGGCACGGCGCGCCAGATCGGCCTTAATCCCCGCCAGGCCGGGGAACCGGCCCATCCAATGGTCCAGCAGGCTTGACGTGTCGGCCGCGTTCAGGGGGCCCAGTTTGTGGTGACGCAGGGTGCGGTGACCCGTGATCGCCGGGCCAAGGCCTTCTTCACGGCTGGTCATGACCAGCAGCAGCCGCGTGGAGGCCGGCATGCCCAGCAGAGCCGAAAGGGTCGCCTGCACGGCGGTATCGGCCCAATGCGTATCCTCCACCACCAGCAGCACCGGCCGCCGGTCCGCCGCAGACCGCACCAGCGCGGCCAAGGCCCCCGCCGCCAGGGACAGAACGGCGCCGGTCCCCCGATCATGGCTGTCCGCCGCAACAGGCAGCAGCATATGGGACAGGGCGTCAGCCTCTTCCGGTTGTGCGCCGGCGGCGCGCAGCATCGCCGACAGTCCGTCGGGGGTGCGCGGGATCGGGCCGTCCAGCAGTTCCGTCACCAGTTGATGCAGGGGCCCCTGGGCACCGACCGGCTCCACCGCCGGGACCTGCCATTCCAGCACGCGGGCCCCCGCCGCACGGGCATCCCCGGCCAGGGACCGGACCAGCCGCGTCTTGCCCAGACCCGGGGCCGCCTGGATCAGGTGGGCGCCGAAACCACCGCCGCCATCCGCCATCTCCTTCAAGGCCGAGAGCAGATATGAAAGGATGTTTCCCCGCCCCACGATCGGCAGCGCATCGTCGCATTGACGACGCCGTGTCCGCACGGCCGACAGCAGGTGGGTCTGCAGCGGCTCATCCCCACCCAGAACAACCAGGGATGCTTCTTGAGTCTCCACCCAGTCGGCCGCCTGACGGGCCGTGCTGTCGGACATCAATGCCCGGTTGGCGGTGGATAATTGCTGCAATTTGGCCGCGATATGCACCGTGGCGCCGGTGGCCGGATTGCATGACTGGTCCGCGACGTCATGATCCCACAGCACCTCACCCGATGCCATGCCCACACGCACGGCACGCCCGCCCCGCGACACCTCACGCACAATCCCGTCGGCGGCGAAACAGGCGCGGACGGCATGATCCTCCTGCGCCACCGGCGCCCCGAAGACGGCATAAATCCCGTCGCCCAGCGTCTGGCAGATCGTGCCGCCAAATGCTGTGACATGGCGGCGCATGATGTCGATCAGACCCGACAACTGGTCGTAGGCATCCTCCGGATCCTGGGGAATGACCATCTGGCTTGAATTGACGATATCACAGAAGAACGCCGTCACCATGCGGCGGTCAGCCCTTGCCAACCCCGGACGCGAACCCGAGGGATAGGCATGAATGCCATCGTGTGCGTCGTTAAACCGACTTCCACCCGCCACTGACATGTTCTTTGCCCGCCAACGCCAATCGATGGTCTGGAGAACGCATCGTGCGCTGAAATCTTGAGCCCCCATACTCTTGATCTCAGCTATCAGGCATACGATAGCATCACGTAAGACATATGAAAACGGGGCAAGGATAAAATGTCAGCCATGCAGCGGCAAATTCCCGCAAAGCATGCGCGCCGCCTCGGCAGCCCCCTGGGCGGTCCCTCCCGCCTGTCGCACAACGCGCATGGACGCGAACCAGGGCCGCATCGCCGCACCCAGGGTTGACCAGTCGCTGCCGCCGACAACACGCCAGACCGGCGTGCCGACGGCCCCGGCAAATTCACCCACGGCCGTCGGCGCCGTTATCACAAGGTCCAGTTCGGCGATCAGACCGGCCAGCCCGTCAAGATCGTCCATCAGGTCCAGGTCCGGCATATGATGCAGCGTCCGGCCGCCGGCCCCTTGCAGGGCCGCGATTTCCGCCGCCTCGGCACCATATTGCAGGTTGATCACCTGCATTCCCGGCTGCGCCAATATGGGCGCCCAGTCCTTGGCGGCGGCATAGCTGGCCTGGCGGCGGGTCGTGATCAGCCGTGACCGCCAGCAGATCCCCACCTTCAACCCCACCGGCAGTCCGTCGAGCCAGTCGCGCGCACGGCCCCGCCGGCGCTTGTCGGGAACCAGGAAAGGCTTGCCCGTAAAGCAATCCAGGGACGGGCGCAGCAGCGCGGCCAGGCCGGCGGCGGGCATATGCGCATCCATGTCGGGATGTTCCGGCGCCGGGCTGTTCCGGGAAGGCAGGCTCTGGGCCCGCACCGTGGCTTCGGGAAAACTGCGGGTGAACAGTGCCACCAGACGGGGATCGCACTCGATCACCGCCGCCCCTGCGGTTCCGCTGGCCCGCGCGATGGCTTCCCGGTACAGGCTGGCGAACATCAGTTCGTCTCCCAGCCCCTGTTCCCGCCAGATCAGCAGTTTGCCGCGCGGCAGCCCCTCGCCCCGCCATTGCGGAATGGCGAAGCGGCGGTCGGGCAAGGCCTCCCCAGCGGCGAAACGCCATTCATAATCGGCCCAACCGCCGGGAAGATCCCCCTCCTGCAGGCGCATCAGGGCGCGGGCGACGCGGGCCCTGGGCAGTTCCGGATCAATGTCCAGCGCCCTGTCCAGCGCCTGCCGGGCCCGCCCGCGATCGCCCTGGGCCAACCGGCAGAGACCAAGATTTCCCCAGACCGCGGCCGATCCCGCATCCAATGCCAGGGCCTGCGACAGGACGGTCTCCGCCTCCGGCAGCCGCCCGGACAATTCATAGGCCGCCCCCAGGTTGGACAGGCCCCGGACATTCGCGGGGTCCAGGTGCAATCCCTCCCGGTAGGCCGCGATCGCTTCCTCCAGCCTGTCCAGTTCCTGCAGCGCCACGCCCATGAATATATGCGTGTCCGGACTGTCGGGTGCCGCCGCCACGGCCGCCCGGTGGCATTCCAGCGCCTCTGCCAACTGCCCGCGCCCCACCAGGACATTGCCAAGGTTCGACAATGCCTCCGCATGTCCCGGCCGCACGGACAGGGACTGGCGATAGGCATCTTCCGCCGCCGGCAGTTCTCCGCGCGACGCCAGGACCGCCCCCAGATTATTCCAGGCCTGGGCGTGGTCCGGCTGCCGGGCCAGAAGGGCGCGGTACCCGGCCTCGGCAGCGGCCACGTCGCCCAGCGCCCGCTGGCTGTTGGCCAGGTTGAACATGGCGCCCGCATGTCCCGGCCGAACCGTCAGCGACCGCTGATAGGCATCCGCCGCCTGACGATGGGCGCCCATGGCGGCCAGGGCATTGCCCAGATTGAACAGGTAGGGTGCGTGATCGGGACGCAGGCCCAGCGCCTTCCGGTGCGCCTCGACGGCTGGGGCGGGATTGCCGGCACCGCGCAGCGCGCTGCCCAGATTGTCGTGGAAATCGGCTACGGACGGTTGACGGCGGACGGCGTCGCTCAACAGCTTCACCGCTTCCGCCGCATCGCCCATCTGCAGCCGGGCAACGCCCAGAAGGTTGAGCAATTGCGCATTACGCGGGTCCGCGTTCAGCAGAATACGATAGGCCGCCGCCGCCCCGGCCACATCGCCGGCCTGATGCAGGCGCACCGCCTGCTCCGCTGTCATCGGCGCCTGCCGCGTTCCCATCCATTCCCCCATCCTATCCCGATGCACATGA
This sequence comes from Niveispirillum sp., assembly GCF_017996735.1. Taxonomy (GTDB): domain Bacteria; phylum Pseudomonadota; class Alphaproteobacteria; order Azospirillales; family Azospirillaceae; genus Niveispirillum. The sequence goes on from NZ_JAGOGJ010000148.1 coordinate 10,432, forward strand.
ACCGGGTTTCCATCCCCGCTGGGCATTCTAGGCCATTATCCTTGTCGGAAGTAACCCGATGTGGAATACTGCGACCATGGTTTTACCGTTCAAAGGGCACGGCGACCGTTATGAAGCCTGCGACGGGTTACAGCAATCGTCCCACCTCCGATGATCCCCGCGATGTTGAGGCCTGGGGCCTGACTGAAGCGGCACGGCGCCTGATCCATGCCCGGCAGGCGCCGGAGAATCCGGACCTTCTGCGACAGGCATTGTCGCTGAACCAGCGTCTCTGGACCATTTTCCAGACATCGATGGTCGATCCGGAATGCCCGCTGCCAAGGGATATCCGCGACAATGTCCTGGCCTTGTCCATCATCGTGGATCGCCAGACGTTCGATCGCCTTATCGATCTGGACGTGAACAAGCTGGACCGTCTGATCGACATCAACCGCGCGGTCGCCACGGGCCTGTCACAACGCCCGGCAGCCGGCGCACCCGCCGCTGCCGCACAGGCCCCGGCCGGGATCGCGGCACCAATGCCCAAACCCCCACAGCCCCCGTCCCCGGGGACGACCGGAAAGCTCAGCATTTCCATTTGATCGGGCGACAGTCTGGTGCGTCTGTACGGGCTGGTTTTCCCAGGGGGATTCCTCAGGGAAACCGGCCCATATTGATTGCATTTTATCAAAACGACCGTTAGACTGATCGTCTGAAAGGGGCATGGTGACCGCGTCCGGGTTCCGGGCGCCAGAAAAGGGAGACTTGTCATGGTCTCGTCCGTCAGCGGGTCGAGTAATGTTCTGACTTCCGGCAGCACTTCGGTGGTCGGAACAACGGTCAATGCCACCAACACCACGACGGTCACCGGTGCCGCCGACGCCAACAGTGCGATCTCCGGCACCACCAAGAAGCTTTCGGAAATCGAAAAGCAACTGGCCGAATTCGCCACCAATACGGCGAAAGCCAACAAGAAGGCCGAAGCGCAGTCCAAGGTCCAGGTGCAGACCTTCGAAAAGCAGGTGCGCAAGTCGCCTTATTCCACAAACGGTGCTGCGACCGATATCGGCACGCTGGTCAAGGACACGACGCGGCTGAACGTCTACAGCAACCTGAAGAAGGATGACAAAGGCGACGTCTTCAAGGTTCGTGTCCAGTCCAGTGGCGAGGCTCAGCTTGGTGTTCTGGGAGATCCTGGCCTGCGGGTACAGTTGATGTCCCGGTATGGCGCCGTCGTTGCCGACAGCAAGGAAGGCCTCGGCTCCACAAGCGACAATTTCACCGCCCTGAAGAAGGGTGAATTGAAAATTGCGGCCGGTGACTATTACATCAAGGTCTCCCATGACGGGAACGGCCCCGTCAAAGACAGCAAGGGCAATGTTGTCACGTCGAAGAATTATGCCATCCAGATGTCCATGGGTATCTACCGCAAGGATTACGATACCGTGGCGCAGCAACCAAAGGCCGGCGATGGCATGCCCCAGCAATCCGCCGCGTCGCTGGAACTGCAGAACATGCTGACCGCAGCGCAGAGCTTTGATACGGGCCTGTCCGGAACAGCAAAGCTCAACAACGCCCTGTTCGGCTGATCCTTACTGGCATTTCCCTGATAGAGGCCCGGCATTGCAATGATGCCGGGCGCTTGGCGTTATCTGGCCGATGCTTCAGGCGGAAATCGCCCGCGTGTAGGCCGGTTGCATCGTGGACGCAGCCCGCTGATAGCTTTCCACGGCGCGGCGGGCCACCGCCTCCAGGCTGCCCCCCGTTTCCTGCCGGCCCTGCTCCTGCCCATCGCCGTTCCGCGACTGGCGGAGTTCGGTTTGCGCCTGTGCCTTGGTGGCGTCCGCCTGGGCGGCGACGGCGCGATCCTGCGGGGAGGGGGCTTGCGGTGCCAGCGCGGCTCGCTTCACCACCTCCATCTTGGTGATGGTGGCTTCCGGATCGCCGCGTACCGGGGACGCGTCGATCGGCACTTCGCCGGACGTGGCATAACGCCGTCCGTCCGGGCCGGTCGTATAATCTAGCTGGATACCACCCGCATAGGGACCGCCCGCCGTCTTGTGCGCCTGTTCATGGGTCCGCACCTCGACATCGGTCTTTTTCAACTCACGAAGCTGCGTCTGCTGCTCGGCGGTCAGGTTCTTTTCGGCGGCCGGTGCGCCGGGCGGCGCTGCCGCCTCTTCGCCGGTCGCGCGGCCACGGGTCCCCTTCCCGCCGCCGGGCGGCGTGAACAGGGCAGTGGAGATGCCGGAAATGGCGGCCATGGCGTCGGTGCGGGATCAGCAGATATCGCCACCATGGTACCGCCGCAAGCGGCGGCCGCCAAACCCCAAAAATGCGAAATCCCGGCCCCACGGGAGGGGGGCCGGGATCGACACGCCATGCAGCTAGGGGTAAGGGGCCGCTGCCGCCCGTCAGGTTACCGCTTCAGATTGATCGTCTCCGTCAGCATTTCATCGGTGGTGGTGATGACGCGCGTGTTCGCGGTATAGGAGCGCTGTGCCACGATCAGCTTGGTGAATTCCTGCGCGATATCGACGTTCGATCCTTCGATGGAGCTGGCGGCGATCACACCGGCACCGTTGACGCCGGTAGAGGTGAAACGGGCACGACCGCTATCCGCCGTTTCCGTGAAGGTGCCGCCTGTTTCGCGGCCCAGGGCATTGGCGTTGTTGAACAACACCAAGGGCACCTGCGCGATCACCCGTTTGCGGCCATTGTCATAATTGGCCACGACGTCGCCATTCTCGCGGATTTCGACATCGCGGAATGTGCCCTGGGCGCTACCATCCTGAAGCAGCGAGGTCACATTGATGGCGTTGCCCTCATACTGGGTAAGGCCGGTCGCCTCACCGAAGGTTCCCAGGTCCAGGGTGATGCGCTGCGGACCATTGCCGTAATCGACGGTAAAGCTCACCTGTGCCGGCTGTCCCCCTTCGGTGACGGCGCTGACCGTGGCATTACCCGTGCCGATATTGGCGGAGGACAGGCTGGAAAGGGTACCGGCCTTCGCCACATCGCCATTCGGCAGCGTGCCGCCGAAATTCAAGGTGATGTGCGGCGGCGTGGTGCCGATATTGGACGAAGGCTCACCCAGGAACGCGATACCGTCCTGATTGCTGGTCATGGTGATGACGCCGCCCACGGACGTGGCCTGCACCGGGATGCCGCTTTCCTGGTTCACTTTCAGCGCCAGGTTGGCCGCGATCTCGTCCAGCGACACTTCATTGCCGGTGGTGGTGTAGGTGATGGTGCGGTTGAAGTTCGGCGCCACTTCCTGCGTGCCGTCCAGGGTGATGTTGGCATCCTTGGCCGTCAGCAGAATGCCCGTGGTCGCCCCATTGTTCTTGACAGCGGACGCCGTGAAGGGAGCACCGAAATCATTGCCGATCTTGGTGACGATGCTGTCCAGCACGCTGGCCGGCGTCGGGAAATCCCCGATATTCTGTTCCGTGATCTGCACCGAATAGGTGGTGCCGTTCATGGTGACCGCATAACGGTTGCCGACGATCGGCGCCGCCGTGGTGGAGGAGAAATCGAAGAACTCCGAAGCGGGATCGGTGACCCGCTCATCCGTGCCCGTGATGCGGAAGGGCGTGCCGTTGGCCGTGGCCGTCAGGACCAGCTTGTTGCCATCGACGGTGGGCGTGACATCGGAACTGGTGATGGCCGGAAGGAACAAGGTGGTCAGAGCATCCGACTGTGTCGGGGGCTGCGTCGGCAGGCTATCCAGGTCGGCCTGGGTCAGCGGGCCATAGCTGTAGGCCGTGCCGTTGATGGTGACGCTATAGACGTCGCCCACCTTCGGCGCCGTGTTGGGATAAGAAACCTCCGAGATCTGCGCCGCCGTGGTCGATGGCTGCGTGGTCGTCGTACCCCGAAGAGAGGTGGGATCGACCTGGGTCGTTGTGGGGCTGCGCAGGGTCACCGAATAGGTGGCGCCGACATCGCCGGGAACACCAGTGATAGAAATGCGCTGGGTCTGGCGCGCACCGGAGATATTGCCCTGCACGGAACTGACGAAGGTCGTGTTATCGGCCGGCGGGGCATTGTCGACGGCAGCCTGCATGAAGCGGTCACGACCGCTGACGGTGAAGGCCGAACCAACGACGTCGCCGGTCAGAACCAGCTTGGTGCCCACGACACTGGCCGTCACGCCCAGGGCCTGGCCATTGATCTGATTGGCGAACTCCGTCAGTTCCGTCGCCATGTCGTTGCCGGCGATCGGGCTGTAATTGATGATCGTGCCGTTGATCGTCACCGACATGTCGGATTCATTGCTGGCGATGGCACGGCTGGGATAGGCCATCTCCGTCACCTGGCTGCTGGTGGCGGACGCGATCGTGGTGGTCGTTCCCGACTGTTCGCCCACGCTGAAGCTGTCGCCGACGGTCGTACCGCGCAGCGTCAGGGTATTGCCGGTGACCGATGCGATGACCTTTTCCGTGGAGGAATTGGCATTCACCTGCGCGGCCAGCGCCGTGACCACACCATTCAGGTCCTTCAACTGACCGATATTGGCCGCCGTGACCTTGACCGTATAGGACTGGGTCGAGTTGTTGTCGACATTCAGCGTGAA
>NZ_JAGOGJ010000149.1 GCF_017996735.1 Niveispirillum sp.
CTTCTGCAAACTCAAGGAGTTCAAGCGCATCGCCATGAGAGCTTGCAAAACAGACAAAAGCTTTGAAGCCATAATCTATCTCGCCGCTGCTGTCATCAATTCGCGCTGAATCCCCACAGGCCCTAGTTCTCGAAACTGCGGTCACGCATTTCGCCCAGCCTGTTGAAGAAAACAGCCCTGGCCAAATCAGCGCTTTGCCGTCGAACACTCAAGGTAGGAGCCGTATGCGGGAAAGCCGCACGTACGGATCTGTGTGGGGGGCGCTCAGAAATGAGCGTCCCTACCGCGATTCCGGACCCCACCTATGTATATGACGACGATGACCAGGGTGCGCACCATCACCGACCCGCGCAGCAATGTCCTGACCCATGCCTATGATGGGGTACGGGTGGCTGTCGAAGCTGTCCTACCCTGACGGAGTGGCGGAGAGTTACGGATATGACGCCAACGACAACCGCACGCTCTTTACCCAACGCGACGGGACGGTCAGCATCACCCGCCCCGGTCTTCCCGTCACGTCCTACGGTCTGGACATCCTGGGCCGGGTGGTGGCGGAGAAGGCGGGCGCGGTGCCCCTGCGCACCGCATGGCCGGGCGCAAGCAATCGGCCAGCGCCAGCCTATCATGCCAAGATGTGGGCATCGCCTGATGTCTTGGTCATGGTTTCGGCGGTACCGGACCAGAACCGGCGCCTATTCTCCCATCGAGCCAATTCCGGCTCGAAGGGAGGATGCTATGGGACGCTCACAATTCGACCCTGGGGCAAAAGGTCGCCTGCCCTGGAATGCAGGTCGGCAGATTGGCGCTAAACGGGCCCTGAAGCCACAGCAGGTCTGGGCCATCCGCTTCTGGCTGGACCACCAGCAGCGGGTGCGTGACCGCGCTTTGTTTGATCTAGCCATCGACAGCAAGCTACGTGGTTGTGACCTTGTCCGGATGAAGATCGGCGACATCGTTCGTGGTGGAGAAATCCGGTCACGTGCGCTGGTTGTTCAGAAGAAAACAGGCCGGCCAGTTCAGTTCGAGTTGCTGGAGACGGCCCGCAAGAGTCTCCAGGCTTGGCTGGAACGTCGAGGCGGGTCGCTGACTGATTATGTCTTTCCCAGTCGGGTCGATCATGCAAAACCCATCAGCACGCGCCAGTATGCTCGACTCGTTGAGGAATGGGTGATCGGGATCGGCCTGCGCCGCGAAGACTATGGAACCCACTCCCTACGGCGAACCAAAGCTGCCCTCATCTACAAGCAGACCGGCAATCTGCGCGCCGTGCAGATCCTGCTGAGCCACACTAAGATCGAGACGACGGTGCGCTATCTCGGCGTCGATGTGGAAGACGCACTGCAGCTGGCGGAGACGACGGAGATATAGCCGGTGTGTCCGCTGGGAACCGCCGGAGCGGCCGGGGATGTCCGGAATCCAAGATTACCGCCATAAACCCGCCATTCCGCTTCCGGCCCCCCATCCCACCCAAAAGGCGAGCAAAAAGCGCTCACACGGATGGGGAATAACTTTATCAAATATTCACGGATAAATTGTCATACCATCGGCCAAGGCGAGCCCCCGCATCCAATGCTAAGAGCCTGATCTCCAAAAGAGATCAGGCTCTTTTGCTATCTGCGCCAAGCACCTGCCAAAACCTCGCAGGTAACATATAGGTAACAACAGAGAGTGAAAATGGGCGTAGGAAAGAAGCGGACCCAAGCATCACCGCTACAATGACGATTGACAGCTGCCAGTCCGCACAAAATTCTTTTCTGGCCTAGATTTGTCGGACGCAGGTAATCTCCCCAGCATAGGCCTCCCCGCAGTAACGAGGGAATGTTGCCATCCACACGGGGAGAACGAGGTGCCCAGGTCGGCAGCGACGATCAATCCTGATACCTATGACCCGGACACCTATGGCGATGGTGATGATGGCATCGCCGTGCTCTATGCCCGCTATTGGCGGGAATTGTGTCAGTTCATTCGTGTTCGTTACGGGGCCGGTCCCCCCGATCCGGAGGATGTGGCCCAGATCGCCTTCATGCGCTATGCCCAGATGCCGGCACAGACCGAGGTGAGGAACGCGCGCGCGCTGTTGTACCGCACCGCCATCAATGTCGTCATTGACCACAAGCGACAGGAGAAGGTGGCCGCGACGACCCCCGCCGCCGATCTTCCCGAGCATGAGGTCGACGTTGCTGCGCCCGGATTGGGACCGGAAGGTATCGTTTTGCACCGGGAGGAATTGGCAGTGCTGGAGGAGGTGGTGCGCAACCTGCCGCCGCGCCATCGCAGTTTCTTCCTGGCCAACCGGCTGGAAAACCTTAGCTATGCGGAAATCGCCCGGCGCACCGGCGTGTCGCAATCCGGCGTGCGCAAGATTGTGGAGGAAGCTTTGGCCGTCTGCCAGGCGGCCTTGAAGGACCGAAGGAATGTCGATTACCGGGGATTGAGCCGTGAACGCGCAGCGAAGCGATGATCCCGCGATCGGGGCGGCTGCCCGTCACTGGGCCGTGCGTCTGTCTGGCGAGGAACTGGCGCCGCGGGAACAGGCGCGGTTCGAGGCATGGCGCGACGCCGCCCCCGCCAACCGTGCGGCCTTTGATGAGGCCATGGCCGTCATGAAGGCGGTGGCGGGGCTGTCGCACCTGCGCGGGTTGGCGGCACTTCCGGAGGTGAGGGCGTCGCTGGCCCGGCGGGTCTTGTCGGCGCCGGCCGTGCGCTACGGCGCTATGGCGGCGGCGGTTCTGCTGCTGCTGTCGGGTACCTTGCTACCCCTGCCGTTCGGCGGAAATGGGGCAGTTTATGCTACGGAGGTGGCGCAGATCCGCGATGTGACCCTGAATGATGGCAGCATCGTTACCCTGGGCGCCCAGTCGCGTATTCAGGTGAGCTTCACGGATGCCGAGCGGCTGGTGCGGCTGGACAGCGGGGAGGCATTCTTCAATGTCGTGTCGCAGCCGCACCGCCCTTTCCGCGTGGTGGCCGGCGACACCGTCGTGCAGGTTGTTGGCACCAAGTTCGACGTCAATCGCGGCCCGCAGGAGAGGGTGCGCGTCTCCGTCCTTGAAGGCACGGTGCATGTGCAGCCGGCCGATCCGCAACCCGCGGCGCTGAAGCCGGCACCCGTCATCCTGAAACCCGGCGACCAGGTGGTGACGGCGGGCGCACAGGTGCGGGTGAAGCCGTCCAGTTCACACGCCCCCGCCGTTGCCTCCTGGCGGCAGGGTTATCTCTCCTATGAGGATGCGACCCTGGCGGAGGTTGTGGCTGACGCCCGGCGGTACTACAAAGGCGACATCATCCTGGCCTCACGCGATCTCGGCAGCCTTAAGGTCACCGCCTCCTTCCGGGCCGATCAGATTGGCCGGTTTATGCAGACCCTGCCCGAGATCCTTCCCGTGCAGACCCGCATCAATGGCAGTGAAATCGTGTTGCAGCGGGCAGAGGTCAAAAAAGGTTAGCCGGGATTCAAAATATTTGTGCGAATGGGGCATCGTGATCCGTCCTACCCATGAAGTCGCGAGAAGAAGCGGCAAAGCCATCTTCAAGGGGGAGGAGTTCCTGATGTTCGTGCAACCTGTTGCGCGCCGTCCTGTTGCTGTCCGTCGTCGCCTGCTGGCGGCGTCCATGCTGGCCATCATGGTTGGCGGGACTGCGCTCGCGGACGTTTCCAACAAGACCGTCGATTTCAACATACAGCCGCAACCGTTGGCCCAAGCTTTGATCGCCTTTTCAAAACAGGCAGATGTGATGGTGGTGGCGCCCGCCGATCTGGTGCGAGGCATCCAGGCGCCCGCCGTAACCGGGATGCAGAGCGGTGCTGATGCCCTGTCGACGCTTCTGGCCGGCAGCGGCCTCGCCTATGCGGAGAATGCCGACGGCACTATCACCCTGCGTCCCGCCGAGAAACAGGCTACCGCCGCGCCGGCTGTCGACGCACTGGAGGAGATCATCGTCGTCGCCACGAAGCGGTCGGAGACATTGCAGAATGTTCCCGTCTCCGTCGGCGTGGTGACGGGGGAGCAGATCGAGGCCAAGGGTATTAACCGGGCCATCGATGCCGCCCTGCAGGTCGTGGGTGTGAATTTCCAGCAGGCGGACGAGGCTCGCACGGCGCAGATTTCCGTCCGCGGCATTGGCACCAACGCCGTTTCCTCCGGGTTCGAGCCCAGCGTGTCGGTGATGGTGGATGGCGAGGTCTATGCCCGCACCACCTCGCTGACCCAGAATGTTGCCGATGTGGAACGGGTGGAAGTGTTGCGAGGGCCGCAGGGCACGTTGTTCGGCCGCAACACTTCGGCCGGTGCCATCCATGTCATCACGCGTCAGCCGAAGCTGAACGACCAGGAAGGTTATGTAAGCCTGGGTCTGGCCGAACATGGCGAGCGTACGGTGAAGGGGGCGGTGAACCTGCCGATCGCCGACAATTCCGCCATCCGCCTGAACGCCAGCTATTCCAGGATCGACGGCTGGCTGGACAACAATGCCATTGATGGGGAGAAGCTGACCAATTCCGAAAGCCGGGGCGTGCGGGCCCAATGGCTGACGGAACTGACCCCGGAATTCAGCGTCATCGTCCGTGCCGATTATTCCAAGAGCGACAGCAACGGGGCCGGCACGGTGCACCTGTCCACCGATAATCCCAATGCCCGCGTCATCACCTTGGGTCGTGTGCCGGTGGGGTCGGATGTCACGACGACGGCGGCCGATATCTATCAATATTCGGACGTGGAGAATTATGGGGCGGGGCTGGAGGCCACCCTGGCGCTGGGCGATTATCAGGTGAAGTATCTGGGCACCTACCGCACCTTCAACCTGGATGAAAACCGCGACGCGGACGCCAGCGCCATCATCGCCGGTCCGCTGAACACTGGTGGTATGGAGGACACCTGGACGACACAGCACGAGCTGCGCCTGACATCCCCGCTGCTGGACAAATTCGACTATATCGCCGGCCTGTTCTATTACCATTCCAGCCTGGACCGGGAAGCGGCGGACACGCGTTGCTTCAACCTGAATGCGGCCAAGACCGTTATCGATCCGGTGACGCTGCGGGTAACCAATTGCAACGGGACGGGCAAGCCGATCAATCGCGACCGGTCCTTCACCAATGGCATCGACACCGATAATGCCGCCCTGTTCGGGGAGATCAACTATTACCCGGTGGAAAAGCTGAAGCTGTTCGCCGGCGCCCGCTATCTTTATGAAAAGACGGCGGCCGATTATCTGGGCATCGACGGGGCCAACCGCCGGACCTTCAACGATTCGGCTGACGACACGCAGCTCATCGGTCGTACCGGGGCACAGTATTTTGTTACCGATGATCTCAATGTCTTCGGCAGCTTCTCCACCGGCTACAAGGGATCGTCCTGGGATCTGCGCATCGTGTCGGATGCCACGACCTTCCCGACCGACCTGCTGAAACCGGAAAAATCGCGGCAGTTCGAGGCGGGTTTGCGGTCGCAATGGCTGGATCGCCGCATCACCGTCAATGCCACAGCGTTCGAGATCAAGATCGATGACTTCCAGGAGGATGTGACCACCTTTGTCGATACCGATGGCGACGGCGTCATCGACGATACCTTGCGCGACGTGGTCAATGCCGGTCAGGTCCGGTCGCGCGGTGTGGAACTGGAAACGAATTTCCGTGTGACCCGCGACCTGCGTTTCAATGCTTCCGGTGCTTATACCGACACGATCTACAGCCAGTTCGCTGACTATTACCTGCCGTGCCCGGACCCGCTGATCGGGACGGCGGAATGCTTCACCTTCGAAGGGGCGCCCTATATCAACCTGGAAGGGCGCCGGCCGCCGCGGTCGCCGAAATGGCAGTTCAATATCGGCACCGACTACACGACGGAGGTTGCAGATAGCGGTTTCGAACTGCTGCTGAATGCCACATATCGCTGGCGCAGTGAATTCAACTTCTCCGTTGATCAGGACCCGCGGTTGATCCAGGGGGCGTATGGCGTGGTCGATCTATCGGCCGGGTTGCGGTCACCCGATGGTGACTATCAACTGACACTCTATGCCAAGAACCTGTTCGATAAGCGTTATTATTCCAGCGCCATCGTGAAGTCGGCGGATTTCGGTGGGGGTGTACGGGCTGCCCTGCCACGTGACGCGCTGCGCTATTTCGGCGGCAGCCTGAAGATCAATTTCTGATCAACCGCCAGGGAAGGGGGGCTGGCCGGCGGTCTGTCCCCTTCACCCTGGCCGCCCCTGCGGGAGCGCCCCCATGCATGCATTCGCGAAAAGGCTGGCCCTGGTGCTGGCCGCCCTGCTGCTATGTCCGGTGCCGGATAGTCGGACGGCCGAACCGGCCCGGCCCAACGTCCTGGTCATCGTCGTCGATGACATGAATGACTGGACGGGTTTTGCCGGTGGTCAGGGGGTGACCCCCAACCTGGACCGGCTGGCGGCGCGGGGGCTGGTGTTCCCGTCCATGCAGGCCCCGGCCACCTTCTGCACGCCGTCGCGCACGGCCTTCCTGACCGGGGTGCATCCGGCCACGTCCGGTCATTACCGCAACCAGCCGGCTCTGTTCGGCATGCCGGAGATCGCCACCCTGCCAGCGCATTTCGCCAGCGCCGGATACAAGGTGCTGGGGGCGGGCAAGGTCTTCCACCATATGCACGGTTATCTGGACCGGCGCGGCTATGCGGAATATTTCGCCTGGAACCCCGCCAACAGGGAAAAGGGCTGGCCCCTGCTGCCCTGGGCGCCGCCAGCCCCCACGCCCAAGCGTCCGGCTTCCGCCATCCCCACCTATACCGGCACGCCGGAATTCGATTTCGCCGCCCTGGACGATGCGGTGGAAGACCGGATGGCGGACAGCATCGATGCCAAATGGGCGGCGGAACAGGTGGGCAGGGCCCATGACCGGCCCTTCATGATGACCATCGGCTTCTATGCCCCACACAAGCCGAACTATGTGCCCAAGAAGTATTTCGATCTTTACCCGCTGGAAAAGATCAGGCCGCCGCATGTACCGGTGAATGATCTGGCCGACCTGCCGGGTGATCCGCACGTCAAGCCGCTTTGCTGCCTGTCCCCGGTGAAATCGCCCCTGAATTCGGGCGCCTGGCCCATCCACAAGGAGATTGTGGACCATGGCGACTGGCGTGTGGCGATCCAGGGCTATCTGGCGGCCATGTCCTATGCCGACGCCCAGATTGGTCGGGTGCTGGATGCGCTCAATGCCGGACCCAACCGGGACAACACAGTTGTCGTCTTTCTGTCCGACAATGGTTACCATCTGGGGGAGAAGGAGAAATGGGCCAAGCATTCCCTGTGGCAGCGCACGACGGGCGTGCCCTTCATCATGGCGGGGCCCGGCATCAGGACTGGCCGCTATGACGGGGTGGCCAGCCTGTTGGACATCTACCCCACCTTGCTGTCGCTGACCCATGTGGCAGCACCGGCCCACCATCTGGACGGCAAGGATCTGCGCGCCGTTTTATCCAACCCGGCCAAGCCGATGGATCGGCAGGTGCTGATCGCGGGGAATGAAGGCGAATTCGCCGTCGTCACCGACCGCTGGCGCTACATCCGCTATCTGGATGGTGGCGAGGAACTTTATGACCGCCACGCCGACCCCAATGAATGGGTCAATCTGGCCCGCGACCCTGCCCGCCGGAAGCTGATGGATGGGCTGGCCCGGCTGATCCCCGCCCATCCTGCGAAATCCAAACCCGATGTGGAATTGGGGCAAGTGAAGCTGGTGGTCGATGGTCAGGACTTCCATTGGGAGGCCGTGCCTGAGGGCGAGATCCGCGCCAGCGACACTCCCGATTGACACCCCTTCAAGCCCCAGGAACAACCCATGCGCACCATCCGATCTCTGGCCCTGGCGACGGGGTTGGCCCTTTGCTGCCTGGCGACCCTTGCCACCCAGGCAGAGGGCAAGCGCCCCCGCAACATCATCTTCATCCTGACCGATGATCAGCGTTTCGATGCGCTGGGCGTCATGAACCCGGCGCTGAAGACCCCCAATCTGGACCGGCTGGCCAAACAGGGGGCGCATTTCCGCAATGCCTTCGTTACGACATCGCTTTGTTCGCCCAGCCGGGCGACGATCCTGACGGGCCAGTACATGCATGACCATGGGGTGGTGGACAATAACCGCCCCTTGCGGCCCGGCACGGTGACCTTTCCCAGTTACCTGCAAGGGGCAGGCTATCAGACGGCCTTCTTCGGCAAATGGCATATGGGGGGCGATGGGGACGAACCGCAGCCCGGCTTTGACCATTGGGTCAGCTTCGCTGGCCAGGGCAATTACTTCCCCGACGAGGTGGTGGGCGAAAGCAGCGCCAACGGGCAGCCCAACCAGTTGAATATCGACGGCAAGCACGTCCCGCAAAAGGGCTATATCACGGATGAGTTGACCGATTACGCGCTGGATTGGCTGCGTCAGGGCCGCGACCGGGACAAGCCGTTCTTCATGTATGTCTCTCACAAGGGGCTGCATGCCAATTTCCGGCCGGCCCCGCGCCATGCCGACGCGTACAAGGACCTGCGCATCGATCCGCCGGCCAGCATGGCGGACACCCCTGACAATTACGTCGGCAAGCCGCTCTGGGTCCGCAACCAGCGTAATTCCTGGCATGGCGTCGACTTTCCCTATCACAGTCAGATCGATATCGCCGAGTACCGCCGCAACTATTACCGCACGCTGCTGTCGGTCGATGAAAGCATCGGCAAGCTGATGGCGGAGCTGGAGCGGGAAGGGCTGGACCAGGACACGGCCATTATCTTCATGGGCGACAATGGCTTCATGTTCGGCGAACACGGCCTGATCGATAAGCGCAACGCCTATGAGGAGAGCATGCGTGTGCCCCTGCTGGCCTATGCCCCCGGCCTGATCACGCCGGGCACGCAGGTGGAGGCCATGGTCGCCAACCTGGATATCGCCCCGACCATGCTGGACATTGCCGGCGTGAAGGAAAAGCCCGCCGCATTCGCCGGCAGCAGTTTTCTGCCGCTGGCCCAGGGGCAGAATCCGGCCGGGTGGCGGCAGGAACTGCTTTATGAATATTACTGGGAATTCAACTATCCCCACACGCCGACCACCTTTGCCGTGCGCACCGACCGGTACAAGCTGATCCAGTATCACGGCGTCTGGGATACCGAAGAACTGTACGACTTGCAGGCCGACCCGCAGGAGATGCGCAACCTGATCGACGATCCGGCCCTGATACGGACCAAGGTGGCGCTGCGGGCCAGGCTGTTCGACATGCTGGCGAACGGGGAGGGGGACCATGTCATCCCCTTCACGCGCAAGTTCAACAGTGGGGCCGTCTTCCGCAATCAGGAAGGATCGCCGGCCGCGATCTTCCCCTCCACCTGGATGCGCCGCAAGGGCGACTGGGACGTCGATCAGCATTTCCTGCCCGATGGTCCGGGCAAGGATGAAAAGCTGCGTAGCGTCAAGAAATACTGAGCGGAGGAGCCGGCATGATGAAGCGCCTTTCCCTTTGTCTGGCCCTTGGCCTGACCCTGACGGTCTTCACCTCCACCCACGCGGCACCGGCCCCGGACGGTATGGTGGGTATCACGGGCGGTGAGGTGGCCGTGGGCAGTGATGATGGTCCCCTGGATGAACGACCCCGGCACATGCGCAAGGTGGGCGACTTCCTGCTGGACACCACACCGGTGACGGTCGCCGCGTTTGCCCGCTTCGTGAAGGAAACAAGCTATCGATCGCAGGCGGAGCAGTTCGGCGATGCCGGGGTGATGACCTATGGCACGGGCGAATGGAAACTGGTCAAGGGTGCGGACTGGCGCCATCCCCGGGGACCGGACCAACCGGCGGCGGAGAAGGACCACCCCGTCACCCAGGTGTCCTGGAACGATGCCAAAGCCTATTGCGCCTGGCGCGGTGGGCGGCTGCCCACGGAGGCGGAATGGGAACGGGCGGCGCGCACCGGCCAGAAGGGCGACGGGGATGCCACCTACACCTTCGGCGACAAGCTGGTGAAGGAAGGGCAGTTCCGGGCCAATGTCTGGACCGGCATGTTCCCCTACGAGAATGACGGTGCCGATGGTTATCTTTACACCTCGCCCGTCGGTGTATTCGGGCGGTCGCCGGCGGGGCTGGCCGACATGGCGGGCAATGTCTGGCAGTGGATGGCCGATATTTACCGCCCCTATGCCGACCACGACAAGCCGGTGACCCCGACCAAGGACACCGAATATGCCATGCGCGGCGGGTCGTTCCTGTGTGACCCCAATGTCTGCCACGGTTTCCGGTTGGCCGCGCGCAGCCATGCCTCGGCGGAAACCGCGCTGATGCATGTCGGATTCCGCTGCGCCCGCGATGGTTGAGGCACCGGCAATCTAGTGCGGATGGACGCTTCTGCGCCGTCTCAACAACAAGCGAAGTACCATAAGGGGGAGGAGTCATCATGAACTGGCGGCGCATCGCCCGGGCCATCGGCCTGGCGATCATGGTCACCTGTTTGCCCGCCCTGACCGGCGCGGCCACACCGCAGAAGCCGAACATCGTGCTGATCGTGTCGGACGATCATGGTCGGGAAGCGCTGGGTGCTTATGGCAACCGGCAGGTCCGCACGCCTAACCTGGACCGGCTGGCGGCCGACGGCGTGCGCTTTGACAATGCCTTCGCCACGGCGTCCAGTTGTTCGCCCAGCCGGGCCACGATCCTGTCCGGCCTGCATGTCCATGCCAATGGCATGTACGGGTTGCAGCACGGGGAAAACAATTTCCAGGCGTTCCCCTCCGTCCGTTCCCTGCCGGTTCGGCTGGCGGCCCTGGGCTACCGCACGGGGCGCATCGGCAAGTACCATATCGCGCCGGAAAAGGTCTTCGCCTTCCAGACCGTGCTGTCCAAGGGGGCGGCCAATGACGAAGGTTCCATCGGCCGCAGCCCCGTGGCCATGGCCGATGCGACGGCGGATTTCATCAAGGACCGGTCGGCGCCCTTCTTCCTCTATTTCGCCACCGACGATCCCCACCGCGATGGCGGCATGGCGGCCGGTCAACCCAACCATTTCGGCAACCGGCCGCAGGGTTATCCCGGTGTCACCCCCATCACCTTTGATCCGGCCACCGTCGCCGTGCCGTCCTTCCTGCCCGACACCCCGGGGGTCCGCCAGGAATTGGCCGAATATTATCAGTCCATCGCCCGGCTGGACCAAGGTGTGGGCCGCCTGCTGGACCTGCTGCGCCAGAACGGCCGGATGGAAGATACTGTCGTCATCTATCTGTCCGACAATGGGGCCGCCTTTCCGGGGGCCAAGACCAACCTGTATGACCCCGGCATCCGGCTGCCGCTGATTGTGCGGGAACCTGGCGGGCTCAAGGGCGCGGTGCGCCAGGGCATGGTGAGCTGGGTCGATATCGCCCCCACCATCCTGGATTATGCCGGCGCCAAGGACGAAACCGACATGCAGGGTCGGTCCTTCCGGCCCCTGGTGGACGGACCAGACGCCGGGGGCTGGAACGAGGTGTTCGCCAGCCAGGTGTTCCATGAAGTGCAGATGTACTATCCGATGCGCATGATCCGCACAGACCGGTACAAGCTGATCTGGAACATCGCGCACCCGTTGCCTTTCCCCTTCGCGCTGGACCTGTACAAGTCGTTGAGCTGGCAGAGCTTTCTGGCCGGCAATCAGCAGAGTTTCGGCCCCCGGCCCGTGGCTGATTTCATGCAGCGCCCGGCCTTCGAACTGTACGACCTGAAGGCTGATCCGGATGAAATTCACAATCTGGCGGCCGACCCGGCCCATGCCGACACGCTGCGCGACCTGACGGAACGGCTGAAGACCTTCCAGGAACGCACGAACGACCGCTGGCTGCGCAAGTGGGAGTATGAATGATGGTACGTCATCTCCTTCTGCGCGGGTTGTGTCTGGGGCTGTCGCTGGCCCTGTCCCTGCCGGCCGGGGCCGTATGTGCCAACACCCCATCGCGCCAGCGGCCGCCCAATATCGTGCTGATCGTCGTAGATGATCTGCGGTTCGACGAACTGGGCGTGCTGAACCCGGTCCTGAAGACCCCGAACCTGAACCGGCTGGCGAAGGAGGGGGTGCGGTTCGCCAATGCCTTCGTCACCACCTCGCTCTGCTCGCCCAGCCGGGCCACGATCCTGACGGGACAGTCGGCCCGCAACCATCACATTGTCGGCAACGAATTGCCGGAGCCGGCGGGGACCCGCTTCTTTCCCGGCCTGTTGCAGCAGGCCGGATATCGTACGGCCATGATCGGCAAATGGCATATGGGCCAGGGTGATGCCCCGCGCCCCGGTTTCGACCATTGGGTCAGCTTCGCCGGCCAGGGCGTCTATCTGCCCGATCAGGGGCCGGGCGGGCACCAGATGCTGAATATCGATGGCAAGCCGGTGCCGCAGAAGGGCTACATCACCGACGAGTTGACCGATTATGCACTGGACTGGCTGGGGCAGGAGCAGACGGGGGGGAAGCCCTTCTTCCTCTATCTGGCGCATAAGGCCGTGCATGAGGATTTCACCCCCGCCACACGGCATGAAGGCCAGTACAAGGACCTGCCCGCGCCCACGCCAGCCACCCAGGCAGACACGGCGGCCAATAACGACGGCAAGCCGCGCTGGGTACGGACGCAACGCAATAGCTGGCACGGCGTCGATTACGCCTATTACGGTGAAAAGTCGCTGGACGATCTGCGGCGGCGCTATGCGGAAACCCTGTCGGCTGTGGATGACAGTGTCGGCCGCCTGTTGTCCTGGCTCAAGGAAACGGGGCAGGAGCGGGATACAATCATCCTGTTCATGAGCGACAATGGCTTCCTGTTCGGTGAACATGGGCTGATCGACAAGCGCAACGCCTATGAACCGTCGATCCGGGTGCCGCTTCTGGCCTATGCGCCGGGCCGGTTCCCGGCGGGCGGCGTGGTCGGCGGGATGGTTGCCAATCTGGACGTGGCCCCCACCGTGCTGGATCTGGCCGGTGTGCCGGCCCCGGCCGATTTCGAGGGGCGCAGCTTCCGGGCCCTGGCAGAGGGAAAGCCGGCGGGCGAGGGGGCGCGGCAGGAACTGATCTACGAATATTACTGGGAATTCGCGCTGCCCCACACGCCCACCACCTTCGCCATCCGCACCGATCGTTACAAGTACATCTACTACCATGGCGTCTGGGAGCCGGAGGAACTGTACGACCTGTCCGTCGACCCGGACGAGACGCGCAATCTGGCCGCTCGGCCGGACCAGGCGGCCCTGAAGCAGCAATTGCGTGAACGCCTGTTCGCGGCGCTGCGCAACCGGGAGGGGGAGCGTGTCATTCCCTTTGATGCCAAGAACCGCGACGGCCGCATCTACCGCAGCCGCGACGGCGCCCCGCAGGGCGAATTCCCACCCGAATGGCTGCGTCCGTGAAGGAGCCTTCCCATGCGCAAACCTGATCTTTCCAGCCGCTGGCGCCGGCTGGCCGGCCTGTGCGCCCTGGCCCTGCTGGCCGGCACCGCGTTGGCGCGGGCGGCGACCGACCGGCCCAATATCCTGATCATCCTGGCCGATGACATGGGCTATGCCGATCCCGGCTTTATTGGCGGGGATATCGACACGCCCAACCTGGATCGGCTGGCCCGTGACGGGCTGCTGTTCACCGGCTTCTATAACGAAACCAAATGCACGCCCACACGCGCTTCCCTGCTGACCGGCCATAGCAGTCGGGGCTTGCTGGAACGCGGCGGCGAAGGGCCAAGCGTAGACGAACATCTGCGGCGCGACGTGCCGACCCTGGGCGACCGGATGCGTCAGGCCGGCTATAGCACCCATCTGGTGGGCAAATGGCACCTCGGCGCCGCCTCCCAGGACTGGCCCTACCGGCGCGGCTTCGACCAGGCGTTCGGCCTGATCACGGGGGCGTCCAGCTATTTCGAAATGCGCATGCGGGAGGATCAGGACAATCCCGAACGCCGGCATCTCTGGCCGCCTAAGCCGTTCATGGTGGCCAACGACCAGATCTGGCAGCCGCCGGCCCAGGGCTTCTACATGACGGATGCCATCACCGACCGGGCCGTGGCCACCGTCCAGGCGCAGAAGGGGGCGACGGCGCCGTTCCTGATGTATCTGGCCTATACGGCCCCGCACTGGCCCCTGCACGCGCTGGATGCCGATATCGCCAAATATAAGGGGCGGTTCGATGCCGGATGGGACGCGGTGCGCCAGCGGCGGTTCCAGCATATGAAGGACAGGGGCCTGCTGCCCGCCGATGCCATGCTGCCGCCCTTGCCGGAGAAGATCCCAGCCTGGGACAAGGTGGAGAACAAGGCGGAATGGGCACGGCGGATGGAAGTCTATGCCGCCCAGCTGGACCATCTGGACCAGGGCGTGGGCCGCGTGCTGAAGACGCTGGAGGAGACGGGCCAGCGCGACAACACCATCATCTTCTTCCTGTCCGACAATGGCGCGTCGGCCGAACCCATGGGCCCGAAATTCGGTTATGACGACCCGTCCGCCCCTATCGGATCGGCGGCGACCAACACGGCCTATAAGGAACCCTGGGCGGCCGTGTCCAACACCCCTTATCGCCGCTACAAGCGGTTCCTGTATGAAGGCGGCATCCGTACGCCCATGGTGGTGAACTGGCCGGCAGGGCTGGCGCGCAAGGGGCAGGTGACGGCGGCCTTCGGCCATGTTGCCGACCTGCTGCCGACCGCGCTGGATCTGGCGGGGGCCCCACCGGACAATGATCCCGGCATCGCCGGTCAAAGCCTGCGCCCCGCCTTCACCGATCCCGCCTTCACCGGGCACCAGCGTTATTTCTGGTCGTTCAACAAGGAACGCGCCGTCCGCGACGGGGTCCACAAGCTGGTCAGCAGCGGCAAGGATGGGCGTTGGGAATTGTACGACGTGGTGGCCGATCCCACCGAAAGCCGAGATCTGGCCGCCGCGCAGCCGAAACGCGTCGCCACCATGGCGGCCGCCTGGCAGCAATGGGCCGATGCCCATCCGA
>NZ_JAGOGJ010000150.1 GCF_017996735.1 Niveispirillum sp.
CCCCTGGGTCTATGAACAGATGACCGAGACTTTCGTGCTCGACCCCCAGATGCGCCGGCGTCTGTCGAGCCTGAGCCCCGCCTCCACGGCCCGGGTCGCGGCCCGGTTGATGGAGGCGCATGAACGCAATTACTGGCAGCCGGACACCGAGACCCTTGCCGCCCTGAAACGGGCCGGTGAGGAGCTGGAAGACCGTCTGGAAGGCGTGGCAAGGGAGGCTGCCGAATGAACATACAGATCAATACCAAGGCGGTGGAACGTGATGCAAGGCTGATCCAGTCCCTGCGCGAACGCGCGGATGGTGAGGGCAGCGTTCAGGTCCATCTCGATCCGACCATGGAGATCGATGGCGCCAAGGTCTTCGCCGTCTATGGCAAGGGGGGGATCGGCAAATCGACCACCTCCTCCAACCTCGCGGTCGCCTTTTCCAAACTTGGCAAGCGGGTTTTGCAGATCGGCTGCGATCCCAAGCATGATTCCACCTTCACCCTGACCAAAAGCCTGATCCCCACCGTCATCGACGTGCTGGAGAAGGTGGGGTTCCATTCGGAGGAGTTGCGGCCCGAGGATTACATGGTCCAGGGCTATAACGGCGTGCAGTGCATCGAGGCGGGCGGGCCGCCGGCCGGCACCGGCTGCGGCGGCTATGTGGTGGGGCAGACGGTCAAGCTGCTGAAGGAACATCACCTGCTGGACGATACCGACGTCGTGATCTTCGACGTGCTGGGCGATGTGGTCTGCGGCGGCTTTGCCTCCCCACTGCAACATGCCGAACGCGCCGTGATCGTCGCGGCGAATGATTTCGACAGCATTTTCGCCATGAACCGCATCGTGGCGGCGATCAAGGCCAAGTCGAAGAATTATGAGGTGCGGCTGGGCGGTGTGATCGCCAACCGCTCGCGCGAGACCGACCAGATCGACCGCTACAACGCCGCCATCGGCCTGAAGCGCCTGGCCCATATCCCCGACAGCGATCAGGTCCGCCTCAGCCGCCTGAAGAAAAGCACCCTGTTCGAAATGGGGGACAGCCCGGAGATCGTGGCCATCCAGCAGGAATATCTGAAACTGGCCGAGACGATGTGGACGGGGACGCCGGGGCTGTTGGTGGAGCCGATGAAGGACCGGCAGATCTTCGATTTCCTCGGGTTTGAGTAACAGGGGCCCGCGATGACGCAAGTCGACCACATACGCCGGACCGGAGAGATCGAACATTACTTCGATCGCACCGCGCTGGACGCCTGGAAAAAGCTGACCGGTGAACAGCCGGTCAGCGGCATCCGCGCGACAGTGCGCAGGGGCCGCGACACCATGCGCCAGATCCTGATGGGCTGGCTGCCGAAGGATCTGACGGGCTGGCGCATCCTGGATGCGGGCTGCGGGTCGGGTGTCATGTCGCTGGAACTGATGGATCGCGGCGCCGATGTGCTGGGCATCGACCTGTCGGCCCAGATGGTGGATTTCGCCCGTCAGCGCGCGGCGGAGCATCGCCCCACCGGTGCGCATCGGGGCACGGTGCGGTTCGACAGCGGCGACATGCTGAATGCGCGCCATGGCCGGTTCGATGCCGTGGTGGCCATGGATGTGCTGATCCATTACGACGCCGTGCATGCCACGGGCGTGCTGGAACAACTGGCGTCGCGTACCGACCGGAAGATGGTGTTCACGCTGGCGCCGGGGTCGCGCTTTCTGCGCACCATGCTGGCGGCCGGTCGCGCCTTCCCGCGCGGCAACCGCTCCCCCTCCATCTACCCGGTCGACACCGACGATCTGGTCGCCAATCTGGTCGCCCGGCCGGACATGAAGGGCTGGCTGGTCGGGCGGACAGAGCGCGTCTCCATCGGCTTCTACAAGTCCCAAGCCATGGAGGTCTTCCGGCCATGAGCATGGGCGCCGCCAACCGCAGGATCATCGGGTTCTGGCAGAAGCTGGGGACCCGGTACATGCCGTTCGCGGATGCGGCGTCTTTGGAGATGCCGCTGTCCCGCCTGCTGCGTCTGGCCCTGTTCCAGATATCGGTTGGCTGCGTGCTGGTGCTGCTGAACGGCACCTTGAACCGGGTGATGATTGTTGAGCTGGGTGTGTCGGTTGAGCTGGTGTCGGCCGCCATCGCCATTCCCGTGCTGGCGGCGCCGTTGCGGCTGTTCTTCGGCTACCGGTCTGATGCGCACCGGTCGGTGCTCGGCTGGCGGCGTGTTCCCTATGTCTGGCTGGGCAGCCTGTTGCAGTTCGGCGGGCTGGCCATCATGCCGTTCGCCCTGCTGCTGCTGCAATCACAGACGATGGGGCCGGAATGGGCAGGCGCCGTCGGTGCCTTTGCCGCCTTCATGCTGACCGGCTTCGGCATGCATATGTCACAGACGGCGGGTCTGGCCCTGGCCAGTGATCTGGTCCCGACGGAGAAACGGCCGCGGGTCGTGGCGCTGCTCTATGTCATGCTGCTGGTCGGGATGATGGGCGCATCGGCCTTCTACTCCGTCGCGCTGGTGGATTTCTCCGCCATGCACCTGATCCAGGTGATCCAGGGGACGGCGGTCTTCACCATCGCACTGAACGTCATCGCCATCTGGAAGCAGGAGGCGCGTAACCCCGCGCGGGTGGCGGAACGCGGTACCCGCGCCGGCTTCTGGGAAGCGCTGGGCCAGTATCGCAGCGATCCGGGCACCGTCCGTCTGCTGCTGGCGGTGGCGGTAGGGTCGGCAGCCTTTTCCATGCAGGATATCCTGCTGGAACCCTATGGCGGTGAAATCTTGGGCATGTCGGTGGGGCGCACCACGCTGCTCACCGGCTTCTGGGCGGCGGGCACCATGGCCGGCTTTGCCTGGGCCGCGCACAGCTTGCAGGCGGGCGGTCAGATGTACCGTATCGCCGCACGTGGCCTGTTGATCGGTATCTCCGCCTTCTCTCTGATCATCCTGGCCGAACCGCTGGGTGTACGGAACCTGTTCTATGCCGGTGCCGCCGGTGTCGGCCTTGGCGGCGGGCTGTTCTCCGTGGGCACGTTGCTGGGCGCCATGGCGCTGTCGTCGCGATCGGAAAGCGGCATCGTGGTCGGCGCCTGGGGGGCGGTACAATCCACTTCCATGGGGTGCAGCCTGCTGGCAGCCGGCCTGATCAAGAATGGCATCAACAGCCTGGCGCTGGATGGCCGTCTGGGGGAGGCGATGATGACCCGCGCTGCGGGCTACCTCACCGTCTACTCGTTTGAAATCGTGCTTCTTTTTGTCTGTCTGGCCGTGATCGGCCCCCTGACGGGGCAGCACTACCGGACAGTGGGTTCTGGGAACATGCGTTTGGGCCTGGCGGAGATGCCCGGCTGAACGCCGGCACTAGCGCCATGATTGGAGG
This sequence comes from Niveispirillum sp., assembly GCF_017996735.1. Classification (GTDB taxonomy): domain Bacteria; phylum Pseudomonadota; class Alphaproteobacteria; order Azospirillales; family Azospirillaceae; genus Niveispirillum. The sequence goes on from NZ_JAGOGJ010000150.1 coordinate 3,346, forward strand.
GACAAAGATGATCGGTTCTCTCGGCGGCAGCCTTGATGTGGCGCAGATGGTGCTTTACGCCTTCTGGATCTTCTTCGCGGGTCTTCTCTGGTACCTCCGGCAGGAGGACCGACGGGAAGGCTACCCGCTGGAGGAGGATGCGACGGGACGGTACAACAAGAACCCGTTCCTGTTCATCCCGCCCAAGAAGACCTTCCTGTTGCCACACGGCCAGGGCACCAAGCAGGTGCCCGACTTCGTGCGCGACACGCGGCCCCTGTCGGCCAAGCGCTTTGCCAAGGCGCCTGGTTATCCCATTGAGCCGCTGGGCAACCCGCTGCTGGCCGGTGTCGGCCCCGGTTCCTGGGCGGAACGGGCCGAAACGCCGGACATGACGGCCCATGGCGATGCCCGCATCGTGCCGCTGCGCCGTGCCGAAGGTTTTGCCATCGCCCACGGGCAGACCAACCCGCGCGGCCTGTCGGTCATCGCCTGTGATGGCCGGGTGGCTGGTACGGTCAGTGATGTCTGGGTGGACCGGTCCGAACATCTGATCCGCTATTACGAGGTGGCGGTGGGTTCCGGGGTGACGGCGCGCACCGTGCTGCTGCCCAACAATTTCGTCGTGATCCGGACCGGGCGCGGCAACGTCCGACAGCTCTATGTCCACGCCATCACGGCGGCACAATTCGCCGATGTGCCGGCCACGGCCCATGAGGCGACCGTGACGCTGCGGGAGGAGGACAAGATCGCCGCCTATTACGGCGCCGGTCTGCTGTACGCCGTCAGTGACAGACAGGAGTCGCTGCTGTGAAACAGTTCGTTGCCCGTGAACATGAGATAGAGCCGATCCCAGGATTGCCGGGGCATCTTCCGGCGGGGGAGGAAATCCTTTGGCAGGGGCGGCCGTCGGCCCGGCTGGTGGCCAGGCATGTGCTGAAAAGCACCTGGATCGGCGGCTATTTCGTCGTGCTGGCGCTCTGGGCTGCGGCGGCGGGCGTGGCCGATGGTCAGCCGGCGGGCGGCATCCTGTTCTCGGTTGCCGTCCTGATCGGTCTGGCGGGTCTGGCGCTGGGTCTGCTTGAACTGTTCGCCTGGGCCGTGGAGCGGACGACGCTCTATACCGTGACCAGCGAACGGGTGGTGATGCGCTTCGGCGTCGCCCTGTCGATGACGCTGAACCTGCCCTTCTCCCAGATCGATACGGTGGCGCTGGGCCGTCTGGGGGGCAGGAGCGGCACCATCGCCATGGCCCTGCGCAAGGGTTACCGGCTGTCCTGGATGGTGCAATGGCCGCATGTGCGCGGCTGGCGCTTCGCCTCACCCGAACCCAGCCTGATCTGCCTGCCCGATGCCGAAGCGGTGGCAGCCGTGTTGACGCTGGCCTATGGCCAGCATGCAAGCGCCCGGTCCGACCATCCGCGTCTGCGGGTGGCGGCTAATTCCGTTGATGCCGTCCCGCATGCCGTTGATGCGGAATAGGAGGGGATGATGCGATCCGCGCTCAGCCTTGGTTATCTCGACAGCCGGAAGCGGCGGGCGACAAACCGGTTCCCGCGCTGGATATTGCTGTCCACCGCCATGCTTCTGATCTTCGCCACCGCTGCCGTGATGTTCGGTCAGGAGACCGGCATTGGCGTGGTGCGGGAGGAGGCGAGCCGACCCCTTGCCATCCGCGACATCACCATCACCCGGGCACCGGGCGACAGGGTAAGGGTCACGGATGCCATGACCGGGGCAGTGATCGCCGACTATCCCGCTGATGAGGGTGGGTTCGTGCGTGGCTCCCTACGCGCCTTCGAACGGATGCGCGACGTAGCCGCCGCACCCAAGGACGCGCCCTACCGCCTGATCCGCTGGGAGTCCGGGCGGGTCAGCCTGTCCGATACCGCGACGGGTGAGCGCATTTATCTGGACGCTTTCGGCCGGGACAATGCGGCGGCCTTTGCCGCCCTGCTCGGCCTGCAAGGGGGACCCAGGCCATGAACCCTGTCTTTGCCCTGATGCGGCGGCGTGAGACCGTCGATTGCACCGTCGAGATCAATAATACGTTCGAGGCGTTGGGTGCGCATCTGCGCTTCGACAATGGCACCATCGTCCATCCAGGCGATGAGGTGCTGGTGCATGGCGCGCCGGTGCAGGTTCCCTATGGCCAAAGCCGCAGCTTCCGCCGGCAGGCCACCATCACCCGCGCGGGCGCGCTGGAACGCGCCTGGATCCGGGCCACCGGTGACCTGGACATGCTGGAACTGTGCGAATTCAACTTCACGGAGAGGGCATTGTCATGAGCAACGCACTGAAGGCCGATCTCCACGACCATGAACCCTCCATTGAGGAGAAGCTGGCCGCGGTCAATGACACCACGCGCAGCGCCTTGGTCTCCACCATGCTGGCGCCGCGTTTCTACACCACCGATTTCGACGAGATGGACAAGATTGATGTGGAACCGGTGCGGGCGGAATGGGACGCGCTGATCGCCCAGATGCGCAGCGACCCCAACCGGGGCCATTTCCGCCGCAATGCCGACTGGGACGATATCAACATCAATGATCTGCCCGCCGACCTGCGCGAGGAACTGATCGATTTCCTGGTCTCATCCCTGACCTCGGAATTCTCCGGCTGTGTCCTTTACAAGGAAATGAAGCGCCGGGGGACCAACAAGGAAATCTGTGAGCTGTTCGGCTATATGAGCCGGGATGAATCCCGCCATGCCAGCTTCATCAATGATGCGCTGAAGGATTTCGGCATCGGCGTCAATATGGGCTTCCTGGCCAAGGCCAAGAAATACACCTACTTCAAACCGAAGTTCATTTATTACGCGACCTATCTGTCTGAAAAGATCGGCTACGCCCGCTATATCACCATCTTCCGCCATCTGGAAAAGAACCCGGATCGCCGGTTCCACCCGATTTTCAAATGGTTCCGGCAATGGTGCAATGACGAGTTCTCGCACGGGGAAGCCTTCTCCCTGATCATCCGCTCGGATGAGCGGCTGTTGCAGGGTGTCAACAAGCTATGGATCAAGTTTTTCCTGCTGGCCGTGTTCGCCACCATGTATGTGCGCGACCATATGCGGCCGGCCTTTCATGCGGCCATGGGTGTGGATATCGATGATTACGACATGCGGGTCTTCCGCCTGACGTCGGAGATTTCGCGCCAATGCTTCCCGCTGGTGCTGGACCTGGATAACCCTGCCCTGTGCGAGGGGTTCCGGCGCATGGAACGCATCAACCGCCGCATCATTGCCGCCAAGCGGCGTGGCGGTGTCGTGGGCGCCGTCACCAAGACTTGGTGGGCGGCAGCGGCCGCCGGCAACTTCCTGCGCATGTACATGATCCCGACCAAGGCGAACGCGATCCCCGCGACGAGCCGCCTGCAGCCGGTCTGGTAGGGCGCCATGGAAGTCGCCAACCCGGTCATCGTTGTCCTGATCGCCATCATGGTCTGGTGGCTGTCGACCGGGCTTGTGCTGGCCATGGTTCATCGGACCGAACGCGGCAAGTGGGGGCCGGGACAGGTGATGCCGTTGATGACGCTGTTCGGCGTCGCCGGTATCGGCCTGATGTGGATTGGCGCACAGGAGATGACGTCTTTCGGCTCCTATGCCGGGTTCTTCGGGGCCCTGCTGGTCTGGGCCTGGCATGAGGCGGCGTTTCTGACCGGTGTGCTGATGGGCGGTCGGTCAGGCGAGTGCCCGCCGACCCTGTCAGGTTTCGCCCGGTTCCGCGCCGCGTGGGAGGCGATCTGCGATCATGAGATTGCCATCCTGATCACCGGGCTTGGGCTTTGGCTGCTGCTGGCAGACAGCCCCAACCTGTTCGGTCTGGCGGCCTTCGGCCTGCTGTGGGGCATGCGGATTTCGGCGAAGCTGTTGATCTTTTTCGGTGCGCCGAACGCGGTGAGTGAGTTGATGCCAAGCCGCATCGCGCATCTGAAAAGTTACTTCAAGACCGATCGGTTGACGCCGCTTTTCTACCTGCTGATGGCGGGCGCGGTGGGCCTGTTCGTGCTGCTGGTGATCGCGGCCAATGAGGCGACGCAGGATCATTCCGTGGTCGGACACTCTTTGCTGGCGACCTTCATGGCGCTGGCCATTCTTGAACATCTGGTTCTTGTCCTTCCCGTTTCCGACACGGCGCTCTGGCGCTGGGCGGTTCCGGGTGGGGGCAAACATGGCCGCCCGCCCGTCGTCGGGCCGGCGGCCGACAAGCAGCAATAAGTCTGAGATACAGGGACGGAAAGGGGATAAAAATGGACGTTTTCGCTCATATGCAGCAGGCATTGCGCGACTTGAAGACAGCGGGCAATTACCGCGTCTTCGCCGAACTGGAGCGTCAGTGCAGCGCCTTTCCCAGGGCGACCGTCCACCGGGCCAGTGGCGAGACCGGCGAAGTCACCGTCTGGTGTTCCAACGACTATCTGGGCATGGGCCAGCACCCGAAGGTGACGGCCCGGATGACGGAGATCATCGCCAAGTGCGGGGCAGGGGCCGGCGGCACCCGCAACATCTCCGGCACCAACCATTATCATGTGCAGTTGGAGAAGGAGCTGGCCGACCTGCACGGCAAGGAAGCGGCCCTGATCTTCACCTCGGGCTATGTCTCGAACTGGGCCGCACTGGGCACCCTGTTGTCGCGTATTCCGGGGATCATCGTCTATTCCGATGCGCTGAACCATGCCTCCATGATCGAGGGCATCCGGCATTCCGGTTGTGAGCGGCGCATCTTCCGCCACAATGATTACCGGCACCTGCGCCAGTTGATGGCGGCCGACGATCCCAAACTGCCCAAGATGGTGGCGTTTGAATCCGTCTATTCCATGGATGGCGATATCTCGCCCATGCGCGAGATCTGCGATGTGGCGGACGAATTCGGCGCCATCACCTATCTGGACGAGGTGCATGCCGTGGGCATGTACGGGCCGCGCGGCGGCGGTGTGGCCGAACGTGAAGGGCTGATGGACCGGATCACGGTCATCGAAGGCACGCTGGGCAAGGCTTATGGCTGTATGGGCGGTTATATTACGGGCACGGAGGTGCTGGTGGATTTTGTCCGCTCCTTCGCGTCGGGCTTCATCTTCACCACGGCCCTGCCGCCGGCGCTGGCCGCCGGTGCAACGGTCGCCATCCGGCATCTGAAGGAAAGTCAGATCGAACGCACGCGCCATCAGGCCGTCGTGGCCCGGGTCCGTCACGCGCTGGACGCACGCGGCATCCCGCATATGTCCAATCCCAGCCATATCGTGCCGGTGATGGTGGGCAATGCCGCCAAGTGCAAATGGATTTCGGATATCCTGTTGGATCAGTTCGGCATCTATGTGCAGCCCATCAATTATCCCACCGTGCCGGTGGGCACCGAACGGCTGCGCATCACGCCGACGCCGCTGCATACCGATGCCGATATCAAGCATCTGGCCGATGCGCTGTCATCGCTGTGGTCGCAATGCGCGCTGGCCCGCAAGGTGGCCTGATCAGGAGAGGCGGCCATGGGAGTGATCGACAAGCCAATCGTCATCCCGGCGGTGGCCGCCGACGGATCGCTGTATCCGATTGAAAAGATGCAGGCCCATATCACGGGGCAACTGCATCTGGCGGTGTCGGTCTTTGTCTTCGACGCCGACCTGCTGCTGCTGCAACGGCGGGCACGGGGCAAGTATCATTGCGCTGGGCTGTGGGCCAATACCTGCTGTTCCCACCCGCATTGGCGCGAAACGGTGGAGGATTGCGCCGCCCGCCGCCTGACGGAGGAACTGGGCATCACGATACCCCTGCGCCGGCACCTGACCGTCGATTATCAGGCTGATGTTGGCGCCGGCCTGCGCGAGCATGAGCGCGTGACGCTGTTCAGCGCCTCGGCCGACCGCACGCGCCTGATCCCCGCGCCCAATCCCGAAGAGGTTGAGGCGACGCGCTGGATCAGCCTGACCAACCTTCGGCGCGAAATTGTGCGGGATCCGCAGAGTTTTACACCCTGGCTGCGGATCTATCTGGACCGGTTTCCGGACCTGTCCTTCGATCAGGCGGCCTGATCAAACCCATCTTCGCTTTACAGAAAATCGATGCCCGGCCAGATCGACAGGTCTTGAACCTGCGCGACGCCGTGCCGTTTCCACGTGACAGGCGTCCGCACAAAAGAATAGGGGGGAACCGCAAGGCTCCCCCCTGAAGTTGTCGCCGTCATGGGGGAACGACGGCCCATGACAGGGGAAACTGCGGGCCTGGCCCGCAGGCCCTTTAAGGCTGGGTAACAGACGTGGCGGCGCCGCCCAGCACTTCGGTCTTGCCGGGTATGTAGGCGCTGAAGTTTGGCACGTCGGTGGGGCCCTTCACGGCCACCGCGTCGATGTAATCCTTCAGCATGGACACACCATAGAGCGGCTTCTGCACGCCATTATGGCAGGTCGCACAGCCGATCTTCAGCACATCACCCTCCGGCCCCTTGCGGTTGGCCGGAAACACGGGGGTCAGACCCTGCATGTAATTGACATTGAGGTGGCGGGCCATCTTGATCCCGTGCCAGGCGGTCACCCGCTGCGGCGGGCTCTGGTCCCAATCGTTGAAAGCTCTGGTATTGTGGCAGGTCGTGCAGTTCACGCCGAGGGATTCCGACATGTGCATCATCAGCGACCATGTTTCTTCGGTTTCCTTGGTGCCCACGGTGTTGGTGCCGGTGGGAAGGGCCGTGGTCGAATGGACCCGGATCGGCTTGTCACCCAGCAGATAATCCATAAGGGCGTTCTGCGGCATCGCGGTTTTGCCGGCATTGACCGCGACGACATTCTGGCCACCACGGTTGGATGTCATGTTGCCGGCCGGCTTCGGCTCCAGGCTCGCACTCCACACCTGGGCGGGAACGCCCTTGCCACGATGGCAGGTGTAGCAGGTGACGCCCGTTTCGGCGACATGGGCCTTCCAGTCGACATTGATCGACTGTGTCATCTGGATCATGCGGCGGGCGACGACCTTTTGATAGATCTCGTCCGACGCCATGTTGTCCGGGTTGTGGCAGTAATTGCAGCCAGCTTCCGGCGCCACCCATTCGGTGATAGAGGCCATGAACTGGTTGAACTGATCGCCCGACAGATTACCCAGGACCTGGACATTCTGATAAAGGGCGGAGGCCTTGTCTCCCGTCGGATCGGCTTCCCACGGGGCGGGCGGAGCGATATTGGCGGCCTTCAGGGCAGCTTCCGTCTCCACGTCGCGGTGATGGTACATGCCGGTTCCGCGGAAACCGATCTGTTCGCTGGCCACGGGCGGGGCGTCCCACCCGGCGCCGACGAAGCTGGCCACGGCCAGCAGGGCGCCGGCGGAGGCGGCGAATGGTAACCAGAGTTTCATGGTCCTCCCTCCCTTATTGCGCCGGATCGACGACGTTGGGCCACATGTCGGGCAGCGGTGAGACAAGCCCGTGGTTGACGCCCCACAGGTACCAGTTGTCGACCACGGTGCCGGTCAGCAGGATGCCGATACCGCCCGTCAGCGGGGTGAGTATGGCGAACCACCAGGCCCAGCGATGAACGGATTCCATGGTTGCGTTGAAACCCATCGTCCAGCGCCAGAACAGGGCTGCGCGTTCCGAGGCGGTGCCCCGGTCGGTGATCTGCTCTAGCTCCCGCTCGCCGCCATATTTGCCGACCGCCAGGATTGTCGCGCCATGCATGGCGAACAACAGGACGGAGCCGTACAGGAAGACGATGGAGAGGCAGTGGAACGGGTTGTAGTAGAGATTGCCGTAGCGGATGGAAAACGCCGCCGTCCAATCCAGATGCGGGAAGATGCCGAACGGCACCGCCTCTGAGAAATTGCCCATCAGCAGCGGGCGGATGAAGCCCAGCACCAGGAACAGCCAGATGGCAGACGCAAAGGCCCAGGCGACATGGGTGCCCATTTCAAGCTGCCGGGCGCGGCGATAGACCCGTACCCACCAGAGCAGCACCGACAGGGTCAGGAAGAAGCCGGCCATCAGCCACCATCCACCCTCTGCCAGTGGCGGCAGCACCTTCAGCCCATATTTGGCCGCTGGCGGCTCCAGCCCCAGCCAGAAAAGCTGACGGACAAATTCAATCGGGTCCCAGCCGACCGAAGCCAGCATGTTGAGGCCGATGATCTCAAACGCGATGAAGCCGAAGACCAGTGACAAGGTGCCCAGATAGCCCAGATAAATCGGACCGATCTGGGCATTGCCGATGATGCCGAACAGGCGTTCGAAGACCGGCTTTCCGGTGCGCGGACTGTCTCCCCGGGGCAGCGGCATGCCTTCTTCGGCGGGGCCGCTGACTTGGATCGGGGTGATGATGTTCTGATATTGTGCCATCACTCAATCCTCCTCAGCGCCAGATCGGAAGTTCAAGCCACCAGCTCCACCACTGGGGCCAGCCCTTGTTCCAGAAGGGCCCACTGATGATGATGCAGACGGCACTCCAGAACCCGGCATTCAGCGCCAGGATCAGCCCCAGCCGGTGGATGCCCAGCGTGCCGATCGAATAGCCGATGATGTCGCGGAAGAAGGTGTCTTCATATTCCGGGGTCTTGACCTCGGCCTGCCGGCCCGGCTCATCAAGGGCGGCACCCGGATTGGCGGCCGACAGGATCAGGCCGCCATGCAGCGACAGCGCGAATGTCGTCGTGAAGAAGAACGACACGGCGATCATGTGCGCGGGATTGTAATGGAAGTGCAGATACTGGTACCCGACGTTCGACACCCAGTCGAGATGGCTGAAGATGCCATAAGGGAAACCATTGCCCCAGGCACCCAGCAGCAGCGGGCGGAACACTACCAGCGTCGCATAGGCGAAGATGGCGACGGAGAAGGCGAAGGGTACGTGATAACCGATACCCAGCTTGCGACAGATCTCCACCTCGCGCAGCGCCCAGGAGATGAAGGCCCCCAGCGCGCAGACCGTGATGATCTGCCAGAGACCGCCCTGCTTCAGCGGCGCCAGTGCCAGGCCGTAGGACAGGTCAGGCGGCGCGATTGAAATCTGCCAGATGTTCCAGGTCGGCCCGATGGCCGCCCCGTACAGGATCAGGGCCGTGCCCAAAATGGCAAAAAAGGCGGTGGTAACGCCGAAGAACCCGACATAGAAGGGCCCGACCCAGAAGTCGAACAGGTCGCCGCCGATCAGCGTTCCACCGCGCACGCGATATTTGCGTTCAAAACTGAGCAGCGCCATGTACGTGCCCTCCGAGAGAGGCCAGCCAGTTGGTCATCCAGTTGGCGATGTCATTTGTTGAATTTTGGCGGCGGGCGGGGCCGTCACCGGCCACGCCTGCTGCCGTCTTGGGGTTCAGCCGATGCTCTGTTGATCCGCATCCTGGAAGAGCGAATGTTCGATTGCGCTGGTCTTGAGGGGCTTGCCCTCCAGCCAGTTGAACCGATCAGTGCTCAACAGGATGAAATGGATCAGGATGGCGAGCGTGAACAGAAACACGGACAGTGCGACCAGCGCCTTGCGCGGGTCGAACATCAGCCAGATTCTCCACATGTCGCTTTCTCCTTAACCAATCATCGGCAAAAATGCCTGCGCCGTCTGGTTGATGCCTTCAAGAGAGGCATAACCATTCGGCCCGGGGATCCATGGGCGCCACATCCAGACCAGAACATGCGCGGCGATGGCGATCGCCGTGAAGATCAGGAAGCCTTGGATGAAGAACGAATGGACCTCACGAGCTTCGCTTTCGGTCAGACCCGAAAGTGAGACGTTTGATGAGTCAGCCATCAAATCCACCTCCTAGTCTCGAATGCCGCGGCACCCCCGCGGCGGGTTTCCGGTGGTGCCGCCAAGGCGGTGACACCGGGTTTTTGACGGTGTCGAGCACACCGGCAAGGAAGCGGTTACACGTTGAACGCGTAACCGATGGCGGCGTGGGCCGACGAACGGGCCTCGGCAAAGATGGAATGCGCGGGCCGGGCGCCCGCGCGGTCAAAAACTCGGGTAATCCTGCCGGCCATGGCAGCGGCCAGACAAAGCGGATAGGAGATCAGGAAGACAAGGCGCATTTCCACGCGCTCCAACTGACGGCCCCTGGCCGCCCCGTGTTCGATGCTGAACATCATCTTGTCCTCCCCGTTGCCGTCCCCCGACGGCATCTTGATTACGTCTTTACGCGTGTACGCTGGCGACCCCTTCGACATGACGCACCGTAACTTCAGGTGCGCCATCCCGGCGTGCCTCCCGCTCGGCCGCCTCACGCAGGCGCTTGGCCGCCGAAATCCGGACCAGAACAGGTTCCGCGCTGATCCGCTGTTCCAGCATCGCCTGTGCTGCTGCCGACCAGGGCAGGGCGCCGCCGGCGCGCGTGGTGGTCGGCTCGATCGCGTCCAACTCCCCCGCCCGGGGCAGGATGTCGAACAGCATGTCGAACAGGGCGTTGCAGACCTCCTGGATCAACCAGGACGCCCCGGAATAGCCCATGACCGGCGTGCCGGTATGGCGACGGACAATGGCGCCGGGATAGGAGAGCTGGATGAACTTGCCGCGCTGACCGCGTTCGGCCATGTACATGCGTTCGTTGAACGATCCGAACATGATCATCGGCGGCTTGCCGGTTACCATGTCCTGGACCGCGTCATTGTCGGTCTTGACGCCCGGCTTGCGCTGCACCGCGAAGGCGCAGGGCAAGCCCATTTCCTCTTCCAGGAAATTGCGCACGCCGCGCGTATAGGTCTCCCCCGCCACCACGGCAAAGCTGGCCGTGCCGAAGAAATCCTGCGTCACTGACCGCCAGAGATCCCATAGCGGCTTCAGCGTCGTATGCTTTTCACGGCGGATGAACGGTTCCGGGTCCAGGCCCAGCATTTCACCCAGTTGCCGCAGAAAGGCCGTGGTGGAATGGATGCCGATGGGGGCCTGCAAGTAGGGCCGATCCAGGCTTTCGCACAACAGACGGCCGAACTCCCGGTACAGGCAGATATTGGCATCGGCATCGGCCAGCTTGCGCACATCATCCACATGGCTTCCCAGGGGGAAGACCATGTTGATTTCTGCCCCCACTCCTTCCACCAGCCGGCGGATTTCGGCCAGGTCCGACGGCATGTTGTAGGTGCCATAGATGGGGCCGATGATGTTGACGCGGGGCTTGGCCCCTTCCGGGCGCCGGCGCGGGGCAGGGACCTTGCCACCCTTGGGACCGAATTCCGTCCACAGCCATTTCAGGGCGCGGTCGGCACTCTGCCACTGATCCTCGTCAATCGTACGCGGCAGGAAGCGGACGATGTTCGACCCTTCCGGCGTTACGCCGCCGCCGATCATCTCTGCGATGGACCCGGTGACGACGACAGCCGGAAGGCTGGGGTCCAGCGCCAGCCGCGCCCGCTTCATGGCCCCCTCGGTGCCATGGCGGCCCAACTCATCCTCCGACAGGCCGCTGACCACGATGGGCAATTCATGCGGGGGCAGGGCGTCGGTATAGTGCAGCACGGAGGTGACGGGCAGGTTCTCGCAGCCCACCGGGCCGTCGATGATCACCTGCAGCCC
>NZ_JAGOGJ010000151.1 GCF_017996735.1 Niveispirillum sp.
GGATAACGGCATCCACTATATCTTCGGCCTGACCGGCTCCAGGCCGCTCAAGGCCAAGGTAGAGGCCGCCGCCGATACCGTGCGCACCAACCGCGCCGTGGAGGACAAGGACGCCGTGCGCGGCTTTGCCGAGGCCATCCACAAGGCGGGATCATGGAAAAGACAGCGCCGCGTCGTCGCCCGCATCGAGGCCACCCGCCTCGGCCTGGATATCCGCTTTGTGGTCACCAACCTGGATATCGGCACGCCGGAATGGCTGTATGAGAGCCTCTATTGTGCCCGCGGACAGGCCGAGAACCTGATCAAGCTGCACAAGACCCAATTGGCGTCTGATCGCACCAGTTGCCGATCCCCGCTGGCCAATCAGGTCCGCCTGTTCCTGCACACCGCGGCTTATTGGCTGATGCTCACCGTCCGCGATGCCGTCCCTCGCCAAAATCCCCTTGCCAGGGCCGAGTTCGCAACCCTCAGACTACGGCTGCTCAAAATCGCCGCCCGCGTCATCGAGACAACCAGCCGCGTCCGCATCGCCTTTGCAGCATCATGCCCCGAAGCACCCCTGTTCCGCGGCTTGGCATTCGCGCTCAAGCCGGCACCGGCATGAGCAACGGGACGGCGTGTCCCGGCAAACCCACAACCCAGAAACCCCAACCCAAAAATCAAGATAATACCGCGCTATTCGCGCCACCCTGGCATGCACCTACAGACAGGAGACCGTCGCTCAGATCATGTCCGGTGAATAAGACGGGCTAGGTACCGAGATCAGTCGCCTTTCTCGGCAGATCTACGGCAGTGCCGAGCCGCCGGACCTTCTGTATGAGGCCTGGGAGATGCGTAGGCTTGACCCACTGGTAGCTTTTGGTCTGTCCGGCTCACGCTTGACTGCTTTCGATCGCAGCCTGGAGGCGGAATTCGACAAAGTAGAGGAGGCCAAGAAGAACCAAAGAGCCTTCGAACTCTTCACCCGTTATCATGGTGCGCTGGGCCATGGCGATGTGGTCAACCGTAGCGCAGAGAAGATCGCGATCGACTGCGAGGCAATGGAAGAACCCCTGAATTCGGAGCAGATTCGGTTGTTGCAGGATTGTGTTTTGAAAAAAATCAGCATGCGCGGCATTGTCCTTGAAACACTACCCACCAGCAATGTTCGGATCAGCGTATACCGTTCCTATGCGGAACATCACATTTTCCGTTGGCTAGGCCTAAGAGGCCAGGGTGAAAAAATGAACATTTGTGTAGGTTCAGACGACCCAGGCATCTTTGCAACTAACCTCCGCAATGAATACGCGCACCTACTCAGAGAACTTGACCGGCAGTGTGCTGGTACCGATCGTGACCCCTTGGCTGAGTTGAAGAGGTTGATCGAGAACGGAAAAATTTGGCGGTTCCAATGCAATTAAAGCAGGGGCACCATATCTTTCAGGACCGTAGATGATGACCTTATGACCGAGACAGGCTGCACGCCGGAAATCGGCCCACTGTCGCTCCCGTCCGTCAAACGGAGGTTTGATGGGCGAGCCGAAATGGCCGCTTTCGCCGTGACCCAACCGAAACCCGCCCGTCCGCTTTCGGCCCCGAACACTACAATCAGGTCGGTCTGGCTGATCTTCATCCCCCCTCCCCGAACCGCCACACCGGCACGCCCATCTTATGGGCCTTGTCGGCGAGGTTCTGGGTGATGCCGGAACCTGGAAAAGCTATGAGGCCGATCGGTAGGGTTTCCAACATCTGGTCGTTGCGGCGAAAGGGGGCCGCCTTTTTGTGGCGGGTCCAGTCGGGCTTGTAGACGATCTGGGGAACGCGACGGTTCTCGGCCCAGCAAGCGGCGATGCGTTCGGCACCCTTGGCCGTCACCGTCGTCGCCTCGCCGATATCATATTCGGCCGTCAGGTAGCCGACCTGCTTGTTGCTGTCGGAATGGTCGTAGAAATAGTCCCGCCACTGTCCCGACGCCACGGCCCGCACGCGCAGCGTCTTCTCCGCGTTCACGGCCCCGGTCACATCGGCCATGGCCCGGAAATTGTCCCAGGAGCCATAAGAAACGGTACCCGTGGCCGCGAAATCCGCCTTGGCGCGCTTGGTCACCATATTGACCGTGCCGCCGGGATTGGGATCGGTGCCCATCAGCATGCCAGCCGTGCCGCGCAGCACCTCCACCCGGTCATAGATGGACAGGTCGAACTGCTGGTTACCGCTCAAGGCATTGTAGGACGGGATGCCGTTATACATGGCATTCATGCCATAGCCGCGGGAATTGTACTGGGCCTGCGTGCCATCATTGGGAATGGCGGTGACGCCGGTCGCCTGCGACAGCGCGTCATAGAGCGTGACCATGTTCCAGTCATCCATCACCTGACGGGTGATGACGGAAACGGAACTGGGGATTTCCTTGATCGATACGGCTTCCTTACCCATCAGGGTGGCGGCAGAACTGGTGTAGGAGCCGGTCCCGTCCGTTTCGGCCGCCGTCGGTGCGGCGCCGGAACGGACGCTGTCGGTGACGGAAATGCGCGGCAGCGCCACTGTCTCGTCCGTCTTGTCCTGCGCCGCCGCCAGGGTCGCATGCGCCATCAGGGCGGACAGCGACAGGCCGGCCAGGATCATCCGGCGGAAAGAAAATCGGTTATTCATGATGCCCCCAGGGGATTGTTCTGATTGATTGGTTGGTCGGGTGCCGGCCTTGCCGTCACCGCGCGAACGGGTCGGCGAAGCGGGGATTGGTCAGCAATTCCCGGTCGGTCAGGGTTTTCAAAAAGGCGATGATGTCGGCGCGTTCGGCGGGTGTCAGGTCGATGGCGGCGATCAGGTCGCTTTTGTGCGGGTTCAACCGCCCATCCCCGGCATCCGGACCGCTTTGCGTGACGCGGCCTCCGGCGGCGTAATTGTCCAGCACCTGTTCCAGGCTGGCCACGCCGCCATCATGCATATAGGGGCCGGTCACCTCGACATTACGAAGGCTCGGCGCGCGGAAGGCACCGTGATCGGCCTGCTTGCCCGTGTGCTCGAACAGGCCTTCATTGCCCAGCGGATAGGCGCCCTTGCCGTCAACGTTGAACTGTCCGGTATTGTGGAAGGGCAGATCGACGACGCGGCTTCTGACATGCCGGATCTGGTCATTGAAATTGAAGCTGCCATGGCAGTGGAAACATTCCGCCTTCTCCCCGAAAAACAGGGTGAGCCCCCGTTCCTCGGCGGCACTCAATTCCGCCTCCCCGCGCAGATACTGGTCATAGCGGGAATTGAAGGAAGTGATCGCCCGCTGGAAGCTGGCGATGGCCTTGATGATGGTGGCGAAACCCAGCGGCTCTCCCGGATAGGCATCGGCAAAGCCCGCCTGATAGAGCGGGTCGGCCTTAATCCTTTCCAGGATTTCCGGGCGGTTGGCATCGTTGATGCCCATCTCCACGGGATGCTCGCCGAACAGGGGCACCTCCATCTGGCGTTCCAGCGTGACCAGGGCCGGGTTCGCCCAGGTCAGGGTCGGCGCCCAAGCGACATTGGCCAGCCCCTGCGGGTTACGGGCCGTCGCCTCCCCCGTCGTACCGATGCCCAGCACCTTGCCATCGGTGAAGGCCAGATGCTGGAGATGGCAACTGGCGCAGGACAGGTTGCCCCCGCCCGACAGGCGCACGTCATAGAACAGGCGGCGGCCAAGCTGGAACCGGGCCTCGCTCATCGCATTGTCGTCGGGCACCACCGGCGGCGGCACATCGGCCGGCAGGTTCCAGACCCAGGCCGGTTCCGCCGCTGACGCCGGGGATGCCAACGCCGACATTCCCAGCAGAAAGACCGCCGCCAGCCACCTCACGGCCGCACCGCCTTGATGAAGCGCTGCCCTTCCGGCAACGGTTGCCCGCCATCGACGCCGCCCTCCACCGTGGGTTTCAGGCGCAGGCCCATCACCTGGAAGAGGACGGTGCAGTCGGGATCGCTGGGGCCGCTCATGCAACCGACAGCCCCGCCGCCGTCGCGCGTTAGATCGGTGCCGGCGAACAGGGCCTTCAGGTCGATATCGATCACATCGCGCGCCGGGTCGAACCTTTCCAGCCGCACGGGGATGCGGTTGGATGCCGCGCAGGTGACGGTTTCCCCCTTTACCGGGTCACCCTTGCAGCCACTGGACCCCAGATGCAGGTTCCAGGCGCCGGTCGGCGTGCCGTTGGGGCGCTGCACCCCGCCCTGGGGCAGCAATTCAATCTTAATGAACTTGCGGCCCGCCTGCCAACTCCAGCCCATGGCCGTCAGGTCGAACGGCGCCGGCGCCTTTTCGTAAGCGCTGTGGTTCAGGGCCGGTGGCACGCCGATGGTGAAAACCACGCCCGTATAATCATCCGCCGGCACCGTGCCGGTGATCCGGTCGTTAAGGTCCGGTGTGCCGGTGCAGCCCTGCGTCGCATCCTCGAAATCCAGCAGGGCCGTACCCTGATGCTGCCAGACATTCTGGTCCAGCATGACCGGCACCACCCGCCCCGCCTTGTCGATCAGCGCCACCTCCGACACGAACAGCCGCGCATCGCGCACCTGCACCGGCACGGCGGCGATACCGGCAATATCCCGGCCGCACGCCGCGTCCATCGCGAAGCGCAGGGTGACGGGCCGGTCGCCCTTGGGCGGCGGCGTGGCGCAACCGGCCAGTGCCAGGATCGTCGTCAGCGCCAAGACCTGCGCCATAGATGTATGCAACTTCAACATGATGCGAACTCCTTATCAGTAAGGCTGTACGGGCATGGCGATGGCAAAGCCGGCGCGGTGCAGGCTGCGGCCCAGCGCCTCGGCAAAGGCCTCCCGCTCCTTGGGTGTCAGGTCGGCGGCGAAACACAGGCGCTGTGACCGGCTGTGCAGTTCCAGGCGGCGGCAATGGCCGGCACCGTCGCGCACCCGCACCAGCCGCAACCCGAACAGAGGCAGCGTGTCGGCACAGCCCGGCCCGCCCTTCCAATGGCGTTCAAGACGCAATTGCCCGCCTTGCACCACCACCCGCTCCGAACGCTCGCGTGCCCGGCGGACGGCGATGAAGGCGGCCAGCAGGAAGACAAGGTTCCCGGTCAGGAACAGGATCGCCCACCAGAGGCCGGCGGCCATCAGGGCCAGATCGACCAGACAGACGACGGCGAGCGTGACAGCCATAAAGGTGGAGAAACCACGCTCGCCCAGGGAGGCCGGCGGGGTGATGATGGCATCAAACAAGGGCCTTTCGTCCACCGGCTCTGCAGCGGCGGAGAAAGGCAGCGACATTCCAGGGGTCATGGTGGATTCCACGGTCGAAAGGATGGAACGGTTCCCCGCCCATCCCCTTGGGATCAGACGTTGGAACCCGGAAGCAATGACGGGGAGGTGACGGCCGGCGGCCCCCGCGCATGGGCGCGATCAAGACCGAAAGGGGCTGGGTCGGCGTCGGTGATCCAGACCAGCCTGGACAGCACCCATTCGACCGGTACGGACAGGGCGGGAGCTGACACCGCCCCCAGATTAGCGAAGCCGGCCGCCGCGAACAGGCAAGGCACCTGGGCATGCGTGGTGTGACCACCCTGCCCGCCGTCCGGTGACAGGGCGCGTTCGCCCTGCGGGGTGCAGATGGTGACCAGCGATCCGGCATCGGCGGCAAAATCCGGCATGATGCCCGGTGCCAACAGGGCGCGCAGGCCGAACGCCAGCAACAGCAGCCATGCCATGGCTGCGGCCGCTCCCCCTTCGCCTTTCTCTCGCCTCTGCCGGATCATCGCTTCTTTCTATAGTCTCTGGCCGTCCGCCACCTTGCGGCACATCAATGGGGTCACACGAAATCGGATTCTGCCACCTGCCTTTCGCGCCATGCAGGCCCCTCCCGGCCGCAACGACGCAACCGGAAGCCTGACCTGCGGGCGATCAGAAGGATGCCGTTCCCTTGACACCAAGGGTGCGGGGAACGGCACGGGTGGCGAAATTCACCGGATTTGGAAATATCTCTCCACGCTCGTTCAGCAGATTGTCGACGTAAACGCCAACGCTGTATTTCTCCCAATCAAGGGCGGCGCTGACATTCACCAGATCCAATCGTTCACCAGCCGCCGTCAGGTTGGCGGTGCGCTGGGAGAAACGGGAAGCCCCCCGCCGGTTGTAATCGGCACGCAGCCGCCCGGTCAGGTCCGCCGCAAAATCGGTCGAACTTTCGATGAAGAAGGCGAGATTGGATTTCGGGATATAGTTCAGCCGGTCCCCTTCGGCATAGGCGCTGCGAGGGGCCACGGAGACGATCTCCGTATCGAGCAGGGCCCCGCTGGCACCCAGGGCGAACCCGTCGACCGGACGCAGTTCCAATGACCAGTCCAGACCCTTGATATGGGCGCGACCGACATTGCCTGTATAGCCGAGACCAACGGAATTGGCGATCGTCGATACCTGCATGTCATTATACCGGCTGACAAAACCGGCCACTTCACCGTTCAGCAGCCCGTCAAGGGCCCGGAACTTGGTGCCGATCTCATAACTCCACAGTTTTTCCGGCCCAAAGGAGGGTGGCAGGGCGGGATTGACGACATTGAACCCACCGCTGCGGAAGCCCTTTGCCACACTGGCAAAGATATTCCAGCCCTCTTCCAGCTTGTAGGATAGATGGATACGCGGATCGACGGAATCGAAACGCTTGTCGGCTTGCGCCGCCGCGGGGGCCTTCTCCTTGTCGGTGAAGTAACGCAGGCCGCCGCCGATCTCCAGCCGATCAGTCAGATCGAAGCTGGTATTCGCGTAGGCCGACCAGCTATCCGATTTGATCGTGGCGATGTTGGGAATATTCACGCTGTTGGCCGTGGTGCCGTTGGCGGGGCCCATCAGATAAAGCGTGTTGATGGAACTGAAATCCCCATGGCGATACAGCCCACCGAAGGCCCAGTGCCAACGGTCCACATTACCGGAGGTCAGGCGCATTTCTGCGCTTTGCGCCTTGTCGTGATTGTCGAACCGCAAGAACCGGCCCATACCCGCGAACGGGCTGTAGAAGGCACCCCTGGAAAGGTTACGGAAGGCAGAGCCGACCGCCAGCAGCTCCACGCCCCCCAGGTCCCAATTGGCCGTCAGGCTGTACAGCTCATGGTCATTCTTCGCGGATTGCACCGCATCGGGTGCGAAGGGCGGCAGGATCAGGTTGCCGTCGGCATTCTCGCCATTATTCAAGGAACCCACATCATTGCGATGGACCTGCACCATCGGGGTCAAGGACAGGGTCTCGGTCACCTTGATCAAACCCTTGATCCGGGCATCGAACAGCTCGCCATCATTGATATTTTTGCGGCCGGCCGTCGGCGCGTCGATCCAGCCGCCGAAATTCTCATAAGTCCCGGAAACCCGCAGGGCCACCTTGCTGTTCACCGGCACATTGGTGATGCCGGTGAAGCGCTGGGACAGCGCACCATCCTTCGTGCTGCTGACATCGGCACCAGCTGTCAGGCTAGTCTCGCCGATGACGGGGTTCCTGGTCAGAAACCGCACCGTTCCGCCCAACGAGCCCTGACCATAAAGCGTACCCTGCGGCCCGTTCAGCACCTCAATCCGCTCGATATCCAGAACACGCACATCCAGGGGACGCCCAAGCGGGCCGTCAGCGGCAACCTCATCCAGATAGATGCCGACTTGCGGGAAGTTCCCGCCACCATCGCCGATGCCACGCAGCATGGCCCGGTTCTGCGCCATGCCGGTGACGACATTGATCAGCTCGGGGACAGCGAAGGAAAGATCCTGCATCGTGGTGATGCGACGGCTGGTTATATCTGCGGAATCCAGCCTGTTGATCGTGATGGGAACATCGATCAGCCGTTCCACGCGCCGCTGGGCCGTCACGATGATCTCGTCGATACCGGCGGCGTCATTCGCCGGTTCCTGCGCAAAAGCAGGCTGGGTGAAGGGCAGAGCCCAAAGCAAAGCGATAGTCGAATAGGACGATTTCATCATCTGCCCCGAAGATTGTGTCCGAAGATCGCCACAGATTGATCCGTGGCCGGAATGCCTGGTCTGGCTGCGGGCTGCGCCGATCCATGAAACGCGTCCCCCATGACGGGGCGGCGGTTGGCAGGGCCGATGGCGGCGCAGGTCACTGTGAACCTGTCCATCAACAGTGGACGAGGGTCATAGCGATGTCCGTGACACGAGCACCGATGCCGTTATATGGAAATTGAGGAGAAAAGCCCGTATCAGGCCAGGGCGGGCGGTGCCCGCGCGGCAGGCAGTGCGCAGGCAAGACGCCTGGCGGCCTGCACAATGTCCGGCAGCCGGTACGGCACATTCCGGGGCGACAGCCAGAGCAGCAGCACTATAGCGGCCAACAATGGCAGAGCGTTTGCCAGCATGGCAAAGGCGCAGAGACCGTCCTGATGCGTGTCGGCGGGCGCCTGTCCGCCATCCGGATCAACGATGGTCAGGTCACCAGTGCCCGAACAGACGATCAGAAAGCCTGTACCTTCCCCCATGCCGAAATCAGGCATGTAACCGCCGGGGATCATACCGCGCAGCAAAAGGGCGCACAGCAGCATCATGCCGGCCAGCCGCCGCATGCCGAATGCTCCGCCCCTGTGTCCGCGCGTGTCCATACGCCTCTTGTGATGGCATTTGTCAGCAGGGTCAACAACCCCGCCTGCGGCATTTGCTTCCATCACCGCCGGACCCTGTGAAGAACGATCCATCTCAATGCTCGTGCCCCGGCAGCCGCTGTCGGGTCAGGGGATGAACCGTAAGCACCACATCGACCCTGCCAGCCTGTTCAAACGTGAGCGTCACCGGCACGCTGTCACCCGCCACAAAGGGAGCGTAAAGGCCGCTGAACATCAGGTGAAAGGTGCCCGGTTCCAGCACCACCCTGCCGCCATGCGGGATCGGCAGTGCCTCCAGCCTGCGCATGCGGGCGATATCATCCTCCAGGATCGATGCATGCAGCGTCACACGCTCGGCCCAGGGGCTGCTGACAGCCACCAGCCTGTCATCAACCGGCTGATTGTTGACGATCACCATGTATCCGGCACCGGTCGCGGCACTGCCGGGCATTGCCGGTGCCCAGGGATCAGCGATGCCAATCGGGCCTTCCACCTGGAATTGCCCTTGATGAGCATGCATGGCGGCGCTTGCCCCATGCGGCGACAGATAGGTGGTGACATAGGCCGTCGTCGCGATGACACCGACAAACAGCAGCAGTTCCGCCGCGATCATCCATCGCAGCCAGACACGCGCCTTTGGCCTGACGGCCAGGCGCGGCGTGAGGATCAGCTTATTGATCCCGGCCAGCATGAGCAGGCCGCCGGCCAGGGCCAGCTTGGTCATCAGACCGCGCGGATAGGCCAGCGTCGGCTCGAACCGGAACTCCAGCAGCAAGGCGCTGGTCATCAGGGCCGCGGCAAGGAGAAGGCTCACGACGACCATGGCCTGACGGCTGAACCGGCCGACCAGATCGGCGAACCTATCGGCCGGAAACGTGTGCGCGGCGACCAGCAATATCCATAATCCGCCAAACCACCAGGCCCCTGCCGTCACATGCAGCACCACCGTCACCGATGTCTGCAAGCCGTGCGATGCGGAATGGCCGACAACGCCGAACGCCACAAGGATCAGCAGCGCACCGGCCAATGCGACAGCGCGTTTCGCGTATACCGCCACCCACAGTCCGCCGATCATTTGCAGACCCAGCGCCGCACCCAGCGGCGACAGAAATATGGCTTTCAGGGTCGTGGAACTCCCGTCGCCACCCAGACGCAGAAAGAACAGCAGCGCCGTGGCCCAGGCGGTAACCAAGAGCACCAGCCCGGCCCACCGCGTCAACCCGAGGGTCGCCGGTACCGCCGGCAGGCGGCGCGCAAGCGATGCGCGTGCCATCACAGTCCCGGCGGCGGTCAGCGCCGCCGCATAGCCCACAGCCTTGAAGAGGGCGGCAACCGCGTCGAACATGTCAGGGCTTGGGCGCGCGCATTATCAGAATGATGCTGCCTTCGATGACATGTCCATCGCGCGACAGCGCCCGCCAGCGCACTTCGTTGCGGCCACGGATGAATTCCGGCTTCAGCGCTTCGAATGTCAACGCGCTGCCCGACGGTGTGAAGGGCAGGCTGCGCTCGCCGTCGGTATTGACCAGGGTCAGCGACGTCAGCGATGCCGCTTCCAGGAAGGTCAGCGTCAATATTGGCGGCGACTGGGTCAGGACGCTGCCGCTTGCGGGATCGGAGCTGCGCAGCGTGGTATGCGCTTCAACGGCCACGGGGATTGCCAGCAACAGGGCGGCAACCGCCATCTTGAACAGTTTCGTCATTTGCCTCGTCCTTTCGGGATCAGGAAACCGGTGATGGTGGGGGGCTGAAACGGCGGACCAGCCGATCAATGGCCAGCACAAGCAGCAGCGAAGCGCCGAACAGCGGCAGCAGCAGCGCCAGCACAATGAGCGTGATGACCATCCAGCGCTGGGTGGCGCCCGCGATGGCCTTTGGGGCGCCCGATGTGCCGCGCGGCCGGCGCTTCAGCCACATGGTGACACCCAGGATGCTGACCGTGATGAGCGCGATTGCGGTCAGCACGCCGATCAACTGGTTGATCCAGCCGAACAACTGCCCCTCATGCCAGGCCACGCCCGTATTCACGATCCGGTCGATGATATGCTGGTCGGCGAAACCGCGCCGTCCCGTCTCCAGGCCGGTCGCCGGATCATAAGTCACCTGCCGCCCCAGCCAACGGTTCTGCGCCTCGGACTTGACCGTCCAGACATCGCCGGTCGGCGGCCCGAAACGCTGCGGCGCGTGCGGTGGCAACACCACCACGGGGAAAGCCATCTGCTCCGCTTCTGCCCTGGCAACAAAGCTGGACAAGGACAGGCCCGGCTGTTCCGAAGCGGGCGGCATCGCGGACGGTGCCGCGTCATGATGGCCGGCGTGGCCGCCACCGGCACCGACCTTCCAGTCCTGTTGCCCCTTGGTCAGGCCAAGCTCAGTTCGCGCCCAGGTGAAGGCCCCGCCCCATGCGCCGGCCCAGGGCAGACCGCTGGCCAACATGACCAGGACGAGCCCCGCGATCCAGAAGCCGGTGACGCGATGGATATCCTTGAACAGGGGCCGTCCCTTCAGCGACAGCCGGGGATAGAGCGTGCCCGCCGCGCTGAACGGGCGGGGCCACCAGAGATAAAGCCCGGTCAGGATCATCACGATGGTCCAGCTCGCGGCCAGTTCGACCAGCCAGTCGCCCCAGCGGCCCAGCAGCAAGGTGCCATGGATGCGCGACACGATGTCGGCCAGACGCGCACCGGGTTCCAGGCTGCCCAGCACCGCACCCTGCGGCGACACGAAGACCTGCCGCTTGCCGCCATCCGTTGTCGCGATCTGGATCATGGCGGCATCGCCGGCCTGGCGCGGCAGGCGATAATTCTCGAACAGGGCACCCGGGCTCGCGGCCAGCACGGCCGCGAGCTGGGCCTCGGGCGAGACCGCCCCCTGCGTGCCCAGCCCCAGCCAGGCCCTTTCCTCCCACCGCTCGATCTGCGGCTTGAACAGATAGATAGCACCGGTGAGCGACAGGATGAGGATGAAGGGCAGCACGAACAGGCCGGCATAAAAATGCCAGCGCCAGATCGTGGCATAGGACCGGGGCCCGCTCATCGGCCACCCGCCCCGAAGCGATAGGCAACGCGCAGGCTGATGGTGCGCGGCTCCCCGACCAGCACCCGGCTCTCGGTGTTGAGCGAGTAACGCGAGGCGTTGTCGGTGAAATAATAGGTCTTGTCGAACAGGTTGGTCAGCGTGGCATCGATACGGAATGCCCCGATCTCGGTACCAGCCCCCAGGTCGAACACGGCATAGTCGGGCAGCGTCACCGCACCGCCATTGATCATCTTACGCGCGCCCACGTAATTTCCGGAGGCACGAAACTCAACTTCCCCGATCTGCACGCGGGTCGTCCCGGTGAAAGTGTGTTTCGGCGTTTCGGCAAGGCGCCCCCCCACGGCGGCCGGGTCACTGGATTTGGAGATTTCCGCGTCAAGATAGGCATAGCCGCCCTGGAGGTACCAGCCTGCCACCGGCGACCATTCCCCTTCCAGCTCGAAGCCGCGCGTGCGGAACTGGCCATCCTGCACGGAGAAGCCGGCATTGGCGGGATCGGTAACGCCAACATTGTCGCGCCGGACCTGAAAGGCCGAGATGCTGGCGCGGACATTGTCGCGCACGATGCGCAGGCCGGCCTCGGCCTGATCCGACGTCTCGGGCTTGAATGGCGTACCATCGACCTTGCGGTGGCCGGTGACGGCACCCAGGTCGTATCCGGTATTGTAGCCGCCAAACAGCGAAACCCCGCCGCCCAGGGCATAGGCCGTGCCAAGCTGCCAACTCGTGTTCTTGAGCTTCATCCTGTCAGACGTGCTGAAAAAGGCGGTGGTGAAGCTGTTATCATTGGTGGAATCGGAATGGCGGATGCCGGCCACCACATGCCAGGCATCGGTCAGCGCGATCTGGTCCTGCGCGTAAAGGGCTGCACCCTCAAGCTGCGCGCGTGCCGTGAAGCCGAAATTGCTGGTCGGTGCGCCGCAGCCATGGACCGGCGCGAACACATCGATGGGCCCCACGCCACAGGGCACCACCGGCTGCATCGTGAACGGCACATCATCATGATTATATTCGATGCCGAACAGCGGCGTGTGGCGGATGCCACCGGTCATCACCTCCCCCGCCAGATCAAGCTGGGCAACGTAGAATTTGTCATTCTCGCCGGCATTGCGGCCGGTGCGGGGGATCAGCGTCAGACTGCCGGCGGCCGGTTGGCCCAACTCCGTCGAGCGGCCAGTATTGTTCCACTCGCTATATTGAAAACGCGGCGTCAGGGTCCATGACCCGCCCAGATCCACATCGACCCAGGCCTGGACCAGCGGCGCATCATTTTCCTGCAGATTGTAGGAGGGTTCGCCCAGGAAGGTCGAACGCTTGACCCTGGCGACACCATTGCCGATCACGGTGCCGACCGTGGGCAGGCCCGGATTGTTCAGCGTCTCACGATGCAGATATTCGGCGACGAGGTGCGCCGAAACCGAATTCCAGGGCTTCCAGGCCAGTGCCAGCCCGACATTCTCGCGGTCCAGGTCGAGATGATCGACGAACGAGCCGGAGCGTTCGATCTCCCCGGTCAGGCGGATGGCCAGCGTGTCGGCGATGGGGCCGCTGACATCGGCAGTAACCATCTTTTGATCATACATGCCGCCGGTCAGCGCTACCGAGCTTTCAAAGGCATCCGTCGGCTGCTTGGTGATTATGGAGATGATGCCGCCCACCCCGGACTGGCCATACAGCACCCCGGACGGTCCCTTCAGCACCTCGATCCGCCCGATATTGGACAGTGCCGACGGGTCGGTGCCATCATAGAAGCGCTGGTAGATGCCATTGCGGATCTGCTGCGGTGAAAACCCCCGGATACGGAGCGTGTTGCCGCCATAGCCGGAGACACGATTGCGCGCGACGGTCGCCGACGGAACGGCACGCAACGCATCCTCGACGCTGCGGGCACCGCTACCGATCAGGTCGTCAGCATCGATCACCTGGATGCTCTGCGGCACCTGATCGATCGGGATGCCGGACTTGACGCCGAAGCCCGTGACCTTGGTACCGGTGACGACAATTTCGTCATCGCCCAGACGGTCCTGCGCAGCGGCCGACGGAACGACAAGACACCCGACAAGGGCGAGACAAGAGACTCTCATGGAGACTATTTCCTTGAAACATTCATGATGGAAACCGTCTGGCGGTCACCATGCTGATGGTCGGTGCGCAGACGATGGTCGATACCTCGCCCGGCAGCGTCACGCCGACCCGCAATGCCATTGAATCCAGGCTGAAGCGCCTTGTGGCAGACGGTCGGATTGAAATGTGGGGAATATGGGACAGAGCCCTGTTGGTCGGACCGGGGCATACGCCTGCCCGGCAACCGATATCCGCCCGTACAGCCGCGATCAGTCGCTCGCTGGCGGCCCCCTGGTCGGCGGCCAAAGATAGGCCGGGGCTAAGGGCACAAGCACCAAAACCGGGCGCAGTCCAAGCGCCAAGATGAACAGGATGGCCGCAGCCAGCACAACCGGATCGGCCGCCGCGAGAGACGAAGCCGACAAGCCGGTGAACGCGCAAGGCTGTTCGCTCTTGCCGGAATGCCCGCTGTCGTCCGTTTTGCTTTGCCCCGGAACAGAAAGCACCATCGGCCCCGCCCCTGAACAGATGCTGATGATCATCCGTCCATTATCGGCCACAGGCATGAATCCAGCCGGCACCACAAGCTTCATCAGCAGCGCCAGCAGCAAAAAGGCGACGGCGCTCAAGCGGTTGGTCTGGATAAGGCTGCGTAGCGAATGCACGGTTGTCGCCTTACCTTCTCTTCAGGCTTCTGTCATGCGGGTCGCAGAATGCCTACGGCAGCAACCCAACGCAAGCGTTCCAGATCATAGGCCCCCCGCGAACTCCTGATCTCCGATATCCACCCACTACGACATCACCTACTCGAATTTTCCAGCAATGCCCGACCCATCGTCGTTTGTCGCTTTTGGCCCGAGACAATTCGGCCGCAGCGCTTGTGATGGCGCCACCTACGCCCAAATTCACTTTCTTCCGTTACCTATATGTTACCTGCGGGGTATGTGGTAGGTTGGCCCAGAAACGACAAAAGCCGTTGATCCTTATGGGGATCAACGGCTTAGCCATGGATGCGGGGGCAGGATTTGAACCTGCGGCCTTCAGGTTATGAGCCTGACGAGCTACCGGGCTGCTCCACCCCGCGTCAGAGGGGATATTTTCCCCAATTGGGAACGCCGGCCTTATGGGCCGGC
>NZ_JAGOGJ010000027.1 GCF_017996735.1 Niveispirillum sp.
CCCGTGCCCTGCGGCTGGAGGCGTTGTACCAGCCCTATCACGATGCCATCACGGCTGCGCGGGCGCGGATAGCCGGGCGCGGTCAGGGGGCGGTTCTGATCTCCATCCACAGTTTCACGCCCCAGATGAACGGTTTCCAGCGGCCATGGCACGTGGGTGTGCTGTGGAACCGCGACGGGCGCCTGGCGCTGCCCATGCTGGACGCGTTTCGGGCGGAGGGTGACCTCACCGTCGGCGATAACGAACCCTACAGTGCCCGCACCGGCACCGATTTCACCATCATCCATCATGGGGAAGAGGCGGGGGTGCCGGTCCTGATGCTGGAAATCCGCCAGGATCTGATCGCGGATGCGGCGGGGGCGGCGGCCTGGGCCGACCGGCTGGAAAGGCTGCTGCGGCCGATCCTTGCGGCGTTGTGATCCGGTCGCCGCCGGCCGGCATCACCGCATCGGCATCGGAAGGGGAAGGCCGGCGCTCTCTGTCCAGACGATGCGCGACGGCGGCAGTGACAAGGTGACCGTCGTGCCCTCACCGAACACGCTTTCGATCGACAGGCGGCCGCCATGCAACTCCGCCAGACCCTTTGACAGGGTCAGGCCCAGGCCTGTGCCGGGGTTGCTGCGCGCATAGACATTGTCGACCTGATGGAAGGGCACGAACACCTTCGCCAGATCCTCCTGCCGGATGCCGATGCCCGTGTCGGAGACGGCAACGGACACGCCGCGCGCCGGATCGACGGTAGCGGTCAGCTTCACGGTCCCGCCGGGGGAGGTGAACTTGATGGCATTCGACATAAGGTTCAGCACGATCTGCTTGAACTTCACGTCATCGACCAGGATGGGTGGCACACTTTCCGCCACGTCCACCACAAGGTTCAGGCGTCGTTCCATGGCACGGGCGCGCACGATACGCTCACAGCCGCGCACCAGCTCTTCCATGCCGCAGATACGCTCCCGCAGCTCCACACGCCCGGCTTCCATCTTGGACACGTCCAGGATGTCGTTGATCAGGGTCAGCAGGTGGCGGCCCGATGCGATGATGTCGCCCGCATAGGCGACGGAACTGGTATTCTGGCCGTTCTTGTCGCTGGTCTTCAACTCGCTTTCCAGCACCTCGGCAAAGCCGATGATGGCGTTCAGCGGGGTGCGCAGCTCATGGCTCATATTGGCCAGGAATTCCGACTTGGTGCGGCTGCCCAGTTCGGCCTGCGCCTTGGCCTGTTCAAGCTGTTCGGCTGCGCGCCGGCTGGTGATGGCGAGTGCCGCCAATTGTACGGCACGGCGCGCCCGCTCCATTTCCCAGTCATGCGGCTCCCGCACGCTGTCGCCATAGATGGCGAAGGCGCCCAGCGCCTCTCCGTCTCCCGACAGGATGGGCAGGGACCAGCAGGATTTCGCGCCCTCCGCCAGCACCACATCCTTGTACAGCGCCCAGCGCGGATCGCGGGCGATGTCCGACACGATGACCGGTGTCCGGCGGTAGATGGCCGACCCACAGGAGCCCACGTCCGGGCCGATGGCGATCCCTTCATACAGTTCATGCACATGCTTGGGGAAACTGGGGGCCGCACCCACCGACAGGTGCATCCCGTCTTCCCGCAGCAGCATGATGGTACAGCGGGCATTATCCAGTTGTTCTTCCATGCCACGGCACAGCGCATCCAGCACGTCGCCCAGCGTGGCGCCGGCGGCGGCCATCTCCAGGATGCTGCGCTCCACGGTCAGCAGCCGTTCCATGCGGCCCCGATCGCGGTTCTCCTTGCGCAACTGCCGGGCATTTTCCTTGAAGACCCGGACGGCGGCGGCCATGGCCGCCACCTCCACCCCCACACCCTTAAAATCCGGCAGGGCCACGGCATGGTCGCCGCCGGCCAGGGCCCGCATGGCATCGGTCATCTGCTGGACCGGCCGCAGCACGCGGCTGCGGATCAGCCAGGCGGCAAATATCAGCGCGATGATGGAAATCAGCAGTTCGAACGCGTCGACCCAGAGCTTCTGCCGGGCCAGCAGACGATTGTGATCGGTCGCCTCTGCCGCGGCGCTGACGGCGGAACCCACCAGATCGCTGGCGGCGTTCATCAGGCTTGTCCCGTTGCGCAGCAATTCCGGCAGGCGCCCCCGCGCCTCGCCCCGGGCGGCGGCATCCAGGATGGCGGCACGCAGCGGCAGGTACCGCTGATAGAAAGCCGCCTCCATCTGGCGCATGGCGGCCTGCGTCGCCTCGGGAAACATGGCCGGGTCCCCGGTGCTGCGGACCAGTTGCCAGACCATCTCCACCCCGGACAGCGACACGGTGGCGGCCACCATGTCCGCCTCTCCCCCGCTGGCTATGCGGTAAAGAAGGCCCATGTCCGACCCGACCTGTCCCCGCAGACGGATGGCCTCACGGGTCAGCATTTCGGCGGCCCCCGCCTCTCCACCCATCGACAGCGCCGGATTGTTGATCTCCTGCATCAGGGTCAGCAGCGCCGTGAGATAGGATCGGGAGGCATCGCGCCATTCGGCGATCAGCAGCGTATTGTCGATATTGTTGGGGCCGGCAGCTTCCAATGTGCGGCCATCCGCCAGCCGTTCCAGCAGGGCCTCGATCCCGCCGCGCAACTCGCGCATGCGTCCCAGCGAGACCCGCAGCGACCCGATATCTTCGATCAGCGCGCTTTCCACCGGCATCTGGGCCAACTGGTCCAGGGCAGCCAGGGCCGCGCGGTCGGTTTCATTGCGGTGACGGTCGATCTGTGGCCGCAATGCCGCTTCCGGCGTGCCGGGGGATCGGGCCGCCTCCAGCAGCAGGTTGATCATGCCGGCCTCGATCCCGTGGTCGCGGGCGGCGACCAGCAGATTGCGGCTGACCAGTTTCAGGTTGGCTATTTCCGTGGCCTGACGATAGGCACGCCAGCCCGCCTGCATGTCGATGGCCGTTCCGGCAAGCTGGACGCCGGCCACCAGGGCCAGGCCGCCCATCAAGACTCTGCGCATAGAGACCCCCGCCACGCCAGCGCTACGGCCGGTTGGGCTTTGACACGAGGGTCATAGTCTACGTTCGCGGCGCTGCGCCTGCAATGCCGGATCGGGCTGTGGCGATTTGTAACGTGACGTAGAATCATGCCATCGCTGGTAAATCGCGACCGATAGCGTCCGCGGCGACGGACGCCGGGATCAGTCCGCGTCACGCAAGCGGATGATGACATCCACCCGCGCCACCCTGGTGCCGGCCGGCAGGCAGGGCAGGTCGGGCAGGTCCATCTGCGTGCAGCAGATATCCTGCAGGTGGCGGGTATTCTCGTGAAAGAAATGGTGGTGGTTATCGATATTGGTGTCAAACCATGTTGCCCCGGCCTCGACTACCACTTCGCGAAGCAGGCCGGCATCGCGGAACTGGTTCAGCGTGTTGTAGACGGTGGCAAGGGACACCTTGATGTCGGCGGCCACGGCTTCGGCATGCAACTGTTCGGCTGTGACGTGCCGGTTGCCCCGCCGGAACAGCAGCGATCCCAGATCCAGCCTTTGCCGTGTGGGCCTTAACCCGGCGCCGGCAAGACGGCGGGCGGTGCAGCAGGTTTCGGCCGTATCGTCGGGGAACGGGGTGTCGGACATTGGAAAAAGGCCGGCGGCTGTGGGCGGGAACAAGGACAGCCGTCATGTGGGGGTGCGGTCGCCCTTTTGACAAGGGGCAATGACGAAGATCACAGTGCCGGAATTTTCCGGGCAGCGGTTACGCCCGCCCCACCGGGCCCTGTCCACCAGCATCCTCGCCGTCATCACCATCATCCTGGTCGTCATCCAGGTCATCATCCAGCAGCAGATCATCCTCATCCAGAAGATCGGCGAGGCTGAAGCCATCTTCGCCGTCTTCCTCCACCTCGGTGCTGTCGGTGATCCCGATCACGGCGCGCCGGATCTCCTGTTCCAGCATGACCAGCGTGGACCGTTCCAAATCGCCCCCGCGCGACGCCTGGGGGAAGGCGAAGCTGAACAGGGCCACCGTGGTCTGTCCATCGATGGCAACGCCGCGCAGCCACAGGAAGAAACGCAGCTTCTCCCCATCCTCTTCCCCGTCCGTGACGAAACGGGCCATTACCTCCCCGTCGGGAAGCCATTCGATGGAGCCTTCGCCCGTGCGCTCGTCCGGACCCTCGGCGAACTGCTCCGCCGTCTGGCGCAGGACGGCGCGGGCCAGGATTTCGGCGTCGTCGCCCTCATGGTCGAACTGATGCACGGCGACGCGCAGGGTGCCCGACCCTTCCACGTCGCGGTAGAACATGGACAGGTCATTGTCCTGCGCGCTGTTCCAGTCCCAAGGCAGCCGGAAGCGCACGCTGTCGGCATGCCAGACATTGCGCATGGTGACGCGCTGGACGGGCCCCTGCACGGGACCGGAATTGAACTTGATGCGCGCCGCCTCTTCCCCCAGCCGGTCGATCAGGTCGGACAGTTCGGGGTCGTCAGCACTCTCGTCCGGGACCAGCAATTGCAAGGTGACGACGCGGACATGGTCAGGCGGCTGGAAATCAGCGACCTTCCAGACAAAGATCTGCCGGTCCGGCGGCTGGGCCACGGCATACGCGATCCAATGCCGTTCATCGGCCTCGCTACCGGCATCCCCCGATTCCATGGAGGGCAGGATACCGCGCGGAAGCACATTTTCACGATCCAGATACTGGATTGCCTCCTCCGCCCGCGCGCCATAGGGGTTGCGGTAGGTGACGACGGAGATCAGAAGATCAACCGGATGCGCCCCCGGTGACTGGAAAGCCAGCCCGCCATCGTCCCGCGACAGGCGCTGCCAGGTTGACGGCACCCGCAGGCTCGCCACGCCGCCACGCAGGGCAACGGGGTTCCAGTCGGCGCTCGCCTCGCTTTCGAAGGTCTCGTCTCTCATAAGGGTGAATCTAGGCGCGTTACGGGTCCGAGTCCATGATTGGCGCGTGACACTGTCATGTCCGTGGCGTTTTTTAGGGCGGGCGCGACCCGCAAGACACGAAAGGACGATCAATGTCATCGGATGGCGAGGGGTTCCGGATGCTGCCGGACCATCTGGATCGCACCCGTCAGCAGGAATTGGTGGCCATGGTCGCGGCCCTGGCGCAGGAGGCGCCGTTCACGCGCTATGTCATGCCGCGTACGGGCCGGCCCTTCTCCATCGACATGACCAATGCCGGCAGCCAGGGCTGGATCGCCGACCGGCAGAGCTATCGCTATTCGCCGGTCCATCCCGTCACGGGCCGGCCCTGGCCCGCGATACCGGCGCTGCTGCTGGATCTGTGGCGCGGGCTGACCGCCTATCCCCATGATCCGGAATGCTGCCTGATCAACCATTATCGCGGGGAGGGGGCGAAACTCTCCCTGCACCGGGACGAGGATGAGGAGGCGACGGAGGCCCCGATCCTCAATATCTCGCTGGGCGATACGGCCATCTTCCGCCTGGGCGGCCCGCGTCGGGAGGATAAGACACGGTCCTTTCCCGTGGCCAGCGGCACCATCATGGTCTTCGCGGGACCCTCGCGGATGTTCTATCACGGGGTCGATCGTCTGCGCGTCGGCTCCTCGCGCCTGTTGCCCGATGGCGGCCGGCTGAACCTGACCTTACGGCGCGTCACAAGACCCGCCGCCTGATCAGCGTGCCAGTTCCACCTTGCCCGGACCGACATGGAAGACGCGGGGCGATCCGTCATGGCCGGCCAGGGTCACCCGGCCGGGACCGGTCATCAGCACGCGCGGGTCCTTGGCCTTGCCATTGAAATCAACGGTGCCGGGGCCGGTAACGCCCACAGCCATGCTGTCGGCCTGACCGCCGCCGATGGTCAGGGTGCCGGGGCCGGTGATGGCGGCCGACAGATCGCCGGCCAGCATGTCCAGCCGGATGTCGCCGGGACCGGGCATGGACACGGACAGCCCTTCCCCTACGGAGGTCATCTGGACAGACCCGTTGCCCTTCAGTTCCACTGCGGCCGTGCCGACATGGCCCAGCCGGACCTGACCGTCGCCTGACAATTGCACGCCGGCCAGGCCCTTCACGTTGCCGACGGAGACGGTGCCCGACTGGGTGATGCGCACCCGTACCGATTCCAGGCTGTCCAGCTTCATCTCGCCATTGGCCAGTTCAAGCCGGGCCGGCGCCCCCAGATCGCCGGTGACGGTCAGGTCGCCGGTGAAATTGTTCACCAGCAGCGGCGTACCGCGGGGGACGGCGATATCCAGCGTCACGCTGGGCTCGTTCTGCGGACCCGGACCGGTGATCCAGAGTACCCCGTCATCAATGGAAAGGTTGTAGCGTTTGCGGCTATTCTCCAGGCTGAACAGAACCTCCTGCGAATCGTCCACCACCTTGATCCGCACACTGCCCATGACACCGGCCAGCCGCACCCCGGCCGGCGCATCGGCCGTCGCGGACAGACGATTTGTCCCGTCGCTGGCGGTGGCACGGTCCAGATAACGGATGTCGCCGCTCCGCCGGTTGCGCATCGTTTCCGCCTTTGCTGTCGCGGCCTTGGCGGCGGCCTCGATCCGGTCGGCGACGGAACGGCTGATGGCCGCCATGTCGACGGCGCGGCCGTCGGCGGGCTGCCCCCGTTCCGCCATCCGTTCGCGGACCCTGTCATTGACGCGGGCGGTGATGCCGTCACTGTCGATGGACAGCGACAGTTTTTTCTCCAGCTTCTCCAGATCCAGGTTCTTGTCCGCCGGATTGCCGGCGACCAGCGACCAGCCGACCGTCGTCGCCAGCACCAGCACCGCCGCGATACCCCCGATCGGAATCCCCGGCTTCAGGCGGGGGCGGCTGGACAAGGGCGGGTGGGGATGCATGGGGGGCCTCAGGCGATGGCGGACGTCGAACCAGCCGCTATAATACCGTGTGGCGGGATGCTGTCTTCCGCCGTTTCCCACCCGCAACAATTTTGGTGCCACCTGTTACAATCACCCGGTCCGCATGGGGCGCGGAGCAGCGGGGGCCGATTGTCATAATACCTTCGACAACCCATTGTTTCCTTCTTGTATGTTCAATATGTTCCACACAACTCAGAACCCTATCGAACAATAGGACAGACGGTTCCAATGGCCGCGAAGCGCCGTCCCCCGACAAACCCGGAAGATACCGCGCCTGACTCGATGCGGGCCGTGTGCCGCAACGTGGTGGTGGCGGGAGCCCGAACCAGCGTGCGGATGGAGCCGCTGCTGTGGGATTGCCTGACAGAGATCAGCGAGCGCGAATCGCAGTCGGTGAACGATATCGTCACCATGATCGACGGGCGGCGCGGCGACAGCGCCCTGACCGCTGCCCTGCGCATCTTTATCCTGTCCTATTTCCGCACCGCTGCCGATGCCTCCCCGCGCCTGGCCGGGCTGGCGGAGGAACAGGTGCCGTTCGGCACGACGGCCGCCTATTCCGGGACCTTCCGCAAGGCGCTGGAGATTTTCGACCAGGATTGACGGCGGGCGCGTTCAGGCCCAGCGCAGACCGGGGGCGGCCCAGGTGGGGCGGTGGGGGCCGCTGGCCAGCAGCGCCGCCAGCTTTTCCGGTTCCGGCAGCACGCCCAGCGGCGTACCCAGTTCCTCGCGATGGATGCCACCCGTGATAAACAGGCTGTCGATGCCGGCGGCGTTGGCCCCGGCCACATCGGTGCGCAGGCTGTCACCCACAGCCAGGATGCGCGACGGATCGATCCCGCCCAGCAGGTCAAAGCAGCGGCGATAGACCGGGGCATGCGGCTTGCCATGATACCGGACGTCGCCGCCCAGTTTTTCATAATGGCGGGCCAGTTCCCCGGCGCAGATCACCAGTTCCTTGTCGATCACCACGACCAGATCGGGATTGGCGCACAGCATGGGCAGGCCGCGGTCCCGGCAGCGGCGCAGGATCGGGTCGTAATCGTGCAGCGTCTCTTCATATTCATCGATGCCGGTATTGATGACAAAGTCCGCTTCCTCCGGGCTGTCCACCCGGATGCGGTCGGTCAGGCTGTCATAGACGTCATTGTCGCGCGGCGGGCCGATATGGAACAGCTTCGGCCCCAGCGACGCATGCCAATCATCGCTGCGGTCGCGCAACGCCTCGAAGCTGGCCTCGCCCGAGGTGTACAGCGCGTCGTACAGGTCGGGTGCGACCCCCATGGCCGTCAGTTTCGCCGCCGCCGCCGCGATGCGGCGCGGGGCGTTGGACAGAAGACAGACCCGCTTGCCCAGGCGGCGCAGCGTGGACAGGCAATCGACCACCCCCTCATAGGGTTTCACCCCGTCATGCACGACGCCCCACAGGTCCAGGATGAAGCCGTCATAACGGTCGGCGATGCCGGCCAGGCCGGGGATCAGCGGGACAGGAGCGGTCATGGGGCGTTTCCGGTATCGATGCAACCGGTGCCAAGGTGGCGGCAGCGATCCGACGGGGCAAGGCCGGGCGCGGCATGGCAGCCGTGCCCGGCCCCCCGATCCGGCGTCATGCCGACGGCCACCAATAATGACCGCCGAATGAGGGAGACGGGCATAACCGACGCAACGTCAGGGTCAAGTAAGGAAATCAGAACAGATCGTCGATCTCGCTCTGGTCCATGGTGACGGCGGGGTTGTGGTCCTGGACGGAGCCATGAACAATGGCGCTGCCGCGATCCACCAGATCCTGCAGGCGCCGCCAATAGTCGCCGGCAGTGAAACCCAGCATCATCTGATCGTCGCGCATGGGCGACAGGGTGGCCACCGCCTCCACGATCAGGCTGTTCATATCATTGATGGTTTCATCGAACGGCTCGCGAAATTCCATCGGCACATGCTCGAACGCTTCGATGGCGATCGGTGCGAAGGCCAGGCCGCTATCCTCGAAATGCTGGCGATAGGTCTTGGGTGTCCAGGCCACGATTTCGTCCAGCATGTCCGGCATGTCGCCCAACATGGAAAGCAACATGATTACTTCATTGAAATGATTGAAGTAATCTGTCGACAGCAGCGTTCTGTCATCGATTGTCGTGTCACGGACAAGTTGGCGGTAATGGTCGAGCATGGACGTATCTTGCATGGCATGGTCTCCATACCACAATGTTCTGGAACAATACCCTTAAAATTGCATCTACCTTGTCTTCACCGGACGCGCTCCTGTTTCCCTTCGGCAATCATCTGACATTGCAGTCCCTTAGGGAAGGGAATGCAACCTATCCTTCGGCACTGCCTGCCGCGCGGCGCAGAATATCCACGGCTGACAGGCCCTGTGCCCGCAGCGCGCGTATGCCGGTGGCACCGTCGCGTTTGGACAACCGCTCGCCCCGGTCGTTCAACAGCAAGCCATGATGGTGGTAATCCGGGACCGGCAGCGACAGCAGCGCCTGCAACAGGCGGTGGACATGGGTGGCGTGGAACAGATCCTCGCCGCGTGTCACCAATGTCACGCCCTGGATCGCGTCATCCACGGTCACCGACAGGTGGTAACTGGTCCGCACGTCGCGGCGCGCCAGCACGATATCGCCCAGCAGGCCGGTATCGGCGGCAACCGTGCCCCGTGCGTGGTCATGCCAGGACAGGGGCCCGGTCAGGGCGGTGGCCTTGGCCACGTCCAGCCGGACGGCGTGCGGTTCCCCGGCCGCCACACGGGCCGCCGCCGCCTCGCGCGGCAGATGGCGGCAGAGGCCGGGATAAAGCGGCCCCTCCGGCCCCATCGCCACCAGATGCGGGGCGTTGCCAGCGCGCGCGATCTCGTCCGCGATCTCTTTGCGGGAACAAAAACAGGGATAGGTGACGCCCAGGGCGGCCAGCCTTTCCAGGGCGGCGGCGTAATCCCCCATGTGATCGGATTGCCGGCGGACAGGCTCTTCCCAGCGGAAACCCAGCCAGGCCAGATCCTCCTTCAGCATCACCTCATATTCCGGACGGCAGCGATTGGGGTCGATATCCTCGATCCGCAGCAGGAAACGGCCGACGGCGGCCTTCGCCGCGTTCACGGCGAACAGGCAGGAATGGACATGGCCCAGATGCAGGAAGCCGGTCGGGCTGGGCGCGAATCGGGTGGTGACCGTGCGGGCGTCGTCGGGCATGCATCTTTACCGGGGGACAGGGCCATGCCCCTGCTCTGACGACATATACCCCCAATGGATGGCGGGTCACAAGCTCAACGACCACAAGGGCTTGCGTGTCGCTTCTGTTGCAGGTGCGTGATAATTGCGTCCGCGTCCGGTTGCGCGGGTTGCCAGATGGGGTCGGGCCGTTATATCAAGGTTCCGACGTTCCGGCCTGCCGCCAACCTGTCCGCCATCCCGATGCCAGTGGCCCCCAGATGGGTGCCTCCGGGTGGAAGAAGGCGGGGCGCCTTGGGTCGGGAACACCGACGGAACGGCGCTTGGGGGTGAGTCTTGTCACCACCTTTTGATGGGTGTCCTGCCTTGGTGCTGAATGCGGATTTCCGTCCGCTCAGCTATTTCCCGCTCTCGCTCTGGTCATGGCAGGACGCGGTCAAGGCCGTGTTCCTGGATCGTGTGAACATCGTCTCGCACTATGACCGCGTGGTGCGATCGCCCCAACTGGCGATCCGGCTGCCCAGCGTGATCTCCCTGAAGGAATATGTGCCCGCGACGCGGCGCCCGGCCTTCACCCGCTTCAACGTGTTCCTGCGCGACCGGTTCACCTGTCAATATTGCGGGCGCTGGTTTCCCACGCATGAACTGACCTTCGACCATGTCATCCCGCGCTGCCGGGGCGGGCGGACAAGCTGGGACAATGTCGTCACCTCCTGTTCGGCCTGCAATCTGGCCAAGGGCAGCCGCCTGCCCAGCCAGTGCGGCATGCATCCGATGCAGGAACCCTTCGCACCCACGGCTTATGAGCTGCAGGAGAACGGGCGCAATTTCCCCCCCACCTTCCTGCATGATAGCTGGCGGGATTTCCTGTCCTATGACGATCTGGGGGATGAGGTCGCGGCCGATCCGAGCGAGGATCTGCCCGGCGCCGCCTTCCCGGCATCGATGACCAGCGCCGAATATTGGGGGGCCGAGTTGGAGCAGGGGTGACCGGCCGGCCGGTCACCCGCCCTTACGCGCTGCGCCGTTTGGCGGCAAGATCGATGGGGGCGGGAACGGCCGGCGGCGTGCCGGCCTGATCCGACGGGGGCGCCACGGCGGGGAACCGCGCCAGGAAGCAGGTGCCCTGGTTTGGCGCGCTGCTTTCCACGGTCAGGGTACCGCCCAGCTTCTGGGTAACCTGGCTGTAGGCCAGGTAAAGGCCCAGACCGCTGCCCCCCTTTTCACGGCCCGTGGTGAAAAAGGGTTCGAAGATGCGCTCCAACTGGTCCTGGGCCATGCCCTTGCCATCGTCGCGCACACGCAGTTCGATCCAGCCCGAGGGGTCGGCCCGCAGATCCAGTTCCACCCGGCCGCTTCGGCCATCGGGGAAGGCGTGCGTGACGGCATTGACCAGCAGGTTCGTCACCAGTTGGGCCACGGCGTCGGGATAGGTATCAGCCGACAATCTCGTGGCGCCGGTCAGGGCGATGGCGTGCGGCGTCTTGCGCGTCTGGGGCCGCAGGGAGATCACCACCTCTTCCAGATAACCGGCCAGATCAAAGCGGCGGCGGTCCTGGCGCGTGCGGTCCACGGCCACATGTTTGAAGCTTTCGATCAACCGCGCCGCGCGTTCCATATTGGATTGCAGGATGCGGGCGGCCAGCGAAGTGGCGTCGATATATTCATTCATCTGTTCCCGGCGCAGCGTGCCCGAAGACAGTGCCTGTTCAATGCCGCGCGTGTCGTTGGCCAGGCGCGTGGCGGCGGCCAGCGCGGTGCCGACGGGTGTGTTCACCTCATGCGCGATACCGGCCACCAGCCGGCCCAGCGAGGCCATCTTTTCCGCCTGCACCAGATTGTCCTGGGTTTGGCAAAGCCGGGTCAGGGCCTGTTCGGCCTGATGCCGCGCCTCCCGCTCGGCCAGCATCACCCGGCGCAGCGTGGCCATCACCGTGGCCAGCGACAGTCCGGCCACCGACAGGATCGACAGGGCGGCCAGCAGCGTCGCGAAGCTGGCATGATAATCGGCGGCGGCGAAGGGCCCCAGGCCCCGCGCCGTCATGACGGTCAGGCCGGTGGCAACCATCAGCGTATAGATCGCGGTGCCCAGCAGGCCCAGCCGCAGCCCTGCCGTCAGAATCAGGCAGAACAGCGCGAAACGCCCGCCCTCGCGCAGCCATAACGGTTCCACCAGGGCCATGGCGGACAGCAGCACCGTGCCCCCGACCACCAGTCCCAGCGCCGTCACCCAGCGCCGGCGCAACAGGGCCGTGGCACCGGGGGCGGCCATCAGAATCAAGGGCGGGGCCACCAGCAACACGCCCATGGCATCGCCCACCCACCAGCTTACCCAGGCGCTGACGATCCCTTCGCCCAGGTTGGCCCCGCCGGCAAGGGCCGCCAGGGTGCCGACCGTCGCGCTTAGCATCGGGGACAACAGCACCGGGACCACCAGGAAAGCCACCAG
Source organism: Niveispirillum sp. (assembly GCF_017996735.1). GTDB lineage: Bacteria > Pseudomonadota > Alphaproteobacteria > Azospirillales > Azospirillaceae > Niveispirillum. The sequence continues at coordinate 12,441 of NZ_JAGOGJ010000027.1, forward strand.
CCCGCCCGGACCGTCGAACAGCGGGCGTTCGCCGCGTGTCCGCGTAAGCCAGGCAAAGGCGGCCAGGCTGGGCAGGCAATTGCCCAGACCGACCAGCAGGGCGAACACGGGATTGCCGAACATCAGGAGGTTCAGACCGGCCGCCCCGGCAAAAATGCCGGGAAGAAGCCGCGGTCCCCCGCGCCAGATGGCGGCAAATGCAATACCGGTCGGCGGCCAGATCAGCGTCACCGCCTCCCCCGCGAAGGGCACCTGCAAACCCAGCCAGCCCGTGGCCGCGTAGGCCAGGGCCACGAACAGGTTCGCCAACAGCAGCCTTTGGGCCTGCGCCATCAACCATCCCCCGCCATGCGCGGTACGCATGGCCATTCACCCCATATTAACACGAGTGTAGAGGATTATCGTCGGAATGGAAGGGTGGCGTGCGGGCTGTCCGTTCTATGGCGCCCGACGCGAGGCCAGACGCCAATGTTTGGCCTGGGAATAGTTGCGGGCCAGGAACTGGTAGGTTTTCTTCAGGACCGCTTCGAAAGCCTGGCTTTTTTCCGCGCTCGTGCTCTCCCAATCCTCCAGGACCTCGTCCCAGGGCAGCAGGGTCTGGTGCAGATCGTCCCGCATCTCGCGGATATAGGTGATATTCTTGTCGAACTTGGCCAGCATCGACAGGATTTCCCCCGTCTGCGCGTCCACCTGGGCGAATCGTTGCTCCAGGTCGGTGATCGGCGGCAGCGACAGGGTCTGCATACGCACGATCTCCTCTTTGAGGTTCCGTTCGTTCTTGTAGATGCGATGCGCATCCTCCAGACCGGTGCGCACCTTCCCCAGCTTGCCGGCCCGTTCCCGCAGCGCCTCGATATAGGAAAGCTCCTTGGCCAGCGCCTCGATGCGGTTTTCCACCTGTTCCTCGGCGTTGCCGGTGAGTGACAGTTTGTTGGCGATCATCTGGAACGCCTCGCGTACGCGGGCCTTGGTGCCGGGATCCTCCACCACCTGTTCCAGTTGCTCGGGGCTGGACACCACCGTTTCCCCGCCCGTCAGCCAGGTGACCATCTGGACCGTCAACCGTCCCTTGGCGATCAGGAAATGGCGTTCATCAACCCGCCAGGAGGCGGAACCGTCGATCAGTTCGTTGGGGATCGTGTCGCCGGGCCTGATCTCCCGCACATATTTCAGCCCCTTGGCCACCATGTTGATCAACTGGCCGTCGAAGCTTTTCGGGTCGATCTTGAATTCGTTGCAGATCTTGTCCAGCGCCACCTCTGCCTGGACCTTGCCCAGCATGAAGCGCATCACCGGCTCTTCGGCTGATTTGGACCAGACGAACCGGCAGCCATCAACCGTGAACACCTTGTGCTCGAACAGGAAATGGGTGCTGCGATTCGGGCTGGGCTGGATGCCTTGGCTCATCGGGGGGTCGTTTCCGGTCAGTCTGCGCGCTTGATGTGCAACAGATAGCACGGTCGCATGCCAGCAGCCCCGCCCAAATCGATTGCGGTGCGAAAGCCAGGATTTCCCCTTTCGCGGCCATGCCTTGGCGGGGTAGCTTGGCACGGAATCCTTGATCTGCCCTTAATGGACGCCGATGCCGCCTGCCCCCATCGTTTCCGGTTCCGTTCCCGCCGTCGAGGTGGAGGCGCTGCATAAGCGTTTCGGCGACAATGAGGTGCTGAAAGGCGTGTCGCTGAACGCGGCGGAGGGGGAGGTGGTGGCCCTGATCGGATCATCCGGGTCGGGCAAAAGCACGCTGCTGCGCTGCATCAACCTGCTGGAAATCCCCGATGACGGGATCGTGCGCATCGGTGGCGAACAGATCGCCATGAAGCGCGGCCGCCACGGCGCCATGCCGGCGGACGGCAGGCAGGTGGAACGTATCCGCCAGCGCTGCGGCATGGTGTTCCAGAGCTTCAATCTCTGGACTCATATGACGGTCCTGGAAAACATCATCGAGGCACCGGTCCATGTGCTGAAGCAGCCGAAGGATCAGGCCATCGCCAAGGCCGAGGCGCTGCTGGCCAAGGTCGGCCTGTCGGCCAAGCGCGACGCCTATCCGTCGCAGATGTCGGGCGGGCAGCAGCAGCGCGCGGCCATCGCCCGCATGCTGGCCATGGAACCCAAGGTCATGCTGTTCGACGAGCCGACCAGCGCGCTCGACCCCGAACTGGTGGGGGAGGTGCTGAAGGTTATCCGCGATCTGGCGATGGAGGGGGCGACCATGCTGATCGTCACCCACGAAATGGCCTTCGCGCGTGAGGTGTCGCACAAGGTCGTCTTCCTGCATCAGGGGCGGATCGAGGAGCAGGGGACGCCGGCGGAACTGTTCGGCAACCCGAAATCCGAACGCTGCCGCCAGTTCCTGTCCCGCGAGGGGCAGCGCTGAACACGGTCAATCCATACACAATCGATGAGCCGGCAACCCGGCCATGGTTCGCATTTCTGGGGGAGTGGAGTTGATGAAGAAGCTGATGGCGACGCTGGCGCTGGCCGGAATGATGGCGCTCTCCGGCTGCGGCAAGGAGGATGCCAAGCAGGCCGCCCCTGTGGCCGGTGGCATCCCCAACCCGTTGCGGGTCGCCACGGAAGGCGCCTATCCGCCCTACAACATGGTCGATGCGTCCGGCAATCTGGTCGGGTTCGAAATCGACATGATGAAGGATGTCTGCAAGCGTATGGGCACCGAATGCCAGTTCATGGCCCAGGCCTGGGACGGCATGATCCCGGCGCTGCAGGCCGGCCGCTTCGACGCCATCGTTGCCGGCATGTCCATCACGGATGAGCGTCTGGCCGCTGTCGACTTCTCCAAGGGCTATACGACGACGCCGGCCTATCTGGTGTCGGCCAACGCCAATCCCTTGCAGGATATCGATTACGGGATCGAGCGTATCGATCTGACAGAGATCAGCCCGGAGGAACAGGCCGCCATCGACAAGATCAAGGGGCTGCTGAAGGGCAAGGTTCTGGGTGTGCAGACCAGCACCATCCATGCCAATTTCGCCGATGCCTATCTGGCCGATGTGGTGGAAATCCGCCGCTACGACACGCAGGAGAACCTGGCGCTGGACCTGCAGACGGGCCGGGTGGAGATCGGGCTGGCCGACGCCATCACCTGGAACGCCTTCCTGCAACGGCCAGAGGGCAAGGATTTCAGCTATTTCGGTCCCGGTTTCGACGGAGGCCTGTTCGGACGCGGTCAGGGTATCGCCATCGCCAAGGGCCGCCCTGAACTGCTGGCGGCATTGAACAAGGCCATCGCCGAGATGAAGACCGATGGCAGCATGAAGAACCTTTCGGTGCAGTGGTTCGGTTTCGACAGTTCCATGCCCTGATGCCCGGGGGAGTACCTTCTGTGAGCGACCAGTCCTATCGTCCCTTTGTCCTCAACTGGCGCCTGACCGAGCTGCATGGCTGGGGGCTGGTGGGTGTGCATACCTGCCTTTATCTGCTGAAAACTGGCGGCTCGCCCATGTTGATCAGCCCGTCCGACCTGTTGAGCATGCGTCCGCAGACGCAGGAGAAGCTCCGCGCGCTGGATCTGCCGGCCGAACGCCTGTCGACCTACATCGAGCTGGTGCAATCGCAGGGCAAGCGGCTGCATCTGGAAAATGCCACCGTGCTGTATGCGCTGGGCGACCTCATGCAACCCAATTTCAGCCAACAGCCGATCTTGGGTGACCGCAATGTGGGCGTGGGGGCCTTCACGGAAACCAAATTTTCGACGAAGGCATTGACGGACGCCCGCTCCTACGGGCGCATCGTCATTCATTCCAACTTCAACAAGCAGGTGCTGGCGGAGCACGGGGTCGCGTCGGATTGCGTCTTTCAGGGGGTCGATCCGACGGAAGTATCCCCCGGTCCCAAGAAGGGCAAGTTCGGCGATCGTTTCGCGATCTTTTCCGGCGGCAAGATCGAGTTCCGTAAGGGGCAGGATATCGTGCTGAGGGCTTTCCGGGCCTTCCAGCAGCGCCGGCCGGAGGCGCTGCTGGTCACGGCCTGGGCCAATTTCTGGCCGGTCACGGCCCTCTCGATGCGCGCCAGCCCGCTTGGACTGGAGCCCTTGCAACTGACGGCCGATGCGTCGGATGTGGATATCGTCGGCTGGATGCGTGCCAACGGCCTGCCGGAGAATTCCTACCTTAATATCGGCTTCCTTTCGCGCGAACGCATCGCCCCGCTGCTGCATGAATGTGATCTGGCCGTGTTCCCCAACCGGTGCGAGCCGGGCACCAATCTGGTGGCGATGGAGGCCATGGCCTGTGGCGTGCCGCTGGTCCTGTCGGCCAATACCGGCCATCTGGACCTGATCGGCGATGATCGCACCTATGTCCTGTCCCGTCAGGGGCCGGTGCCGGGCACGGGGGACAATACCCGCTACTGGGGCGAAAGCGACGTGGAGGAACTGGTCGAGGCCATGGAGCATGCCTATCAGAACCGGGATGCCGCGCGGGCGCGCGGGCTGGCCGGTGCGCAATGGGTGCTGAACAACCGTCGCTGGGACCAGTTCGCCGCTGAATTCGTCGATGTCTGTAACCGCTGAACCCCGACCGGAATGCCCCCATGCTTGATCTTCTCCGTTTCGGCAGTGATGGCTGGGGTGACGAGATCGCCAACGGGGCGGTCATGACCCTGATGGTCGCCATATCGGCCTATCTGATCGGTATCGTTGTCGGTTCCGGGGCTGCGGCGGCGAAGCTGTCGGGTCCGGCGCCGCTGCGCTGGCTGGCCGCCCTTTACACGACGGTGGTGCGGGGTGTGCCGGCCCTTCTGGTGATCTGGCTGCTGTTCTTCGGCGGGTCGGGTCTTGTCACCTGGGTGGCCGGGCTGTTCGGCTATGGCGGGCGGGTGGACCTGTCGGCCTTTGCGGTGGGGGTGGCGGCGGTCGGCATCGTGTCCGGGGCCTATGCGACGGAGGTGATCCGGGGCGCCGTCCGGGCCGTGCCCAAGGGACAGTTGGAGGCGGCGCGGGCGCTGGGCATGGGACGGTTGCTGATCCTGCGCCGCATCCTGATTCCGCAGGCCTTGCGCTATGCCCTGCCGGGCCTGGGCAATGTCTGGCAGATGACGCTGAAGGACACGACGCTGGTCTCTGTCGTGTCCTTGGCCGAACTGATGCGTCAGGCCTATCTGGGCATGCAATCGACGCGTCAGCCCTTTCTGTTCTATCTCACCGCGGCCATCCTCTACATGATCATGACCACCTGCTCGGAAGCCTTGTTCCGGGCCCTGTCGCGCCGGGCCGAACGTGGCGTGCGCCGCGCCGTGGCGAACTGAGGGGGGCGGCACATGAATATCGACATGATCCTCTCCTCGCTGCCGGCGCTGCTGTCGGGCGCCTGGGTGACGGTGCAACTGGTCGTGCTGTCGCTGGGGCTGGGTTTTGTGCTGGCGCTGGCCGTGGCCTTCGGGCGCCTGTCATCGAACCGGTTCGTGGCCGGCGTGACGGGCGTCTATGTCTTCCTGTTCCGTTCCACCCCGCTGCTGGTGCAGATCTTCCTGATCTATTACGGGCTGGGGCAGTTCGTGGGTATCCGCGAGAGCTTCCTGTGGCCGATCCTGCGCGAGGCCTATTGGTGCGCCATCATCGCCTTGACGCTGAACACCGCCGCCTATACCGGCGAGATCCTGCGCGGCGGCATCCAGGCTGTGCCGTTCGGGCAGATCGAGGCGGCGCGTGCGCTGGGCATGTCGCGGCTGCTTCTGTATCGCCGCATCGTCCTGCCGCAGGCCCTGCGCACCATCCTGCCCGCCTATGGGAACGAGATGATCCAGATGGTGCAGGCGACATCGCTGGCCAGTGCCATCACGCTGGTGGAACTGACGGGTGCTGCCCGCACCATCGCATCGCGCAGCTTTCAGCCGGTGGAGATGTTTATCATCGCCGGCGCCATCTACCTTGCCATGAATTTTGTCATCGCCCAGGGCGTGCGGTGGGCTGAGGGCAGGGCGGCTGCCGGCACCTGACCCCCTGCCGATAGGGCCGGCGGCGGGCAAATCTTTTCAGTGGCCCGCAACGGAGATCCTGGGGTTTTACCGGGAGGACCTGCGTTGCGGACGCGGCCCTTCCGGGCTCCATAACTGTGAGTGGACAAAATGACCAAGCTTGTAACAGGCGCTGCTGGGTTTATCGGTTTTTCCACCGCCCGGTCGCTGCTGGAGAGTGGCGAGACGGTGGTCGGTATCGACATCATCAATGATTATTACGATGTCGGGCTCAAGATGGCGCGGCTGCGCATCCTTGAGGAATACCCGAACTTCACCTTCTATCGCCGCGACATTGCCGATTCCGGACTGGTGGACTTCATCCGCAGCCATCACGCCGACATCACGGAGATCATCCATCTGGCGGCCCAGGCCGGGGTGCGTTATTCGCTGGTCAATCCCTACGCCTATGTTCAATCGAACCTGGCGGGTCAGGTGGTGATGCTGGAACTGGCGCGGGCCCTGCCGGGATTGCGCAATTTTGTCTATGCCAGTTCCTCGTCGGTTTACGGGGCCAATAAGCAGTCGCCGTTTTCCGTGGACCACCCGGTGACCCGGCCCATCTCGCTATATGCCGCGACCAAGCGGGCGGACGAACTGATCACCTATACCTACAGCCACCTGTTCGGCTTTCCCGCCGTGGGGCTGCGCTTCTTCACGGTCTATGGGCCGTGGGGCAGGCCCGACATGGCGACCTTCCTGTTCACCGATGCCATCCTGGCCGGCCGGCCGATCCAGGTGTTCAATAACGGGGAGATGTGGCGCGACTTCACCTATATCGACGATATCGTCGCCGGTATCCGCGCCGCCAGCCTGCGGCCGCCGGGACCCGACGATGACGGGGTGCGCCACACCGTCTATAATCTGGGTAATCACCGGCCGGAAAAGCTGACGGACATGATCGGCATCCTGGAACAGGCGCTGGGTCGCAAGGCGATCATCGAATTCCGGCCCATGCAGCCGGGCGACGTGGTCAGTTCCTGCGCGGATATCGAAACCAGCCGCCGTGATCTGGGCTTCGAGCCGACGACCGATCTGGCGCAGGGGCTGCCGCAGTTCGTGTCCTGGTTCCGCGATTATTACACCAGCGGCATGAAATCTTGACCTTCGGTCAATCTTTCCTGCCCCTCAAGCGCCGGGCGGCTGCATCCGCAGCCTTGGCTAACGACGCACGTGCGGCGCGGCGGCAGTCGCCGCCGATACTAACGGTCAAGAATTTTGACCGTTAGTATTACACCAATCCGCCTTGCTCGTGATCGATCAAGGCGGATTTCATGTTTCCTCAGGTGCCGGGCTGGCGGTCGCCTATCGCACCACAGACAGATAGCGTGACAGGTGCAGGTTGCGGATATTGTCCTGCCAGCCGCTGACCCGTGCCGACACCATGTGCGTGGTCACATGGGTATAGATGGGGATCACGGGGTGATCCGACAGCAGCATGGCTTCTGCCCGCTGCATTAACTGGCGCCGGGCCGTGGCATCCACTTCGGATGCGGCGGCCCGGATCAGACGGTCATAGTCCGGGTTGCGATAGCCGCTATGGTTCTGCCCCTGCACATCGGACATGAACAGGGACAGGAAGGAATAGGCGTCATTGTAGTCGCCGATCCAGCCGCCGCGCACCAGATCCTGGAACTTGCCCTCTGCGCGGGACTGTAGAAGCACCTTCCATTCCTGGTTCACCAGCTTTGCGCGCACACCCAGCTTCTGCCGCCACATGCTGTCGATGGCGATGGCGATTTTCCGATGGTTTTCCGAGGTGTTGAACAGGATCTCCACCTCCAGAACCCTGCCCCCCGGCCCGTACCCGGCCTTGGCCAGCAGTTCACGGGCCTTCGCATCCCGCTGGGCCTGGGTCCAGCGGGCCCATTCGGGCAGGGGGGCCACGTAATTGTCGGTGCCGGGCGGGGTGATGGCATAGGCGGGGATTTCGCCGGCTTGGGTGATCTTGTCCACGATCAGTTGCCTGTCGATGGCCAGCGACAGGGCCGTGCGCAGGTCCGGGTTGGATTTCCAGGGCTCGTTGCGCAGGTTTATATTGAACCAGTAGCTGGAAAAGAACGGGGCGAGGCGCAGGTCGGCGGGCATGTTCTGTCGTACCCAGGCGATCTGTCCGTCGGGCAGGTCATAGGTGACGTCCAGTTCCCCGGCCCGGAACCGCTTCAACTCCACCTCCCGGTTCTCCGTCGGATAGAAATAGACGGCATCCAGGGCGACCTCGGCCGCGGCATGGAAATGCGGGTTGCGCACCAGCTTCACATGGCTTTGCGGCACGGCCTCGGCCAGCATGAAGGCGCCGTTGGACACCAGCTTTCCCGGCTTCACAAAATCATCGCCATGCCGCTTCAGATTGGCCTGCGACACGGCGAAGGTCGAATGATGCTGAAGCGAGGAGATGAAATAGGCGGTCGGCGCCTCCAGCGTCACGCGCAGGGTAAGCTCGTCCACCGCCTCCACCCCCATGGCGGTGGGCGGCATCTGGCCCTTGGACACGGCCTCCGCGTTCTTTACGGGCCAGAGGAAGAAGGCATAGCGCGAGCGGGTGGCTGGTGACACCAGGCGCCGCCAGGAAAAGACGAAGTCCCCCGCCGTCACCCTTGTCCCGTCCGACCATTTTCCATCGGGACGCAGGTGGAAGGTGTAGGTCAGCCGATCCTCGCTGATGGTCCAGTTCAGGGCGGCGCCCGGGACGACGCGGCCCAGCGCGTCAGCGGTCACCAGCCCTTCGAACAGGTCCATTTCGATCCAGCTTTCGCCCTCGCCTGTCGATTTGTGCGGGTCCAGGGTTTCCGGCTCCGATCCGTTGCCCCGGTGCAGCACCATCTCCGCCCGTGAGGGCGTGGCCAGCAGCGTGAGCAGCAGCACAAGACAGGAAACAAATGTCGCCAGAAACCGCACTGAACTTCCTCCGTCCGTGGAAATTATCCCGAAAGGCAGGATAGACCGGCCCCGGAGGCGGGCAAGAAAAAACCCCGGCCGTTGTGAGGCGGCCGGGGTTTTGGCGGGATGAAGGCCGGCGGCCGGCCGCCCACCGCTCGTGCGGCGTAAGCCCAGGCCCGTGGATGCGGGCGCCCGGTGCGTGAGGGAGATTGGCAGGAGGGAAACCGTTACGGCTTCAGGTCAAGGAAGCGCGAGGGATGCAGATCCATCAGATTGTCGGTCCAGCCGATCAGCTTGGGACTGACCATGTGCTTGGAACTGTAGAAATGGATGGGGAAGACCGCCACTTCCTCGATCATCAGCCGTTCGGCCTGCTGAAGCAGGGCGGCGCGCTTGGCGATGTCGGCCGTGGTGTTGGCCTCGGCCATCAGCAGGTCATATTGCGGGTCGGCGAAGGCGGACGGGTTCTGCTTGCCGATATCCCCGCGCACCAGTTCCAGGAAATTGTTGGCGTCGTTATAGTCGCCGATCCAGCCATGGCGGGTGATGTCCTTGAACTTCTTCTCGTCACGGGTATTCAGGAACACCTTCCATTCCTGATTGTTCAAGGTCACCTTCACGCCCAGCTTCTGCTGCCACATGGAGGCGATGGCAATGGCCAGCTTCCGGTGGTTTTCCTGGGTATTGTACAGAACCTCGATTTCCAGCGGCTTGGCGCCGGGCCCATAGCCGGCCTTGGCCAGCAGCTCCTTGGCCTTGGCGTCGCGCTGTTCCTGCGTCCACTTGGCATAGTCGGGGATCTGCTGGGTGTAATTGGTCGTGTTGGGGGGCACGAAGCTGTAGGCCGGGATTTCCCCGCGCTGGTTCACCTTTTCCACGATGATGTCGCGGTCGATGGCGAGGTTGAGGGCCAGCCTCAGGTTCTTGTTGGACTTCCACGGCTCCTTCGTCATGTTCGGCGCATAGAAATAGGTGCCGAAATAGGGCGCCAGATGCAGTTCGTCGGGCATGTTCTGGCGTAGCCACTGCATCTGGGTCACCGGCACCTCATAGGCGATGTGCAATTCGCCGGCGCGGTACCGTTTCAGTTCCGCTTCCTGGTTTTCGGTGGGATAGAAGAAGACCGTGTCGATCTTCGTATTGGCCACATCGTAATGATGGGGGTTCTTCACCATCTTGATATGGCTCTGCGGCACCGATTCCGCCAGCATATAGGCACCGTTGGTGACCAGATTGCCGGGTTTCACGAAGTCGGCCCCGAACTTCTCCACATTCGCCTTGGACAGGGCGTAGGTCGAATGATGGTGCAGCATGGACAGGAAATAGGGGGTGGGTGCCGCCAGCGTCACCTCGAACGTGTAATCGTCCACGGCGCGCACGCCCATCGTTTCCGGTGCCTTGCGGCCCAGCGTGATGTCCTGCGCGTTCTTCACCTGCCACAGAAAATAGGCGTAATCGGCCATGGTCTTGGGATCGACCAGCCGGCGCCAGGAGAAAACCCAGTCCTGCGCCGTGACGGCGGTGCCGTCGGACCATTTGGCATTGCGGCGCAGGTGGAAGGTATAGACCCGCCCATCGGGGCTGACATCCCACTTCTCCGCGGCGCCGGGGATAAAATTGCCCTTTCCGTCGGGCACCAGCAGACCGTCGAACAGGTCATATTGCAGCCAGCTTTCGGGCACGCCGCTGGATTTGGCGGGGTCGAGCGTTTCCGGTTCCGCGCCGTTGCCGCGATGCAGGACCTTCTGCGCCAGTGCAGGGGCGGTGACCATGCCCATGCCGGCGGCAAGCAAGGCCGTGGCGGCAACAACGCCGCGCAATGACTTCCACAATGACGACATGCCCGATCTTCTCCTGTTCCTTGATTGTATGGATGCGAACACCTGGTGTCCGGGCCTGGTTATGGTCGGTCCCGGTTGATGCGTCCGCCTGTCAGCGGACGACTTCGATATAGCGCGTGGGCTGTACGCCCATGGGGCTGTCGAACCAGCCCTTCACGCGCGGATGCACAAGATTGCGGTAGGAGGTGTGGTAGATAGGGATCAGCGGTGCGTCGGCCAGCATCATCCCCTCGGCTGCCGCCACCAGGGCCAGGCGCCTGGCCGGATCGGTGGTCAGGTTGGCCTCATTCAGTTGGGTATCATAGGCCGGGTTGCTGTAGCCGGACCGGTTCATCTTGCCGACATCGGCCAGGAACAGTTTCAGGAAGGTATAGGGATCGGGAAAATCGGCGATCCAGCCCAGCACGACGGTGTTGGCATAGCTTTTCTCGCCGGCATTCTGCAGAACCACCTTCCATTCCTGATTGTTCAGGCTGACCTTGGCGCCCAGTTTGGACTGCCACATGGAGGCGATGCCCACCGCGATCTTGCGGGTGCTTTCGTTGGTGTTGTGCAGGATTTCCACGGTCAGCGGCTTGCCGCCCGGACCGAACCCCGCTTCCTTCACCAGTTCCTTGGCCTTCGCATCACGTTCGGCCTGGGTCGCCTTGGCCATGTTGGCGTCGGGCAGGACATAGCCCGGAACCCCCGGTGCCGTCAGCGTATAGGCCGGAACCTCGCCCGACTTGGTGATCTTGTCGACGATGATCTGGCGGTCGACAGCCAGCGACAGGGCCTGACGCAGCTTGGGATTGGAGGCCAGCGGCTCCTTGGTCATGTTGATGGCCAGATATTGCGTGCCCAGCACCGGATAGAATTTGATCACTTCCGGCATGTTCTGCTTCAGCCAGTCGATCTGGGTGACCGGGGCCATCTGCACGATATCCAGCTCCCCCGCGCGGAAGCGGCGCAGTTCGGTTTCCGGGCTGTCGGAATGATGGAACACGACCGTATCCACCTTCACGGACTTCGCCTCCCGGAAGTACGGATTCCTGACGGCCTTCACGAAGGCCTGGGGCATGTATTCCACCAGCCGGTAGGCGCCGTTGGAAACAAGGTTTCCGGCCTTCACGAAATCGCTGCCGAACTTCTCCACATTCGCCTTGGAGATCGGATAGGTCATGCGGTGCAGCAGCGATGACAGGAAATAGCCGGTGGGCCGTTCCAGCGTCACCTTGAAGGTGCGCGGGTTGACGGCAACGGCGCCGAGCGTGTCGGGCGCGGCCTTGCCATTGCTGATCGCCTCGCCGTTCTTCACCGGCCACAGGAAATAGGCATAGTCGGATGCGGTCTTCGGATCGACCAGCCGGCGCCAGGAGAAGACGAAATCATCGGCCGTGACCGGTGTGCCGTCAGACCATTTCGCGTCGGCGCGCAGGGTAAAGGTGTAGGTCAGGCCATCGGCGCTGATTTCCCAACCGGACGCGACGCCAGGAACCGTCTCTCCATTGGGGCCGAAGGTCAGCAGCCCTTCGAACAGGTCGTACCCGATGCGGGCGGATTGCACGTCCGTTCCCTTTTGCGGGTCCAGCGAGGTGGGCTCTGCCTGATTGCCACGGTTCAGGACCATTTCGGCAAGGGCCGGGACGACGCCCGCCGTCATCAGGGAAAGGGTGGCGAAGGCCGCAATGGCGGCCGGCGCGAAGCGCCGCGCAAAACGCATGTCATGAACTCCAACTGCACCGGTACGAACTGCCCCGCGTCTATGTGCGGTCTGCTGTGCGTTATGTCCAGGGCTGATCGAGGAAAACTCTTGGAAACCGCCCGGACGGGCGGGCAAAGGGGGCGTCGGCCGGCTATTTGCGGCCATCTATCGATCTGATGCGCGACCTTTTTCGGGGTTGGCCGTTTCCGGCCGCCGGCCCCATGCTGGCCGCAATCGCGGCAAAAGACCGCCCGGGCCGATGGGGAGGGAACGGAGGTGCCTTCAGGTAAACCAAGGTAGAGGAATATGTACGAAGACCGGATTCGCCGCCCCTCCCTGACCGACCGGATCATGAGCCCCGAACAGGCGGCCCTGCTGATCCAGGATGGCATGACCATCGGGATGAGCGGTTTCACCCGTGCCGGCGATGCCAAGGCGCTGCCCGTGGCGCTGGCCGAACGGGCGGCGCGTGAACCGTTGCGCATCACGCTGATGACAGGGGCGTCGCTGGGCAACAATATCGACAAGATCCTGACGGAAGCCGGGGTTCTGGCCCGTCGCCTGCCCTTTCAGTCCGACCCGACATTGCGCGCCGCCATCAACCGGGGCGAGGTGATGTTCATCGATCAGCATCTGTCGGAGACGGTGGAACAGCTCCGCTCGAACCAGATGGGGCCCATCGACATCGCCATTGTGGAGGCCACCGCCATCACGGCGGACGGGGGGATCGTCCCCACCACATCGGTCGGCAATTCGGCCAGCTTCGCCATCCTGGCCAAGAAGGTGATCGTGGAGATCAACCTGTCGCAGCCGCTGGCGCTGGAAGGGCTGCACGACATCTATATCCCCACAAAGCGCCCCACCCGGCATCCCATCCCGGTGGAAGCCTGTGACAGCCGTATCGGCACGCCGTCCATCCCCATCGATCCCGACAAGATCGCCGCCATCGTCGTCACGCAGAAGCATGACAGCGCCGCGAATGTGGAACCGCCCGACGCGGACACGGTGGGCATTGCCGGCCATCTGATCGATTTTCTGAAGGCGGAGGTGGCCAAGGGCCGGCTGGACATGACCTTGAACCCGCTGCAGGCCGGTATCGGGTCCATCGCCAACGCCGTCCTGCACGGGCTGATCGACAGCCCGTTCCATGATCTGCGCATGTATAGCGAGGTGTTGCAGGACAGCACCTTCGACCTGTTCGATGCCGGGAAGCTGACCTTTGCCTCCGGCTCCTCCGTCACCCTGTCAGAGGCCTGTGGCGCCCGCGTCTTCCCGCGATTTGACCAGTACAAGGACAAGCTGGTCCTGCGGCCGCAGGAGATCAGCAACCATCCGGAGGTCATCCGCCGTCTGGGCGTGATCGGCATCAACACGGCGCTGGAGTTCGATATCTACGGCAATGTGAACTCCACCCATGTCAACGGTACCATGATGATGAACGGCATCGGCGGGTCGGGCGATTTTGCCCGCAATGCCTATCTGTCGGTCTTCGTCACCAAGTCGGTGGCCAAGGGCGGGGCGATTTCCAGCGTCGTGCCCATGGTCAGCCATGTCGATCACAGCGAACATGACGTGGATATCCTGGTCACTGAGCAGGGGCTGGCCGATCTGCGCGGTCTGGCCCCGCGCGAACGGGCAGAAGTGATCATCGCCAACTGCGTCCATCCCAGCTATCGCGAGCAGTTGGCGGATTATTATGCCCGCGCCCGGGTGCGCGGCGGCCACACCCCGCACCTGCTGGAAGAGGCTTTCTCCTGGCATATCCGGCGGGAGAAGACGGGCAGCATGCGGGCGTGACGGCGCCTTGCGGGTGGCATCCAGATATCGATGTCACCCGCAGCCCGCCTTAATTTTTCCATCATAGTGACGACGCGCACAGTTCGCCCAAGGGTCGGTCGCTTAATCATATGGTCACGGGCCGGTTCCGGGGTTACCCTTCTCACCTGCCGGCCTTTTCAACCCTTTGCGCCATGTCGGAAGCGTCCATCTTCGTCCCTGTCCACAGCAGCGGCACGACGGGCTTGGCGTCCGGTCATGGTGGTCCATGTTGTTGGACGGTGATCCCGCCCGGGGCGGGATGCCGACCTGACGGGGGAGTCGCCATGTCTTTTGCGTCGTCCGATCACCCGCTTCCGCAGTTTGCGGCCTGCGTCGCCGCCGAGACGGAGACGGTTGAGAGCATCCTGGCCCGTCATCATGACGGTGCCGGCGGGGCCAGCGGCCTGTCGCCGATGCAGTTGCGCCGTGTGCTGCTGTTCGTGGAGCAGAATCTGGATGATGACCTGTCGCTGGTGACGCTTGCCGCCGTCGCGGGGCTGAGCCCCAGCCATTTTGCCCGCCGGTTCAAGGCGGCGCTGGGGGAGGCGCCGCATCGTTATGTACTGGCCCGCCGGGTCAATTGGGCCAAGCGCCTGCTGCTGGAGACGGAAATGCCGCTGGCGGAGATCGCGGCGGCGGCCGGCTTTTCCTCCCAGGCGCATTTGACGGGCATTTTCGGCCGCGCTGTCGGCGTGACCCCCGGCGCGTACCGTACGCGGCGCAATCAATGCCTGGCCTTCCTGATGGCCGGTGGCGTGAAGGAAAGTTTCAACAAGGCGGCCTGAGAGGGCGCTGGTCTTATCCCGTGAATTCCGTCCCCGCCTCGACAAAGCAGAGCGGATTGCCGAACGGGTCGCGGCAATAGAAACTGCGCTCGCCCCAGGGCCGGGTTTCGATCCCGCTGGCCGTGACCGCCCCCGCCGCCTGCGCACGGCTGTGAAAACCTTCCAGATCATGTACCGCGAAATGCACCGGCTGCGATAGAGACGGGGCCGTGGCCGCGTCGCCCTCCGCCGCCGGCTCATGACAGGCCAGCACCATCTGGCCCAGATCGAAATAGTGCCAGCCGGCAGAGACACGCTTGCCCGGCTGCGCCAGCAGCGCGCTGTAGAAACCGGCCGCCTGTTCAATGGCGGTGACGGGCAGGATGATACGGAACACACGCATGGCGCCGACCCTCCGCTGAACCTGATTCTTATTCTTCCATTCAAGATAGGGTGTCCCCCGCCCTTGTGCCATCCCGACCTCGGTCTGGGCCGGCTGAAAAGGGTGGTGGTGAAAGTACTACGCAAGCATCTGTCGCAGGGCTGCCTTCGAACGATCATGTGTTGCGCAGTCCGCGAGCCGCATGGCAGAACAAGGGCTGTTTCATCCCCCCTATGTCGTCGGGTAAGGCTCATGGAAAAGTTTGTTCAGCTCACCGGTGTCGCCGCTCCGCTGCGTCTGATGAATGTCGATACGGACATGATCATTCCCGCCGACTATCTGAAGACGATCAAGCGCACGGGCCTGGGTGCCGGCCTGTTCGCCTCCATGCGCCTGAAGGACGGTCAGGAGGTTGCGGATTTTGTGCTGAACAAGCAGGCCTACCGCCAGGCCAAGATCCTGATCGCCGGTGACAATTTCGGCTGCGGCTCCAGCCGTGAGCATGCGCCCTGGGCACTGGCCGATTTCGGCATCCGCTGCATCATCGCGCCCAGCTTTGCCGACATCTTCTTCAACAATTGCTTCAAGAACGGCATCCTGCCGATCCGCATGCCGACAGAGGTGGTCGACAAGCTGATGGCCGCCGCCGACAATGGCGCCAACGCCACCTTCACCGTGGATCTGGAAGCCCAGGCCATCACCCTGCCCGATGGGGAGAAGATCGCTTTCGATGTGGAGCCGTTCCGTCGCCAGTGCCTGTTGAACGGCTGGGACGATATCGGCCTGACCCTGCGCGAGGCCGGGTCCATCGACGCCTTCGAAGCCAAGGCCAAGGATGGCCAGCCCTGGCTCTGGGCCTCCTGATCCTCGGCCCACCATCGTTCCGCCGCCGTGATCGCGCCGCCCCTTGGCGGCGTGACCGGGAAGGATTATGAATTCAGCCGCGGCGGTGATGCGCCGCCAATGCCAAGCAAACATACAGAGGTATTCCAATGTCGACGAAGCGTTCGCTCCTTCTGCTGCCGGGCGACGGGATCGGTCCCGAGGTCATGCGTCAGGTCCGCCGCGTCATCGACTGGTATGCCCGCAAGCGCGGCATTGAATTCGCGGTCGAGGAAGGTCTGGTCGGCGGCTGCTCCTATGATGCGCATGGCACGCCCCTGACGGATGAGACCATGGCCCGCGCGCTGGCCGTGGACGCCGTGCTGCTGGCCGCCGTGGGCGGTCCGAAATGGGACAATCTGGGCTTTGACAAGCGTCCCGAGGCCGGCCTGCTGCGCCTGCGCAAGGAGATGGAGCTGTTCGCCAACCTGCGCCCGGCCAAGGTGTTCGACGCGCTGGTCGATGCCAGCACGCTGAAGCCCGACGTGGTGCGCGGCCTGGACATCATGATCGTGCGCGAACTGACGGGTGGTGTCTATTTCGGTGAGCCGCGCGGCATCACCGACCTGCCCAATGGCGAGCGTCGCGGCGTCAATACCCAGGTCTATGACACCCACGAGATCCACCGCGTCGCCCGCGTGGCCTTTGAGCTGGCGCGCAAGCGCGGCAACAAGGTCTGCTCTTCCGATAAGGGCAATGTGATGGAGTCGGGCCTGCTGTGGCGTCAGGAAGTGATCGCCCTGCACAAGGCCGAATACCAGGATGTGGAACTGTCGCACATGCTGGCCGACGCTGCCGCCATGCAACTGGTGCGCAATCCCAAGCAGTTCGACGTGATCGTCACCGATAACCTGTTCGGCGACATCCTGTCGGACGAGGCCTCGATGCTGACCGGCTCCATCGGCATGCTGCCCAGCGCCTCGCTGGGTGCCACCGACGCCAATGGCAAGCGCAAGGCCCTGTATGAGCCGGTGCATGGTTCGGCCCCGGACATTGCCGGCCGCGACCTGGCCAACCCCATTGCCATGTTCCTGTCCTTCGCCATGGCCCTGCGCTGGTCCTTCGACCTGCAGGCCGAGGCGGACGTCCTGGAAAATGCCGTGGAGAACGTGCTGAACACCGGTCTGCGCACTGGCGACATCATGCAGCCGGGCATGGCCAAGGTCTCGACCTCCGTCATGGCCGACAGCATCCTGCGCGAGATGGACAAGGTTGCCGCCGCCTGATCGCGGCCCCGTGACCCCCATCGTCAAGAAACAGATCGGCGTCCGTCGGGCCACCCCGGCCGACGCCGATCTTGTTTGTGCCTTTGTTGCAGCATTGTCGGCGGAAGAAGGCATGGACCCGCCCGCCCTGACCCCGGCGAAATTCCACCGTCAGGGCTTTGGCGAGGATGCGCTGTTCCGCTGTCTGGTGGCGGAAACCGGCGACCGTATCGCCGGCATGGTCCTGCTGACCCCCGGCTATGACAGCCAGACCGCCACCGGCGGCATGATGCTGGAAAATATCTATGTGGAGCCGGGATCGCGCCGGCTTGGCGTGGGCCGCGCCCTGATGGCGGCGGCGGGGCGGATGGCGCTGGACCAGGGCCTGTCCTGGATATGCTGGCACGCACGTCCCGCCAATGTGGGTGCCGGCCTGTTCTACCGTGCCCTGGGCGCGCGGACGGAGAGCGTCACCCTGCTGGGTATTGATGTGCGGCTGTTGGTGGGTACGGGCAGCAGCCGGTTGTGATTGCCGGTGAGATTACCTGCCTATAGGATCAGGTTTGGGTTTTGAGCGATGGAGTTCGCCATGTCCAAGCGTGCCTGGTTCGTCCCCAAAAGCCACGGGTTCGGCTATTCCCCTGCCGGTTGGGAGGGGTGGCTGGCCACGGCTTTGTTCATCCTGATCCTTGTGGGTGGCATCAAGGCCATTCAGGCCTTTGTCCCCGTGCCGCCGGGGCCCTGGCGCCCGCTTATCATGTTGGCCTGGGTTGCCGTCACCGGCGGCGTCTTTTTCCTGATTGCGCGGACCCGCACGCAGGGGGAGGTGCGCTGGCGCTGAGGTGGCAGGACCTGAGCGCTCAGCGCCAACTGGTCCGTACAGGGATGGTTTTCCCCTTGCCGGTGACGGGCCGTACCCCGCAGGTAGGGCTTACGGAACCGATCCCTGGAGACCTTGCCCGTGCGCCCTTCCATTCTTGCGGCCTTGCTGCTGATCCTGGCCATTCCGCCGGCATATGCCGAGACGGATCCCGCCACCCTCAAGGCCATCGAAGCGACCGCCTATGATTATGTGGATGGTCAGTTGGAGGGCGATGCCGCCCGCGTGGCCCGTGCCCTGCACCCCGATCTGGCCAAGCGTGCCGTCCGGCCCTCACCGGACAAGGATGAGGTGCTGGCCCTGCGCCGCATGAGCAAGGATGAACTGGTCGAACTGACCCGCCAAGGCGTGCTGAAGACACCGAAGGAGCAATGGGACCGGTCGGTCCGCGTACTGGACGTGACGGGCAATGTCGCGGTCGCACGGGTGGAGACGCCGTGGTTCGTGGACTATTTCCATATGGGCCGGTTCGGCGACCGCTGGGTCATCGTTAACGCCATGTGGCAGCCGAAACCGCGCAACGGGTAGGCCGTTCGCAGCGTTACCTGCCGCCCCGGATCATCGCCGCCGCTGGAAATACCGACCGTCATGCGCGCCCGCATACACGCCTTGCGTCAGGCGCTGACCTGCCACCCCGCACCCACGACCCTTGTCGGCTTGCCCGAACGGCTGTTTCAGGCTAATCACGCCGCCCAGGGTCATCCCGCATTGCAGCTAAGAAAAGGCGCTGCCGGATGTTCCAAACGTAATCTTGTTTCCTGACCCGAACCAAATCGAAGGGAAATTCCCATGGCACGCAAGAAGATCGCGCTGATCGGCGCCGGCCAGATCGGTGGCACGCTGGCCCTGCTGGCTGGCCAGAAGGAGCTGGGTGATATCATCCTGCTCGACATCCCCGACTTCGCGGGCGTTGCCAAGGGCAAGGCGCTGGACATCGCCGAGCTGTCGCCGGTTGCCGGTTTCGACGCCGGTTACTCGGGCACCTCCGACTATGCCGACATTGCCGGCGCCGACGTGGTGATCATCACCGCCGGCGTGCCGCGCAAGCCGGGCATGAGCCGTGACGATCTGGTCGGCATCAATGCCAAGGTCATCAAGGTCGTCGCCGCCGGCGTGAAGGCCCATGCCCCGGACGCCTTCGTCATCGTCATCACCAACCCGCTGGACGCCATGGTCGGCCTGTTCCAGCAGGAGAGCGGCCTGCCGCCCGAAAAGGTGGTCGGCATGGCCGGCGTGCTGGACAGCGCCCGCTTCCGCTGGTTCCTGGCCGAGGAGTTCGGCGTGTCGGTCGAGGACGTGACCGCCTTCGTGCTGGGCGGGCATGGCGACACCATGGTCCCGTCGGTCCGCTACTCCACCGTCGCCGGCATCCCGCTGCCCGACCTGGTGAAGATGGGCTGGACCACGCAGGAGAAGCTGGACAAGATCGTGCAGCGCACCCGTGACGGTGGCGCGGAGATCGTCGGCCTGCTGAAGACCGGCTCCGCCTTCTACGCCCCGGCCGCTTCCGCCATCGCCATGGCCGAAAGCTACCTGAAGGACAAGAAGCGCGTCCTGCCGGTGGCCGCCAAGCTGACCGGTGAGTATGGCGTGGATGGCCTCTATATCGGCGTGCCGACCATCATCGGCGCCAAGGGCGTGGAGAAGATCATCCAGATCGAACTGTCCGCCGACGAGAAGGCCAATTTTGACAAGTCCGTCGACGCCGTTAAGGTTCTGGTTGACGTGACCAAGAAGGTTTCGGCCGAAGGCTGATCCCCGACGGGGGTGGCTTTCCACCTCTTTCACGGAAAACCCCGCATGGGTCACCATGCGGGGTTTTTTGTTGCGCCCGCTATCGGGTCGAAGTGCATATCTGTCTGAAATTCGTGATTTCCAAGTAATTTTCTAAAATACCTGACAAATATTTCTCTAAAAAGCCTCATAATCGATGTCTTCACTGTGCTTCCAGCGCACTTCTGGTCTGCATTGTCGCACGCCGAAAGTATAGGTTCGGGTCTGTTTTTTAACCATTCAGTTACGGGTCGACCGTATAGTCCGCCCCATCAAACGGACGTCGTCAGTAAAGATGTGCCCACGGCATAGCCGCGACGATGGTTCCATGAAGTGTCTAGTTAATTGTGTGGCGTGCTCAAGTTACAAGACAATGGTCGCGTCACAAGATCAGTGAAAAGCCTGCGATGATGGCATGATGAACGCAATGTGACATGAGTGCCATTGACCGATTGAGCGTTTTACTGACAGTACCCACCTCCTCTCCGCTTCTTCGCATAAGCCATCATAAGGAATTGGACACCCCATGAAATCCGCCCTGCTGTTCGCCTCCGCTCTGTTGTCGCTGACCGCCACCTCTGCCTTCGCCGCCGGCTGCGAACAGGGTAATCCGCCGTCGCTGGTGGATGGCGCCACGGCCTCCCAGGAACAGATGGCTGAGACCATGAAGGCGGTTAAGGCCTACATCGTCGCTACCGAAGAGTATCAGGCGTGCCTGGAAGCCGCCGGCAAGGGTGGCAAGATGGATCTGGACGCCTACAACAAGTCCGCCGCCCGCATGGAAGCGCTGGCTGCCGACTTCAACAAGCAGCTCAAGACCTTCAAGGCCCGTAACGGCTGATATCCGTTACCTGCCATTGGGGCCCGCCATTGTCGGCGCGGCCCGCACAGAACCCGCGCCGGTATCCTGGCGCGGGTTTTTTGTTGCCGATGGCGGGCGGTTTGGCGCCCGACCTGCATCCCTGCATAAGTTTACCATCTTGCCCCGCCCCGGCTGGAATTGACGGGTGGCCCACGATGAATTTATGCTAATTCCCAAGTTTAGGGAGATAAGGGCAAAATAGCCTAATAATTAGTCAGTTGGGGATAACTTGGCACCCAATAAAACCGGGCTGACAGAATATCCACGGCAAAAAAGGCCGTTGGATAAACTGTTATCTAAAATTTTATGTTTCGGGGTGTCCAACGATGAAAAAAGCAATCCTCTCTACCACTTTGGCCTTTCTGTTTCTGAGCGGTGTGGCGCATGCCGGTTGCGAACAGGGCGATCCACCGGCTCTGCCCGATGGTTCCAGCGCGTCGGAGGCCGAGATGGCCGAAGCCGTGAAGGCCGTGAAGTCCTATATCGCGGCGACGGAAGAGTACCAGGCTTGTCTGACGGCGGAAGGCAAGCGTGGCAAGATGGATATTGAGAGCTACAACAAATCGACCGAGCGCATGGAGAAGCTGGCCGCCAACTTCAACAAGCAGTTGAAGGCGTTCAAGAGCCGGGGCGGCTGATCCGGTCTGGCGGCAGGCACGGCACAGGCGGCGGCAGGCGCGCACCCGCCCGTGCCGTGCCTGCCTGTCCTTTGCCGTGACGGACCGGGAAAGGCGGGAACCGGTCCGCATCGGGCATGGGTTGGGTAGTGGTCCTGCCGCCATTACATGGCACCCTTGCGCCCCGCGCTCGGTCATTACGCGACTGCGGCATGCTTGTGTTGCGGCGCAAGGGTTTGCGCCATTTCCTGTCGTCAGGCGGACAGCAGGCTTGTGCAAAATTCCGCACCTGTATGAGCGTGGGCAGGGACCTTTGGATGGTTGATCCCGGTTCCCATAGTGCTAAAGTGCCGCCCGCGTGGGGAGGACCCCCGTGTGCGGCCGGGCGGATCCCCGCTCTGCCGGCCCGTCTCCCATCCAGAGCAAGACGGCTGAGCGATGAATATCCATGAGTATCAGGCCAAGAGCCTGCTGAAGAAATACGGCGTTGCGGTGCCGCGTGGCGGCGTCGCCTACACGCCGGACGAAGCCGCCAAGGTTGCCACAGAACTGGGTGGCCCCGTCTGGGTGGTGAAGTCGCAGATCCATGCCGGTGGCCGTGGTGCCGGTCGTTTCAAGGACGACCCCAACGGCAAGGGCGGCGTGCGCGTCGTCAAGAGCGTGGATGATGTGAAGTCCAACGCCGCCGCCATGCTGAACAAGGTGCTGGTCACCAAGCAGACCGGTCCGGACGGCAAGGAAGTCGGCCGCCTCTATATCGAGGAAGGCGCCGACATCAAGCGTGAGCTGTATCTGTCGATGCTGCTGGACCGTGGCTCCTCCCGCGTCACCATCGTCGCTTCGACCGAGGGCGGCATGGAGATCGAGGAAGTGGCCCACAGCCACCCGGAAAAGATCACCAAGGTCGCCATCGACCCCGTCCAGGGCCTGCAGGGTTATCACGCCCGCAAGGTCGCCTTCGCCCTGGGGCTGGAAGGCAAGCAGGTCAACGCTGCCGCCAAGTTCATGGCCGCCATGTACAAGGCGTTCATCGACCTGGACATGAGCATGGTTGAGATCAACCCGCTGGTCGTGACCGGCGCCGGTGACGTGATCGCGCTCGATGCCAAGGTCAACTTCGACGACAACGCGCTTTACCGCCACCCCGACGTGGAAGAACTGCGCGACCCGACCGAAGAAGAAGCCTCGGAAACGGAAGCCACCAAGCACGGTCTGAACTATGTGAAGCTGGATGGCAACATCGGCTGCATGGTGAACGGCGCCGGCCTGGCCATGGCCACCATGGACATCATCAAGCTGTATGGCGGTGAGCCGGCCAACTTCCTGGACGTCGGTGGTGGCGCCACGAAGGAACGCGTGACGATCGCCTTCAAGCTGATCCTGTCCGATCCGAATGTCGAAGGCATCCTGGTCAACATCTTCGGCGGCATCATGCGCTGCGACGTCATCGCCGAGGGCGTTGTCGCCGCCGCGCGTGAAGTCTCCCTGCATGTTCCGCTGGTTGTCCGCCTGGAAGGCACCAATGTCGACCTCGGCAAGAAGATCCTGGCCGATAGCGGCCTGCCGATCCTGTCGGCCGACAACCTGGCCGACGCCGCCGAGAAGATCGTCAAGGCCGTGAAGGAGGCCGCGTAACATGGCCGTTCTCGTCAATAAAGACACCAAGGTCATCTGCCAGGGCTTCACCGGCGCGCAGGGGACCTTCCATTCCGAACAGGCCATCGCCTATGGCACCAAGATGGTCGGCGGCGTGACCCCCGGCAAGGGCGGTTCCAAGCATCTGGACCTGCCCGTGTTCGACACCGTGGCCGACGCGGTGCTGAAGACCGGTGCCAATGCCTCGGTCATCTATGTGCCGCCGCCGTTCGCGGCCGACGCCATCCTGGAAGCCATCGATGCCGAACTGCCGCTGGTGGTCTGCATCACCGAAGGCATCCCGGTGCTGGACATGGTTCGCGTCAAGCGCGCCCTGGCCAATTCCGCTACCCGCCTGATCGGTCCGAACTGCCCCGGCGTCATCACCCCGGACGAGTGCAAGATCGGCATCATGCCCGGCCATATCCACAAGCGTGGCAAGATCGGCATTGTGTCCCGTTCCGGCACCCTGACCTATGAGGCGGTGGCGCAGACGACGGCCGCCGGCCTGGGTCAGACCACCTGCATCGGCATCGGCGGCGATCCGGTCAACGGCACGAACTTCGTGGACGCGCTGGAGATGTTTGCCAAGGACCCGGAAACCGAAGGCATCATCATGATCGGTGAGATCGGTGGTGACGCCGAGGTCAATGGTGCCGAGTACATCAAGGCGTCGGGTCTGAAGAAGCCGGTCGTTGGCTTCATCGCCGGTCGTACCGCCCCGCCGGGCCGCCGCATGGGCCATGCCGGTGCCGTGATCTCCGGCGGTAACGATACCGCCGAGTTCAAGGTGGAAGCCATGCGCGCCGCCGGCATCCATGTGTCCGAAAGCCCGGCCAGCCTGGGTTCGACCATGGTGAAGGCGCTGGGCTGATCCGTCGGTCCGTTGCGTTATACCACCGGTCAAAGTTCTTGACCGATGGTACGGCGGCGACTGCCGCCGCGCGGCCCCTATTTCGTGCCGCTGGTATTAGAGTAAAGAAAACCCCCGCTGGATCGTTCCGGCGGGGGTTTTTCTTTGGGCTGCGACTGGGTGATGACCGGCACTATTTCTCCGGCCCCTCCGCCGCCCGCGACAGGGGATGGCCGGCCAGTTCGCTCTCCGTCAGGCGCACAGAGGCCGCATAGAGATGGGCGATCATTTTGCCCTTGTCCAGGGGTGTCAGCGGTTGGCTGCGTTCCCTCTGTTCCCGTTCCACCCGGCTGATCATCGCGGCCAGCAGAAACGGATCCACCTCCGGCTCCCGAGGCTCCGCCGAAGCAGGCCGGGGGCTGGCAGCAGGGGCGGGGGCTGCTGTTTCTGCCGCCGCTGTGGCCGGCAGGAACATCTCCCCCTCGCCGGTCAACAGCCAGTTCAGATTGACGTTCCGGCGGGCCAGTTCGACCAGCCAGGCCACCTTGGGGGGCCCCCCATCCCCTTCATAGGAACTGTAGGTCGAACCCGGCAGGCCCAGATGCGATGCCATGTCGGTGCGGCGGCTGAAACCGAGTCGTTGCCGGAGTTCCTGCAGGCGTATGGCTATTCCGCTGCTCATGGTGCACCCCCAGGGCGCCATGCTGCGCCATGGAGCGTGCATGGAATTAATTTTGCAACAAAATCATGTAGATTGCGCATCATCCGGGCGCCGCCAGCAGGGTGAGGCATTATCTTATATGCAACTCCGGGTTCCGATATTCCGTGGGCGAATTCCAGAGGGGTAAGGCCTGGGAGCGACGGATTATCGTTGAGTTCCCGTTTTTCGATGCGTAAACTCGTTTTCAAGAGATGCGGCCTTTGCGGATGGAAGACAGACGCTGGGATTTGAAATAAATGAACCGCGTTTTATCCAGATCCCTGTTCGCAGACCGATGGTCTGAGCGATGATGGATAGAAGGCATAAAAATAGCGGTTCCGACCGTTTGGTCGGCAAGCTCCCTTAGTCTGTGCTGGAATTGCGTGTGGAATGTCTGGAACGCTGCCTGTATTCCCTGATCGGCGGAATAGGTTGGATGGTGACTGAAAAGGCGCCCGCTTGTCAAAGTCGGTTGTAGGTGCCAACGCTATCAATTGAATGGTCATATGACTATTCGAGGTAATTATTTGTGTTGGCTCTTGGGATGGTTGTGCTCTGAAAAGCGGCCTTTCCTGATACAAAAACAATCCGATCTCATGGCCGTGACAGGCTCTGCACCCGATGGGTGACCGGATGCTGCAATGATATCGGGAGCAACAGGGTTAATTCAAAACCGTTATGTTTCCGTTACCAGCGCGGAATTTCCTGCCGCGCAACGTGCTGCTTCCGCAGGACCTGAAGCCGTTTGAGCGGGTACCAGGAATGTCGGGCGCGCATGGCGGCGGCAACGGCCGGCGCGGTGGCTTCCGGTCAGCCGAAAATCGCGTCAGCGGCCGGCACGGATGGCGGCCGTGTCGCGCGCCTGATCATTGGAAGCGGTCTGACGCGGGGCGGTGCCACGGGCAACGTGATCGGCGGGGAATCGGAAGCGGAAGGTCGTGCCGTGACCCAGCCGGCTGTCCACGGAAACGGTGGCGCCATGCAGTTCGGCCAGGGCGCGTGCGATCGACAGGCCCAGCCCCGTACCGTTCTGGTGATCCTGCACCCGTCCGACCTGCTCGAAGGGGCGCCAGATCCGTTCCAGGTCGCCATCGGGGATGCCAACCCCCGTATCGGCCACTGACAAGACCAGCCGCCCGTCGCCACGGTCCAGATCCGCCGCCAGCCAGATGTCGCCCCCCGCCGGCGTGAACTTCACGGCATTGCCGACGATGTTCAGCAGCAATTGGCGCAGCGCCCGTTCATCGGCCAGAAGCAGCAGCGGTTCGCCGATGGGAAGGTCGACATGGATGGACAGCCGCTTTTCCTGGGCCAGACCTTGGGCGATCCGCTGGATCTGCCGCAATTCACCCTCCAGGGGAATCCAGCACGGCTCCAGGGTCAGGCGCCCCGCCTCGATCTTGGACAGGTGCAACATGTCATTGATGACGGACAGCAGGTGGCGTGCCGCCACGGTGATGTCGCCGGCATATTCGATATGGCGCGGATCGGCCGGGATGCCGTCGCGGTCCGCGCTGGCGATCATGCCGGCAAAGCCCAGGATGGCGTTCAACGGCGTGCGCAACTCGTGGCTCATGGTAGCGATGAAGGCGGATTTGGTGCGCGATGCCTCCTCGGCGGCCAGACGGGCGGCTTCCGCCGCCGCCGCCTTGGCCTGGGCCGTGACATCGACCACCGTCGCCTGGATCGCATATTGCCCGTCCCAGACGATACGACGCGCCAGGACATCGACATGGATCAATGACCCGTCCCGGCAGACGTTCGGGGCCGACCGGATGATCGGTAGCTTGCCGCCGGCCAGCAGAATGGACCAGGCGCGGTTTGCCTGCTCGCGCCCCGGCTCCGGGATGATGATGTCCAGGTCCATGGACAGGACGTCCAGAACCGATCCATAGCCCAGCATCTGCGCATAGGCGGGGTTGCAGAACAGGATCCGGCGGCCGGAATGCACCACGATGCCCTGGACGGAGCCTTCGACCATGTCGCGCAGACGCTGTTCGTTGGTCCGCAGCGCCTGTTCGATGTCGCGGGCTTCCGTCACGTCGCGGGCTTCCGCCATGAGGCGGATCGCGCCATCCGGACCGGGATCGATAGGGGTGATGGAAACGTCGAAGACCAGCGGCGCCCCGGTTTCCGGGCCCGTGGCCGCATCGAACCGGATGGTGGCGCCCTGGCCCGCCGCCTGGACCGCGGAGGTCAGGCGTTCACGCACCCCGGCGGCACCCCGCCACCAGGGTGTTTCCCACAAGGCAAGGCCCAGGACCTGCGACAGGGCCAGATCGCCGACGCGCAGGGCCGCCCGGTTGGCTGCCCGCACCGTGCCATCGCCATCCAGCAACACCAGGACCTGGGATGTGCTGTTGAAATAGGAGGTGAAGAGGCGATCGGCCTCCGTCAGACTTCCGGCCGATATCTGCTCCCCGGTCGTATCCGGCGCGACCATCAGACAACCCCGTGCGATGCCCGACCGCGTCCTCTCGACGCTGGAACATCCGCCTTCTGGAAGTAGGAAAAGGCCGGAGGGTGCTTTGGCGCCCCCAAACCGCTGTGTCTTTTTGCGGCAAAAAACAAGGCCCGGCAACAGAATGTTGCCGGGCCTTGTCACAAAGTATCGGTTTTGACGAAGAGGTCGGGATCAACCGGCCTGCTGGTCGCCATGGCCGTTGAGACGCTGGGCCAGTGCCGCCTGCAGGAACCGGTCGAGATCGCCGTTCAGCACGCCGCCACTGTCGGACGTTTCGACATTGGTGCGCAGATCCTTCACCATCTGATAGGGCTGCAGCACGTAGGAACGGATCTGGTGACCCCAGCCGATATCGGTCTTGGTGGCTTCCAGGGCGTTGGCCGCTTCCTCGCGCTTGCGCAGCTCCATCTCATAGATGCGGGCGCGCAGCATGTCCCAGGCCTTGGCCCGGTTCTTGTGCTGGCTGCGCTCCTGCTGGCACGACACCACGATCCCCGTGGGGATGTGGGTGAAACGTACCGCCGAGTCGGTCTTGTTCACGTGCTGCCCACCGGCACCCGATGCGCGGAACGTGTCGACCTTCACATCCTTCTCGTTGATCTCGACATTGATCTTGTCGTCGATCACCGGCGTCACGGAGACGGAGGAGAAGGAGGTGTGGCGGCGGGCCTGGCTGTCGAACGGGCTGATACGCACCAGACGATGCACGCCCGACTCCGACTTCAGCCAGCCATAGGCGTTATGGCCCTTGATCTGGATGGTGGCGGACTTGATGCCGGCTTCTTCGCCGTTGGTCTCGTCCAGCAATTCGACCTTGTAGTCGTGCTGTTCGGCCCAGCGGGTATACATGCGCAGCAGGATCAGGGCCCAGTCCTGGGCCTCTGTGCCGCCGGCACCGGCATTCACTTCCAGGAAGGCGTCATTGGCGTCCGCCTCACCGGAAAGCAGGCTTTCCAGTTCCATCGTGGCGGCGCGGTCCTTCAGGGCGAAGATGGCCTTTTCGGCGTCGGCGATCATGTCTTGATCGCCTTCCATCTCCGCCATTTCCAGAAGTTCCAGATTGTCCTTCAGGTCGCGCTCAAGCTGCCGCGTACCGTTCAGGCCGGATTCAAGCTGGTTCTTCTCCCGCAGCAGCTTCTGCGCCCGCTCGCTGTCGTTCCACAGGTTCGGGTCTTCGGTCAGGGCGGTCAGTTCGTCGAGGCGGAAAAGGGATTTCTCCCAGTCAAAGATGCCTCCTCAGCAGGCCCAAGGACTGTTCAACAGCCTCGGTCACCGCTTGGATTTCGGCGCGCATGTGCGTGCTCCCGATCTACAAGGGCGGGCCGTCCCGGAAATGGTCCGGGGGCGGCCACGTTGGAAAGGGGCTTATGTACCCCCGGACGGTGCCCGAGGCCAAGTCCCTTCCCGACATGGCCGCCCCCGGTTGATGGGGACGGCTGATGCCAGCGTCCGATCAGAAGCGATAGCCGACGCCGACGCCGAAGATCCACGGATCGATATCGACCTTGGCGTTAACCGGGCTGGCCAGACCGGCATTGACCTTCACGTCCGTGTCCAGCCAGATCTTCTTGACGTCGAAATTCAGCGACCACTTGTCGTTCAGGGCGACGTCAACACCGGCCTGCGCGGCCAGACCGAAGGCGTTGTCGTAGGAGATGCCCTTGGCGGCACCCGGATCATCGCCGTAGAAAATCGTGTAATTCACGCCGGCGCCGACATAGGGGCTGATCTTGCCCTTGGGGTTGAAGTGATACTGCAAGGTGACCGTCGGCGGCAGCAGCCAGACATCGCCCAGATCGACCGAGGCGCCCAGCGGCGAGCCCTTGGCCGCCACATGGTGGTGCGTCGTGCCCAGGATCAGCTCTGCGGCCAGATTGTCGGTGAAGAAGTAGCTGAAATCCAGTTCCGGAACGGTGGAGCTGTCGACAGAGGCCTTGCCGGCAATCGCCGTGGTCCCGAGCTTCAGGTTGCTGCTTTCATCCGGCTGAACATAGATGACGCGGCCACGGACCAGCAGGTCACCGGCGGCCTTTTCGGCGTGGGCCGGCACAGCAACGGCGGCACCAATCGTCAACGCGGCGGCAAGCGCCGGCACAGCGAACTTTTTCATGGACAAGGCTCCTATATCATGTGCCGGGCGAATATTTCCCCCGACTTCCGGACGCTGTTTTCATGCGTCGTTTACAGGATTGACTTATAGGATGCCGGTTCGATTGCTTCCCTGACTTGGATCAATTCGAATAAATCCTCTCCCGGCATTATCCGAATGGCAGGTCTGCCATTGTCGCGTGCCGGCGCGCACGGTCCCACCCGTCGTGGATCACGCAACGCAAGCCGGGGCGCGGGCAGGGAGAGGGCGGGGAGAGGGTGTCAGGAGCGCTTTTTGTCCACGGGCGTGGCGTCGGCCGCGCGACGGGTGCGTTGCCAGGCGTCAAGGGTGCGGCGCAGATTGGCGGCGGCTTCGCGTTGCAAGGCGGTGCGTCCGGCGGCCGGGCTGTTGAACGCGGCCTCCAGTTCCTCCTGTTCGGCCAGGCAGGCCTCATAGGAAAGAAGGGCGTCGCGGTCGCTGTCGATCTTGTCCGCCTGCCCGCTATGGATGCCGCCATCGATGCGCGGCAGGATGCAGGTGCCCGCGAGGGCGGGACCGGCCAGAAGAAGGGCTGTCAACGGAGCGAACCAGAATTTCAGGGACATGCGGACACCGGCCAGAGACTTGATGCGGGGCCAACCCGGCCAGGCACAGTCTCAGCCTCGCATGAAATTTCCGGTTCGGACAGGGTGTAGTTCACACCAAAGGGATATGGGCGACATCGGCGCCCATGCTGAAAAATCTCAGTCGCCGCCCGGTCGGGCACCCGCGGCGCGCAGGGCCAGCGCCAGCGCGGCGGGGGTGATCTCCGCCGTGCGGGGAATGATCTCCAGCCCCGCTGCCGCTTCGGCCAGGCCGGCATGGTCGGCCGGTCCAGGCTGGTCGGCGAGGATGACATCCCACGCCCCCGGCGCCTTGCGCAGCACCTGCACGGCGCGGCCGGGCGTAGGGACCAGCGTCACCTCACACCCATAAGTGTCCAGTTCCAGGATCAGCGGATCGGCATCGGCCGCCCCGGACACCATCAGGACACGAACAGCTACGACGCGCGGGGAAGAGGGAAGCCGTTCGGCGAGGGCCATGGCCTGCCGTCCGGCATCCTGAATACGTCGCGCGAAGTCACGCTGCGGCCCGTCGGGCAAATCGGCCTCCAGGAAGGAGGCGAAGCCCAGCAGGGCGTTCAGCGCATTGACCAGATCATGGCGAAGGCCGCGTGGCAGGCCATTGCCATCCACCTCGCCCGTCCCCCGGGGCCGCTCAGCGGGCAAGGCCCAACTCCACGGCGCGCATGGCGGCCTGGGTACGGTTCTTGGCGCCCAGCTTGCGGCACAGGCCACGGATATGCAGCTTCACCGTCACCTCCTCCAGATCCAGGGCGCGGGCGATCTCCTTGTTGGACTGGCCCTTCAGCAGGAAATCCAGCACCTCCCGCTCGCGCCGGGTGAAGGTGCTGTTGAGCGCGTTGCCATCGGTCGCCATCGCGCTTTCCGGCAGATTGTCGGGCATGAAGGTTTCGCCCGCCGCCATGCGCTGCACGGCCTGCAACAGGATGCTGCCCGGCAATGTCTTCGGCAGGAAGCCGACAGCGCCATGGGCCATGGCCAGCCTTATATCCTCGTTCTTCGCCTCACCCGACATCAGGGCGATCCTGAGTGACGGATAGCGTTCACGCAGGCGTACAAGCCCGTTCAGCCCGTTCATGCCGGGCATCCGCAGGTCCAGCAGCAGGATGTCGAAGGGCTGGCCATCGTCCAGGACCTTCAACGCCTCGCTGACCGTGCCGACACCTTGCACGAAAGTCCCGGGGGCTTCCCGCTCAAAATGCGAACGCAGAGCGTCACGCAACAGGTCATGGTCGTCGGCGATGAGCAGGCGCATGGTTTTTGCCCAAGGTGATCGGAAACCATTCATATATTACAGCAACGCGCGATTGCGCATAGCCCTCTGTTTGGTTCCTGGCCGGAATGTGTGTCTGCGACGGCTTGGCAGGGGGCGCGCTCTCTTTTGTTTTGACTTGGATGAAATGCTGGGCTAACCATGCGAGAAGGTGACGAGGTGATGCCGTTCGCCAGGATGTTCTGATGCATCCCGCCTTATTCCACATCGCCGTCCGGCGCGCGGGAGCAGGGTGACAGAAGACGGTTCTCCAGACCGGATTCGAATACGGCCATCGCCTGGACCGGTCTTTCCGGACTGTTCTGACACCGCTTCCTCCCCCTTCCTTCAGGTCAGTCCGTCGCGAAGCCATTACCCGCCGGCCCCGTTCCGATTCCCAATCCGGACAGTCGGCCGTGATCCCGCCCCAATCGGGGCGCATCCCTGGGGGTGTCGCCCCCGTCCCCGCAACCGGCCGTATGGCCGACCGACAGCCAGATCCGATGAATCTCCAGGAACTCAAGGCCAAAACCCCCGCCGAACTGCTCGCCTTCGCCGAAGAGCTGCAGATCGAGAATGCCGGCACCCTGCGCAAGCAGGACATGATGTTCGCCATCCTGAAGCAGCTTGCCGACAATGACGTGCCGATCTATGGCGAAGGCGTGCTGGAGGTGCTGCCCGACGGGTTCGGCTTCCTGCGCAGCCCGGAAGCCAACTATCTGCCCGGCCCCGACGATATCTATATCTCCCCGTCCCAGGTGAAGCGCTTCGGCCTGCGCACCGGCGACACGGTGGAAGGACAGATCCGGGCGCCCAAGGATGGGGAGCGCTATTTTGCGCTGCTGAAGGTCAACACGATCAATTTCGACCATCCGGACAAGGTGCGCCACCGCATCAATTTCGACAACCTGACCCCGCTTTACCCGGACGAACGGCTGAAGCTGGAAGTGGAGGTCGATAATTCCGGCAAGGGCCGCAAGGACATGACCACCCGTGTCATCGACCTTGTCGCCCCCCTGGGCAAGGGCCAGCGCGCCCTGATCGTGGCGCCGCCGCGCACCGGTAAGACGGTGATGCTGCAGAACATCGCCCATTCCATCGCCACCAATCACCCAGAAGTCTATCTGATCGTCCTGCTGATCGATGAACGTCCGGAAGAAGTGACCGACATGGCCCGCTCTGTACGGGGCGAGGTCGTGTCCTCCACCTTCGACGAACCCGCCACCCGCCATGTGCAGGTGACGGAGATGGTGCTGGAAAAGGCCAAGCGTCTGGTGGAGCACAAGCGCGACGTTGTCATCCTGCTGGACAGCATCACCCGCCTGGGCCGTGCCTATAACACCGTCGTTCCCTCGTCGGGCAAGGTGCTGACCGGTGGTGTGGACGCCAACGCGTTGCAGCGCCCCAAGCGCTTCTTCGGTGCCGCCCGCAATATCGAGGAAGGTGGGTCGCTGACCATCATCGCGACCGCCCTGATCGATACCGGCAGCCGCATGGACGAGGTGATCTTCGAAGAGTTCAAGGGCACCGGTAACAGCGAAATCGTTCTGGACCGCAAGCTGTCCGACAAGCGCATCTTCCCCGCACTCGACATCCAGAAGTCGGGCACGCGCAAGGAAGACCTGCTGGTCGACAAGGGGGCGATGGCCAAGATGTGGATCCTGCGCCGTATCCTGAACCCGATGGGTCCGCAGGACGCGGTCGAGTTCCTGATCGACAAGCTGAAACAGTCGAAGACCAATAACGATTTCTTCGACAGCATGAACCAGTAATACCGGGGTCGAAACTTTTGACCCCTGGTATCCGCGCCGACGGGCGCGGCGGCGACCCATGCCGCCGAAGCCGATAAGTTCCGATGGGTCGGAACTTATCGGCACTGGTATAAGGACCGCTGGTCCCGGGTTTGGAAAAGGCCGCTGCCGGGCAACCGGGGCGGCCTTTTTCTTATGGCCTGTGCCTTATGGAATAGACGATTTCATAGGCCGGGTGACCGCCATCACGGCGGGCCGCAACGCAAATGGATAGGGTGGGCGAAATTGATCACGGCGCCATTGAAATGTCATGGAACCGGCGCATGATCAGATCGTTGCCTCGTGGAACCGCGTATGCAGGCCCCCAAGGCCCGGACAGGAGGACGCCCATGGAAAACAATGACTTGATACTTGATGAAGCCCTGCTTGGTGAAGCCAGCCTGGGTGAGCTTCTCTCCGATCCCATCGCCGTGCTGCTGATGGATCGTGACGGCGTGGTGGCGGAGGACGTGTTGCGCATCGTCCGCCTGACCGCCGTCCGCATCGCCAGCAACGATTGCGGTTCGGCTGCCGCCGCCGTATCGGCGGCCTGATATTTCGCGGCCCCGATCGGGCGGGTATATCCCGTCCGATTGAACTGCCGCCGCCCCCGTGCCATATGCAGTCGGAAGATTGCAAAGCCGGAGGCGTATTGTGCCCGACAGCCTGAACCATGCCGACCTTGGCGAACTGCCCGCCTGGGATCTGTCCGACCTTTATGCCGGTCCCGACTGTCCGGCATTGGCGGGTGACCTGACCAGGGCAGAGGACGATGCCGCCGCCTTTGCCGAACGGTATCAGGGCAAGCTGGCGGGCTTGAGCGGCGCGGAACTGGCCCAGGCCATCGCCCTTTATGAAAAGCTGGACGAGGTTCTGTCGAAGGTCATGTCCTTCGCCGGCCTGCTCTATGCCTCCAACATGGCGGATCCCGCGATCGGGCGGTTCTATCAGGGGATGAGCGAGCGGGTGACGGGCATTTCCGTCCACCTGCTGTTCTTCACGCTGGAGATCAACCGGCTGGAGGATGCGGCCCTGGATGCCAAGATGGCCAATCCGGATCTCGCCGCCTATCGCCCTTTCCTGCGCGATACCCGTATCTTCCGCCCGCATCAGCTTTCCGACGATCTGGAAAAGCTGCTGCATGAGAAATATGTGGTGGGCCGCGCCTCCTGGACGCGCCTGTTCGACGAACATCTGGCGGACCTGCGTTTCCCCATCCGGGGGGAGGATTTGACCTCGGCCCAGGCGCTGAACCTGCTTTCCTCCACCGACCCGGCCGTGCGCAAGGAAGCGGCGCAGGTGCTGGGCGAGGTGCTGGGGAAGAACCAGCGCACCTTCGCCCACATCATGAATACCCTGATCAAGGACAAGGAGATCGAGGATCGCTGGCGCAACTACGCCAACCCCTGGTCGTCCCGCAACCTGGCCAATCAGGTGGAAGACGAGGTGGTGGATGCGCTGCTATCGTCGGTCCGGGCCGCCTATCCGCGCCTGTCCCACCGCTATTATGCGCTGAAGGCCAAATGGTTCGGGCAGGAAACGCTGGATTACTGGGACCGAAACGCCCCGCTGCCGGGCGATGATGATCGCAAGATTCCGTGGGTGGAGGCCAAGCGCATCGTGCGCGATGCCTATGCAAGGTTCAGCCCGCGCATGGCGGAGATCGGCCAGCATTTCTTCGACAATCCCTGGATCGACGTGCCGTCCCGTCCCGGCAAGAATCCCGGCGCCTTCGCCCACCCCGTGGTGCCGTCGGCGCATCCTTACCTGCTGCTGAACTATATGGGCCGCACGCGCGATGTGATGACGCTGGCGCATGAGTTGGGCCATGGCGTGCATCAATATCTGTGCCGCGAGCAGGGGCATTTGCAGGCCTCCACCCCCCTGACCCTGGCCGAGACCGCGTCGGTGTTCGGGGAGATGCTGACCTTCCGCGGCCTGCTGGACGCCACCACCGACCCGAAGAAGCGCAAGGCGCTGCTGGCTGGCAAGGTGGAGGACATGATCAACACCGTCGTGCGCCAGATCGCCTTCTACCAGTTCGAGCGCAAGCTGCACACCGAACGGCGGGATGGGGAACTGTCGGCGGAGCGCATCGCCGATATCTGGATGGAAGTACAGACGGAGAGCCTGGGTCCCGCCTTCCGCTGGGAAGACAGCTACCGGCCCTACTGGACCTATATCGGCCACTTCGTCCATTCGCCCTTCTATGTCTATGCCTACGCCTTCGGCGACTGTCTGGTGAACAGCCTCTATGCGGCCTATCAGGAGGCGGCGGCCAGGGGGCAGGGGGCGGAGTTCGCGGACAAATACATGGAAATGCTGTCGGCGGCGGGCACGCTCCACCATACCGACCTGCTGGCCCCGTTCGGCCTGAACCTGAAGGACCCGTCCTTCTGGAACAAGGGTCTGGGCCTGCTGGACAGCTTCATTACCGAACTGGAAAGCCTGTAATAACAAGGGTCATGGCCCATGACCCTTGGAGGCCGCCGCATGGCGGCGCCGGGCGTTTCAGGGCGCGTGCACATACCAAGAGCCATGCTCCGTGGCTCTGGTATTAGGCAAGGGCGGGTTTATCCGCCCTCTGCCGCCTGGGTCAGGGCGCGGACGATGGATCGCCAGTCGTCCGCCACCGTGGGCAGGCGCGATTTCACCATCAGCAGGATGGCAAGGTCGCGTGTCCGGTCGATGCGCGGCAAGGTGCCGAAGGCGCCGGGGCTGGAAATGATGGGGCAGGAACCGTCGGGCAAGAGCGATTCGCACCACAGGCCGATGCCATAGCCCTTCATCATTTCCGCCGCTTCCGGCTGTTCCTTGCGGTTGGCCCCGCCGATCCGGTCGCGTTCCATCACGGGGAAGATGTCGGCCGGCAGGATGCGGCGCCCATCGCTGGACAGGCCCTGTGAGGCGATCAGCAGCAGAATGCGTTCATAATCGTCGGGCGTCGCGATCAGGCCGCCGGCCACGCCCCATTTGTCGCCCCAGCGGCAGGCGGGCGACAGGCCCAGCGGATCGGCGATCAGGCGGCGGAACAGGCTGTTCCAGTCCGCCCCGCCCGCCTGTTCGGCCAGATAGGCGGCCACCTGCATCGACACGCCGGCATAGGCGAAGACCTGTCCCGGCTGCCCGATCAGGTCCATTTCCGCCAGCCCGCGTGCCGCCGCCGCCGGGGTGGGATAGCGCCGGTCCTGCCGCACCGGCCCGATGGCAGGCAGGGCGGAGGTGTGGCTCATCAGTTGGGCGAGCGTGATGCCGGCGGCGGGACCCGTGGCGATCAACCCGGCCTGCCCCAGGGTCAGGTCCAGACGCAACCGGCCCTGCGCCACCAGGGCCATGATCACCAGGCCCGCCACCCATTTGCTGGCCGAGGCCACGGGAATGGCCGTGCCCGGCCCGATATCCCCGAAATAGCCGCGATACAGCACCCGTCCCCGGTGATGGGCGATGGCGGCCACCCCGTCCAGCCGGTGGCGGCGGATGGCCGCCTGGATCAGGCCTGTCACCGACGGCAGGTCGGGCGATGAGGGGTCAACGACCGTCGCCCCCGCCGGCCAGAGCGGCAGCAGGGGGGCGGTGGCAATCAAGGACAGGATCAGGCGGCGGCTATGCATCGTGGCGCATCCGAAAGGCGGGTACCCTTCCTGATACGGGGCAGAGGCGCCAACCCTGTCTCAGCCACCGACAGTGGTGGTCAGGGTCTGGTCCCCGCGCCGGACGGCGATGGTCCAGCGGCGCACCTGACCGGCCAGGGCCGCATCCAGATCGCCCACGCGGCGGATATCGGCATTGTTGACCGACAGGACGACGTCACCCGGCCGCAGGCCCAGCGACGCGGCGGGCGACCCGCGCCCGACCTCCAGCACCACCACACCGCTGTCGGCCCCGTCGAAGCGCAGTTCTTCCACCAGCGCCGGGTTCAGGTTGGCGACCTTGGCCCCCGTCAGGGGCGTGCGGCCGGCCAGGGTGGTCTCATTGCGCGGCGGGTCCTCCGGCGGGCCGATCAGGCGCAGGGGCAGCGTCTGCTCCCGCCCGCCGCGCAGCACCGTGATGCTGGTATTGCCGCCCACGCCCAGCGTGGCCACGCGATAGCGCATGCTGTCCGGGTCGTCCACGGCCTTGCCATTGACGGCGGTGACCACGTCACCGACCTTCAGCCCCGCCTGATCCGCCGGCCCGCCCTTGCGCACCTGATTGATCAGCACACCCGCTGGGCGCGGCAGCCCCATGGAGGAGGCGATATCGCTGGTTACGGCCTGACCACCGGCGCCGATCCAGGGGCGCACCAGCTTGCCGCCATTGCGGACCGCATCGACCACGGTGCGCACCATGTTGGCGGGGATGGCGAAACCGATGCCGATGGACCCGCCCGACCGGCTGTAGATCGCGGTGTTGATGCCGACCAGACGCCCATCCATGCCGATCAGCGCCCCGCCGGAATTGCCGGGATTGATGGCGGCATCGGTCTGGATGAAGAAATTATAGTCCGAGATGCCGACGGCGGTGCGCGCCACGGCCGACACGATACCGCTGGTCACCGTCTGGCCCACGCCGAACGGGTTGCCGATGGCCAGGACCAGATCGCCCACCTCCAGATCGTCGCTGTCATGCATCTGCAGGACGGGCAGCTTCTCCTTGCCCGGATCAATGCGCAGCACGGCAAGATCGACCTGTTCGTCGGTGGTGATCAGCTTGGCGGCGAATTCGCGCCGGTCGGCCAGGACCACGGTGATCTCGTCACTGTCCTTGATCACATGGGCATTGGTGACGATCAGCCCGTCGGACGCCAGGATCACGCCGGAGCCCAGGCTGCTTTCCACCCGTTCGCGCGGGATGCCGGACAGGGCGTCCCCAAAGAAGCGCTGGAACAGCGGGTCCTGCAGCAGCGGCGAAATCCGCTGCTGCACCCGCCGCTTGGTGTAGATGTTCACCACGGCGGGGCCGGCCTGTTTCACCAGCGGCGCGAACGACATCGCGATGTCGGCGCGGCTGGCCGGCACAGTCTGGGCCAGCGCCGTGGGCAGCGGGGTCAGCAAGGCGGCGGCCAGCGTCAGGGCTACCAGACGGGGGGCGATGGCGTTCATCTTCATATCCGGGGGGTGAACGGGACAGGGATCAGCAACGGGCCTGACAGCTTTGAAGTTCGGCCTTGCAGGTGGCCCCCATGCCGTAATCGGTGCGCCCGACCTGGGAGGTGTTGCCCGGGCTGGCCGACTGCTGGTCCATGCAGATATTGTTGTCGCGATTGCACTGCGCCATGCAGGCCCGGCGCGGGTCCAGGCCCTCACGCGATTCGCGTTGGGCGGGGGCGGCCATGCAACCGGCAAGGCTGGCCAAGGCCAGCAGGGATGCGGCGACGCGGGCGACATTCTTCATGATCGGGCTTCCGAAAGGGGACCTGGCCTGCATCCTAGGCCGATCGGCGAAGGGCGCAACAGGGTTGGTTGTCGCGGACGAAGATGGCGGCCGTTGGGCGATACCAGAATCAATAAGAAGTATAAGTTTACGCAATTTCTCCTAAATAAAGATCGGTATTCTGTCAGAAACGAAAACGGCGACCCGGACGAAGACAGGTTCAAGCTGCCATGCCGGCCGCGTGCCCGCTGGACCAGGCCCACTGGAAATTGTACCCGCCCAGCCAGCCGGTGACGTCCACCGCCTCCCCCACCACAAAAAGGCCGGGGATCTTTTTCGCTTCCATGGTCTTGGACGACAGTTCCGCCGTATCCACCCCGCCCAGCGTCACCTCCGCGGTACGGTAGCCCTCTGTCCCGTCCGGATGCACCGTCCAGGCGTGCAGGGCAGCGGCGACCGTCATCAGGTCGGCATCCTTGATATCGGCCACGGGCCGGTTGACCAGCGGGGCAGGACCGATCAGCGCCACCTCGAACAGTCGCTCGGCAAAGCGGCGCGGCAGAATCTCGCCCAGGATGGTTTTCAGTTCCGCCTTGTGCCGGGTCCGCTTCAGCCCTTTCAGATGCTCGGCCAGGGGCTGGTCGGGCGACAGGTCGATGCGCACCCCCTGGCCTTCACGCCAGTAGGAGGAGATTTGCAGGATCGACGGGCCCGACAGGCCGCGATGGGTGATCAGCAGCGCCTCCCGGAACCGCCCCTTGCCGCAGGAAACCGCGCCTTCCAGCGGCACGCCCGACAAATCCTTCAGCTTTTCCAGATCGGCCGGTGCGAAGGTCAGCGGCACCAGGGCCGGGCGAGGCTCCACAATGTTGAGGTCCCATTTCCGGGCCAGACGGAAGGCGAAGTCGGTCGCCCCCATCTTGGGGATCGACGGGCCGCCGGTGGCCAGGATGAAGCTGTCGGACGTAAAGCTGCCGTGGCTGGTGGTGACGCGGAACCCGCCGCCTTCCACCGCTGTCACGTCATCGATGCGGCATGCTGTGCGGATGGCCACGCCGGCATCGGCGCATTCATCCAGCAGCATGCCCAGGATGCGGCCCGCGCCGTCATCACAGAACAGTTGGCCCAGCTTCTTTTCGTGCCAGCCGATGCCGTGCCGGTCGACCAGGGCGATAAAATCATGCTGCGTGTGCCGCTTCAGGGCGGAGATGGCGAAATGCGGATTGGCCGACAGATACCGGTCGGGCTTCGTCTCCAGATTGGTGAAGTTGCAGCGCCCGCCGCCGGAGATCAGGATCTTTTTCCCCACCTTCTCCGCATGGTCCAGCACCAGCACGCGCCGTCCGCGCCGCCCGGCAAAGATGGCGGCATAGAGCCCGGCGGCCCCGCCCCCGGTGATGATGATGTCGTGATGTGTGCTCATGGTGGTGCGTTACCAGGGAACGCGCATCCGATCAATCATCCCCTTCCAGATCATCCAGATCGGGCAGGCCCTTGGCGTTGGTCAGCTTGCATTTGGCGAAGTCGACGCCGCGCAGGTCGGCATTGGTCAGGTTGGCGTCGGTCAGGTCGGCGCCCTTGATGCTGACATTGCGGATCTGGGCCTGTCGCAGATCGGCCCCGGACAGGTTTGCCCCCGTCAGGTCGGCACCGACCAGGATGGCCTTGCCCAGGCGCGCGCGCTCCAGATTGGTTTGCCAGTCATGCCCCTGGATATTGATGGGCGAGGCCAGCACCCCCGTCATGTCGGCCCCCACCAGCATGGACCGGATCAGCCGGGCCCCGCGCATATTGGCGTTGCGGATATTGGCCCCGCGCAGATCGGCCGATGACAGGTCGGCCATCAGCAGGGCGGAGCGCGACAGGTTGGCGTTGCGCAGCACGGCCCCGCGAAAGATGCCCGCCGACAAGGTCATGCGCGACAGGTCCATGCCCGTCAGATCCTTGCCCGACAGGTCCAGTTGCCGCCCCTGCGTGCCATTGGTTTCGATCCATTTGGCGTGGGCCGTCAGCATGTCGGCCAGGCTTTCCTCCATGCCGGCCAACTGCTCGATGGTCTTCACATCCTCCATATTGGCCAGGGTCAGGTCGACCCCGTCCAGGATGGCGCCGATCAGATTGGCGCCCTTCAGGTTGGCATGGCGCAGGATGGCCCCGGTCATGATGGCGCCTTCCAGATTGGCGCCTTCCAGATTGGCCTCCGTCAGGTCGCAACTGGTCAGGTCACATCCCGTCAGGTTGCTGTCCGACAGGTTGGCCTTGCACAGGATGGACCCGCGCAGATCGGCATCGCGCAGGTCGGTCTGCATCACAAAGCTGTCGGACAGCCGCGCCCTGGACAGGGTGGCGCGCATGATCACGGCCTTGGACAGGTCGGCCTCCGCGCTGGACTGCACCGATACCAGCTCGCCATTGCGGGCCAGCGCCAGGGTGCCGTTGCGGAAATCGGCGGATGTCAGGTTGCAACTGATCATGACGGCCCCGCGCAGGATGGCGCCCCGCATGTCGGCCGCGGTCAGGTCGGCATGCATCAGGTCGGCTTCCGCCAGATCGGCCGCGTAGAAATTGGTCATGCGCAGGTCGGCGCCGCGCAGCAGGGTATTATGCAGCTTGGCCCCGGTGAAATCGGCCGAGGCCAGCACCGAACCCGACAGGTCCAGATTCGACAATTCACACAGCTTGAAATGCGCCCGCACACCGGTGACGCGCTGTTCCACGAAGGCCTGATGCTGCTTCAGCATCACGTCGATTTCGTTCTGCGTGATCTTGTTGCGATAGACGCCCAGACGGTCATCCAGCAGCGAGGGCGATTTCTGAATCGCCACGCGGCTGAGATCGACGCTGGAGGAACCGCCGGTGCGGGTGAATTTCGACATCGGACCCAAGGCCTGGAAACAATGCCGGAAACTCTCCGGCCCTTGTAAACGCATTAAGACACGCACTGGTTATAACGCAAAGAGGTAATGCGAACGGTCAGGGCCCTGTCGCGCGAAGATCACACGGGCTAATCCATATCGACCTTGCCGCGCATCTTCTTGACGCCCGACCGGGTGGTTTTTGCATCCAGCCGGCGGGTCTTGGATGCCAGGGTGGGCCGCGTGGGCCGGCGCGGCGCCTGCCGTTCCGCCGCTTTGGCCAGAATCTCCACCAGCCTGGCCTTGGCATCCTCCCGGTTGCGTTCCTGGCTGCGATGGGCCTGGGCCACCAGCACCAGCACCCCGTCCGCCGTCAGCTTGCGCCCCGCCACACCGCGCACCCGCTGCTTCAACCAGTCGGGCAGGGTGGGGGAGTTGGCGACGTCGAAACGCAGTTGCACCGCCGTTTCCACCTTGTTGACATTCTGCCCGCCCGGCCCGCCGGCGCGCAGGAAGCTTTCCTGAAGCTCCTCCTCGTCGATGGCGATATAGGGGGTGATGGGGATCATGGTTCCGGTTCCGCTGGCCTGTCCACGCCAACAACAGGAAACGGCGCCCTCCGTCAAGGGCCGGGCGGGGTCGTGGGCTTGCGCTCGGGAACGGGGGACGATTGCGCCGGCGTCGGCGCCCCCTTCTTCCGCCCATGGGTGATGCGCGGTTCCGGCGGATCGATGCGCGGCGCATCGGGGCCGACGGCACTGCCTGGCGGCGGCGCGGGCGGGGACGGGTCCTGCAACGCCCGCTGTGCCCGTTCGGCATCCAGCCGCAAGATATCGGCATCCCGTTGCCGCATCGGGTCGGCGTCGGGCCGCAGCGACATGTCGGCCCCGCCGCGCAGGATGTCCGCCTGCGCCCGGCCGCGTTCAGCGTCCAGCGGGCTGGGGCTGGCGGGCAGGCCGGGCAGACCCGGCGGCGGCGACAGAAGCGGGTTCTCCTGCGCCCCGGACGGGGGGCACAGCAGGAACAGGGCGGCCAGTGCCGGAAGGATCATCGCCTTTGTCATGGGGACCATATGGGCACCAGGGCCGCATCCGCACAGGGGTGGTGCCAGCCATGCGACCCGCACTGCAACAAGCCCTTGCATGAACGGCGGTTCGCATGGATAAGCTGATCCCACGACGCACCCGCACGTGCCCCTGGCCCTTTGTGCCATGCAACGACGTCAGGCGTCCTTTTTGGCAGCACCGGTCAACCGTGGGCCGGTACCCCGAGAGGGATAGTCACATGAACGCCGTTTCCCGCCGCGAAGGCATGGTCCGGTAAGGACCCCGCTGGTTCGCTTCGTCCGTTGACGCTTTGAGGTCTTTTGCGACCCGGCAATCACGACGCGGCACCAGATCCCGATATTCCCGCACATGTCGGCCGGCCGGTCCGTACCGCCCGCCGCCATCATTCCATATTTCCGCCCTGTTCCGCGCCCATTGATCGGCGAGGCTGGGTGGCATGGGGTATTGTCCCCTGGAGGGTTCATTTCATGGCCCAGGTCCGTTTTCGCACCGCCGTTGCCCCCCTGCGCCGCGCCTCTGTCCGCCCGGCCGGTCCCGCCCTGCCCAGCGTCGACCGGATGGTGGCACGGCTGGAACCGGCGGAACCCATGCATTGCATCCGCCCCGCCACCCTGCGCGCTACTGCCGGCCGCTTCCTGGACCTGTTCGGCCATGCCACGGGCGGGATGGGCGATGTGCTGTATGCCGTGAAGTGCAATCCCGACCCTGCCTTTCTGCGTGCCCTGTATCATGGCGGCATCCGGCATTTCGACTGTGCGTCCCCGGCCGAAATCCGCGTGGTGCGGCAGATGTTTGCCGACGCCCATATCCACTACATGCATCCGGTGAAGAACCGCGCCGCCATCGCCAAGGCCTATGCCGATCATGGCGTGCGCGACTTCTCGCTGGACAGCCTGGAGGAACTGGAAAAGATCCTGGCGGTCACGGGCCATGCAGGCGACCTGGGCCTGTTCGTCCGCCTCGCCATGCCCAAGGGCAAGGCCGCCTATGATCTGTCGGGCAAGTTCGGGGCCGGGTTCGATGATGCGGTCGCCCTGCTGCGCCGTGCCCGCGCGGTCGGCGCGCGCGTTGGCCTGTGCTTCCATGTTGGCAGCCAGATGCTGGAACCCGCCGCCTATGGCCGTGCGCTGGAACTGGCGGGCCGGGTGATCGATGCGGCGGGCGTGGCCGTCGATGTGCTGGATATCGGCGGCGGCTTCCCCGTTGCCTATCCGGACATGGA
Organism: Niveispirillum sp.; assembly: GCF_017996735.1. Lineage (GTDB taxonomy): Bacteria > Pseudomonadota > Alphaproteobacteria > Azospirillales > Azospirillaceae > Niveispirillum. The sequence goes on from NZ_JAGOGJ010000027.1 coordinate 55,904, forward strand.
CCCGCCCGACCTGACGCTGTACATGGACGAGATCGCGCGCGGCCTGGCCGCCCTGAACCTGCCCGCCGGCACCCGCATCTGGTGCGAGCCGGGCCGCGCCCTGGTGGCGGCCGGCGGGTCGGTCGTGGTGCAGGTGGAACGCCGCCGGGGCAGTGATGAGCTGTTCATCAATGACGGCGTCTATGGCAGCCTGTCGGACGCGGGCGTGCCCGGCTTCCTGTTCCCCTGCCGCCTGATCCGCCGCTCCGACGCGCCCCTGGTGCCGTTCAGCTTCTGGGGTCCCACCTGTGACAGTGCGGACCGCATGAAAGGTCCCTTCCTGCTGCCCGCCGATATGCGCGAAGGCGACTGGATCGAGATCGGGCAACTGGGGGCCTATGGCGCCACCCTGCGCACGGAATTCAACGGCTTCGATCAGGCGCATCTGGTGGAAGTGTGCGATGGCCCGCTGCTGGAAACCGCTGGTCATGCGGTCGCCGCATCGGTATGCGCGGCGTGACACCGCGCGGTTCGCGCAACAGGGAGTATAATGTGAAATGACCCGAGAATAATGGCATCGCATGCGGAACGATCACGGCACCCGCAGAGCCCGGGGCCAAGATCATATGGGTTAATATCCAGATGGGACGGCCCCGGAAAAAGCTGATCTGCGTTCCTTTCGCCGATCAGCGCCGGGGTGTTACACGATTATTTCACACGGAAGCCGTTGCACCGACCACGGGCCGGGTGATAGTTCGACAAGCATCATCTTCACTAATCGCAACGCTTGATATAGCATTGTGACAATTCCAAACCGGGCACGGTCCCATCCTGTTGGACGGGGCCGCGCCTTTCTGTTGTCCTGCATCACGTCTGAAGCACGTCAACCCCACAGCCATGAGGCTCCCATAGGCGGGTAATAGCCCCGGAGAACCCACGAAAATGACCCAATATCAGAAGCATTGTGCCCTTCCCGGGCGTCTTGTGATGGTTGGATTCGGCAGCATTGGCCAAGGTGTGCTGCCCCTGATTCTGCGGCATATCGAAGTTGACCGGCAGAACATCACCATCATTACGGCGGACGAGCGCGGCCACGGTGAGGCTGACTATTTCGGCATCAAGTTCGTCAAGGAACCGCTGACCCGGCAGAATTACCGGGCCATGCTGGAACCCCTGCTCTCCAAGGGTGATTTCCTCCTGAACCTGTCGGTGGATGTCTCGTCCACGGCGCTGGTGGAACTGTGCGCGGAACGCGGCGCGCTCTATCTGGACACCTGTATCGAACCCTGGCCCGGCGGTTACACCGACCCCAGCCTGTCGCCCTCCATGCGCTCCAACTATGCGTTGCGCGAAACGGCGCTGGACCTGCGGTCCAAGCTGGGGTCCAAGGCCCCGACGGCGGTGCTGACCCATGGCGCCAATCCGGGCCTTGTCTCCCACTTCGTGAAGCAGGCGCTGCTGAACATCGCGGAGGATACGGGCCGCGACGTGGCCGACGTGCCGGCGGGGCGCGCGGCCTGGGCGGCGCTGGCCCATGAACTGGGCGTGAAGGTGATCCATATCGCCGAACGCGACACCCAGGTCTCCTCCATCCCCAAGAAGCGGGGGGAGTTCGTCAATACCTGGTCCATCGACGGCTTCATCTCCGAGGGCTGCCAGCCGGCGGAAATGGGCTGGGGCACGCATGAGGCGACGTTCCCGCCCGACGGTATCCGTCATGATTTCGGCTGTCAGGCCGGCATCATCCTGAACCGGCCGGGCGTAACGCAGCGCGTGCGCACCTGGACCCCGATGGAAGGCCCCTTCCACGGCTTCCTGATCACGCATAGCGAGGCGCTGTCGATTCCCGACTACCTGACGGTGCGGGACGAGGCGGGCAACGCCATCTATCGCCCCACCTGCCACTATGCCTATCATCCCTGCGACGACGCGGTGAAATCGATCCACGAATTCGCCGGCAAGAACTTCGTGCAGCAGGAGACCCAGCGCCTGATGATGAAGGAAATCATCGACGGGGTGGACGAACTGGGCGTGCTGCTGGCCGGCCATGAAAAGGGTGCCTACTGGTTCGGCTCCCAACTCACCTGTTCGGAGGCCCGCCAGTTGGTGGAATTCAACAGCGCCACCAGCCTGCAGGTCACGGTCGCCGCCCTGTCCGGCATGGTCTGGGCCATCGAGAATCCGGATCGCGGCATTGTCGAGGCCGACGACATGGATTTCCAGCGCTGCCTGGATATCTGCATGCCCTATCTGGGGCCGGTGGTCGGTGCCTACACCGACTGGACCCCGCTGGACGGCCGCAACAAGCTGTTCGTGGAGGACGTGGACACGTCCGACCCCTGGCAGTTCAAGAATATCCGGGTGGTGTAACGCCAAGCCATACGATCCCCCTCTGCCGGTGAAACGCCGGCAGAGGGGGAGTGGCCGGAAAGGCAGCGGCTGAAATCACCGCGTCGCATGCCCGGGGAACACCCGGATGCCATCGCCGACATTACAAGACATGAAGAAGTCGTCACGGCGTCTGGCGTTCCACGCCAAGTGGCCGCTGCCGGGCGCCCTGTGACCAACGACTAAAACCGATCGAGCGGCAGCCGCTTTATTTTGAGAAACCATTCATTCCCGTATCGGGAAAATGGCGGAGGGGATGAGATTCGAACTCACGATACGCTTTTGACGTATACCCGCTTTCCAGGCGAGCGCCTTCAACCACTCGGCCACCCCTCCGCACTGGATGGGCGCGGAACATAATGAGGTCGGATCGATCCCGCAAGCCTTTTAATCACCCTCATTTCGGCATGGCCGACCGGCGTTGCGACAGCAGGTCGGACAGGGCGCTGTCCGCCAGGGGTTCCAGGGCCAGCAGAGCCTGATAGGGATCGCCGGGCAGGGCCAGCAGCCGGGCGAAGGCGGGTTCGGTCTTGATGCCGGCCTGTTTCAGGGCACGGATAGCGGGGCGCAGGGACGGGTCCAGGGCCAGCAGCCGCGCCTCCACCAGCATATGGCGCCAGCCCATCTGCCGAGTCACGGGCAGGGCCTGCACAAAAATCTCCACGGGCAGACCGTCCAGCGTGAAGCCGGCGACCAGGGCCGGGCCGTCGGCCGCGCTGGCCCGGCGGTGGGCATAGCCGGGGTAATGGCCGAAGGCGGCATCCAGAATTGGGGCCAGGGAAAACGGGTCGTCCGCCTGGACCAGGATGTCCAGGTCGGACCCTTCGACGGCGATGTCGATGGGGAAGGTGCCGGCCAGACCCGTATCGTGCCCGGCCAGCCGGTCAAAGGGACGATGGCGCGACAGGGTGGCGAAGGCGCGGCGCTGGTCGGCGCTGCCATCAGCCAGGAAGGACCAGTCGCGGAAGTCGGGCTGCTTCTCAGCCATGGGCGGCCGGTTTGATCCGTTCGCCGAAAATGGCGGTACCGACGCGCACGAAGGTGGCGCCCGTGCGCACGGCCTGTTCGTAATCCCCGCTCATGCCCATCGACACCTCCGTCAGCCCGTGCTGTTCCGCCAGATCGCGCAGCAGGGCAAAATGCGGGGCCGGGTCCTGATCGGCGGGGGGAATACACATCAGCCCGTCGATGGTCAGGCCGTGCATGTCGCGACATTCGGCCAGAAAGGCGGGCAGGTCGGCGGGCGCGATGCCGGCCTTCTGCGGCTCGTCCCCCACATTCACCTCCACGAACAGGCGGGGCAGCCGCCCGCGCTTGCGCCCCTCCTCCGCCAGGGCGGCGGCCAGCTTCGGGCGGTCCAGGGTCTGGATCACGTCGAACAGGGCGACGGCTTCCTTCACCTTGTTGGTCTGCAAAGGGCCGATCAGGTGCAGTTCGATATCGGGATAGCGTTCGCGCGCCGCCGGGAATTTGGCCTTGGCCTCCTGCACCCGGTTCTCCCCGAACAGGCGGTGGCCGGCGGCAAGCGCCGCTTCCAGCTTTTCCACCGGCTGCACCTTGGACACGGCGATCAGGCGGGCGGCGCCGGCGGGCCTTCCGGCCTCCGCTGCGGCCCGGTCGATGCGGGTCTTGATCTCGGCCAGGTTGTCGGCCACATCGTTGGCGGGGTCGGTCATCGTCTCTGCCCTGGGTTGGGGAACCGGCATTGGTCGGGGGCACGGGCCATTGGCCTTGTTTTCGCCCCACGCAGCACGTAAAGCCGTTCCTGTCCGCCCCGTCAATCCCGTGGCCCCCTGCCACCCTGTTCCAAGGATGCGATCTTGGCCCGCCTGTTGTCCCGCCTGTCCGCCGCCGCCGCCCTGCTGGCCGCCCTGCCCGCCGCCGGTGAGACGGTGGAATTCGACTGGCGCGGGGTGGGGCAGGGGGCGGTGGTGCGGTCGGGCGACGGGCACGACCTGTTCGGCGCCTATGCCGTCACGGGGGAGGGCACGCTGACCACCGACAGCGGGCTGGGCCTGTCGCTGACGGCGACGCTGGGATCGGGTGACTACCAGAAAAGCCTGGACCGGCCCGGCCGCAACGACCAACTGACCGCGAACGAGATTTTCCTGACCGTCAATTCCGCCTGGGGCCGTCTGCGCCTTGGTGACGAGGATGGGGCAGCCAAGCGGGCCATCGACATGCTGCCCCTGCTGTCGGGCGGGCAGATGGATGGGTTGTGGACGGGCATCGCGCCGACGGCCCCACCCATCGACCATCTGGGCCGCGACAGCGACGACGCCACCAAGATCCTGTATGAGACGCCGCGCGTCATGGGCCTGCGCCTGGGCGTGTCCTATGCGCCCAAGCGCGACAGTCTGGTGGAGGATATCGCGCGGGAGACGCCAGGCGCCCTGGACCGCGATCTGTGGGAGGTGGGGCTGAATTATCAGGGCGACTGGAACGCCTTCTCCTATGAACTGGCCGCCGGTTATGTGAAGGCCGACAGCCGCAACCCGCTGCTGGGCGACACGGAAAGCCTGAAACTGGCCGGTTTGCTGCTTTATGGCGGCTTTTCCGGCGGCGTGGTCTATGTCGATGATGGCGATAGCGGGCGGTTGAAGGGCGACGATGCCACCAGCACCACCCTGATGGCCGCCTACGAGAATGGGCCCTATGGCGCGGCCTTGTGGTGGCAGGGAGTCGATCTGGATATCAGCCGCGATTACGACGCCTATGGCGCCGGCCTGTCGTGGCGCATCCTGGATGAAACCAGCCTGAGCCTGGATGCGGTGAGATATGATGGCGGGCGGCGCGGCTGGGTCGGCACGCTGGGGGTCGAGGCGCGGTTTTAAGCCCCCTGGATCAGCAGCCCCAGGCCCAGCGCCGCCATGGTGACGGCAATGACTGCATCCAGCGCCTGCCAGATGCCGGGTCGTGCAAAAAGCGGGCGCAGCAGGCGTGCGCCATGGCCCAGGGCCAGGAAGAAGCTGAAGGAAGCGGCGATGGCACCGGCCGCGAACAGGTGCCGCCCCTCCCCATGGCCCGCCGCCACCGACCCGATCAGCAGCACCGTATCCAGATAGACATGCGGGTTCAGCCAGGTGAGCGCCAGACAGGTGGCCAGCGTCGCGGCCAGCCCCGGCCCACCCGCCGCCGCCGGTGACAGCGTAGCGCCCGGCCGCAGGGCCGACCGCAGGGCGCGGACCGCATAGGCCAGCAGGAAGGCGGCCCCGGCATAGCGCATGACCGGCACGATGGCGGGCAGGGCTGCCTGCACCCGCGCCAGCCCCTCCACCCCCGCCAGGATCAGCAGCGCGTCGGAAAAAGCACAGGTCAGCGTGACGGCCCAGACATGGTCACCCCGCAAACCCTGGCGCAGGACAAAGGCGTTCTGCGCCCCGATGGCGACGATCAGGCTGAGACCCAGGAGATAGCCGGGAAGGACATGGGCAAGCAGGGCGGACATGGCGGATGGACCGGGCAGGCAGTGACGGACACCTTCGCCTATCATCCCCAGCGGATTTAGCGTAGATAATGTTCCTAATCCTAATTGAGCGCTGCTGAACTGTATGCTGGACTATGCCCTGTTGGAGGCGCTGGCCGCCGTCATCCGCACCGGCGGATTCGACCGCGCGGCGCGGCACCTGAACCTGACACCGTCTGCCATCTCGCAACGGGTGAAGCTGCTGGAGGAACGCATGGGCACGGCCCTGGTGGTGCGGGGACAGCCCTGTACCGCCACGCGGGCCGGCCTGCGCCTGTGCCAGCATGCCGAGCAGGTGGCGCTGCTGGAAAGCGAGTTGCCGGGGGCGCTGCCGGGGCTGGACCCGTCGGCGGTGCCGGTGCCGCTGCGCATCGCGGTCAATGCCGACAGTCTGGCCACATGGTTCATCACCGCCATGGCGGCCCCGCCCCACTGCCTGTTCGATCTGGTGCTGGATGATCAGGACCATAGCGCCGACTGGCTGCGCCGGGGAGAGGTGGTGGCGGCGGTGACGGCGGGTGGCGGCACCGTGCCGGGATGCGACAGCCATCCGCTTGGCGTGCTGCGCTATGTGGCCACCGCCAGCCCGGATTTCATCGACCGGCATTTCCCGGCGGGTGTCGATGCGGCGTCCCTGTCCCGCGCGCCCTGCCTGACCTTCAACGCCAAGGACGGGTTGCAGGCCGCATGGCTGCGCCGGGCCGTGGGGGAGGGGGGAGCGGTGCCTACCCCGCCCACCCATTGGCTGCCCTCCTCCCAGGCTTTTGTCGATGCGGCCCTGGCGGGGATCGGCTGGGGCATGAATCCGCTGCTGCTGGCCGCCCCGCATCTGGCGGCGGGGCGGCTGGTGGCGCTGCTGCCGGGCACCGAACTGGACGTGCCGCTGGTCTGGCAGCGCAGCCGTCTGGCCAGCGCCACCCTGGCCGACCTGACCCGCGCCGTCCGCCGCGCAGCCGGCGATCATCTCTTGCCTTTCGTGCCTTCCGGATCAGGTTGACTCTTGCGCGACGCTTGCTTTACCGCCACCCTGCCAGGGCTGGGGCCGGCGAAGGGGATTCGGTGGCCATCATGAATGACGCTTTCACCCTTGATCCCGTGGAAAGGCGTGGTGACCTGCGCCATCCGCGGCTGTGTCTTCTCTACGATGCCTGGGTTGCGACCACTGCACCCGGCCATTCCCTGCCGGACATCGACAGGTTGCTGCCGGCCGCACAGGCCGTGCTGGGCGACGATCTCTGGTGCCTGGACATTGTGGGATGGGGCGGGCGGCCGGATTTTGTCGGCCGTTATTTCGGCCGCAACACCATCATCAATTACGAGATGGACCCCACCGGCCGCCGGATCAGCGAATTTGCGCGCCAGCCGGTTTTTGCCCGCATCATGCGGGTGCTGGGGTCCGTCGCGGCCAGCGGTCGGCCCATGCGCTTTGTGGCCGAACAGTCGGTGATGTCGGACGGGCGGTTGCTGGAGGTGGAGGCGCTGGCCCTGCCCGTGGCCAAGGCGGGGGACGGCCTGTCCTGCGT
>NZ_JAGOGJ010000152.1 GCF_017996735.1 Niveispirillum sp.
GGCCAGATCAAGGCCAACCTGACCCGCGAGTTCGAAAACGGCTATGCCCGCGTTTATTTCAAGTATCTGAACGACCGCGCCATCGGTTACCTGCCGCAGCCGGTGCTGGTCAGCGGCAGCAACAGCGATCCCAAGATCCGCTCCATCGCGAATTTCAGCCTGCTGTCCGACAGCCTGCATACGCCCAACTTCCTGACCAATGTCGGTCTGGATGGCGACAATAATGTCCGCACCAGCAGCCTGAAGGACGGGATGCACCCGGTTTCCACGGCGGTGGGCGGGGAATTCAAGTTCGATCTGGCCGATGGCTGGACGGTCGCCAACAAGCTGCGCGTGGCCGACACGTCGGGCCGCTTCGTCAGCCCGTTCCCGCAGGAAGTGATGGGGGCGCAGGCCCTGGCCACCGCCATCGGCGGCACCGGCGCCACCCTGCGCTACACGGACGGTTCCACCATCGGCACGCCGTCGGCGCTGAACGGCAATGGTCTGGCCACACGCATCGCCCTGTTCGATGTGGAGATCAATGATTTCTCCAACCTGGCCAACGACTTCAAGCTGACCAAGGCCATCGTCAGCGGCGACAGCACCATCGATCTGACAGCCGGTTACTACAAGGCCCGCCAGAATATCGAGATGGACTGGCTGTGGAACACCTATGTCATGGATGTGAAGGGCCAGGATGGCCGCCTGCTGGATGTGTACAACGCCGCCGGCCAGAAGCTGACCAGCAATGGGCTGCTGGCCTATGGCGTGCCGCTGTGGGGCAATTGCTGCACCCGCCGCTATGACGCGCAATATGATATCGACGCGCCCTATGTGTCGGCGGCATGGGAAATGGGCCAGTGGAACCTGGATGGGTCACTGCGCCGGGACGAGGGCAAGGCCCGCGGCCATTATATCGCCAGCCGTCAGGCCCAGGTGGATGTGAACCGCGACGGCACCATCTCCGTTCCCGAACGGTCGGTGTCGGTCATCGACAGCGCCAATCCGCAGCCCATCAATTATGATTGGGGCTACTGGTCCTGGTCGGTCGGCGCCAATTACATGATCGATCCCGATCTGGCCGCCTTTGCCCGCGTCAGCCAGGGCGGGCGCGCCAATGCCGACCGTCTGCTGTTCGGCCGTCTGCGCGCCGATGGGTCGGTGGCCAAGCAGGATGCGGTCGATATGGTCGACCAGTACGAAGCCGGCCTGAAATGGCGCGGGGATGGGGTCAGCCTGTTCGCCACCGCCTTCTATGCCAAGACGCAGGAGCAGAATTTCGAGGCGACCAGCCAGCGCTTCTTTGACCGGACCTATACCGCCAAGGGTATCGAACTGGAAGCCAGCTACCGCTATGAGGGTTTCCTGCTGACCGGTGGGGCCACCTGGACGGATGCGGAGATTTCCAAGGACGCGCTGACCCCGGCGGTGAAGGGCAACACGCCCCGCCGTCAGGCCAAGCTGGTCTATCAGCTTACCCCGTCCTACAGCTATGAAGGCTATACGCTGGGCGCCAACATCATCGGCACCACCAAATCCTATGCACAGGATGACAATCTGCTGGTGATGCCCGGTTATGCGCAGGTGAACCTGTTCGCCGATGCCGCCATCACCGACGGGCTGTCGCTGTCCCTGAACGTCAACAACCTGTTCAATGCCAAGGGCCTGACGGAATCCGAGGAAGGCTCCATCGTCAGCGGCATGGACAATATCATTCGCGCCCGGTCCATCAACGGGCGTTCCAGCACTGCCACGCTGAAATACAGCTTCTGACGTGGCACTCCCGGCCGGGGGCCTCCCCCTCTCCTTCCTTCCGGACCCCGGCCGGGTTTTCTTTTCAGCCGTCCAACGGCATTGCTGAGCAGGTTTTTCCCATGTCTGCCTTTCCTCTGGCCCTTCCCGACGATAGCGTCCTGTCCCGCCGGCTGTCGGCGCGGATCGGGCGGCATTGGCAGCGGGTGCTGGACGCGCTTCGCCCGCTTTATGGCGAGGGGTCGTGGGAGCGGGATCTGGCGACCCGTCTTCTGTCCGCCGCCATGGCCCGTCCGTCGGACCTGTGCGACCTGGACGTGGCGCGGGAAATGGCGCCCGACTGGTTCCAGCGGCCGGAAATGGTGGGGTATTGCACCTATATCGACCGGTTCGGCGGCACGCTGGCCGGCACGCGCGCCCGGCTGGACGCGTTGTCGTGCCTGGGCGTTACCTATTTTCATCCGCTGCCCCTGCTGAAACCGCGGGAGGGCGACAGCGATGGCGGCTTTGCCGTAGCCGATTTCCGGCAGGTCGATCCCAAACTGGGTACCATCGATGATCTGCGCGCGCTGGCGTCCGACCTGCGGGCGCGCGGGATCAGCCTGTGCCTGGATATCGTCTGCAACCATACGGCCGACAGCCATGAATGGGCCGTGGCGGCCAAGGCGGGCGATACCCGGTTCCGCGACTTCTATCATGTCGTGGAAAGTGCCGGGCAGGTGGCGGCGCTGGAGGCGCATCTGGGACAGGTGTTCCCGCAGACGGCGCCCGGCAATTTCACCCTTGTGCCGGAAATGGGCGGGCATGTCTGGACCACCTTCTATCCGTTCCAGTGGGATCTGAACTACGCCAATCCCGCCGTCTTTATCGAGATGATGGATGTGCTGCTGTACCTGGCCAACCAGGGGGCGGAAGTGTTTCGTCTGGACAGCGCACCCTTCCTGTGGAAACGCGCCGGCACCGATTGCCGGGGGTTGCCAGAGACGCATCAGGTGGTGCGGGCCTGGCGTGCTGCCCTGGCGATCGCGGCCCCGGCCGTGGCATTGAAGGCAGAAGCGATTGTCGGGCTGGCGGAGGTGCTGCCGTTTCTGGGCGATGCCGACAGGCCGGAATGTCATCTGGCCTACAACAACACCGCCATGACGGCGCTGTGGGCCGCGCTGGCCACGGGGGACACGCGGCCGCTATCGACCTGTCTGACCCAGGCGCTGGCCAAGCCGCCGGGGGCGGGGTGGCTGACCTATGTCCGCTGCCATGACGATATCATCTGGGGGGCGCTGAAGGGCGTGATCCCTGACGAGACCCTGGCCTGGATCTCCGATTTCTATGCCGGCGCCGTGCCCGGCTCGTTCGCCGACGGCCAGGCTTTCCAGGCAGAGCCGGGGGCCGTGCGCTCGACCAACGGCATGGCCGCATCGCTGGCCGGGATGCGCGACGGGGCCGACAATGACGCGGCGCTGGCGCGGCTGCGGCTGCTCTATGGCGTCACCTTCGCCCTGGATGGCATTCCCGCCATCTATATGGGGGATGAGCGGGCGCTGACCAATGATCCTGATTATGCATCGGAGTCCGACCATGATGATGGCCGCTGGCTGCACCGGCCGCGCATGGACTGGACCCGGCCGGAAGGGAGCATCCATGCCGCGATTGCCCGGTTTGCCGGCTTGCGCCGGGATCACCCCGCGCTGCACGCCGCCAACCCGGCCCGGCCGCTGCCATCGCCCGATCCCGGCCTGCTGGTCTTCGAGCGTTCGAAGGGGGCTGGAGAGCGGCTTGTCTGTCTGGGCTGGTTCAAGGACCAGGCGATGATAGCCGACCTCGGCGCGGCGTTGGGCGGCGGGATCTGGTACGACCTGCTGGACGGCACGGACGTCACGGCGCAGTCTGTGGCGCTGGCCCCCTGGGGCCTGCGCTGGCTGGTGAAGAAGGACGGGTAGGATATGCGCGTCGCCTGCATCGAACTGGGTGGGACCAAGGTTGTCGTGGCGGCCGGAAGCGGCCCGCATGACCTGACCGACCCCGTCCGTATTCCCACCACCGATCCCGCCACCACCATGGCCGGCATCATCGCGACGTTGGACGGGTTGATGCCCTTCGACGCCATCGGCATCGCCAGTTTCGGCCCGCTCTGTCTGGACCCGGCCGATCCCGGCGGCCTGCGCATCACCAACACGCCCAAGCCCGGCTGGTCGCAGACAAAGCTGGTGGAGCCGCTGGCCGCCCGTTTCGGGGTGCCGGTCCATCTTGATACCGACGTCAATGGCGCCGCCCTGGGGGAGGGACGCTGGGGTGCCGCACAGGGACTGCGCGACTTCGCCTATATCACGGTCGGTACGGGCATCGGCGTCGGGCTGGTGGTGAATGGCGCGCCCGTGCATGGGCTGCTGCATCCGGAGGCCGGTCACCTGCTGGTCCGCCGTGATCCCGTGAAGGACCCGTTTGCCGGTCATTGCCCCTTCCATGGCGATTGCCTGGAAGGTCTGGCCTGCGGCCCGGCCATCGCCGCCCGTGTGGGGCGCCCGGCGGAGGAGTTGGACGAGGATCATCCCGTCTGGCCGCTGGTCGGGGACTATATCGGCCAGCTCTGCGCCAGCCTGCTGCTGGTCACCTCACCCCGGCGCATCATCCTGGGCGGTGGTGTCGGGCAGCGGTCCGGCGTGCGACAGGCGGCGGAACAGGCGATGCGGACGCATCTGGCCGGGTATCTGGATCATCCCGCTCTGCGGGGCGATTTCATCCTACCCCCGGCCCTGGAAAACCGGGCGGGCGTGCTGGGCGCCATGGTCATCGCACAGGATTCACGCCCCTGACGGTGCTGCCGCGCTGGAGGCTCCGGGCACCAGGGTCAGGTGCTGGTGAAACACCGGCTGAACCGGTGCTTCACCGCGCTCGGCCATATTGATCAGCCAGACAGTGGCCAATTGTGCCATGTCCCCCATGGGGCGATGAACCGTGGTCAATGAGGGGGTCAGCATCTCGGCCAGGATGCTGCCATCGAAACCCACGACCGACAGGTCCCGTGGCACGGCGATGCCCCGTGCCGCCGCCGCCTTCAGCACGCCAGCGGCCATCACGTCATTGGCGGCAAAAATCGCGGTTGGGCGCGGGTTCAGGTTCAGCAGTCGCGCAGCGGCGAGGGCGCCGGAATTGAAACCGTAATCACCCTCTTCCTCCCCCAACAGGGTGCAGCCCCGTTCAAGCAGGGCGGAAATGAATCCGGTTCGGCGCTCGCGGGCGGAATGGGCCGTGGCCGGGCCGGAAACCAGTGCGATGCGCGTGTGCCCCAACGCGACCAGATGGCGCGCCACGTCGGCCGCCGCTGCCCGTTCATCAAAAATGACCAGGCCGGTATAGCCACTCAAGGCGGTCGGGGACAGCGCCACCGCTGGCACACCCGCCGCTGCCAACGCCTGGGGGAGCCCGTCAATGGTAGATACCGGCGAAAGCACGACCAGACCGTCCACCCGCGACCGGTTGATGAATTCCAGCACATCGTCCACCGCCCCCTCCGTGGGGGTGTGGGTCGGGTGAATGACAATCTCGTACCCGCGCCGCGTGGCCTCCCGCACCATGCCCCGCTGCACCTCATCCAGCACCAGGGCATTGCGGTCGTTATGAACCATACCGATCAGAAAGGACTGGCCCGTCGCCAATCCGCGTGCCCGCGCGCTGGGGCGGAATCCCAGCGTCTTTATCGCGGCTTCCACCTGTTCCCGCGTCTGGGCATTCACCTTGGGCGACCGGTTCAGGACGCGGGAGACCGTGCGGATCGACACGCCTGCATATTCCGCCACATCGCTGATCGTCACATCCATGATTTCTGCCTGCCTCGCGTGTTTGTCCGAAGACGGGGTTCAGGGGTGCAGTGGCGGGACCGTGCTGTCCCGCACGACCAGTTCGTGGGGGAAAAAGGGCAGGGTAGGGGGCGAACTGTCCGACCGGCTGGCCGCCACGATGTAGGAAGCCGCCGCCGCGCCCATGGCGATGATCGGCTGGCGGACCGTGGTCAGTGCCGGCCAGATGGCCGAGGCCATGCTGATATCATCGATGCCCGCCACCGACAGATCGGTCGGTACCCGCAATCCCTGCTGCTGGGCCAGGGCCATCACGCCGATGGCCATGCTGTCATTGGCGGCGAAGATGGCGGTGGGGCGGCGGTCCAGCGCCAGCAATTCGCCACCCGCAATCCGGCCCGATTCCCGCGTATAATCGCCGTTGCGCACCAGGGCAGGATCGAAGGCGCCAGCAGCCGTCATCACATCACGGAAGGCCTGCAGGCGCAGTTCCGCCGAGCCGAAATTGGGGCGGCCCCCGATGAAGCCGATGCGGCGGTGCCCCAGGTCCAGAAGGTGCCGTGTCATGTCGGCGCTGGCCCGGTAATCATCGATACGCACCATGGCGGGCAATTCCGGCAGTTCGACGCCCGGGCTGACCCGCACGTAATGGCCAGGCCGCTCGGTCAGCACCCGCAACAGGCGCGGGTCGTCGGCAAGGCCGGGCATGATGACGAAGCCATCCACGGCTGGCATGGCGATGATGCGCGCTGCCCGTTCGGCAAAGTCGGTATCCGTCATCTCCAGCGGTTCGACCAGCAGGTGGAAACCGGCTGCCCGCGCCGCCGTCACCGCCCCCACCTGCAGACCCGCAATATATTCGTTCTGCAGGGACACATTGGGCATTTCCGGAAAGGTGGCGAACACAAAGGCCATCATGAAGTTACGGGACGCCGACAGGCTGCGGGCCGACAGGTTGGGTGAATAATCCAGCGATGCCACGGCAGCCTTGACCCGTTCCCGCGTTGCGGCGCTGGCCTTGGGTTCCCCGTTCAGTACACGCGACACGGTCTTGATCGACACGCCGGCGACGCGGGCCACGTCATGGATGGTGGGCTTGCTCACGGAAGGGGGAACTCCGGCTAAATCCTTGCTGATGCTGGTTTTTACCCCATCACTAAGGGGCGGGCAACAGAAGGGACAACGTTGGACATTTTTTACTTGCGACAAGATAGTTATCAATGGTACCAGATTTGTCGACCGGAAGAGAGAGACCGGTTATTTTCGGATCGGCGGGGACAACGTTGTCCCAAAAAGCCGACCGCGAGCGAGAGCCCCATAAGGGGACGGTTTTCAGGGGGATGAGAATGAACCTATCCGCACGCACCATCACCGCCACCTGACGCCTTTGCGCGTCAGCGGCCGGCCCTTGCCTTCATCCATCCGCGCGGATTTTCCGTGGCGGAAACGGCCGGCCGTCGCCTGACGGGCGTCGGATGCTCTTGCTCGCTTCCCATAACGATCAAAAGACGAAAAGGGAGTGGACCTTATGCGCAAATCCTCTTTGATGTTTGGTGCCGCCATCGTTGCCATGGCGCCCTGTTTGACGGCCTTTGCCCAGACGGCCGAAAACGCCCTGCAGCTTGACGAGATCGTCGTCACGGCACAGCGCCGTGCGGAAAACCTTCAGGAGACACCGCTGGCGGTTTCCGCCATCACCGGCGAAGGCCTGGAGAGTGCGGGCGTGAAGAGCGTCGTTGACCTGTCGGCGACGGTGCCCAGCCTGCAGATCACCAATACCGGTGGCGGCGCGTCGCAGATTTTCATGCGCGGCATCGGCAGCACCAACGTGACAGAGGTGGGTGATCCCGCCGTCGCCTATCATATCGACGGCATCTACATCGCCCGCGCCACGGCCACCGGCGCGCTGTTCTATGACATCGACCGGGTGGAGGTTCTGCGCGGGCCGCAGGGCACGCTTTATGGCCGCAACGCCACAGCCGGCGCCATCAATGTCATCACCAAGAAGCCGACCCAGCAGCTTGAAGGCTCCGCTGCGGTGGAGTTCGGCAATTACGACGCGCTGACCACCAGCGGCGTGTTGAACGTGCCGCTGGGCGATACGTTCGCCGTGCGCGCCGGTTTCCAGACCACGCGCCATGACGGCTATCAGAAGTCGATCACGCCGGGTCCCGTTGCCGGCAATGACAAGGACAGTCAGGACGACAAGTCGGCCCGCATCCAGGCGCTGTGGACGCCGGCGGAGAGACTGTCCATCAACCTGCGCGCCGACTGGCTGGCCCGTGGCGGCAATAATGGCGGCGACGTCGCCTATCCCATGGAGACGGGCGATCCGCGCACCATCCTGTCGCGCGTCAACACCTATCGCGACAATACCTATTGGAGTGCCGGGACGGAGATCAATTACGACCTGGACTTCGCCGAACTGACCTATCTGGTCGGCTTCAATTCCGCCAAGGATGACCGTGTGGGCGAAAACCCGGCCACCCATGCCCCCAACTATTTCAAGGGGCTTGATGAGACATGGTCGCATGAACTGCGTCTGGGCGGGGAAACCGACAGCCTGAAATGGGTGATCGGCGCCTATTATTTCAAGGAAGACAATGACGTCGATTTCCGTATCTTCCTGGCCGACAACCGCTATCTGAGCTTCATTCAGCCGGACGTCTTTGCCTCCACCAAGGCGGTCTTCAGCCAGATGACATGGTCGGCGACCGACGAACTGCGCTTCACGGGTGGCCTGCGCTATACCAAGGACCGCAAGGGCCGCAATGGCGGCACCTTCTTCACCAACAATGCCGGCGATATCACCAGCACGGTGACGCTGAACGTGTCAGACAATACCTGGGATCGCGTCAACTGGCGCGCCGGTGTCGATTACGATCTGGCCGAAGCCAGCATGCTCTATGCCAATGTCGCCACAGGCTACAAGGCCGGCGGCTATTTCGACGGGGTGGAGCCGAACGATTACAAGCCGGAAACCATCACGTCCTATGAATTGGGCGTGAAGAACCGGTTGCTGGACAACCGGCTGCAATTGAACGCATCGGCCTTCTACTACGATTATCAGGATTTCCAGATTTCGGCCATCGGCACCATCGCCGGTCAGGATGCGACCGTGACCCTGAACGCCGACAAGGCGGAAATCTATGGTCTGGAACTGGAAACCGATTATCTGCTGACCGAAGCCGACCGGATCGATGCCAGCCTGTCCTGGCTGCATGCCCGGTACAAGAAGTTCCTGCTGCCGCGCGGCGATGCCTTCTCCAACAATGCCGCCAATGCCAACATTTCCCGCTGCTACAGCGCGAACTATGCGGCACCGGCGCCGCGTCCGGCCGATTTCTCCGGCTGCCAGATGGCGCGCACGCCAGAATGGTCCATCAATCTGGGCTACCAGCATGAATTCGCCCTGGCGGATGGAGCCAGCCTGACGGCCCGGGTCCAGACCCATTACGAGTCCTCCAAGTATCTGGAATATCATGGATTCCTGGAGAATAAGCAGGATGACTTCACCCGCACCGACCTGACGCTGACCTATAAGCCGGCAGAGGGTGCGTGGAGCGTCATGGCATTTGCCCGCAATCTGGAGAATGACGACGTCCGCACGACGTCCAGCCCCAATGCCACGGCCGGTCTGGCCTCCAACGGCAATGGTGATTTCTACGCGCCGCCGCGTACCTACGGCGTGCGTCTGTCGATCGATTTCTGATCTCCCTCCGGCGCGGGGGGCTTCTGGTGCACCCCTTCCTTCCCACCCGAAACGGGTCCCCCGCGCCATTTTTTTAAAAAACCAATCTGGAGGCATTGATGAATATCCACCGCTTGATCAAGGGCGGCCTTGCCGCCGGCCTCTGTGTGACGGCGCTTGCTACCGGCATCCGCATGGCAGAGGCCAAGGACTGGCGGGACCCGACGCTGTCGCCCGATGAACGGGCAAAGCTGCTGGATGCGGAGCTGACGCCGGATGAGCGCATCGGCCTGCTGCACGGGCCCATGGCATTGCCCTTCAAGATCGAGCGGTTGCCGGAAGGCGCCATCGGTGGCGCCGGCTATATTCCCGGTGTGCCGCGCCTGGGCATTCCGGCGCTGAAGGAAACCGATGCCAGCCTGGGCGTCACCAACCCGATGGGCATCCGCCCCGGTGACACGGCCACGGCCCTGCCATCCGGCCTGGCACTGGCTGCCAGCTTCAATCCCAAGCTGGCCCATGATGGCGGCGCGATGATCGCGAAGGAGGCGCTGGCCAAGGGTTTCAATGTCCTGTTGGCCGGTGGTGCCAATCTGGCTCGTGACCCGCGCAACGGCCGCAATTTTGAATATCTGGGGGAAGACCCGTTGCTGGCTGGTACCCTGGCCGGCGAAAGCATCCGGGGCATCCAGTCACAGAACATCGTTTCGACCGTCAAGCATTTCAGCCTGAACGGCCAGGAAACCAACCGTCACTGGGCTAACTCCATCATCGGGGAGGCGGCGCATCGCGAAAGCGACCTGCTGGCCTTCCAGATCGCCATCGAGAAGGGGCAGCCCGGCTCTGTGATGTGCGCCTACAATCTGGTGAATGGCGATTATTCCTGCGGCAGCGATCATTTGCTGAACAAGGTGCTGAAGGGCGATTGGGGCTACAAGGGCTGGGTCATGTCGGACTGGGGCGCGGTACACGCCACCGACTATGCCGCCAAGGGCCTGGATCAGCAGTCGGGCGAACAGTTGGATGATCAGGTCTGGTTCGGCGAACCGCTGAAACAGGCGGTCGCCGCTGGCAGCATTCCGGAGGCACGCCTGTCCGACATGTCGCGGCGTATCCTGCGCTCCATGTTCGCCGCCGGCCTGTTCGAGGCGAAACCGGCTCCTGCCATCGATATCGCCGCCCATGAAGCCGTCGCAAAGCAGGTGGCCGATGAAGGCATCGTGCTGCTGGCCAACAAGGGCATCCTACCCCTGGCGGCGGGCGTGAAGAAGGTGGCGGTCATTGGCGGTCATGCCGATAGCGGCGTTCTGTCGGGCGCGGGTTCGTCGCAGGTCACCAGCCATGGCGGCAACCCGACCGTCATCCCCGTGGGTGGGGAAGGGTTCATGGCCGCCTGGCTGCGTCAGGCGTTCCACAATTCCTCTCCCTTGAAGGCCCTGCGCGCGGCACTGCCCAGCGCTACGGTCAGCTTCAATGATGGTCGTTACCCGGCTGCCGCTGCCGCCCTGGCCAAGGACGCCGACGTCGTCATCATCTTCGCCAACCAGTGGATGTCCGAGGGTCTGGATGCCTACGACCTGTCCCTGCCGCAGGGGCAGGACCAGTTGATCGAAGCGGTAGCCGCCGCCAATCCCAACAGCATCGTGGTGTTGCAGACGGGCGGTCCCGTGCTGATGCCCTGGCTGGACAAGGTGGGTGGTGTCGTTTCCGCCTGGTACAGCGGGCAGAAGGGGGGCGAGGCCATTGCCGATGTCCTGACCGGCAAGGTCAATCCGTCCGGGCGTCTGCCCGTCACCTTCCCGGCCAGCCTGGACCAGTATCCGCGCCCGACCCTGCCGGGCTGGGGCCTGCCGGAAAAGCAGCAATTCGATGTGGTGTATGAGGAGGGTTCGGACGTGGGTTACCGCCGTTTTGCGGCAAAGGGCATGAAGCCGCTGTTCCCATTCGGTCATGGCCTGTCCTATACGACCTTCACCTATGACAAGCTGCGGGTGAAGGGCGGCGAGACGCTGACCGTCAGCTTTGAAGTGACCAATACCGGCACGTTGCAGGGCAAGGATGCACCGCAGATCTATCTGGCCGGTGCCGCCGGCAAGAAGCTGCGCCGCCTGATCGGCTTTGAAAAGATCGACCTGAAGCCCGGTGAGCGCCGGACCGTCACGGTAAAGGCCGACCCACGCCTGTTGGCCCATTTCGATGAGGCCGGGCGGCAATGGCGCATCGATGGCGGTGATTACGACGTTGCCGTCGGCCCGTCCGCCGCACAGACGGTGCTGTCGGGCAAGGCCCGCGTCAGCCAGCGCACGCTGAAGCCGTAAGGGGGCGGATATGTTGAACAGAACCACGGCCGGTCTGGCGTCCCTGGCGGCATTGCTGCTGACCACCGGCAGCAGTGTCGCCGCACCGCCACAGCCGGCCCTGCCCGCCGGTCAGCCGCAGGTGAAGGCCGATGGCTTGAGTTTCCGCGACCTGAACCGCGACGGCAAACTGAACCCCTATGAGGATTGGCGCCTGTCGCCGGAGGCGCGTGCCGCCGATCTGGTAGCACGCATGACCTTGGCGGAGAAGGCGGGGGAGGCGGTGCATGGCACCGCCCCCGTACAGGGGGGCATGATGTCGCCGGGGCCGGCCTATGATCTGGAGCCGGCGCGCGCCATGATCCTGGACCGGCACGTCACCTCCATGATCACCCGCATGGCCGTGAAGCCCGTGGAATTTGCGACCGAGAACAACCGGTTGCAGGAGATCGCGGCCAGTGGCCGGCTGGGCATTCCCGTGATGATCTCCACCGACCCGCGCAGCCATTTCCAGGTGACGGCGGGCGCCAGCGTCACGACCACGGGTTTTTCGCAATGGCCGGAAACCTTGGGGCTGGGTTCCATCGATGATCCGGCCCTGACCCGGACCTTCGCCGCTATGGTGCGCGATGAGTACCGGGCCGTCGGCATCACCATGGCCCTGTCGCCCCAGGCGGATCTGGGCACCGAACCCCGCTGGTCCCGCCTGAATGGTACCTTCGGGGAGGACCCGGCCCGCGTGTCGGCCCAGGTCAAGGCCTATGTGCAGGGCATGCAGGGGGCGGATGCCGGCTTGTCGACCGCCGGTGTCGCCACGGTGGTCAAGCACTGGGTCGGCTATGGCGCCGCCATCGAGGGTTATGACGGGCATAATTACTATGGCCGCTTCACCGACTTCACCAAGGGTGGTTTCGACCGGCATGTCGCGGCCTTTCAGGGCGCGTTCGAGGCCGGGGCCACCGGGATCATGCCCACCTATACGATCCAGAAGGGTCTGGTGCTGAACGGCAAGGTAGTGGAACCGGTGGGCGGCGGCTATTCGCGGGAATTGCTGACCGATCTGCTGCGCGGCACGCACAGGTTCCAGGGGCTGGTCCTGTCCGACTGGGCCATCACCTATGACTGCAACGAGAGCTGTCGCACCGGTAATCCGCCGCAGGGCCCCAAGGATATCGCCATGCCCTGGGGCGTGGAGGATCTGACCAAGCCGCAGCGCTTCGCCAAGGGCATGCTGGCCGGTATCGATCAGTTCGGCGGCGTCGATGACGGTTCGGCCCTGCGTGAGGCGGTGGAACAGAAACTGTTGCCGGAAGCGCGCCTGGACGAAGCGGTAGGCCGTGTCCTGGCCCTGAAAATCCGCCTGGGCCTGTTCGAGAACCCGTTCGTCGATGCCACCCGTGCCGCGACCATCGTCGGTTCGGCGGACAAGATGGCCGCCGGGCGTGCGGCGCAGGCGCGGTCGCTGGTCGTGCTGGAGAACAAGCTGGGTGCCATCGCCCTGCCGGATAAGGGCAAGCGCCTGTTTCTGCATGGCGTCGATCCGGCGGCGGCGCAGGCGGCGGGTTTCACCCTGGTCGACAGTGCCAACAAGGCGGATATCAGCCTGATCCGCCTCTCCACCCCGCATCAGAAACTGCATCCCGGCCATTTCTTCGGCTCGCGTCAGCATGAGGGTGACCTGGATTTCAAGTCCGACAATGCCGGTCTTGCCATCGTGAAGCAGGCCGCCGCCGCCGGTCCCGTCATCCTGGCGGTGGACATGGACCGGCCGGCCATCCTTTCGGTGGTGCGGCCGCACGCTTCATTGCTGCTGGCCTCCTTCGGGATCAGCGATGCGGCCCTGTTCGACGCCCTGCGCGGCGTTACGCCGCCGAAGGGCAAGCTGCCCTTTGAGATCCCGTCCGACATGTCCGCCGTACGGGCACAATCGCCGGCGCTGCCGCATGACAGTGTCAATCCGGCCTATCCCATCGGCTTTGGCCGTTGATCGGGAGATGACGATGCGTCACCTGTTCGTTGCCCTGTTGCTGCTGCTGGCCCCTGCCGCCGCCGCCGATCCCGTCACAATCGACGGCGGCGAGGTGGAAGGGGTGGCAGATGGCGATATCACCGCCTTCAAGGGCATTCCCTATGCTGCCGCCCCGGTGGGCAATTTGCGCTGGCGCCCGCCGGCAGCCGTGACGCCATGGCAGGGGGTGCGCAAGGCCGACACCTATGGTCTGGACTGTCTTCAGAACCCGTTCCCCGGCGATGCAGCCCCGCTGGGCGGACCGATGGGGGAGGATTGCCTGTATGTCAATGTCTGGGCACCCAAGCCGCAGGCGGGGGCAAAGCGACCAGTCATGGTCTGGATCCATGGCGGCGGCTTCGTCAATGGCGGGTCGTCGCCCACGGTGTATGACGGCTCGGCCTTTGCCCGGTCGGGTGTGGTGCTGGTCAGCCTGAATTACCGCCTGGGCCGTTTCGGCTTCTTCGCCCATCCCGCCCTGTCGGCAGAGGCGGGGGCGGCGCCGACCGGCAATTTCGGCTTCATGGATCAGGTGGCGGCCCTGAAATGGGTCCGCCGCAACATCGCCGCCTTTGGCGGCGATCCGGCCAATGTCACCTTGTTCGGGGAAAGCGCCGGCGGCCGGTCTGTACATGCGCTGCTGACGGCGCCCGCCGCCAAAGGCCTGTTCGACAAGGCCATCATCATGTCGGGTGGGGGCCGGTCCACCGGCCTGGGCCTGATCCCGCTGGCCGATGCGGAAAAGCGCGGGGTGAATTTTGCCCGCAAGGCCGGGGTGCAGGATGACGGGGCCGCCGGTCTGGCGGCGCTCCGTGCCCTGCCGGCCGATCGCATCGTTGATGGGCTGGACATGCGGTCCATCATGGGGGCGGGCGTCGACCATTATGCCGGCCCGATGATGGACGGAAAGTTCCTGGTGGAGGAACCGGCCAAGGCCGTGGCGGCGGGCAGGGGGCAACGTATGCCGATGATGATCGGCGCCACCGGCCTGGATGGTTTTCCCATCGGTGATACGGAAACGCTGCTGAAGGGCTTCGGCGCCAGCGAGGCGGCGGCGCGCGAGGCTTATGCCAGCCCGACGCCGCTGCTGACCACCTGGAAGATCGTCGGCGACCGCATCTTCATCGAGCCGGCGCGTCATCTGGCGCGGCAATGGGTGGCCGGCGGGCAGCCA